>NZ_JALJRT010000007.1:0-316813 GCF_024519545.1 Serratia sp. Ser99 | reverse complement strand
ATCAGACAATCTGTGTGAGCACTTCACGCGAATCAATATCATTAGGTAAGGAGGTGATCCAACCGCAGGTTCCCCTACGGTTACCTTGTTACGACTTCACCCCAGTCATGAATCACAAAGTGGTAAGCGCCCTCCCGAAGGTTAAGCTACCTACTTCTTTTGCAACCCACTCCCATGGTGTGACGGGCGGTGTGTACAAGGCCCGGGAACGTATTCACCGTAGCATTCTGATCTACGATTACTAGCGATTCCGACTTCACGGAGTCGAGTTGCAGACTCCGATCCGGACTACGACGTACTTTATGAGGTCCGCTTGCTCTCGCGAGTTCGCTTCTCTTTGTATACGCCATTGTAGCACGTGTGTAGCCCTACTCGTAAGGGCCATGATGACTTGACGTCATCCCCACCTTCCTCCGGTTTATCACCGGCAGTCTCCTTTGAGTTCCCACCATTACGTGCTGGCAACAAAGGATAAGGGTTGCGCTCGTTGCGGGACTTAACCCAACATTTCACAACACGAGCTGACGACAGCCATGCAGCACCTGTCTCAGAGTTCCCGAAGGCACTAAGCTATCTCTAGCGAATTCTCTGGATGTCAAGAGTAGGTAAGGTTCTTCGCGTTGCATCGAATTAAACCACATGCTCCACCGCTTGTGCGGGCCCCCGTCAATTCATTTGAGTTTTAACCTTGCGGCCGTACTCCCCAGGCGGTCGACTTAACGCGTTAGCTCCGGAAGCCACGCCTCAAGGGCACAACCTCCAAGTCGACATCGTTTACAGCGTGGACTACCAGGGTATCTAATCCTGTTTGCTCCCCACGCTTTCGCACCTGAGCGTCAGTCTTTGTCCAGGGGGCCGCCTTCGCCACCGGTATTCCTCCAGATCTCTACGCATTTCACCGCTACACCTGGAATTCTACCCCCCTCTACAAGACTCTAGCTTGCCAGTTTCAAATGCAGTTCCCACGTTAAGCGCGGGGATTTCACATCTGACTTAACAAACCGCCTGCGTGCGCTTTACGCCCAGTAATTCCGATTAACGCTTGCACCCTCCGTATTACCGCGGCTGCTGGCACGGAGTTAGCCGGTGCTTCTTCTGCGAGTAACGTCAATGCAATGTGCTATTAACACACTACCCTTCCTCCTCGCTGAAAGTGCTTTACAACCCGAAGGCCTTCTTCACACACGCGGCATGGCTGCATCAGGCTTGCGCCCATTGTGCAATATTCCCCACTGCTGCCTCCCGTAGGAGTCTGGACCGTGTCTCAGTTCCAGTGTGGCTGGTCATCCTCTCAGACCAGCTAGGGATCGTCGCCTAGGTGAGCCATTACCCCACCTACTAGCTAATCCCATCTGGGCACATCTGATGGCATGAGGCCCGAAGGTCCCCCACTTTGGTCCGAAGACGTTATGCGGTATTAGCTACCGTTTCCAGTAGTTATCCCCCTCCATCAGGCAGTTTCCCAGACATTACTCACCCGTCCGCCGCTCGTCACCCAGAGAGCAAGCTCTCCTGTGCTACCGCTCGACTTGCATGTGTTAGGCCTGCCGCCAGCGTTCAATCTGAGCCATGATCAAACTCTTCAATTAAAAGCTTGATTTGCTTCAACTCGTGAAGCGATGCTCGAAAATTAACTTTCGTAATAATTCAACTAAATGAATTACTGCTTGGTCACTCTTCAAGACTTGATATTTTTTTGAACCCGAAGGTTCTGGATATCGTCTTGTGGAGTGCCCACACAGATTGTCTGATAAATTGTTAAAGAGCAGTGAGTTAGGTTGCTAACTCGAGGTGGCGTATATTACGCTTTTCACCTGAAGAGTCAAGCTTTTTTCTTATTAAGAAACGGTGTTTTCACCGGCTTGAATCTTTCTGGCTGGGCGACTGGTTCTCGTTAGAGGAGTCGTTGTTCCCGGTCAGTGGAGGCGCATTATAGGGAGTTCTCAGAAGGCCGCAACCCCTAAATGCAAAAAACTTTTCAAGCGCGGTATTTTTCGACAAAACGCTGAACAAGCCAGCGTTTTCGTCACTTTTCATACTGAATATGGCCAAACTCCTGGGCAAAACGTTCCACTTGCTGCCAATCGGTGTATTCCACTTCTTTACTGCTGTCTGTTTCGCCACCGGTCATACGCATAATAAGTTGAATCATTACGCGATCGAGCCAGCGATAACGTGGATAACGCAGTGCGCCGGCAAACACGGCGCACTGTTTTGGCTGCCAAGGCGACGCCAGCAGGAACTTGCGGGTATAAGCATTGGTCTGCGGGGAACGTTTGTCCGCTTTACGGGCGGTCAGGTTGACGCTAAAGAATGCGCTCGGCATCCGGTTCAATTGTTCAGCGTGGCGTTTGACGAACTTTCCCAATGTCGGATGGAAATGACCATAACGCACCGATGCGCCAATCAATACCTGCTGATACTGCGTGAGGTCAATATTATCCGCCTGCAGCAAATCGATCACATCGCAGCGCAGCGTATCCTGCAGTTTGTTTGCTATATAAGAGGCGATAGAACGTGTTTGCCCATCACGGCTAGAATAAAGAATCAGTGCCTTCACGGCGTTACTCCTTTTATCAAGGTCATTCGCGCCAGAACGTCGGCGTAAACAGAACCAGCAGTGTAAAGACCTCAAGACGACCGAACAGCATCGTCAGAACCAGGATCCACTTTGCCGGTGCAGGCATGGTAGTAAAGTTATCCGCCACCACCCCCAACCCCGGCCCCAGGTTGTTCAGCGTCGCCGTCACAGCAGCGAAGGCAGAGAAATCATCCACACCGGTTGCGATAATGGCCAGCATGCTGACGATAAAGACCAACGCATAAGCCGAGAAGAATCCCCATACCGCCTCCAGGATCCGTTCCGGCAGTGCGCGGTTACCCAATTTTATCGTGTAAACCGCGTTAGGGTGCACCAGCCTTTTTAGCTCACGCGAGCCCTGCAAATAGAGCAACAGAATACGGATCACTTTCAGGCCGCCCCCCGTCGAACCGGCACAGCCACCGATAAAGGCAGAGCAAAGCAGCAACATCGGCAAGAATAACGGCCATTTGGAAATGCTGTCGGTAGTAAAGCCCGCCGTCGTCGCCATCGACACCACCTGGAAGAATGCCTGATTGAGCGTTTCCATACCGGTTTTGTAAACACCATGCCCCCAGAGTACGCCAGTGCAGACCACCACCAGCGTCAACTGGACGGCGATAAACATGCGAAACTCAGGATCACGCCAGTACACTTTCAGGCTGCGCCCGCTCAACAAGGCAAAGTGCAGGCCGTAGTTACAACCGGAGATCAGCAGGAAAATAGCAATAATGGTGTTGATGGTGGGACTGGCGTAGTAACCGATGCTGGCATCGTGGGTAGAGAAGCCGCCAATGGCGATGGTCGAGAAGCTGTGTCCTATGGCGTCGAACATCGACATGCCTGCCCCCCAGAGCGCCAACGCGCAGGCAATGGTCAGCAGAACATAAATCAGCCACAGGGTTTTAGCCGTTTCGGCAATGCGCGGACGCATTTTGTTATCTTTCAGTGGACCCGGCATTTCTGCCCGGTACAACTGCATCCCCCCGACACCGAGGATCGGCAGTATCGCTACGGCCAACACAATGATCCCCATCCCGCCCATCCATTGCAGCATCTGCCGATAGAACAAGATGGCTTTGGGTAACGAGTCCAACCCCACCAAGGTTGTCGCCCCCGTGGTGGTCAAACCGGAAAACGACTCGAAGAAGGCATCGGTCAGCGACAGGTTAGGCCGCTCCGAAAATAAAAACGGCAATGCCCCGACGCTGCCCAGCACCGTCCAGAACAGCACCACGATCAAAAAGCCTTCCCGCGGCTTCAACTCGTGCTTTTGTTTACGGTTAGGCCACCACAGCATCAGGCCAATGGTCACCGCCACAAAGAAGGTCTGGCTGAACGCCCGCCCTGCCCCATCGCGGTATATCAATGCCACCAGACCAGGAATAAACATCGTCCCGGAGAACAGGATGACCAACAAACCCACGATACGGGTAATAGCGCGAAAATGCATTTCAGCACGATCCTTAGCAATTCAGTTGGGGGGAATTATTGCGAAATGGGGGTTAATTGCAAATTACCGCGACTGAGATCACGTAATTTATTCCCGAACGCCTCAACGCCGGTGACCGGTAAAGCCAGATGCAGCACGACGGAGGCACCATATTCCCCCTGTACAATCCGCCCTTCTGTTTGCTGCAACAGATTCTCTACCAGTGCCAACTGAGCATAGTCGCATTGCAAAGTATATTCGGCCTGCGGGATCTTGTAGCTTACGGCCAACTGTTTTAATGCCTGCTGCACCCCGCTGCCGTAGGCTCTTACCAAACCGCCGGTGCCCAACTTGATACCGCCGTAGTAACGTACCACTACGGCGGTGATTTCGCCTATGCCACTACCCATAAGCTGCGCAAGGATAGGTTTACCCGCCGTGCCGGAGGGCTCCCCGTCATCTGAGAAGCCTAATTGCTGAGAATCGGTCGGCGGCCCGGCGACAAATGCCCAGCAATGGTGCCGCGCTGCCGGGTGCTCATCACGTACCTGCTGAATAAACGCCTTGGCCGCATCAACCCCGCTGGTCGGCGCCAGCAGGGTGATAAAACGGCTCTTCTTGATTTCCTCGCTGACGCTAATGGGGCCTGCGGGGATCGGATAAGGCTGCATCAGGCCAGGTTCAGGTCGCGCGTCATGTTCTCAATGCGCTTTTCATGGATCACGATATTGTCTTCAATACGGATACCACCATAAGGTTTTAGCGCATCGATACGATCCCAGGCAAAGTGTTGGCTGAATTCGCCGCTGCGCCACGGTGCCAGCAGGGATTCAATAAAGTAGAGGCCAGGTTCAATGGTCAACACCATGCCAGGTTGTAATACGCGGGTGCAGCGCAGGTATGGATATTTCGATGGCGCCGCCAGGTGGGTACCTTGTTCATCCTGCATAAAACCGGCTGAGTCGTGTACCTGCAGGCCCAGAGGGTGGCCCAAACCGTGCGGCAGGAATGGCGTGGTAAGCCCTTGTTCCACCATGGCTTCTTCGCTGATACCGCTCACCAGTTTGTGGCTTTTAAGCAATTTGGCGATGCGCTGGTGCATCTGCACATGGTAATCGGTGTAACGCACACCGGCTTTGATGGTTTCCATCAGCGCCAACTGCTCGTTATTAAGATCTTTAACCAACTGGGCGAAATCGCTGCCGCTCTGGCCAGCATAAGTACGAGTCAGGTCGGCCGCATAGCCGTTATATTCCGCACCAGCATCGATCAAGAAGCTCAGCATTTCAGCCGGCGGTTGGTGATCCAGCGTGGTGTAATGCAGTACCGACGCATGCTCATTCAGCGCAACGATATTGTCGTAAGGCACATCGGTATCGCGATGGCCTGTCGCCGTGAGATAAGCCAGGTTGATATCAAACTCACTCATGCCTGACAGGAAAGCTTCGTGGGCAGCACGATGCCCCATAACCGCGGTCTTCTGCGCTTCACGCATGCAGGCCAGCTCGTAGCCGGTTTTGATTGAGCGATGGAAGTCGAAGTAGTTCAGCACCGCTTTAGGGTTAACGTTCTCTGCCGAAATACCGAGATCGCGAGCGCGCTGTTGCGCATAACCGATATAGCCCACGCGCTCACGCTGGGCTGGCAGCTGCTGAGCGATATCGTCAGCATTGGCCAGCGGTATCAGTTCAACAGATTTGGTCCAGAAACTGTCCGGCAGCGGCTCAACGCTATGCCAGTAATCGACCGGCGAATAGAACCACAGCTTCGGTTTGTTAACGCCGTCCACCCACAGCCAGCAGTTTGGAACCAAAGTCACCGGTACCCAGGCTTTAAAATGCGCATTCACTTTGAACGGATAACTGCGGTCGTCCTGGAATATCCGCTGCAGTTCCCCTGAGTGAATCAGCAACGCGTCCAGTTTGTTGCGCGTTAACACTTCACGCGCCCGTTTTTGCAGTTCTGTCAGGTGGTCGTTATACAAAGAAGCCAGTGTTTCCATCACAATACCCTTTTACATACCATTAGAACGGAATGCCTCATCTTAGCACACCGTTCCTGCGTACCAACCTCATCGCCTCTGGCATGCGGGGCGCTTCGCAAATCACTGTAAATGTCGTTACATCCGCAGCTTAACAATTAACCAGGCGATAAAACCTGACGAGGCGATCGCGGCGGCCCACAGACCGTGATGCTCAAGCAAAACGGCACCGGCCGCAGCGATACCCGCCAGGCACTGCTGCAGAAACCCACACAACGCCATGGCATAGGCACCCTGCTCTTTGGCATCGCTGACGGCCATCGCCATACTGTTAGGGAACAATACCGCCTGGCCAAAAATCGTCAGGCAGTACAGCACAATGAATAACGCCATGCCGGAAAGCCCCACCAGCACACCGCTCCACCACAGCAGCATGATCGCGACGGTCGTCATAGCGACAATACTCACTCCTACCTGCATTAGCCGTTTGCCGCCGAAACGCGCCACCGTCCGATTCACCGCCATCGCCCCGGTAAAGTAAGCTACGCCGATCACCAATCCTAGTGCCCCAAAGGCCGTCACGTTCAGACCAAACCCCTGCTGCATAATAAACGGGCTCACCTCTTGCAGGGTTACCGTAGTAGCGAACCCTAATCCACCGACGCATGCCGGCCAGAAAAATCCCGGTCGACGCAAAATGCGCCAATAGGCCGTGGCCATCGGCGGACGAGGCCGCGCCCCCCTGCCAGCTTCCAACGGCAGCGTCTGCATAAGCAGCAGGATCGCCAGCCCGGTCAGCCCCATCAGTACAAAGCCCATTTGCCAGTGCGAATATTGGCTCAGCAACCCACCGATAAACTGCCCACCGCCCAACGCGGCGATAAAGGCAATCGACAATACCGAAAGGCGTCGTGCCAGCTCGTCGCCGCTCCAGTTATCGCGAACAATAATGCGTGCGATGATCGCTGCGCCCCCGGCGGCAATGCCCTGCAGTGCCCTCAGCACCAATAATTGGGTGCCATTGCTGCAAAACGCCAGCAGCGCGCTGCAACTGATAAACAACGCCAACGACAACGTCAGCGGCAGGCGCCGCCCAAAGCGATCGGCTGCCGCGCCCCAGAACAGCACCGGTAGCGCGGCGCCAATGACGAATATTGATATCGATAGCTCGGTGGCGCGGCGCGTCATCGACAATTCCTGCATCACCGTCGGCAACGAAGGCAGATACACCGTTGTTGCCATCTGCGCCATGAAGACCAGCAAGCAGGCCAGCGTCATGGTTCTGGCGGGAAGACTCCAAAACCCACTCTGTTTTGCACATACCGCTTTACTCATTTCGCACCTCTGGGTATTTAGCGCTTCGCTCCGGCAAGTGTATGAGGGGTTTCCCACACCAGCAAATCACCATAAGACATAAAATATAACTTCGTTTTAAATCAAAATATTAACCCAGAGTCATGTGATCCGCCCTGCAAAAATGCAATCTCTTATTTGCATATTGTTAACATAAAAACCACACTCCTCATCATCTGGTCATACCAGATCAAACGCTGATTCAGGAGATAGACATGCTCTACCAAGGCGAAACATTACAACTGCACTGGCTCGACAACGGCATCGCCGAGCTGGTGTTCAATGCCCCAGGTTCTGTAAACAAGCTGGATACCCGCACCGTTGCCAGCCTGGGCGAAGCGCTCACGGTTTTGGAAAAGCAGACCGAGCTGAAAGGCCTACTGCTGCGTTCCACGAAAGCCGCCTTTATTGTCGGCGCCGATATCACCGAGTTCCTTTCTTTATTTGCGGCTCCAGCAGAAAAACTGCAGGAATGGCTGGTCTTTGCCAATAGCATCTTTAACCGGTTGGAAGATCTGCCGGTACCGACCATTTCGGCCATTAACGGCTATGCGCTCGGCGGCGGTTGCGAATGCATTTTGGCTACAGACTTCCGCGTCGCTTCACCGGATGCACGCATTGGCCTGCCGGAAACCAAACTGGGCATCATGCCTGGTTTCGGCGGTTCCGTACGTTTACCACGCCTGTTGGGTAACGACAGCGCACTGGAGATCATCGCCGCCGGTAAAGACGTCAGCGCCAAAGACGCACTGAAGGTTGGCCTGGTAGATGCAGTGGTTGCCCCGGAAAAATTGGTCGATGCCGCGCTGAAAATGCTGCAACAGGCGATCGACGGCAAACTGGATTGGCGCGCTTATCGTCAGCCAAAGCTCGAGCCATTGAAGCTTAGCCCAATCGAAGCCGCCATGAGTTTCACCACCGCCAAAGGCATGGTGATGCAAACCGCGGGCAAACATTACCCGGCACCGATGACCGCGGTCAAAACCATTGAGGCCGCTGCCAAGCTGGGTCGCGATGAAGCGTTGAAATTGGAAACCGCCAGCTTTGTGCCATTGGCCCGATCCAAAGAGGCGCGCGCCCTGGTCGGCATTTTCCTCAACGATCAGTTTGTGAAAAGCCAGGCGAAGAAGCGGGCGTTGAATGCTGAAGCACCGAAGCAAGCTGCTGTGTTGGGGGCCGGTATCATGGGTGGCGGCATCGCCTACCAGTCCGCGCTGAAAGGCGTGCCGGTGATCATGAAAGACATCAGCGACAAATCCCTGACGCTCGGCATGAATGAAGCCGCCAAGCTGCTGAACAAGCAACTGGAGCGCGGCAAGTTGGATGGCATGAAGATGGCCCAGGTGCTGTCGACCATTCAGCCAACGCTGGACTATGCCGGTATCGAGCGCGCACAGGTCATCGTCGAAGCCGTGGTCGAGAATCCTAAGATCAAGGCGGCAGTGCTGTCCGAAGTGGAAGGCCTGATTGGCGAGGATACCGTCCTGGCCTCCAATACGTCGACCATTCCGATTAATCACCTGGCGAAATCGCTGAAACGTCCGCAGAATTTCTGCGGCATGCATTTCTTTAACCCGGTACACCGTATGCCGCTGGTAGAAATCATCCGCGGCGAGCAGACCAGCGACAGCACTATTGCTGCGGTGGTGGCCTACGCCAGTCGCATGGGTAAAACGCCGATTGTGGTGAATGACTGCCCGGGGTTCTTCGTCAACCGCGTGCTGTTCCCGTATTTCGCCGGTTTTAGCCTGCTGCTGCGCGACGGCGCGGATTTCCGTCAGATCGACAAAGTGATGGAAAAACAGTTTGGCTGGCCAATGGGCCCGGCTTATCTGCTCGACGTGGTGGGGATTGATACCGCGCACCATGCCCAGGCAGTGATGGCTTCCGGTTTCCCTGAGCGTATGGGCAAAGATTACCGTGACGCTATCGACGTGATGTTCGATAACCAGCGTTTCGGTCAGAAAAATCAGTTGGGCTTCTATCGCTACAGCCAGGACAACAAAGGCAAGCCGCGTAAAGACAACGATGAGCAAACCGATGCCCTGTTGGCGACCGTCAGCCAGCCACGTCAAACCGTCAGTGACGAAGAAATCATTGCCCGCATGATGATCCCGATGATCAATGAAGTGGTGCGTTGTCTGGAAGAAAACATCATCGCCAGCCCGGCCGAGGCCGATATGGCACTGGTCTACGGCATCGGTTTCCCGCCGTTCCACGGAGGGGTATTCCGCTACCTGGATACGCTTGGCACCACCCATTACGTCGAACTGGCTCAGCGTTACGCGCATCTTGGCGCTCTGTATCAGGTGCCTGCCGGCCTGCGCGCCAAAGCCGAACGTAATGAAAGCTACTACCCGGTGGCAGCGCCGCTGTCCGATGTCTCCACTGGCCAACCGGCATGAGGTCATAAAGATGGAAAACGTAGTTATTGTTGATGCCGTACGCACGCCGATGGGCCGCTCCAAGGGCGGAGCCTTCCGCCAGGTACGAGCCGAAGATCTTTCCGCTCACCTGATGCGTGCCGTACTGAGCCGCAATTCGGCGTTGGACGCAGCCGAAATTGACGACATTTACTGGGGTTGTGTGCAACAGACGCTGGAGCAGGGCTTTAACATCGCCCGTAACGCTTCGCTGCTGGCAGAGATCCCGCATAGCGTACCGGCCGTAACCGTCAACCGGTTATGCGGCTCCTCCATGCAGGCGCTGCACGATGCAGCGCGCGCCATTATGGTCGGCGACGCGCACGTCAGCCTGATTGGCGGCGTCGAACATATGGGCCACGTGCCGATGAACCACGGCGTGGATTTCCACCCGGGGCTCAGCCGCAGCGTGGCAAAAGCCGCCGGCATGATGGGCCTGACCGCCGAGATGCTGGCCAAGATACACAATATCAGCCGTCAGATGCAGGACGAGTTCGCCGCGCGTTCGCACCAACGTGCGCATGCCGCCACCCTGGCCGGCTACTTCAAGAATGAAATTATTCCCACCACCGGCCACGACGCCGACGGTGTGCTGACCCGTTATGACTTCGACGAAGTGATCCGCCCGGAAACCACCGTTGAAAGCCTTGCGGCACTGCGCCCGGCATTCGATCCGGTCAACGGCACTGTGACCGCCGGCACCTCTTCGGCCTTGTCCGACGGGGCATCCGCCATGCTGCTGATGAGTGAATCTCGTGCCAAAGCGCTCGGTCTGAAAGCCCGTGCACGCATTCGCTCAATGGCGGTCGTCGGCTGCGATCCGTCCATTATGGGCTACGGCCCGGTGCCTGCCAGCAAGCTGGCGTTGAAGCGCGCCGGACTGACCGTGCAGGACATCGACCTGTTCGAACTGAACGAAGCCTTTGCTGCACAGTCATTGCCATGCATCAAGGATCTGGGCCTATTGGACAGCATCGATGACAAGATCAACCTGAACGGCGGCGCCATTGCGCTGGGTCACCCGCTGGGTTGCTCGGGCTCCCGCATCTCTACCACCCTGCTGAACAACATGGAACGCCGCGATGTGCAGTTCGGTCTGGCGACCATGTGTATTGGCCTGGGCCAGGGGATTGCCACCGTCTTTGAACGCGTTTAGCTGTGTCTATTTGGCCTGACTGCGTCACACTTTAAACCGCAGCACGCCAACAAGTTTAGTTGCCGTACTTCCCGCCTGTCAGGGGCGGGTTTTTTTATGCCTGAAATCCGCAGACGGCCAATAAAAAAGGGCAGCCATTGGCCACCCCATTTTTACCCACTTCGCCGCTTAGATAAACGAGAAGGCGTCGCCAAACATGTGCGCTTCCAGCGCGCCACGTTCGGCACAGAAGCGTTCACGAGCGATTTTCGCCATCTCGAAACGACCGGCAATATAAATGTCGTGCTCCGCCAGCGTACCGAAATCCTGCAATACCGCACTGAGCACCGTGCCGCTGCGGCCACGCCACTCTTCTTCCGGCTGTTCAACCACCGGAATGACTTTCAGGTTCGGATGCTGTACTGACAGCGCTTCCAGCTCGCTCAAATCATACAGGTGCTTGAGCTCGCGCCCGCCCCAATAGATAGAGATATCGCGGTCAGGCTGCTGCTCGAGTGCGGCCAACAGAATCGAGCGCGCATATGAGAAGCCGGTGCCGCCGGCGATCAACACTAGTGGACGGCTGCCCTCTTCACGCAGCCAGGCGTCACCGTGCGGAATATCAACGGTAATCGCCTGCTCTTTCAGAATGCGATCCATCACTGCCATGGCGTACAGATTCAGTTCCGAAGCACCGATATGCAGTTCAATATAATCCTGCTCTGTCGGGGTCGATGCCAGCGAGAACGGACGCTTGTCGCGCTCATCCATCACCACCATCAGATACTGCCCTGCCTTGAAAGAAAACGGCGCCTCTGGCACCAAACGTACCCGGTAAACCGTATCGGTAATGGCCTCTACGGAGGTCACTTTACAGCTCAATATTGTCATGCGTTCCCTCTGTCGGGTCATCAATGCAAAACTGAGAACAGAGCCTGACATACCCTTCATATTTGAAGCTGCATCTTTGTTGGCTTTTCTCGCTTACCCCAGTCACTTACTCAAGTAAGCTCTTGGGGTGCGCTGCGTTGCCGCCGCAATGCAACTCCAATTATTTTGGGTACATTATAATGTCGGTTCTCTGTCACTGAAAATTGCGAGCTCATCCCAGATGTCATCGATGCGCGCACGCACCTTTTCATCCATCTCAATCGGACGGCCCCATTCGCGCTCGGTTTCACCCGGCCATTTATTGGTGGCATCCAGCCCCATCTTCGAACCCAAACCGGAAACCGGTGAGGCGAAGTCCAGATAATCGATCGGCGTATTCTCCACCATCACGGTATCCCTTGCCGGATCCATTCTGGTGGTAATCGCCCAAATCACATCATTCCAGTCACGCGCATTGACGTCATCGTCGCAGACGATAACAAACTTGGTGTACATAAATTGACGCAGGAACGACCAGACGCCCATCATTACGCGTTTAGCATGACCAGCATACTGTTTCTTGATCGTCACCACCGCCAGACGATAAGAACAGCCTTCGGGCGGCAGATAGAAGTCGACAATTTCCGGGAACTGCTTTTGCAGAATGGGAACGAAGACTTCGTTCAGCGCCACGCCCAGCACCGCAGGCTCATCCGGCGGACGGCCGGTGTAGGTCGAGTGGTAAATGGCATCGCGACGCTGGGTGATGTGAGTGATGGTAAATACCGGGAAGTGGTCGATCTCGTTGTAGTAACCGGTGTGATCGCCATACGGGCCTTCCGGCGCCATTTCACCCGGTTCAATGTAGCCTTCCAACACGATTTCCGCGCTGGCCGGCACTTCCAAATCGCAGGAGAGGCACTTGACCACTTCGGTTTTGTTGCCGCGCAGCAGCCCGGCAAAAGCATATTCAGACAGGGTATCCGGTACCGGCGTCACCGCGCCGAGGATAGTGGCGGGATCCGCGCCTAATGCCACCGCAACCGGGAAACGCTCACCGGGATGCGCCTGACACCATTCCTGATAATCCAACGCACCGCCACGGTGGGACAGCCAACGCATGATCACTTTATTTTTGCTCAGCACCTGCTGGCGATAGATGCCCAGATTCTGGCGCTCTTTTTGCGGCCCGCGGGTTACCGTCAGCCCCCAGGTGATCAGCGGCGCAGCGTCTTCCGGCCAGCAGTGCATCACCGGGATACGGCTGAGATCAACGTCATCGCCCTGCCATACTTGTTCCTGACAAGGGGCTGAACCCAACACCTTGGTCGGCATGTTCAACACTTGTTTGAACTTCGGCAGTTTGTCGAACAGATCGCGAAAGCCCTTCGGCGGCTCTGGCTCTTTCAGGAACGCCAGCAACTTGCCGACCTCGCGCAACGAGCTGACATCTTCCTGGCCCATGCCCATCGCAACGCGGTTGGCGGTACCGAACAGATTGCACAACACCGGCATATCGTACCCTTTAGGGTTTTCGAACAGCAGTGCCGGGCCGCCCGCACGTAAAGTACGATCGGCAATTTCTGTCATTTCCAGATAGGGATCAATCGGCTGGCTGATGCGTTTTAGTTCCCCTCTCTTTTCCAGCAACGAGAGGAAATCGCGTAAGTCACGGTATTTCATGCTGATCATTATAACGGCCAGTGAGGAGGGCATTATAAGCCCTCTTCACAGTTGTTGCTGCACTTTTGTTAAACACCGGTAAAGACATCGTCGGCGTTAGTGGCAGGTAAAGGGCACCAGCGGACGCAATGCCCGGGTATCGCGATATTCCTGAGTTTCCACACCGTGGCGGAACACCTTGAAACCTTGATCTCTGGCGCTAAAGTAACGCAGATCATTACCCTCAACGTGCAACAGGCTGCCCTCGCGCAGCGCCACCACGGATTCGCTCGGGTTAACCGCGCAGAACTCGGCCAGGCGTTCATCACGGGTTTCCCCCATGTGGCCGCTAATATGGGCGTCGATGTAATGTGGGTTAATCTGCACCGGGAACAGGCTCAGCGCTGGCAGTACGACGCTGTTACGCACCGGCATGTCATTGGTGGTGCGAATACTTGGTGTGGCAACGTTACACCCGGCGCTCCACCCCACGTAGGGCACGCTACGTTCACGAACCGCCCGTTGAATCGGGACGATTAGCCCGTTTTCATGCAGCATCTGGTTCAGCATCCAGGTATTGCCGCCGCTGACCAAAATGCATTCTGCCTGTTCAATCGCCGCCACGGGAGAGTCGGCGTGGTGAATACTGGTGACCTTGATGCCGAGAATTTTCGCCAGTTCCTGTGCACGCTGATCGTAATCGCTGCGGATCATGGCATAGGGGATAAATACGGCGGACGTAATGCCACGGCGCGCGATCATCGCCAGCAAGTGGCTCTTGGCATAACCCAGCAGCTCATCCTCACCGGACAGCTTGCCGTTGCTCAACAAAAATAACTCCATTTTTCCCCCTCAATCGAAAACGATGAATAACGTCACACCCGACGAAAGCAGCACAAGGCATACTCCGACGGTAACAAATTTTTAGCCCTCTGTTATACCCAAGCCGTGCGAATAAGTGTGTGACCCCTCGCTAATTGCCAACGATTCATGCAGATAGCAACCGTTACATGCTGAAACTTGCATCACTATGTATCCGTAATGGCTTTTGATATGCTTACCGGCTGACAGAAAGGCATGTGAAATTATGGAATCTTGGTACCTACTGTATTGCAAGCGCGGCCAACTTTTACGGGCGCAGGACCATTTGGAACGGCAGGAAGTGAACTGCCTGAGTCCGATCATAACGCTGGAAAAGATCGTACGCGGTAAACGCATTGCGGTCAGCGAACCCCTGTTTCCGAACTACCTGTTTGTGAAGTTCGATCCGGAGCGCATCCACACCACAACCATCAGTGCAACTCGTGGTGTCAGCCACTTTGTACGCTTTGGTTCAACGCCGACCACTATCCCGCAGAAAGTCATCGAAGAGCTGCAGACGCATACCGGTGAAACCTACGTCGATCCGGAAACGCCACAGCCGGGTGATAGCGTGTTAATCGTCGATGGCGTGTTCGAAGGGCTGAAGGCAATTTACACCGAGCCGGACGGCGAAGCCCGTTCGATGCTGCTGCTGAATCTGATCAACAAGCAGGTCAGCCAAAGCGTGGATAACCGGCAATTCCAAAAGCTGTAATGCAAAAAGGCGCCCAGGGCGCCTTTTACATAGATGACTTACGCCTTAGCGCTGCATCGCTTCGTCATGCATCCACTGAGCGACTCGCTTGGCGAAGTAGGTCAGTACGCCATCGGCGCCCGCACGCTTAAAGCACATCAGCGATTCCATCACCGCCGGTTGCTCCTGCAACCAACCGTTTTGAATCGCCGCCATGTGCATCGCATACTCACCGGAAACCTGATAGGCGAAAGTCGGCACGCCAAAGGTATCCTTCACCCGACGCACTACATCGAGATACGGCATACCTGGCTTCACCATCACCATATCCGCGCCTTCCTGCAGATCCTGTGCGATCTCCTGCAGCGCTTCGTCGCTGTTGGCCGGGTCCATCTGATAGGTTTTCTTGTTGCCGCCTTTCAGATTACCGCTGGAACCGAGCGCATCGCGGAACGGGCCATAGTAGCAAGACGCATATTTGGCGGAGTAAGCCATGATTTGAGTATTCACCAGGCCCTGATGTTCCAGGCGATCGCGGATCGCGCCGATACGGCCGTCCATCATGTCACTCGGTGCCACGATCTCTGCTCCGGCTTCCGCGTGAGACAGCGCCTGGCGAACCAAGATCTCTTTGGTGATGTCGTTAATGACATAACCTTGTTCGTCGATAACGCCGTCCTGACCGTGAGTGGTGTAGGGATCGAGCGCCACGTCCGTCAGAATACCCAGCTCAGGCACCGCGTCTTTCAGTGCACGCACCGTACGCTGTACCAGACCTTCCGGGTTATAAGCTTCTTCCGCATGCAGTGACTTCAGGCCAGGTTCAATCACCGGGAACAGGGAGATCACCGGCACGCCAAGCTTGGCGATGGCTTCCGCTTCTTTGATCAGCAGATCGATGCTCATGCGCGATACGCCGGGCATCGATGCCACCGCTTCCTGACGGTTACTGCCTTCCATGACAAATACCGGATAAATCAGGTCGTTAACCGTCAGTTGGTTCTCGGCCACCAGGCGGCGGCTGAAATCGTGACGGCGCACACGGCGCATACGGCGACCAGGGAAGGTACCCGGAAATGCATAGCTCATAGTTTTCTCCTAACTCATTCCAGCCGGAATAGCCGGCGGGCGTTCTCATCGGTTTTCTGCCCCAGCCATTCGGGATCTTCTTGTCGCCAGGTAGCCACCTGCCGGACGATATGAGGCAAAAAACAGGGTTCGTTGCGGCGAGATGCAGGTTTCGGATGTAAATCCCGGGGCAACAGATAGGGTGCGTCGGTTTCCAACAACAGACGTTCGGCGGGGATCTGCGGCAGCAATGCACGCAACTCCAGGCCACGTCGCTCATCACAGACCCAACCGGTAATCCCGATCGACAGGCCCAGCGACAAGCAACTTTCTAATTCTTCGGCGGTGCCGGTAAAACAGTGCACCACCGCCGCGGGCAGTTTATCCAACCACGGCGTCAACAGTGCGGCAAAACGTGCGTGCGCATCACGGCAGTGAAGAAAAACCGGCATCTCCAGCTCCGCCGCCAGCGCCAGTTGGGCGCTGAATGCCCTCTCCTGCTGCTCTGGGGTAGAAAAGTTACGGTTAAAGTCCAGCCCGCATTCACCTATCGCTACGACCTGCTGCTGCGAGGCCAACTCGCGGATCCGCTCCGCGGTCTGCTCATTCCAACTGCTGGCCTGATGGGGATGCACACCGGCGGTGGACCAGCAATAACCAGGATGCTGCTGCGCCAGTTCACAGGCAGCCTGGCTTTCCTGCAAATCAGTACCGGTAATCAATAGCCCTGTCACGCCTGCGGTTCGTGCGCGATCCAGCACCGCTGGGCCGTCTTTGGCAAACTGTGAACTGGTGAGGTTTACGCCAATATCAAACATGGTTTTCCCAATGCAAAAGCCGCCCATCGGGCGGCTCAGGAACAAACAAATTTAAGGTGCCGGGGGTTCGTCACCCTCGTCTTCTTCTTCCGGTTGCGGACGACGTTTACCGGTGTAGAAACGAGCAAAGAACACGCCCACTTCAAACAACAGATACATCGGAATGGCCAGCAGGGTTTGCGAGAACACATCCGGCGGGGTCAGAAGCATGCCGACCACGAAAGCCCCGACCAGAACGTAAGGACGTTTCTTTTTCAGATCTTCCGGTGAGGTGACGCCACTCCAGCACAGCAAAATAATGGCAACCGGCACCTCAAACGCCACGCCAAACGCCATAAACAGCGCCATGACGAAGTCGAGATAGTTATTGATGTCGGTGGCAATCATCACCCCGGCCGGCGCGGTTTTGGCAAAAAAGCCGAACGCCAGCGGGAAGACGATAAAGTAGGCAAAGGCCATGCCGAGATAAAACAGCAGACTGCTGGAGACCAGTAAAGGCATCATCAGGCGACGTTCATGCTTATACAACGCCGGCGCAATGAAGGACCAGACCTGGTACAAGATAACCGGTGCGGACACGAACACCGAGACGATCATCGTCAATTTGATCGGGGTAAAGAACGGTGAGGCCACGTCTGTGGCGATCATGCTCGCCCCGGCAGGCAACTGCTTGATCAGCGGCGCGGACACCAGTTGATAAATATCATTGGCGAAAAAAACCAGCACCAGGAAAATCGCCAGTATGCTGATAATCGAGTTTAACAACCGCTTACGCAGTTCTATCAGATGACTGATAAGGGGTTGGGTATCTTCAACAGCCATGTTTTAACGATCGCCACTAGGTTGGTGAGACGCTGGGGTTTTATCCACAACAGGTTCTGGGGTTGCCTGAACAGCCGGCTCGACCGGTTGTTTCACCGGTGCAATGACCGGCTGCGCAGCCTGCGGCGTTGCCGTTACAACCGGCTCCGGCACTGCAGCCGGAGAGGATGCTACGGCCGCGGCTTCCGCCGGCGTCACGCCGTCATGAATGGCTTCCGGGTCTGTGACCAGAGGGTTATGGATGGTGTGCGCAGGTTCGGTTTTGGTGCCACTGTCGCCCTGATAAGAGCGTTTCAGCGATTCCGCTGCGTCTTTCAGCTCATCCATTGACGCCTTCAGCTCCGGCGACAAATTCTGCATGCCGGCCTTCTCTACCTTTTTCAGGCTGTCCTGCAGTTCCTGCAGCTTCAGTTCCTGAGAAAGTTCGTTCTGCACCGAAGCCGCAAGCGAACGCAGCGCGCGGATCCAGCCCGAAACTGTTCTTACCGCTACCGGCAACCGTTCTGGCCCAAGTACCACCAGGCCAATCACCAGAACCAGCAGCAGTTCACTAAACCCAATGTCAAACACGGTTTATACCTGCTCTTTGTTCTTCGACTCTTCCGCTTTCACTTCCGGCTGCTTATCGGTAATAGGCTTGGCCGTGAAGTCAGCGTCATCCAGGCTGCTTTTCTCAGCCGTGTTGGTCGGCGGCGTGTTGTCATCGCCGATCGCCTTTTTGAAGCCCTTGATTGATGCACCGAGATCAGACCCCAGAGTACGGAGTTTTTTGGTACCAAACAGCAGCACCACGATCACTGCGATGATCAACAATTGCGTAATACTAATACCGCCCATTGCAATTACCTCTATTTTTACAGGGTTTTTTCAAAATCCGTCGCATTATACGGCAGATTTTACCAGAGTTTCGAATCAATTCAGGTGGTTCGCTTCCAGCCAATCACCCAGGATACGATGCCGGCTGCCATCAGCCATGCGGGAAACACTTCGACGTCCCCCAACAGCAAAATCGTACCGCTTACTAACAGTGTAGCGCCAACGCCGAACAAATAACGTGATTGCCCTTGGCGAACGCGCTGAGCCTGCATCTGGTTGGTGAGCTTATCAACGCTTTGTTGCAACAGCTTATGTTGCTGCAGGCTATCGTAAAATAATTCAGGCAGTTCGGGCAGTTTCTCCGCCCAAAACGGCGCTTTTTCTTTCAGTGCCCGGATCACCGCCGGAATACCGACCTGATCGCGCATCCAACTTTCCAGGAAAGGCTTGGCGGTAGTCCACAAATCCAACTGCGGATAGAGCTGGCGTCCCAGACCTTCAACATACAGCAAGGTCTTCTGCAATAACACCAGTTGGGGTTGTACTTCCATATTGAAACGGCGTGCGGTGTTGAACAGGTTTAACAAGACGTTGCCGAACGAAATTTCCGACAGCGGTTTTTCGAAAATAGGCTCGCACACGGTGCGGATAGCGAATTCGAAATCCTCCACGTTGGTGTCGCGTGGCACCCAGCCTGAATCAACATGCAACTCTGCCACCTTACGGTAGTCGCGATTGAAGAAGGCGATAAAGTTTTCCGCCAGATAGCGCTTATCATCTTTGTTCAGCGAACCGACAATACCGCAGTCAATGCCGATATAGCAGGGATCTTCAGGATGCTCATAGCTGACAAAAATATTGCCGGGATGCATGTCCGCATGGAAGAAGCTGTCGCGGAAGACCTGGGTAAAGAACACCTGCACCCCGCGTTCGGCCAACAATTTCATGTTGGTGCCCTGCTTCTCCAGCGTCGGAATATCCGAAACCGGAATGCCGTAGATCCGCTCCATCACCAGCACGCTTTCGCGGCAGTAATCGGAATAAACCTCAGGCACATACAGCATCGGGCTGCCGTCGAAATTACGCCGCAGTTGAATGGCGTTGGCCGCTTCGCGCAACAGGTTCAGTTCGTCCAGCAAGGTCTTTTCATATTCGCGCACTACTTCACGCGGGCGCAAACGGCGACCGTCTGGCATCAGTTTCGGCACCCAGGCCGCCAGGCGATACATCAGGCGAACGTCGGCCTTGATGATCGGCCCGATATCCGGCCGGATCACCTTCAGCACCACTTCCTGCCCGGTGGTTTTCAGCCGTGCGGTATGGACCTGAGCTATGGATGCCGAAGCAAGCGCCTGTTGGTCAAAATCATCGAACCAGGTTTCCAGTGGGCCGCCCATCGCCAATTCGATATGCTTGCGCGCCAGGGCGCCGTCGAAGGGGGCAACCCTGTCCTGCAGCAACGTCAGTTGATCGGCAATCTGTGGCGGGAACAGGTCACGACGGGTAGACATCATCTGACCAAACTTAATCCATACCGGCCCCAGTTCCTGCAAGGCCAGACGCAGACGCTCCCCCAGCGGCTTATCCACGTGGCGGTTTGGCATCCAAAACAGCAGACGTCGGCCAAAGCGCAACGGCAGCGTCAAACGCATCTTGGGGATCAGTTCATCCAGGCCATAACTGAGGAAAACGCGGACGATCAAATACAGGCGGCGTAGTTCGCCAGGGGTCATCGTTTACCCTCCAACTTGTCCATGCGAGCAATCAGCGCTTCAGCACTGCGAACGGTGGCGTCAACTTCCTCGTTAAACCACACCACTTCCAGCGGGCCAGGAGCCACACGCCACTCTTCCGTCAGGGTTTCGGCCACGTAATTCTGTTGACGCTGCAAGCCTTTCTTCAGCAAATTCGCGCCCTTGCCGAACGCCTGAGTGACGCCTTGTGCGGCAATATCGCCGATATAAGGCGCCAGCCATTCCGCCGGATCCCACTCAGCCAGATCAAGCAGGCCAACCAACTGCTGTACCACCTGAATATCACCTTCAACAATCAGCTCGCCACTGCGCATCAAGGGCGAAAGCTGTTGGCGGTCCCGCAGTTTCAACAGTACCGATATGCGGCTGCGCACCGTGCAGTCGGCGGTATCGTCAGACTGACCAAGCACATCGACTCGCTGCTCACTGAAGATCAGCACCAACGGCGAAGCAAGCTCCTGCAACTCTATGCGCAGCACCTTGCCAGCCAGGCGAAGACGGGCAGCCTTCATGCTGCGATCGCGGAACAGCAGGCTATTGAGCGATGTTTCCAGCACGCCGGTCAACAAAGGGGTTAGCAGCATCGGCATGTCCATATCAGAATTTGAAGCCGCGATGCAGGGCAACAATACCGCCGGTCAGGTTAAAATAGGTCACGTTGTCAAACCCGGCAGCGCCCATCATGCCCTTCAGCGTTTCCTGATCGGGATGCATGCGGATCGACTCAGCGAGGTAACGGTAGCTTTCTGGATCCTTCACCACCAGTTCGCCGATTTTCGGCAACACGTGGAAAGAATAAGCGTCGTAAGCCTTGCTCAGCGGGGCTAGCAAGGGTTTGGAGAACTCCAGCACCAACAAACGGCCACCCGGTTTCAACACGCGGAACATGGAGCGCAGTGCCTTGTCTTTGTCGGTGACGTTGCGCAGGCCGAAGGAGATAGTGATGCAGTCAAAATAGTTGTCCGGGAACGGCAGCGCTTCGGCGTTGGCCTGCACATAGCTGACGTTGCCGACAATGCCGCGGTCCCGCAGCTTCTCGCGCCCCATTTTCAGCATGGAATCGTTGATGTCCGCCAGCACTACCTGCCCCTGCTCACCGACCATGCGGGAGAACTTGGCGGCCAGATCACCAGTACCACCGGCCAGATCCAACACACGCTGCCCACGGCGCACGCCGCTGCAATCAATGGTAAAACGCTTCCAGATACGGTGGATACCAAACGACATCAGGTCGTTCATCACGTCATACTTTGCCGCTACCGAATGAAAAACGTCTGCCACCATGGCCTGCTTTTCGTCTCGAGCTACGGTGCGAAAACCGAAATCGGTGGTTTCCTGCGGTTGATCTGCCATTGTCCTGCCTGCTATTCAGTCAATTTAGTGTGGTTGAGTGTACCAGAACCCCACGAAATACCCCACCTCGCCGCGGCTGTCATGCCTGCGATGCGGAGCGTGGTTGCTCTGCGGCGTCGTCATCCTCCGCCCCCGGCAGCGTGCCAACGTCCTCGTCGCTCGCTGCCTCGAATTCTTCGTCATGCTGTGCGCTGGCCTGCTGGGCCAGCAGCGGGTTGATAGGTCTTTTCACCTCAACCCCCAGCGCGCGGAACCCCTCGGTCTGGCCGATAAGATTACCACGGCCTTCACTCAGTTTGTTCATCGCCTGGCGATAACTCCCCTGAGCCTTGTCCAGGCTCTGCCCAAGCGCCGACATGTCGTCAACGAACAACCGCATTTTGTCATACAGCCGCGCAGCCCGGTCGGCAATGCGTTGAGCATTCTGGCTCTGATGTTCATAGCGCCACAGGTTGGTGATGGTGCGCAGGGCGACCAGCAAGGTGGTTGGGCTCACCAGCATAATGTTGTGCTTGAGCGCTTCGCTAATCAGCTCCGGCTCACGGTCTATGGCCAAAAGGAAAGCCGGCTCCACCGGTATAAACATCAACACGTAGTCCAGCGAACGCAGGCCGGGCAATTGCTGATAATCCTTACGGCCCAGCAGACGAATATGGCCACGTAGCGAGACAATATGCTCACTCAGCGCCGTCTCACGCTCCACTTCATCTTCGCTGTTGAAGTAACGTTCATAGGCCACCAGCGACATTTTTGCATCGATCACCACGTCCTTGCCCTGCGGCAGGCGCACGATAACGTCGGGCTGCATCCGACTCTGATGGTCCAGCCGCACGTTGACCTGCGTTTCGTATTCGTGCCCTTCCCGCAGGCCCGAGGCTTCCAGCACCCGACTTAATACCACCTCGCCCCAATTACCCTGGGTTTTATTATCCCCTTTCAGGGCCTTGGTCAGGTTTATGGCCTCACGCGCCATTTGCGCATTAAGCTGCTGCAGGTTGCGTATTTCGTGGGTCAGCGTATGCCGTTCGCGAGCTTCCTGGCCAAAACTGTCCTGCACCTGGCGGCGAAAACCGTCCAGTTGCTCACGCAACGGCAACAGCAGACGATCCAGACTTTGCTTATTTTGCTCATCCACCTTGCGACCGCTGTGTTCAAAAATGCGGTTGGCCAAATTTTCAAACTGGGTGGTGAGACGCTGCTCGCTGTTGATCAACAGGCGCTGCTTCTCTTCCGCCGCCATGCGGGTTTCCTCCAGACGGATGGTCACCTCACGCAGCTCGGCTTCTTGGGCGCTGTTCACTTCACGCTGGGCACGCAGTTCCTGGTTCAACAATTCGCACTCGTTGCGCCAGTGATTAAGCTGCTGAAGCTTTTCGTGCCCTGCAGCCAGCTGGCTGTGCAAATTGCGCAGCTCCATATCGTTCTGCCGCATTTGCTG
Source organism: Serratia sp. Ser99 (assembly GCF_024519545.1). Lineage (NCBI taxonomy): Bacteria > Pseudomonadati > Pseudomonadota > Gammaproteobacteria > Enterobacterales > Yersiniaceae > Serratia > Serratia sp. Ser99. Next base: position 293,752 of record NZ_JALJRT010000007.1, on the reverse strand, counting down.
TTCATTGCGCAGGAGCGTCTCTTGCCGGGCTGCCGTTTCCTGCTGCGCCTGTTGCAGCGATTGTTCCAGCAGCCGCAGCTCGGTTTCATGCTGCGCATGGGACTGCTGCACCCTCAGGCTGGCGATTAACCAGCCCAACAGCAGGCCTATCGTCACCCCGCCTATACCGTAAACCAAACTGGTATCCACCCTGCCTCCTGTTACACCTGACCGTTCCGGCATTTTATCCGCCCGCTGCCCGTCACGTTAAGGGGATGCTGTATGGATGTCCAGCCTGATTTTGTCCCGACGGCGCATTATTGCGAAACGCTGCGCAAGTCAGGCAAAGATTAGCCAAACCACTGGCTTAACCACTTGATGCCAAACGCTCCCGGCGCGAGAATGCCGAACGCCCAGATCATCGCCGAGGTAATATTCGCCACCTGAAAATAACGCTGGGGCATACCGCAAATGCCACCAACCAGCGGGACTACGGCCCGCAACGGACCAAAGAAACGGCCAATGAAAATGCCCAGCACGCCCCAGCGCTCAAAAAACGCATGGCCGCGCGTCAGCAACTGCGGATTACGCGATAGCGGCCACATGTGCGCCACGCGATCTTGATAGTGGTAGCCAATCCAGTAAGAAAGCCAGTCACCAAAGAAAGCGCCCGCAGCGGCGGCGGCCCAGATAGGCCAAAAGGCAATGCCGCTTTCGCCAATCAGCGCACCCAGCGCCAGCAAGATCACCGTGGCTGGCAACAGCAGCGACAGGAACGCCAGCGATTCGCCAAACGCCAGGAAGAAGATAATCGGGATGGCCCAGCCTTCGTGCTGACGCACGGTCTCGCTGATCCAGTGGATAATGTCATTGAGGCTCAATACGGGCTCCTGATGCGGGATTTACTGCCCCAAGGATACGCAATGCCAGCCGGCGTCGGTTAAACCCCGGCTAAACATCCACGCGGTTTACTCGAGGTAGAACGCCTGTAGCGCTGCTCGCTGGCTTTGCCCCAGCCCGTATTCCGCCTCCAGCCAACGGTCGGTAGAACCGTATTGGTCACGGATGCAACCCAGGGCAGTCATCAGGAACTCTTCTCGGGCGCTAAGCACATAGGCAAACTGCCCCAATGCCGAGTCACTTAAACGAATCGACAGTTGATCCAACATTTGTTCACGGAAGGTCGCCAACGTGGTTTCTGTCAGCAGGTAATCTTCCACCACCGTCGCCTCATCGGCACCCAGTGCGAACAATACCAACGCCGATCCGACCCCCGTGCGATCCTTACCGACTGCACAGTGCTGGACGATAGCACCGTTATCGGTATGGCTCAGCAACTGAGTCAACTGTTGGTAGGCCGGATTGCCGAACGGCAGTCGGCGATATAACTCCAGCATAAACGCCCGCGCATCGAAACCGGCCAGCGTTTCGCTGGTCAGTTTTTCCAGGTTGGCATTAACCTCATTGCTCAACGGGTTAGCAGGAAAATGGTGGTAATCCGCGCCCTGCCACAGGATATCGGGCTTGGCCTGCACTTCATCGGGATCGCGGTAATCCAGTACCGATCGCACCGGCACGCCGGCCAGGAAGGCGCAGTCGTTTTCCGTCAGGCGCTCCAGCGACCCGGAACGGAACAGTAATCCTCGCTTGATGCGACGGCCATCAGCAACGCTGTTACCACCGAGATCGCGAAAGTTAATGCCGCCATCAAGCGGTGCCAATGAAGGATGAAGCAGGATCTGGGCGGTCATAGACGTCCTCGTGTTTATTGTCTGATAAAACGCAACCTGAGAGCCAAGGTAAAACCGGGCTCAACGGGTCAAAGAGGTGGCCAGTTAAGATGGCGCTGATGATGATAACCGTAACAGATTACGGCTGAATGGAAAAACGGACCGCGTGGCGGCCCGTTAAATTGCGGAGGGATTACAGCAGGCGACGCGCCGCATCAACCACGATCTGCACCGCTTTGCTCTCGGTGTTTTTCATGGTTTCCGCGTTCGGAATTTCCTGCTGGGTACGGTTAACGATCACACCGGCAACCATACCGGCACGCAGGCCCTGGCTGGCACACATGGTCAGCAGCGTGGCGGATTCCATTTCATAGTTCATCACGCCCATCGATTGCCATTCTTCCATCGAGCCTTTGAAACGGCTAACGACGCGCCCGGAGAAGGTATCGTAACGTTCCTGGCCTGGATAGAAGGTGTCAGAAGACGCAGTTACGCCGATGTGCGTGGTCGCGCCTGCTGCCTTGGCAGCTTCGACCAGGGCGGTAGTACAGGCGAAGTCGGCCACCGCCGGGAACTCCATCGGCGCGAAGTGCAGGCTGGCACCGTCCAGACGAACCGCCGCGGTGGTGACCAGCACGTCACCTACATTGATGTCTGACTGGATCGCACCGGTGGTGCCGATTCGCAGGAAGGTACGAATACCCAGCTGTGCCAGCTCTTCAACCGCGATAGACGTCGAAGGACCGCCGATACCGGTGGAACAGACGATCACTGCCTTGCCGTCCAGCTCTGCACGCCAGGAGGTGAATTCACGATGGGAAGCCAGGTGCACCGGATTTTCCATCAGCTTGGCAATTTTCTCTACGCGCTGCGGATCGCCAGGAACGATGGCAAGCTGGGCCCCTTGTAAATCGTTTTTGGTCAGGCCGAGATGGAAAACGTCAGATTGAGACATACGAGACTCCTCATAGATCATGTTTATTGGGAGGAACAAAAAAGTACTCTACTGAAAAACGCCACGCAATTTCGTGACAGCAATCACTACAGACAAAGAAACAGAATGCAATCTACATAACTCTTGTGACTAAAGTCACAAAAATTAGCAAGAAGGCCCGCCTGATGGCCCCAGTAGCCACCAGTCTAGTCGACAAATCGCACCGCCGGTTTCCCCTGCTACTCGGAGTTTATCAAGGCGGTTTGCCAAAAAATCCCCTATGCAGTCACAGAAAAATAGCCTTGGTTTGTCGGGGACTTAGCCCGAATAAGCGGAACTAACGCACCTTATGGTACTAATGCAGGTCAACTTGCGTAATAGCATGATAAAAAGACAATAAAAACGCGATAAAGCCGGATATTTAATCGTTTTTTACAGACTTGACTGAAAATGCTCCACTCGATGCCAATAACGGGTAATCTTTCCTATAGTTAATCGCAGCGCTTTTCTCTATTGATTGCACGGAGACCGCAATGAAAACCGATCATGTGATGACATTAAAACAGGCCCAGGGGGGATTCACCCCGGCCGTAACCCCCTTGGCGGCTTCTACCATCCTCACCGACGAGCAGGGCATTCATACCGGGGAAACCACCATTCCTTCTCAGGGTGACAACCTGCCTGCCTATATCGCCAAACCGGCGGACCACAGCGGCCCCTTCCCGGTCGTTCTGGTGGTACAGGAGATATTTGGCGTACATGAACATATTCAGGACGTGTGCCGTCGTCTGGCGAAGCAGGGTTATCTGGCGATAGCGCCGGAGCTGTACTTCCGTCAAGGGGATGCCCGGGAATACACCGATATCAGTGAACTGTTCCAGAATCTGGTGAGCAAGGTGCCGGATCGTCAGGTGCTGGCGGATCTGGATCATGCTGCCCATTGGGCAACGCGCCACGGCGGCGATGCCGGCAAGCTGGCGATTACCGGTTTCTGCTGGGGCGGGCGTATTAGTTGGCTCTATGCCGCGCACAACCCGCAGTTAAAGGCTGCGGTGGCCTGGTACGGTAGGTTGGTGGGTGAAAAAACGCTGAATTCGCCAAAACACCCGGTCGACGTTGCGACACAGCTGACGGCACCGGTGCTGGGACTTTACGGCGGCCAGGACAGCAGCATCCCGCTGGAGACGGTGGAAAGCATGCGTCAGGCGATCCGCGCCGCCAACGCCAATGCCGAGATCGTGGTGTATCCCGAGGCCGGCCATGCCTTCAATGCCGACTACCGGCCCAGCTACAACGCCGAAGCGGCAGAGGATGGCTGGCAACGTATGCTGGCTTGGTTCGCGCAGCACGGAGTGCCAGGCGTTAAATAGCCTCTCGTCTTAAGGCTGCCCGATCGGCAGTCATTTTCGATATGAAAAAGGGCGCCGAAGCGCCCAGAATAATCTACACCCAAATGTCGCTATCAGACCTGCTGTTCACGCAGGCGCTGTGCGGCCAGCACCATGTTGGTCAGCGACTGACGGGTTTCCGGCCAGCCACGGGTTTTCAGGCCGCAGTCCGGGTTCACCCACAGGCGCTCAGCCGGGATGTTCTGCGCAGCTTTGCGCAGCAGCGCTTCGATCCATTCTACGCTTGGCACGTTCGGCGAGTGGATGTCGTACACGCCCGGTCCAATCTCATTCGGGTACTCAAACTCTTTGAAGGCTTCCAGCAGATCCATATCAGAACGCGAGGTTTCGATGGTGATCACGTCGGCATCCAGCGCCGCAATGGAGTCCATGATGTCGTTGAACTCGCAATAACACATGTGAGTGTGGATCTGCGTGTCGTCTTGCGCGACAGCGGCGTTCAGTTTGAAAGCCTCCACCGCCCAGTTCAGATAGGCAGCCCAGTCGGATCGACGCAGAGGCAAACCTTCGCGCAGTGCAGGCTCATCAATCTGGATAATGCCGATACCGGCTTTTTCCAGATCTTCCACTTCGTCGCGCAGCGCCAGGGCAATCTGTTTAGCGATCACTTCGCGGGTCACGTCTTCGCGCGGGAACGACCAGCAGAGAATGGTGACCGGACCGGTCAGCATGCCTTTTACCGGCTTGTCGGTCAGCGACTGAGCATACTTCGCCCACTCGACGGTAATGGCTTCAGGGCGACTGATATCGCCAATGATCACCGGCGGTTTTACGCAGCGGGAACCGTAGCTCTGTACCCAGCCGTTTTGAGTGAACACGAAGCCGTCGAGGTTTTCGCCGAAATATTCCACCATGTCGTTACGCTCGGCTTCGCCGTGCACCAACACGTCCAGCCCCAGGCGTTCTTGTTCAACGATCGCCTGTTTGATGTGTTCGCTAATGCTGGTGCGGTAGTTATTGCCGTCCAAACGCCCCTGCTTGAAGTCCAGGCGCAGGCCGCGAATTTCCGTGGTTTGCGGGAAAGACCCTATCGTGGTGGTCGGCCAGGCCGGCAGGTTAAAGCGCGCACGCTGTGCCTGAGCACGCTCGGCGTAAGGGCGCTGACGTTCGCTGTCCTGCGCGGTAATCGCCGCCAGGCGTTGGCTTACCTGCGCATTATGCACGCGGCTGGACTGGCGACGAGCGCGGATTGGTGCGCTATAGGCGTCCAGTTCGGCCTGCTTTTCTGCACCCGGTGCGTTCAGCGCCGCGCTCAACAGGGCCAATTCGGCGCATTTTTGCAGAGCAAAGGCGAACCAGCTTTTCACCTCTTCGTCCAGGCGAGTTTCCACGCTCAGATCGATAGGGCTGTGCAGCAGTGAACAGGAAGTGCCAATCCACAGTGGGCGGCTGCCGACCAACGGCTGCAGGCGTTCAAACCAACTGCTCAGATCCGCACGCCAGACGTTGCGACCATTGATGACGCCCAGAGACAGCAGCCACGCTTTGGGCAGCGCCTTGTTCAATGCGTCGATATCGTCATGACCGGCAACCAGATCAACGTGCAGCCCCTGAACCGGTAGCTCGCGGACGGTGTCGAGATTATGGCCCACGCTGTCGAAGTAGGTGGTCAGCAGCAGTTTTACCTGACCTTGCAGCGCTTCGTAAGCCGGCTTGAAGGCGTTCAGCCATTCCTGCGGCAATTCCAGCACCAGTGCTGGCTCGTCAATTTGTACCCACTCCACGCCGCGTTGCGCCAATTCAGCCAGCACCTGCTGGTAAACCGGCAGGATGTCTTTCAGCAGCGACAAACGGTCAAACGCTTCACCTTTCACTTTACCCAGCCACAGATAGGTCACCGGCCCCAGCAACACCGGCTTGATTTTGTGGCCCAGAGCCAGCGCTTCGTCCACTTCTTCCAGCAGTTGGGTCCACCCCAGTTTGAACTGCTGACCTTTGTGAAATTCAGGCACCATGTAGTGGTAGTTGGTGTTAAACCATTTGGTCATTTCTGCCGCCGCTGCCGGTTTTCCGGTTGGTGCGCGACCACGGCCGATGCGGAATAGCGTATCCAGATCGATTGAGCCATCCGCATTCTGATGACGTGCCGGCACGTTGCCCAGCAGCAGGCTGGTGGTCAATACATGGTCGTACCAAGCGAAATCGCCGACCGGCACCAAATCCACTCCGGCCTGCTGTTGTTGTTGCCAATGGCGAGCGCGCAGCTCGCGGCCAACCGCCAACAGTTCTTCCTGCGTTGAGTTACCAGCCCAGTAGCTTTCCTGCGCTTTTTTCAGTTCACGTCTTAGCCCAACGCGAGGAAAACCCAGTGTGTGATTTAAAATTGCCATCGTCATATTCCCCATTTAGCCGTCCAGATGTTTACACATCCATAATCCGCAGGTACTGTATTAACCACAAGCGCAATTTATTCACTGTCACTGTGAAGGACTCTCATGATCGAACTGAAACACTTACGGACGCTGCAGGCGCTGCGCAATACCGGCTCGCTGGCGGCCGCGGCGGCCCAACTCCATCAGACACAGTCTGCTCTGTCGCATCAGTTCAGCGATCTGGAGCAGCGTCTGGGCTTCAAGCTGTTCGTTCGCAAAAGCCAGCCGCTGCGCTTTACCGCGCAGGGAGAGATCCTGTTGCAGTTGGCAGAACAGGTACTGCCGCAAATCCAGCACGCGCTACAGGCGTGTCACGAACCTCATCAGGCCACGTTGCGCATCGCCATTGAATGCCACAGCTGCATTCAATGGCTGACGCCCGCGCTGGATAACTTCCGTCAGAGTTGGCCACAGGTGATCATGGACTTCAAATCCGGCGTGACCTTTGATCCGCAGCCGGCGCTGCAACAGGGTGAACTGGATCTGGTGCTGACCTCCGACATTCTGCCGCGCAGTGGGCTGCACTATTCACCGATGTTTGATTTCGAAGTACGCCTGGTGCTGGCGCCGGATCATCCATTGGCCAGCAAGCTGCACATTGAGCCTGAAGATTTGATTGACGAAACGCTGATGATTTACCCGGTACAGCGTCAGAGACTGGATATCTGGCGCCATTTCCTGCAGCCCGCAGGCATCAGCCCGGCGCTGAAAAACGTGGATAACACCCTGTTGCTGATCCAGATGGTATCGGCCCGCATGGGGATCGCGGCGTTGCCGCACTGGGTGGTGGAAAGTTTTGAACGCCAGGGGTTAGTGGTGACCAAAACCCTGGGGGATGGGCTTTGGAGCCGCCTGTACGCGGCGGTACGCGACGGTGAACAGCGCCAGGCCGTCACCGAAGCCTTTATCCGCTCGGCTCGGCAACATGCCTGCAACCATCTGCCATTCGTGCGTGATGCTGCACGCCCAAGCGCCGGTGTCGCCAGCGTCAAACCGCTGGCTTCGCAACCCTAAATATCAGGGCAGCTCGCGCTTGGGCTGCCCGTTTATTTGCTGACTATTTTAGGCGCCACCCAACGGCGATGCACCCACAGCGAAGCGACAATCACCGCCCCGCCGATAATGAAACTTGGCCAATGCGGCTGTTGCTGCCAGATGGCCAGATTAACCAACAGTCCTGCCGGCACATGCATGTTATTCATGATGCCCAAAGTACCGGCATCCACCTGCGTTGCGCCGTAGTTCCACATGAAATAACCCAGCCCGGAAGCCACTACGCCCAGCCAGACCAGAATGCCCCACTGCAGGTTAGTGGTTGGCAGCTGCTGCGGATTGCCCCACAGGCACCAGGCGACCACCGCCACGACCAAGGCCCCCAGATAGAACCAGGAAAATGCGGTGTGTTGCGGCAGCGGATGCACTTCCATCAACCGTTTGTAACCGACCATGCCGATGGCAAAGCTGATGTTCGCCGCCTGCACCAGCAACAGCCCCCACCAAAAATGCTCGCTCAATTGATGATATCGAATAATCGCAGCGCCCAGCACCGCCAATACCGCACTGAACACATAACCCCAGCGCAGGCGCTGTCCACTGATCAAGTCATAAATCAGCGTAACGTACAGCGGCGTCAGCACGGTAAACAGCAGGAATTCCGGCACCGTCAGGTACATGTACGCGCGGAAGCTGAACAGATACATGATGCCAAGCTGGCAAGCCCCCACCAGCATGTACAACAGGATCACTTTTGGCTTGATGTTGCGCCAGCGCAGGAAAGGCAGGAACACCGCCGCCGCCAGGCCGATGCGCATCAGCACCGAGAACCAGCTGTCGACCTGGCCCGCCAGGTATTCGCCAATCAGGCTGAAAGAAAATGCCCACAGGATGGTAGTAATCACCAGAAGCAGCACGATGGGTTCACCCTAAAGATTCAGAAAGGGCGATTGTAACGGAAGGCAGAAAGGGGTGTAGCGAAAAGAAGGTTTACATCTGAGCAAAATACAAACTTTCAGCAAATTTGCACCGCTGGGTTAGGCTTAATAAAAGACGAGGAGAACATCATGAAAAGTTATCATCTGCTCTATGGCCTGTTGCTGCTGTCCGGATTGGCCACTGCGGCCAACGGCGTCACCGAGCTCAGCTCGCAACAGCAGTTTCTCAACCAACGCACTCAGCAGACGCAACAACAGCGTATGTTGAATAATCAGCAGCTGGATCAGCGCCGCCTGCAACAACAGCGGCAGTTCGATAATAACCAGCAGCAACTGCAGCAAACGGCGCCAAACGGTGGGAGGTTGTTACCCAACGGCAACCAGCCGCGCAGCCCATTTAACCGCACAGCACCTGCAGTCCCCCAGGCACCGCTGCCGGCTAGCCCCGCACGCCCATGATGGTCAGGATCAATGGCGTAGTCACTGCTGCCAGCACGGTGGACATCACCAGGCTGGTGGCGGCAGGCCCGGTCAATACGTTGAACTGGCGTGACATCAGGTAAACATTGACCCCGACCGCCATCGACCCCAGCAACACCACCACCCGGGTTTCCATCGGCGGCAGGTCCATCATCCAGGCCAGTAGCCAGATGATCAGCGGTTGAACAATCAGCTTGAGGAAACAGATGCCGCTGCTGAGGCGCCAGCCTTCGCTGATGCGATACTCCGCCAGCCCCATACCCAGCACTACCAGAGACAGCGGTGCGGCAACCTGACCAAGCATGCTGACCGGCTGGTCGACAAACGTCGGCAGCGGCAAGCCGGTCAGGCTGAACAGCGTGCCGGAAAGAATGCCGATAATCAGCGGGTTGGTCAGCACGCTACGCGCCGTTTTGATAAAGCCCTGCAGCGTCGGCGAACCATTGCGCGCCCATTCGATGGAGATAGTCACCAGCGTCCAGAGGATCAGGCCGTTAAACACCAACACCAATGCCACCGATGGGATTGCCGCCTCGCCGAGCATGACGCTGGCGATGGGCAGGCCCAACATCACGTTATTGGAGAAAATTCCACCCAACGCGAACACCGATCCCGCCACTCCATCCAGTTTAAACACCCGACGCGCGGTGATGCGACCGATCACGAACACAATCAGGCAACTGCCGAAAAAGGCGATCAACAGGCGGGCATCTACCGCTGGACGCTGCGAAAAGTCGCACATCATGCGGAACAACATGGCGGGGGGAGCCAAAGAGAAGACAAAACGCGTTAAACCGTCGGTGATGGTCGCTGGCCATTTACCCCAGCGGATAAGCCCATATCCCAACACGATCAGCACAAATAGCGGCAAAGACAGCGCTATTTGATGCCATAACGAACCCATAAAAACAGACATCACATCCCTTCCGTTAGCGCGGCGGCAAAGGACTGACGTCGCAAAATTCAACAGGCGCCGACGGCTTTCTCACGGACGCAGCAAACTGCGTCCGTGGCAACGGGATCACGCGTTGGGAAAGTCCGGGCCGATCAAATCTATCCGGTCAGTGCAAATGCAGTCAACGCCCCAGTTCAACAACAAGCGCGCACGCGCCGGCTGGTTAACGGTATAAACCAGGATGCGCAGCCCTGCCGCCTTCAGTGCCGACACCCGTTCGGCCGTCAGTTCTTTATGGTTGATGTGCAACGAAACGCAGCCCAATCGTTCGGTCAACGCCTGCCAGTTGTCGTCCCACTGATCCAGCAACAGGCCGCGCGGGAGTTCCGGCACCGTACGCTGCGCCGCCTCAAGCGCCTCAATCGAGAATGAGGACAGCAGCGGATCGGTCTGCCCTTGCCACAGCAAACGTGCGGCTAGCGCCACAACACGACCGGTTTCATCATCGCTGCCGGTGGTAGGCTTGATTTCAATGTTCGCCATCATGCCATGCTGCTGACAGCGCTCCGCCACTTCGGCCAACAGCGGTAAACGTTCGCCCTTGTAAGCGGAGTTATACCAGTTGCCGGCATCCAGCTGTACCAGCTTGTCCCACGGCAGCTCACCCGCCACGCCCCAGCCGTTGCTGGTGCGATCCAGGGTATCGTCGTGCAACAGAAATATTTGCCCGTCCTGCGCCAGCTTGGCGTCGAACTCAATCATTTTATGACCGTGCCGTGCGCCGACGTCGATCGCCGCCAGGGTATTTTCCGGTGCCAGAGAACCGCCGCCGCGGTGGGCGACAATGTGGGGGTAAGGCCAGGCTGTGGTCATGATTCCATCCGTAATCCGCTATCGGTATCAAAAAAGTGCAGCGCCTGTGCAGGCAACTGCAAATATAGCGTGCTGCCCGCCGTCGGCATAGTTTCATGCGACAAACGCGCAATCACGCCATGACCGCCCCACTGCCCATGCGCCAGGTTATCTGCGCCCAATAACTCCAGCGTTTGCAGCGCCAGGGGCACGCCCCCTTGCTCGGAGGTGGTCAATTGAAGATGTTCCGGGCGGATGCCAAGCGTCAACCGGCGACCGCCCCACTGCGCTTTGGGTTGCGGTAAATTCAGCGTCATCCCCTCGGCCAGTTGCAGTTGGCTGCCGTCGGCGCTCAACGTGCCGGGCAACAGGTTCATCGCCGGCGAACCGATAAAGCTGGCGACGAACAGCGACGCCGGGCGCTGATAGACCTCACTGGGGGTGCCAATTTGCTCTGCCACGCCTTTGTTCATGACGATCACCCGCTGTGCCAACGTCATCGCCTCCACCTGATCGTGGGTCACGTACAGGCTGGTGGTTTTCAGCCGGCGATGCAGTTGTTGCAGTTCCAGGCGCATTTGGACGCGCAGCTTGGCATCCAGATTCGACAGCGGTTCATCAAACAGGAATACCGCCGGCTCACGCACGATAGCGCGTCCCATCGCCACCCGTTGACGTTGGCCGCCGGAAAGCTCGCGCGGCTTGCGTTGCAACAACGGCTCCAGCTCTAAAATACGCGCGGCTTCCTCCACCCGCTGTTGAATATGCTGTTTGCCAAAGCCGCGAATTTTCAGGCCATAGGCCATGTTGTCGTATACGCTCATGTGCGGATACAGCGCATAGTTCTGGAACACCATCGCGATACCGCGATCTTTCGGCTCCATATCCGTTACGCGTTGACTGTCGATATAAATATCGCCGCTGGTGGTGCGTTCCAGCCCGGCCACCATGCGCAACAGCGTCGATTTACCGCAGCCGGACGGGCCGACCATCACGATAAATTCGCCGTCCGCCACGTCGAGGTCAATTTGCTTGATCACCGGCGTTTTACCGTCGTAAGACTTGGTGACTGCCTGTAGTTTTAAACCTGCCATGTGAAAATTTCTCTCGTTACTTTTCGCTATCAACCAGGCCGCGTACAAACCAGCGCTGCATCAGAAGAACCACCGTCAGCGGTGGAATTAAAGTCAGAATCATCGCCGCCATCACCTGATTCCACTGGGTCGGCGCGCCGGAGGTGGAGATCATGCTCTTGATGCCCGCCACTGCGGTGCCCATCGAGGCATCGCTGGTGATCAGAATCGGCCACAAATACTGGTTCCAGCCGTAGATAAAGGTGATGACAAACAGCGCCGCCAGATTGGTCTTCGACAGCGGCAGCACGATATCCCAGAAAAAACGCATCGGGCCGGCGCCGTCAATCCGCGCCGCTTCCAGCAGTTCGTCCGGTAACGTCATAAAGAACTGGCGCAGCAGGAAGGTGGCGGTCGCCGACGCCATCAGCGGCAACGTCAGGCCGGTGTAGCTGTCCAGCAGGTTGAGGTTGGAGATAACCTCCACCGTCGGGAAAATACGCACCTCAACCGGCAACATCAGGGTGAGGAATATCAGCCAGAAGAACAGGCTGCGCAGCGGGAAACGGAAATAAACGATGGCATAGGCGGACAACACCGATACCACAATCTTGCCGAAGGTGATGGCCAGCGCCATCACCACGCTGTTCAACAGCAGCAGCGAAAACGGCACCTTAAGGTTGCCCACGCCACCCTGCCAAATATTGCTGATGTTTTCCCACAGGTGACCGCCGGGGATCAGGGTCATCGGCACCTGAAACACCTGTTTGTCGTCCAGCGTAGCCGCCACAAAGGCCACGTACAGCGGGAACAGCACCACCAGCACGCCGATAATCAGCATTACGTGGCTGAAAATGTCCAGCCCGCGTCGGTTCTCAATCATTGGTAACGCACCTTACGTTCGACAAAACGGAACTGGATCACCGTCAGGCCAATCACCAGCAACATCAGGATCACCGACTGTGCCGCGGAGCTGGACAGATCCAGACCGGCAAAGCCTTCACGGTAAATCTTGTAGATCAGCGTGGTGGTGGACTGTACCGGTCCGCCGCCGGTCGCGGCATCGATCACCGGGAAGGTATCGAAGAAGGCGTACACCAGATTCACCACCAGCAGGAAGAAGCTCACCGGCGTGATTAACGGCAGCACCAGATTGAAGAAACGCCGTACCGGGCCGGCACCGTCAATGGCCGCCGCCTCAACCAGAGAGCGAGGAATTGACTGCAACGCGGCCAGGAAAAACAGGAAGTTATAGCTGATTTGCTGCCATACCGAGGCCAGCACCACCAGGAACATCGCCTGCCCGCTGTTTTGCGCGTGGTTCCAGCTGTAACCCAGTCCGTTGAGGAAGTGGGTAATCAGCCCCAGGCCGGGGTTGAACAGGAAAATCCACAGCACCGCCGCCACCGCGGGCGCCACGGCGTAAGGCAGGATCATCAGCGTCTGGTAGATCCGGCTGCCGCGCAGCACGTAATCCACTAACGCGGCGAAGAACAGCGACACGACCAGCCCGATACCCGCCACCAGGAAACTGAAAATCAGCGTGGTGTAAAACGAGTCCAGGTAGTAAGGGTCGTGGAACAGTTGGGTAAAGTTGTCCAGCCCGACAAACTGGCTGGACAGGCCAAACGGGTCGAGGCTTTGCACCGAATACCACAGCGCCTCGCCGGCGGGCCACAGAAAGAATATTGCGGTAATCAGCAACTGTGGCAGCACTAAAACATAGGGCAGCCAACTGCAGCCGAAACCGGGACGATGTGAACTCATCATTAGGGACTCATGAAGACAAAAAACGGGTGACTCGAAGCAGGGCGTCGCGAGCAAAGCCAGTCTGGGTGCGGACAGCGCACAGCTCCCGGAGTGGACATAAAGTCCATGAGGAGAGCGAGCACTGCCCAATCCCAGAATGGCAAAGCGCAGTAGCCGCTATTACTTAGTCTGAGACTCGAAGCGACGCAGCAACACATCACCGCGCTGTACGGCGGCATCCAATGCCTGCTGTGGCGTTTTCTTACCGGTCCACACGCCCTCCAGCTCTTCATCCACGACGGTGCGAATCTGCGGCATATTGCCCAAACGCAGCCCCTTGGTGAACGGCAATGGCGGCTTGTTCAGCATTTGACGCGTCGCCACGTCCGCCCCTGGGTTCTTGTCATAGAACCCCTGTTGTTTGGTCAGGTCGTACGCTGCCGTGGTGATCGGCAGATAACCGGTCTTCTGGTGCCACTCGGCGGCGATTTCCGGCTGTGCCAGATACTGCAGGAACTCGGCTACGCCTTTATAGGTGGCGGCATCTTTACCGTTCATCACCCACAGGCTGGCGCCCCCGATAATGGCGTTCTGCGGTGCATTTTTGGCATCGGCGTCATACGGCATCATGCCCACGCCATAGTTGAATTTGGCGTAATGCTTGATGTCCGCCAGCGAGCCGGATGAAGCGGTGGTAATCGCACAGTCACCGCTGTAGAACTTCTCGGTGGATTCGTCTTTACGGCCGAAATAGGTGAAGTCACCTTTTTTGTTCATCTCTTCCAGCAGTTGGATATGCTTGACCTGCAACGGCTTGTTGAACTCCAGCTTGGCGCTCGCGCCACCAAAGCCATTGTTCTCCGTGGCGAATGGCACGCCGTGCCAGGCGCTGAAGTTCTCCAGTTGGATCCAGCCCTGCCAACCGCTGGCATAGCCGCATTTCATGCCGGCTTCACGCAGTTTGGCGGTGTCCGCCGCCAGCTCCTGCCAGGTTTTTGGCGGCTGGTCTGGGTTCAAACCGGCTTTCTTGAAGGCATCTTTGTTGTAATACAGCACCGGGGTAGAGCTGTTGAACGGCTGCGACAGCAGGTGTCCGCTTTTGTTGTCGGTGTAGTAACCGGACACCGTAGGCACGAATACCGATTCGTCAAAGCTGATGCCCGCGTCTTTAAACACTTCGTACACCGGCTTGATCGCCTTGCTGGCCATCATGGTGGCCGTGCCCACTTCATACACCTGCAGGATCGCCGGCGCTTTACCGGAGCGGTAGGCCGCGATACCCGCCGCCAGGCTCTGTTCGTAGTTGCCTTTGTAAACCGGAACAATTTTGACGTCGGTGTGCGACTGGTTAAAGCGGTCCGCCAGGGAATCCACTTCTTTACCCAGTTCGCCCTCCATCGAATGCCAGAACGGGATCTCGGTCGCCGCCAGTGCCTGAGTGCTGACCGCCAGGGTCAACGCGACGCACAGCGTGGTTTTGCGAATAGCGTAGGTGAGCATGCCTAACTCCTGAAAAAGCTGGTGTATCCCCTGCATCTTTCACGCCGCAGCCGTGTTGGTTTCCCGCCATCACCTCAGTCATTTACCTATGTAAACTCCTGAGGATTCTGGCGGTCACCGCCTTGCTGCTACGTGAAATCTATTGGGGCAATAAGCGCGTGAGCGAAAAGAATCAGTTTTTTGTTCGGAAGCTAACATGCCATGCTCGGATGACAGAAAAATAACCGTTAGATGACAGCCATATGACGGAAGAGTGAAGTGCAGATTGCGGTTTGATGTCGGCGACGGGGAAAGATCCCCGCCGCCGTGAGGATCACAGTGAACGGCGCAGGCGGGCAACCGCTTCCTGCATTTGCTGTTCAGTGGCGGTGGCGAACGACAGGCGGAAGGTAGAACGGTCCGGATTGTCTGAGAAGAAGTATTCTCCCGGCACAAACACCACGCCCTGCTGCAGGGTGGTTTTCAGCCATTCGGTGGCGTTGAACGGCTGACGGAAACGCGCCCACAGGAACATGCCGCCTTTCGGCATATCGAAGCTGATATGGTCACCCAGCTCTTTTTCCACCAGCCCGGCCAGGATCTCACCCTTTTGTTTGTAAGCCGCGCGGATCTTTTCGATCTGCGCCGGCAGGCGATCCAGCCCCAGGTAACACTCTACGATGCTCTGCGACAATGCGCTGGCATGCAGATCCGCCGCCTGCTTGATGATTGCCACTTTATGCAGCAAAAACGGCGGCAGAATTGCCCAGCCCAGACGCAACCCCGGAGCCAGGATCTTGGAGAAGGTCGAGGTATAGATAATGTTATCGGTATGGCCCAGCACCTGCTGCGAAACCTGGTGCAGCGTCGCGTTACGCTCGTCGGTAAAACGCAGTTCGCCGTACGGGTCATCCTCGATGATCAGGAAATTGTGCTCGGCCGCCAGCTTGACCAACAGTTCGCGACGCGGGGCGCTCAGGGTAATGCCGCTTGGGTTGCCGAAGTTCGGCACCACATACACGCCCTTGATGCGCTGCGTTTTCAACAGCTCGGCCAGTTCTTCGACCACCATGCCATCGCTGTCGGACGATACCGACATGATGTTGGCTTCCGCCAGTTCCAGCGTCTGCAACGCCGCCAGGTAGGTCGGACGTTCCACCACGAACACGTCGCCCGGGTTCACAATGGCGCGCATCACCAGATCCAGCGCCTGCTGGGAGCCGGCCGTGACCATCACTTCATCGGCGGTGGCGGTGACGCCGCGTTCGGCACACAGCTCGCAGATGCGTTCGCGCAGCACCGGGCTGCCTTCGGTCAGACCGTACTGAAAAGCGCTTTTCGGCTGTTCGGTGATCGCCTGATGAGTGGCGATGCTCAGCCCTTCGAAATCAAACAGGGCATCAGAGGGGATGCCGCCCGCCAGCGAAATGACGTTTTCCATCTTACTGTGCTTGAGCAATTCACGGATTGCCGAGCTTTTTACTTTTACGATGCGCTGCGCGAGTAACCCTTCTGTGTTCATTTCTTATTCTTCTCGTAATCGTTAAAAATGTTGTAGGGGTCCGATACGCTGCGCCCGAGTCGCTCGGGGCGAAGATATTCGCCCCCTACCGCTTCGACGGGTATTTCAACCGCCCAGATACGCCGACCTAACTGCTTCGTTTGCTAACAATTCGGCCCCCGTATCTTCCAACACCACGCGCCCGTTTTCCAGTACATAACCGCGATCTGCCAGTTTCAGCGCCTGATTGGCGTTTTGTTCGACCAGGAAGATGGTCATGCCCTCTTCACGCAGCTGCTGAATGATGTCAAAAATCTGCTGAATGATGATCGGCGCCAGCCCCAGAGAGGGCTCATCGAGCAGCAGCAGCTTCGGCTGGCTCATCAGTGCACGGCCTATCGCCAACATCTGTTGCTCACCGCCGGACATGGTGCCCGAGCGCTGCGTACGGCGTTCCAGCAGGCGCGGAAACAGGCCAAACACCCTTTCGATACGCTGTTGATATTGGTGACGGTCGGCAAAGAAACCGCCCATCGCCAGGTTCTCTTCCACCGTCATGCGCGAGAATACCCGCCGTCCTTCCGGCACGATAGCCACCGCTTCGCGCATGATGCGCGACGTCTGCCACTGGGTAATGTCCTGATCGAGAAAGGTGATGCTGCCTTCGCTGGCGCGGGGTTCACCGCACAGCGTGCCGAGCAGCGTGGTTTTACCGGCGCCGTTAGCGCCGATCAGAGTGACAATCTCGCCCTGCTTTATGTTCAGGCTAACCTGATGCAGCGCCTGGATTTTGCCGTAATGGGCGGATACCTGATTAAATGACAACATAAATTATTCGCCCAGATAGGCCCGGATCACGTCCGGGTTGTTACGGATTTCTGCCGGGGTGCCCTGCGCCAACGGCGTGCCCTGGTTCACCACGTAGATACGATCGGAGATGCCCATCACCAGTTTCATGTCGTGCTCGATCAGCAGCACCGACACCTTATGCTGATTGCGCAGCTCGACGATCAGGTGATCCAGCTCGTCGGTTTCCTTTGGGTTCAGGCCCGCCGCCGGCTCGTCCAGCATCAGTAATTCCGGCCGGGTGACCATGCAGCGCGCAATCTCCAGCCGCCGTTGCTGGCCGTAAGCCAGATTACCCGCCGAACGGTTCGCCATCTCCAACAGGCCCACCCGTTGCAGCCAAACCGAGGCACGCTCCAGCGCATCGGCTTCGGCACGGCGGAAGGCCGGCGTTTTCAGCAGCCCGGCGAACACGCCGCTTTTCAGATGCTGATGCTGTGCGACCAACAGGTTTTCGATCACCGTCATCTCGCGAAACAGCCGTACGTGCTGGAAAGTCCGCACCACGCCCATCCGGGCGATGGCCTGGCCGGGCAACCCTTCCAGATGGCGCTCACGCAGTTTGATGGTGCCGCTGGTCGGACGGTAAAAGCCGGTCAGGCAGTTAAACACCGTGGTTTTTCCGGCACCGTTCGGGCCGATCAGCGAGACAATCTCGCCCTCGTTGAGCGTCAGCGCCACGTTATTGACCGCCAGCAGGCCGCCGAAACGCATCGACAGTCCTTCGACCTTCAGCAAAGGTTGCATGCTCATACTTGCTCCCCCTTGCCTGCTTGCATATCCGCCGCCTTCAGTTTTAGCTGTGGCCGCTTCATCGGCAGCAGTCCCTGCGGCCGCCAAATCATCATCAATACCATCAAGGCACCCAGCAACAGCATGCTGTATTCGTTCAGGTCACGCATCAGTTCGCGCGACACTACCAGCAGGATCGCCGCCAGGATCACCGCGAACTGCGATCCCATGCCGCCCAAGACCACGATCGCCAACACGAAGGCCGACTCGACAAAGGTGAAGGATTCCGGGCTGACGAAGCCCTGGCGCGCAGCGAACAGCGTGCCGGCAAAACCGGCGAAGGCGGCGCTGATGGTAAAAGCGGTCAGTTTGATTCTGGTCGGATTAAGCCCCAGTGAACGGCAAGCGATTTCATCTTCGCGCAAAGCTTCCCAGGCACGGCCCAGCGGCATGCGCAGCAGGCGGTTGATCACAAACAGAGTCAGCACCACCAGCAACAACGCCACCAGGTACAAAAAGACAATGCGATCGCTCGGATCATATTTCAGGCCAAAGAAGTTATGGAAGGTATCCCAGCCGCCGTCACGCGCGCTGCGGTTGAACTCCAGGCCGAAAAAGGTCGGTTTCGGGATCTGGCTGATACCGTTCGGCCCGCCGGTGATCTCGGTATTGTTCAACAACAGGATGCGCACGATCTCACCGAACCCCAGCGTGACAATCGCCAGATAATCGCCGCGCAGGCGCAGCACCGGGAACCCGAGCAGAAAACCAAAGAGGGCGGTGACCATACCCGCCAGCGGCAGGCTCTCCCAGAAACCCAGGCCGTAATAATGGTTCAGCAGTGCGTAAGTGTAAGCGCCAATCGCATAGAAACCGCCGTAGCCCAATACCAGCAAACCGGACAGCCCCACCACCACGTTCAGGCCCAGGCCCAACATCACATAGATCAACGTCAGCGTGGCGATATCCACCGAGCCGCGTGAGACCAGAAATGGCCAGGCAACCGCGGCGATAATGATCGCTGCGGCCAACAGCTTCTGCCGGGCGGTCGTACCATCGAAGCTCGGTAATACCCAGGCCGGGCCGGAGATTTTTTTCAGCCCGTGCTGCATCAGCGGGCGCAGCAGTTGGAAGAAAAACACAATGACGCAGCCGATGCCGATCCACATCCAGCGCACTTCCGCCGCGCCGTGCACCACCAGTTTGGTACCGTCCAGGCTCAGCTGCATGCCCATCAGGAATGAAGCCATCACAAACAGCACCAGGGTGGCGATCAGCGCGTTGAGCAAATTGAGTTTCATACTTTCTCAACCTCCGGACGCCCAAGGATGCCGGTAGGCATGATCAGCAGCACCACAATCAGCAGCGCGAACGACACCACGTCTTTATATTCGGTACTCAGGTAAGCCGAAGTCAGCGCCTCTGCCACCCCCAATACCAGGCCGCCAATCATCGCGCCGGGGATGCTGCCGATGCCGCCCAACACCGCCGCGGTGAAGGCCTTCATGCCGGCCATAAAGCCGATATAGGGGTTAATCACTCCGTAGAATTGCCCGAGCAGTACGCCAGCGACCGCCGCCATCACCGCACCGATCACAAAGGTCAGCGAGATAACCCGGTCGGTATTGATGCCCAGCAGGCTGGCCATCTTCAAATCCTCCGCACAGGCGCGGCAGGCGCGGCCCATACGTGAATAACGAATAAACATCGTCAACGCCAGCATCGCCAGGAAAGTGACTACCCAAATAATCAGCTGCATGGTGCTGATGGTGGCGGCAAAGCCGTTGCTTTCCCCCAGCACCCATTGCCCGGTGACCAGGCTTGGCAACGCCAGGTCGCGCGAGCCCTGGGTCAGGCTGACGTAGTTTTGCAGGAATATCGACATTCCTATGGCGGAAATCAGCGCGATCAGGCGTTTGGAGT
Organism: Serratia sp. Ser99; assembly: GCF_024519545.1. Taxonomy (NCBI): domain Bacteria; kingdom Pseudomonadati; phylum Pseudomonadota; class Gammaproteobacteria; order Enterobacterales; family Yersiniaceae; genus Serratia; species Serratia sp. Ser99. Next base: position 273,867 of record NZ_JALJRT010000007.1, on the reverse strand, counting down.
TGCGTACCGGCTTGTAGGCCACCCGTTCGATGCTCCAGCCGTAAGCGCTGGCGATCACGATCGATACCAGGAAAGCCGCGCCAATCAGCAGCCAACCGACGTCGATGCCGATCATCATCAGGGCGGCGATAACAATAAAGGAGACATAGCTGCCGATCATATACACCTCACCGTGGGCGAAGTTGATCATGCCGATGATGCCGTAGACCATGGTGTAACCGATGGCGATCAATGCATAGGTGCTGCCCAACGTGACGCCGTTGAACATTTGCTGCAGAAAATAGAGAACCTGCTCAGACATACTCTAACCCTTGGCTGTGCTTTCTATACCCATCACACTTGAAGTTGCATTTGTGTTGGCTGCACTCATTCACCCGAATCGTTCCCTTGCCGCCTTGATGCAACTTCAATTTATTTTGGGTAAAGCAAACCTGAAATAACAATCATTAAAAACGCTTATACCCAATGGATTTCGCGTTGCAGCTAGGCGGCAAGCGGGTAAATCCCCAGGAGCTTAGTAAACTAAGTGACTGGGGTGCACCCGTGAAGCCAACAACGCTGCAACGTGAAAGACGACGGGTATATTATTTAATCGGCGTTGAAGTGCCGTCAGCATGCCATTCGAACACGCCGAACTCGAAGCCTTTAAGATCGCCTTTGTCATCCCAGCTCAACGGCCCCATCACGGTGTCCACCGGCTTGCCGGTTTTCAGGTCCTTGACGATGTCGGCCGGTTCCTGGCTGCCGCTGCGCTCCATCCCGGCAGTCAGAGATTGCAGCGCCGCGTAAGTGGTCCAGACGAACGGTCCGGTTGGATCCAGCTTTTTGGCTTTAAGCGCATCTACAACAGGTTTGTTGGCAGGGACCTGATCGTAACGTTTAGGCAGGGTCACCAGCATGCCTTCAGAGGCGGCACCGGCGATATTGGACAGTGAGGAGTTGCCCACGCCTTCCGGCCCCATAAAGCGGGTGGTCAAACCGGCCTGTTTAGCCTGACGCAGGATCTGGCCCATTTCCGGGTAGTAACCGCCAAAGTAAACGAAATCGACATTTTCTTTCTTCAGGCGCGCCACCAGGGTGGAGAAATCTTTATCGCCGGCGGTGATACCTTCAAACATCACCACGTCGGTGCCCTGCTTTTTCAGGCTGTCGCGCACCGAGCGCGCCAGGCCTTCGCCATACTGCTGCTTGTCGTGAACCACGGCAATGCGCTTGGGTTTGATCTCGCTGAGGATGTATTTCGCCGCCGTTGGCCCCTGATCGGAATCCAGGCCGGTGGTACGCATGATCATTTTGTAACCACGAGTGGTCAGATCGGCGTTAGTGGCCGCCGGGGTGATCATGATGACGCCTTCATCTTCATAGATGTCGGAAGCCGGCTGCGTCGAGGATGAGCACAGGTGGCCAATCACATAGCGGATACCGTCATTGATTACCTTGTTGGCGACGGCTACTGCCTGTTTTGGATCGCAGGCGTCGTCATATTCCACGCCGACCAGTTTGTCGCCCTTGATACCGCCCTTGGCGTTGATATCGGCAATCGCCTGACGGGCGCCGGTGAATTCCATATCGCCATACTGCGCCACCGGGCCGGACATCGCCCCGACGATCGCCACCTTGATGTCTTTCGCCATTGCCGCATGCCCGATAGCCATCGCGATACAACCCGCCAACAGCGCCTTACCTTTTGTTAATTTCATCCGCAAATCCCCATCTGTCGTTGTGAACGTACCTGTTGTGTTTGCCGACACCCAACCCTTATTTACTACTTTTATTCATAAGTAATAATGATTTAGGTGTTTTTTCGACAATATTTTCTAATAAGACTTTATTTTTCATGCCATTAAACAGGAATTTTCTGCTGCAAATCAACTTACACAATCAGAAACAAGCGGTGTAAACAGCATAAAATCCGGATTAAATCTGCGCTGTTTTGCATCAGGCACAGCGCGTTATGCTGGTTCTCGATCGATTAACTACATATTTACTCGGAAAATGCGTCCTGCAAAAAACATTTTGCGCAGTAATCGTACAGAAAAACTTACACAACGCTCTGTGCAAGATCTATTACACTGTCGGCATCGATTAGCCGTTCGGAAATCCTGCATGAAACTGACTATTGAGCGATTAACCACGCTGTCCCAGCAAGACCTTATCGACCTTGGCAAAATCTGGCCGCATCAGCAGCCGGAACAGTGGCAAAGCGGGTTGAACGGCAATAAAGCGCTGTTCGCCGCACGCTTCAATGAGCGGCTGCTGGGTGCGGTGAAACTCGAGCTGGACGGTGAACGTGCCCAACTGCAGGATTTGCTGGTGCGTGAAGTCACGCGCCGTCGCGGCGTCGGGCTGTATCTGGTGCAGGACGTGCAGCGTCAGTTACCGCAGATAACGCATTGGCAGCTTTCGACCGCCGGTCTGACCCCACGCGAGCGGGGCGAGGTGGATAACTTTATGCGCGCCTGCGGTTTCACTCAGCAAGGCGAACTCTGGCAACGATGAAGCGCAGGTTCCTCGCACTGTTGGTGCTGGTGCTGGCGTTAATCGCCTGGTTCGGCGGCCGCCAGCAGGCGCTGCGGATACAGCCGACCTGGGATAATCAGGTCTACGTCTGGCAACGCGTTTGGACGCCGCAGCATGTTGCCGCACTGGCGCAAAGCCGCGATCTGTTCCCTACGCTGCGGGTGCTGGGTTTACAAGTGCACCCGCGTGAGGGCTGGCGGGAAATCCCGGTCAATCTCCCCTTACTGAAACAAGATGGCCGCCCGCTGTGGCTGGTGGCCCGTCTGGATGGGCAGTTGACGCAACTGGATGAAGTCGCGATTCGCCAACGTTTGCTAAAACAGGTGCAACGCTGGCAAGCCGCCGGGCTGCAAGTGATCGGCGTTGAAATCGATCATGACGCAGCTACCGCGCGCCTGCCCGCCTATCAGCATTTCCTGCAGCAGTTGCGTCAGCAATTGCCCTCCTCACTGCAACTGGGCATTACCGCATTGCCGGCCTGGATCGGCTCAGCTGCGCTTCCCGGTGTTTTGCAACAGGCAGACAGCTCCGTGCTGCAGGTGCATGCCGTACTGTCGCCCGAACAAGGCCTGTTTGCTGCCCCGCTGGCACTGCGGTGGGTAAAACAGTACGCACAAATCACGCCAAGACCTTTCCGGGTGGCGCTGCCTGCCTATGGCATGGGTTTGGTGGGGTTCGATACGCAAGGCGCGCAGGTGGAAAGCGAAGCCTCCGTACGCGTGGCGGGTACCTCGCGCGAACTGACGGTCGCGCCGCAGCAGGTGGCCGATTTTCTGCGCCAGTTGAACACACGGACCACACCGCACCTGCTGGGCCTGATCTGGTTCCGTTTGCCACTGGAGGAAGATCGCCGCGCCTGGTCACTGGCTACGCTGAGGGCGGTAATAGAAAAGCAACCACTCGACGTCAGCTGGCAGGTAAAATTTAGCCCTCAGGCGCTGCAAAATGGGCTGAATGATCTGATAATTCAAAATAACGGGCCGGTGGATGCACCGCTGCCGCATGAAATCGTCATCATCGCCAGCGAGTGCCTGGCGGCGGACGCGGCAGGCAACTACCGGCTGGAAAGCGAGCCTCAACGACTACGCTTTGTGCTTACCCGCAGTGACCAGCTGCGCGCCGGGCAGTCCCGGCCGTTGGGCTGGATCCGCTGCCAACAACTGACGCCAGGAGGCACCCTTGTCACACCGTAATGCACGCGCTACACGGACTCTGCGCGGCCGAACTCTTCCACTGGCTGCCCTGATCGGCTCGGCGCTGGCGATGCCACTTAATGGCTACGCCTGCGGGCCGGATTTCCCTAACCGTTTACTGGTCGATCGCAACGGCACGCTGCTGTATATGCCGGAAGGCAACTTTGCCTTTGAAGCCGGGCGTCTGGTCGCAGTGGATAAACAGCTGCCGTTGTGGAAAGCACCGCCACCGGCGATGCCACCGAAACCGATGCCGCTGTCGCCGGAAACTATCATCATCGAGAAAATGCGTGCGGCAAAAACCGTTGAAGAGGCCGATGCGGTCAATAGCCAGGGGCTGTCTGACGCGGCCCGCCTTTACCAACTGGGTGCAGTGGCCTTCGCCGGTAAAGACCCGCGCGCCAGCGAGTACTTCCAACAGGTTCTGGCGCTACCTGCCGCAGATCAAGGTGACTGGGGGCTAAGGGCGCAGTATTCACTCGGTCGGTTGTTGATGGGCGATTACGGCACGCCGGAAAACGAAGGTGACGGCTCGAGCATCGCAGTCGAACATCCCGCGAAGCCCCAGCTCGAGCAGGCGCTAGCGGCCTTCCAGCAGGTGATTGATAAAGTGAAAGGCGGTACGGCCGATCCAGATCAACTGGCACTAAGCAGCCTTGGGCAGCAGGCCCGCATTCATTTCTGGCTCGGCAACGTCACCCAGGCAGCGAAGTTATATGCTCAACAGGCGGCACAGGGTGACCAAAATGGGGCACTGTCGCTGCAGTACGTCTCCAGTTACCTGGTCAATCCGGATCACTTCGATATTCTTAAGCAAACAATCGCCGATCCGTTGATCCAACAACTGGTCACCATTGAGCTGTTTGCCCGCAGCAGTAATCTGCAAATGACCGATACGGACGGCACCGGCACTCGCTCAGCACAAATCATCAGCCAAATCCTGACGCTGCTGGACGCCTCGGTGAAAAGCGGTTTCAGCGGCAGCGACCGGCTGGCGGCGCTGGCCTACCGAGCAGGACAATACCCGATGGCGGCCAGCCTGCTGAAACACGCTGGCGACAGTGGCCTGGCCTGGTGGTTACGCGCCAAAATGGCGCTGCGCGACGGGGATGTTAAAGCCGCTACCGCAGACTACGCCAAAGCGGCGGCCGCATTCCCCTCCAATGAAAGCTGGGGCGAACAGCGTAATGCGGACTTTACGCCAGAAACCATCGTGCCCGAATGCCGGGTGGCGGGGGAGCAGGCTATTCTGGCCCTGGATCGCGGCGACTATCTGCAGGCAATGGACTTCCTCTATCGCGGCAAAGATATTTACTGGGCGGACGTCGCCGACGTGGCCGAACGCGTGCTGACCATCGATGAACTGAAAGGCTTTGTTGATAAGCATGTGCCAGCCCCAGCTACGCCGTTGAAACCGGTCAATCCCGACGACTACAACGGCCAGCCGCTTACGCCGGAGGTGCAACTGCGCGAGCTGCTGGCGCGGCGGCTGATGCGCGCCGGACGCCCTCAAGAAGCAATGGCCTACTTTGACATCCCGAACTATCGTCAGGTTGCCCAACAGTACGCCGATACGCTGAAAACGGCGCAGGATAAATCCGCAGACAAGCTGGCGCGGGCCAAAGCCTACTATCAGGCTGCAACGCTGCTGCGCAGCCAGGGATTGGTGTTCACGGGTTATGAGATGACACCGGACTATGCAATTTATGACGCCGGTTATTCCTATCTGGGGGATGCCTTTGATACGCGTGAGCTCAAGCATAAGAGCTGGATCAGCAGTGCCGAGGCAGCACGGGCCAAAGCGGCGTTACCGCCGCAGGATAATCGCTTCCTGCACTACCGCTGGCAGGCGGTTGATCTGGCGCAGCAGGCCGCCGACTTACTGCCGCCAAAAAGCCAGGCCTATGCCGCCGTGTTGTGTAATGCCGCCGGTTGGGTGATTAAACGTGACGCGAAAACCGGCCGGGCGCTGTATCAGCGCTATATCAATAACGGGACGCGCTATGCCTGGGCCAACAAGTTTGGTTATGACTGTCCGGTACCCGATTTTGCGGCGATCGCGCCATAACGCCGAATTTCAGGCACAAAAAAGCCCGGCTAGCCGGGCTTTTTAACGCTTATGCGGGATTAGGCTTCGATCGCCATTTTCAGTTTCTTCATGGCGTTCTTTTCTAGCTGGCGCACACGCTCAGCGGAAACACCGTACTGATCGGCCAGCTCTTGCAACGTGGATTTATTGTCGTCATCCAACCAACGGGCGCGAATGATATGCTGGCTACGCTCGTCCAGACCTTCCAGCGCATAGGCCAGTTTGTCTGCGGCGTTGCTTTCCCAGTTATCTTCCTCGATGCCTTCGGCGAAGTCCGAGCTTTTATCCTGCAGGTACAGCACCGGCGCCATAGACTGGCCATCACGGGCTTCGTCGTCCGGCGTAGGATCGAACGTCATGTCCTGCGCCGCCATGCGGGATTCCATCTCGCGGACATCCTTGCTGGTCACACCCAACTCGCGAGCAACCAATTCCACCTCATCCTGATTGAACCAGCCCAGACGCTGCTTGGTTTTACGCAGATTAAAGAACAGCTTGCGCTGTGCTTTGGTGGTAGCCACTTTGACGATACGCCAGTTGCGCAGTACGTACTCGTGAATTTCTGCCTTGATCCAATGCACCGCAAAGGAAACCAGACGCACACCAACCTCTGGGTTGAAGCGGCGAACAGCTTTCATCAGGCCAATATTACCTTCCTGGATCAGGTCTGCCTGAGGCAGGCCGTAACCGGAGTAATTACGGGCAATATGAGCGACAAAGCGCAGGTGAGACAGGATGAGCTGCTTAGCGGCTTCCAGATCGCCCTGATAATGCAGCCGTTCAGCCAGCTCCCGCTCTTCCTCTGCCGTCAGCATCGGATAGGTGTTGGCGGCCCGGATATAGGCTTCCAAACTGCCCTGGGGCACTAAAGCTAAAGTTTGCATTTCTTTGGTCATTCAAACCCTCTCTTGAAAAAACAGGTCATGCAGGTGATTGTCACGGCGGGGAAATGATTGATTCTACGGCAGTTGCTATTGCAAAAGCGGTCCACACACCGGGCACCATAACATTTTGCTGCAGATTTTGACCGCGTTCCGCCCTATTAGTTCACAGTTTTTCGATCGCATTGTCCATGACAATACGTGACGAATATTCAGGCCGATAGGGAATTTGTGCGCTAAGAAGAGACTGGATGGTGCTTAAGTTAGTGCCGGTAGCTCTTCTCCCGCAACACGCTCGGAGCAGCAGGAGAAGAGTATACCAAAAAATCTTTATTGTGGTGTAAATCGGCGTAAATGTTGCACCGTCGCCAGCCAGGCGGCGATCCAGCCGATCATCGCGGAAACAATCAGCAGCAACAGCGCCTCATCCCAACCCAGGCCGTGCAGGGTAAAGGTGGTACCAAATACCTTGGCTACGCCGGTGACCACCGACTCCAGCCGCCACACCATCGCCCCGGACAACACCAACGACAGCAATGCGCCAAAGAAGCCCAGCATCGCTCCGCCGTTCAGGAAAGGCCGCAGGATGAAACCGTCGGTGGCGCCAATCAGCTTCATCACGTTGATAGTATCGCGGCGGCTGAAGATGCTCAGACGTACGCTGTTGCCGATCACCAGGAACACCGCCACCACCATCAGCACGCCGATCATTGCAGCCACTTGCCCCACCAGCCCGGTCAGTGCAGCCAGACGAGCAAACCAGCTGTCGTCCATCCGCACTTCATCCACCCCCTGCACCGCCGCGACGCGATCGCGCAGGGTATTGAGGGTGTCGGAACTTTGGAAGCTCATTTTCGGCGTGATGATAGCGACCGCCGGTAACGGGTTCTCTTCCAGCATATCCAGCGCGCCGCCAAAGCCGGACCAGTTGCGGAATTCGCCCCGGGCCTCTTCACGCGACAGGTAATTCACTTTCTCAACGCCAGCTTCTGCTTTGATGGCGTCGAGCACTTTCACCGCCGCGCCGTCATCCAGGGATTTATCCAGGTACACCGTTAACTGCGGCGTAGGGTACCATTGCGTCGCCGCGGTGCTGACGTTTTTCCAAACGATATAACACACGCTTGGCAGCGTCAGGGAGATGGCGATGACCATCACCGTCAGCAGCGTCGCCAGTGGCTGGCGCAGCATATCCTTGACGGCGTTCATCCAGGCGTAGCGCCATTGTTCCCGCCAGCCGCCACGCAGCGCTTTGCTCTTGGCGGTTTTTGCATTATTCGCCATGATGCGCTCCTCCAGCCATGCGGCCCTGGCTCAGGCGCAGAATGCGGTAATTGCGACGGGCGATCAGCCCGGTGTCGTGGGTGGCCATCAACACGGTGACACCCACGCGGTTAAACTCCTCGAACAGGCGCAGAATGCCTTCCGACAACGCATCGTCCAGGTTACCGGTAGGCTCATCCGCCAGCAGTACCGCCGGCTTGTTCACCACCGCGCGGGCGATACCCACACGCTGCTGCTCACCGCCGGAAAGCTGAATCGGGAAGTTCTTCGCCTTATCCAGCAGCCCGACCTTGTCCAACGCAGCGGAAACGCGGCGACGAATGTCTTCGGTGCTGGCGCCGGCGATAATCAGTGGCATTGCCACGTTGTCATACACCGTGCGATCCAGCAGCAGATGGTGATCCTGGAAAATCATGCCGATCTGACGACGCAGGAACGGCACCTCGCGGTTTTTCAACCGGCTGATGTCATGGCCGCCAAACCAAATATGGCCGGCGCTTGGCCGTTCGATACCACAAATCAGTTTCAGCAGGGTACTCTTCCCCGCGCCGGAATGGCCGGTCAGAAACGCCATCTCTGCCGGGCGCAGATGGAAATCCACCCCCTGCAGGGCCTGCCGTCCGCCCAGATAAGCTTTACTGACCTGTTCAAAGCGAATCATCCGTATTAATCCTCTCGGGCAAAAAGTGCCTCAATAAAATCGTCAGCCTTAAACGGCCGCAAATCTTCGATGCCTTCCCCAACGCCGATATAGCGAATCGGGATACCGAACTGATCGGCAATGGCGAAGATCACCCCGCCCTTGGCGGTACCGTCCAGTTTAGTCAGTGTGATACCGGTTAAGCCCACGGCTTCATTAAATAATTTCGCCTGGCTGACAGCATTCTGTCCGGTGCTGGCATCGAGAGTCAGCATAACCTCATGGGGGGCCTGGTCGTCCAGTTTTTTCATGACGCGGACAATCTTCTTCAGCTCTTCCATCAGGTGCGCTTTGTTCTGCAAACGCCCTGCCGTATCAGCCAACAGCACGTCGATGCCACGGGCCTTGGCGGCCTGGACCGCATCGTAAATCACCGAGGCGGAATCCGCGCCGGTATGCTGCGCCACAACCGGAATACGGTTGCGCTCGCCCCACACCTGCAGTTGCTCTACCGCCGCGGCACGGAAGGTGTCCCCCGCCGCCAGCATCACCGATTTGCCTTCCGCCTGGAACTGGCGAGCCAGCTTACCGATGGTGGTGGTTTTACCCACACCGTTCACCCCAACCATCAGAATGACATACGGGTTTTTACCGCCAACATCCAGCGGCTGATCAACTTTAGCCAGAATTTCGGACATTTCCTCCTTCAGCTTGCCGTATAACGCATCGGCGTCTTTCAACTGCTTGCGGCTGGCATGCTGAGTCAGAGAGGTAATGATTTTACGCGTGGTTTCCACGCCGACGTCGGCAATCAGCAGCTGTTCTTCCAGCTCTTCAAACAGTTCGTCGTCAATTTTCTTGCCGCGGAACAAGCCGACAAAACCGGATCCCAAATTTTGCTTGGTTTTCACCAGACTACGTTTCAGCCGGGCAAAGAAGCCTTCTTTGGTCGGACGTTCCTGCTCCTGAGTGACCGCAGGGGCCAGCAGCTCGGGTTCTTTTTCTTCTTCTTCGATAATGGCCGGCGCGACAATAATCGGTTCCAGCGCCACGCTGGCCGACAATGGCTCTGGCTCTGGCTCTGGCTCTGGCTCTGGCTCTGGCTCTGGCTCTGGCTCTGGCTCTGGCTCTGGCTCTGGCTCTGGCTCTGGCACGATAGTAGGTTCAGGCTCAATCACTTCCAGTTCGGGCACAATCACCGGTTCCGGTTCAACCACTTCCGGTTCTAGCGCAATAATCGGCTCTGGCGTAACCACTTCGGGTTCTGATACCGCGGTCGTTTCTGGCTTAGGCTCGATGACAAGTTCGGGTTCAGGCTGAACCACGGCCACAGGCACGGCAATCTCTTCCGCTGCCGGCTGTTGCTGTTCTGCCGCCACCTGTTCAGTAAGGGTGACAATCTCTTCCGCCAGCTTTTCTGCCGCGGCAGTGTGTTCGACGATCGCCGGCACGCTTTCTGCAATATGTTCGCCGGTCAGACTGCCGTCCCACTCCCCTGGCGTCTCTACGGAAGCGGCAGGTTCAGATTCCTGCGCGGGGAGCTGGTCATCCAGCTTGGGAGCGACCGGTTCAGCCGGGGTCTCCACGGCCTGATTTTCCGCCGCTTCTACCGGCGTCTCAGGTTGCTGTTGCTCTTCTTCCTTCTGGCCGAAGCCCAGCCAGGAGAAAAACCCGCGTTTCTTATCTTTTGCCATGTTATGACTCTACTCCGTACCGAAGGCTTGCTTATGCTGACAATAATTCGCCGAGTCTATCACTTTCCCTCGTTCAGCAACACGCATCCGGCATGCTTTCCACTGTGAAATCAGGCAACAAAGTTTTACCGTTTCCCCCGGCGCCTCTCACCGGTAGAATAGAGGCAACTTATCGCCAACTCATTCGGCCTCACCGCCAGAAAACAATCAAAGCAAACCTATGACAAGACTATCGCCACGGGCATCGGCAAAAAAACCGCCTCAGGCTGCGGCCGGGCAGATCCGCATTATCGGTGGCCAATGGCGCGGGCGAAAACTGCCAGTACCCAACAGCCCCGGGCTGCGTCCGACCACCGATCGCGTTCGGGAAACCCTGTTCAACTGGCTGGCGCCGGTGATCCAGGGCGCACGCTGCCTGGACTGCTTCGCCGGTAGCGGCGCACTCGGCCTGGAAGCGCTGTCGCGCTATGCCGGCAGCGTCACGCTGTTGGAGTTTGAACGCCCAGTGGCGCAGCAACTGGAAAAAAATCTGGCCCTGCTGCAGGGCAATGGCAAGGTGGTCAATACCAACACGCTAAACTGGCTGGCGAACTCTGCTCAGCCGTTTGACGTGGTGTTTCTCGATCCGCCATTTCGCAAAGGCTTGCTGGCTGAAACCGTCACGCTGCTGGAGCAGCAGGGCTGGCTGGCCGATGAGGCCTGGATCTATGTAGAGGCCGAAGCCGAAAGCGCCGCCGCTGATGTCCCGGCCAACTGGCAATTACACCGTGAAAAAGTCGCCGGTCAGGTGGCTTATCGTCTTTATATCCGTTCGCAAGAGAAAACCGAAAATGCTGATTAATCTGGGTCGCCTGCTGATGCTGTGCGTGTGGGGCTTTCTGCTCTCCAACCTGTTTCACCCCTTTCCCAAGCCGCTGAAATATTTCATCGACGTGGCGCTGTTCTTTATGGTGGTGATGCACGGGCTGCAGCTGGTTCTGTTGAAGTCCACACAACCGAAAGATCAGCCGATAAGCTACTGGCAAGAAGCCAAGATCTTCATCTTTGGCGTCTTCGAATTACTGGCCTGGCAGAAAAAACAGCCACCGATCAAAAGAAAATAACCCCACATGGGCACCGGGTCCGGTGCCCTACGGCTGGGCAGTAAAGGAGACAAACCGCGTGCCCTGCATGCTCAACGTGCCCTGTGCGCCTTTTTCAATCGGATTATACTGCCACGGCTTCAACCGCAGCCGGATCTCCTCGCCACCGCGCTGTGGGCTAAACACCACCTCATAATGCATCGGCTCATTGACCAGCGGCTCACGCTGCGGTGCCCGGGTCTTGGCGACCGGAAACTCACGTTTATCACTCACCGTGACCTGCAAACTGCGTACCGGCGCACGGTCGTTATCCGCTTCAATACGGCGCTGATTGAAATAGCGGTGCGTCGCCAATACGGCGATCAACGCGATCACAGCGATAAAAAACAGCGGTGGCTTACTCATCTTACTTCCCATCTCCACGCGGTGAAATCAGCGTAAACATAGCACAAGCCCTAAACTGACACCGCTGTTGCCTGGGACAACCCCATGCATAACATTGATTAGCGGCTTATTACGAACGGCTCTTCAGCATGATGGGTTATGCTGAGTAACTCCCCAAGGGAGTATGAGGAATGTTGATGCCTGCATAGCGCAGGATATCCAACAGGCGATTTTCCCCCTGGTGATGGAATAGCCGCCGATCGCTACTGGCACCCAGCTTGCGCAAGGCATGGGCCTTATGTGAACTGATGGTTTTTTCACTTCGCCCCAACCGCCGCGCCAGTTGCTTTTGCGGCTCGCCATGCGCCAACGCGCTGATAACCAAAAGCTCTTTTTGCGTCAGATGACAGCAGACGCGCATCTGGGTCCGACGGTATTCAGCCAAAAAATGATGATGTCCCAGCCGATGACGCAACACCAACAGTGAGTTCAACTCGGTCGGACGCAGCGTTTTTTGCAGACAAACCGGCAGTATCATTTTGGAAGATAAACCCGACAAGAAAGGACTATAACCGTCGCTCCACATCAGCCAGGTCACATTAGCGTGCTTCTTCCAGAATCTCCCACGGAAAACAAAGAAGTCATCCAAGCTTTCATCGTGTCCGTGGGTATCTGACAACAACAGGTCGAGCGGTTGTTTGTGCAACAGACCGCGCAATTCCGACAGCCGGTCAGTCACCCCACAAACCTCATACTGGGCGGGGAGTGACGCAAGCACCGCCAGGACTCCGTGCCGAAACCAGGGATTCGGCTCCATAACCATCACTTTTAGAGGTGTCATTGTTTCTCCTTAAACCTGGGGCCGTGACGACCACCGTACGATATTCCACTTCAGCCACCCCGCCCTGTGGCAAAAACAGCTGATCCAACAGTTGCCTACCGGCCAGCCGGTGCAACATGTCACAGAAACGATTAAGTTCGCAGCGTTGGACGCGGGTCAATGGAGGACTGACATCGGTTTCAGGGCCTATTCCCCATTGAGCGAAGCGATCGCTCAGAACATGGAAATAACGCCCGGCATGGTTCGCAGGCGAAGCGTCGAGTATTTTGGCGTCATGACGGCATTGTGCCAGCCGCTGAGGCAATGCGTTTTTCCCACTGCGACCAATAAAGGACGTCGGCAAGCCATTCAACAGCGTGCCAGCCTCAGCTTGAGGGAAAAACAGCACGCCCCACAACAAAGTCACCGCCACCCTAACCGTGAGCGTAATGACCTGAGGGCATAAGCACTTGTCGGTAAATTGTTTTAAGAGCCGGCTTGACCAAGCGCGGCCAACCATTAAATACCGGCGAATTTCAGTGCGCACCAAATTACCCCCCACCCAAAGATGCCGCATACCAGCAACATCGCCAACCAGGTGTAGCGGCGGATGTGTTTATCTCTGGCTGAGGGCAACATCAGGCAACCTCCTTGTTGGGCATAAGCGAGAACCATACAGCAACGCATGGAGTTCTTGATCGCGATGCACACCCAGTTTGCGCATCGCGCTACGTTTATGGGCACTCAGGGTCTTCGTCGTAAATCCCCCCGTTGGCGTAACGAGGTGTTCAAGCGCATCACAGACAAAATGACTGAGGACCTGTAACTCCGGCCAACTGAGAGCAATCTCCGACGGCGTCCGACATAGCAGGCCCTTGGCCATAAAAGCCGGATGCCCCAACGCCTGACGTTTCAGCAACAAATCGTGCAACTGATGCGGCTGCAGATCGTGCGGTAGGCACAATGGCCCTTCACTCGGCCTCAACGGGCTCAGAGTGGTTAGCAACGGTGTTAACGGTTCGCTGTACAACAGCCAGGTAGTATTGAGGTCGAAACGCAGATAGTGGGAATAAAACAGGAAAAAATCGCGCAGTTTGTCGCGATGTCCGCAGAGCCCAGTGATAATGATATCTGCTCCGTCTTGCGATAACGTCTGTCGCAGAGTCAATAGATCGTCGACCACAATTAACGATGCGATCGCCTGACGGGTAAGTGCTAACACTTTCAGGGTGCCTTCTCGCACCAGCCCCGGCGCCATCATCACGACCACGCGCAAACGCGATGGAAAAGAGGTAGCTGACATAAGGGAGTCCCTCTGCTGTAGATTCAGAACTGCTGGTGATCGGCCTGATAACGTTGACGCACCAGCAAATGAGTGGCTGGATGAGCACAGTGGTGATAGCGTAGCCGGGCATAGTGACGTTCGTTTTCAGCCAACAAGGGCGTTTCACTAAGGCTACGCCACAATTCGGCGGCCTTGTGCAACGCACACAGCCAATCTTCTACACCGTAAGCCATCCCGCTGAGTTGCATGATGCGCCGTTCCAGGCTGGCGGCTTTGCCAGCAACGGCACGGGCGGCCTTGCGGGTGAGTATCGTGGGTGCTGCCATCGCGGTTAATTCATGCTGCATGGTGGTTTTTACTCCTCCTGTCAGATCAACTGCCGCCATTTATTCGCAAAGAAAATAGATGCGTAAAAAAATGGAAACAGGCTATTTTCTCTCCAGTAAGATCCTCATACGGCATCGGGTCGGAGAGGCTATATGGAGCCAAAATAATGAAAACTCGAAAACACCTCACTCTCGGGGAAATAAATGACATCCTGCTTGCCACGCACATTGGAAAACATCCGGAGCGTGACCGTTGTTTAATACAGATGTGTTTTATCCACGGGCTGCGCGCCAGCGAAGCCTGTCAGTTAAAAATATCTGATATCGATCTGCGCGATAACGTGATTTATATCCGCCGCCTGAAGAACGGTTTTTCGACCGTGCATCCCTTAGCGCAAGATGAGCTGCCGCACTTGTTGTGCTGGCTCAATTTGCGCGACAAGTGGCGCGATGCTGACAGCGAGTGGTTATTCCTGTCGCAAAAAGGCGGCCAACTGACGCGCAAACACGTGCATTACTTGATTAAACGCTACGGCGAGGCCGCCAATATTACGGTGGCATCGCACCCACATATGCTGCGACATGCCTGTGGCTATGCGCTGGCGGATTCGGGCGTCGACACGCGTTTGATTCAGGATTATCTGGGTCACCGGAATATTCGACATACGGTGATATATACCGCCAGCAATCCCAATCGCTTTATTGGATTATGGCAAAAAAAGTGAGGTGGAAAATAGGTCATTTTGGACCAAAGTGTTACATATCTTAGTTTTGTACGATTTCAAGTCAATAAGAATACCCCCCGCTTTTACGCAACAATTTTATTTCCTTCAATATCAACAACCCACTAAACAAAATAAAAAAGGCTCACCGAAGCGAACCTTTGTTAAATAAATTAACGCAATTAAACAGCGAAGCAACGTCATTTTATTTTCAGATACATACACTGACAAATCCGTCAGCGTCCCACTAAAACTAAAACATTAGCCCACTGGAACGCCTAAAAACAGATTAATTATCTGAATGTCACATTTTGGTCCAAAATGTCGCATTTTCAGCTCAAAAAAAACAACGCATCACACTGAAATAAAAGGAGAAAATAAAAAATAACTTTAATTATTATACCAAGTGGAAATTCTACATCTTTGCACCGGTCCCCTTTAAAACAGCAAAGGTGGAAATACTGGTGGAAACATGCACGTGAAGAAAATACGCAATAGTGACGACAGATTCACTCTTGTTTTTTTCAAGACACCCAACACGGGTTTCAGCATTAATCGGAAGCACCGGGCGCAAGAAAATTTATCCATGGCAAAGCCACCCCAACAACTATTCATTGTACAAGGAGACAGGGGGTTTTATGAAGCTTCAGCATGACGAGAATATCACCCTGCCGGAAACGGTAGCGCACCTGGCCGAACAGCCGTTATGTCGCATTGTGGCCACCTGGGGGTTGCTGCAAAACCACTATCTGAATCGTCAGCGCATCATGCAGGCCTTTAACGTACCGCGCCGTAAAGCGGGTTACATTCTGCGCTATATCGTTCACAGCCCTTGCATCACCTGCGACCAACACGTTTATACGCATCCGCGATCGCACCGCCAGGAACTGCGGGTCTGGATCCGCACGGTAAGCCAACCTCTGCCATTACGAACAAAGAGCACCAGGGTTCGCAATGTAGACAGGCAAAGCGTCTGGGCACAACTGCTTCAACGGCCGTGGAGCGAACTGCATCTGTGATAACAGGCCCTTTTCGCTCCCCTAATTAGAGAGGTTGCCTATAGACAACTTTTTCCCATCGGGGCCAAGCCGTGATGACATGAACAGCGTTGCGTCTAACCGGCCCCGACTTTTTCAAACCAAGGGGAATGACCCTGTCTTGACCAAAAGAACCTTGTATCACCTGGAGCGGCTTGCCTGGAACCTGATGCTTACCCTCAGTGCACTACTCTGGTGTCTTTTTGCGCTGCTGCTCTACTGGTTTTTTTAACCCCGGCGCAATTTTTTCATTTGATTGCAGGAGAGATGATATGCGTTTGACCGTTAACGATCGCACCGGCTATTTCCCCGCTCCCAAAGAGCTGGACCTGCTTCGTAATATTGCCACGGCGGACAGTCTGCCCAGCATTGTTCTCAAACTGCACCCCGCCGCCGAAAGCGCCGTGCGGCTAGAGCCCCTGCCCCATACCGGCGGTGTCAAATGGCTACCGCTGCTGTGGCAACTGGTGGTGCTGAAGTCTTGCCGGCATGACCTGAAACTGAGTCTGCAAGCACCATTTTCCACCCCCGCATGGCACCGTCTGTTAGGCGTGCTGAACATCTCTCCCGATCTGTCCACCAAACAACCACAGAGCCTGCCACTTTTGACGCTAACAGAGAGTCGGGTGTTGCTGACATTGCTTGGCGGCATGCATCCCTGGCAGCTGGCCGCCCGCATGAACCGAGATATTCGCACCATTTCCAGCCATAAAAAACGGGCCATGGACAAAGCCGGTTTGCAACACAACGGCGAACTCTATGCGCTGGGGGCGCTGCTTTACGGCCCACAGCATGCGACCGCGCAGATTGCCTTACCGGCAGCGGAACAGCAGGTGTTGACCGCCCTGCTGCGCAACGGCAGCGTCACGGCGACCGCGAAGTTGCTGGGGAAAAGCGTCAAAACGGTGAGTGGCCAAAAACTCAATCTTATGCGTCGACTTAATGTGCCCCATGAGGTGGCACTGTTTGCCGCCGCCGAACACTACAATACAGAGCAAAAAAAACCACCCCCAGTCATGCTGAATAAGTATCAAATATTCAGCCAATGACCTAATAGGAATAAACCGTCGCTTAATTATCACACTGTTGCCATTTCGCGCGAATTAAGCCCTGGCCGAAAGTTAAAATTCAATTCTTTTGAATCGTTGGGCATTGCTGGCGGTATAGAGTACCGTATGCTGAATATTCCGGTGGCCGAGATAGTCTTGTATCAGTCGGGTGTCCATACCTTTATTTGCCAGGCTATAACCGCAGGCGTGACGCAACATGTGGGGATGGGCAGGTAATTCGAGACATGCCGCTTTGCCGTAATCGCGGATCAGTCGGTAGATTTGCTGGCGCGATAGCCGGCCGCCCTTGCGCGACAAAAACAACCAGGGCTGGCCGGCATGCGGGCTGTCTTTACGATCATCCAGCCAGCGTTTAAGCATCAGGGTCTCATCCGGTTGTAATGGGTGCTGAACCGACAGACCATTCTTCAGTCGCGAAATAAAAACCCGCCGCTCGGCGAGTTCTATATTGTCCAGCGTCATACGGCTTAACTCGCTGGCCCGCAAACCGTGAACAAAGCACATGGTGATCATACAGCTGTCCCGTACCGAGTTTAGTCCTCCCTTTATATTTTTTATCATTTTTTTTATTTCTGATTCATTCAGATATTTTCTTATTTCCAATTGCATAACTCCCCAGAAACATCATGTATCAAGCAGGACCGATGGCGGGTTTAAAAAACAGCCAAAAATGCAAATACAGTTACCCAACTGTGCTAAATAATAATGAGACTCTAAGATTAATCCTTAGCTATTATTGTCACGCGCAGCATTAATTACTAATTAATTAGCATTCGCATCGAGCAGCTATGGCTCTCAGAAAATGATCCGCAACGGTAGAGTAGCCATTGTCAGTAAGTTTTTCCGAAAAAAAACACGTCCCCCTTTCTTACTCTGCAAATAAGTTACAGTTCATCAGCAAGAAAGCATTGTCGATCGCAGAGGCGCTGCCTACACTGCAAACAGAAGTGACGCTGGTGACAATTTGGAGCCGGAAGCTACGGTTCCCATAATGAATAAGGAAGACATAATGAGTTGGCCGTTCCTTGCCGTATTCTTTTCCGGTTGGCTGTTCGTCGATGCCTCCTACCGTGGGCCTCGCTGGCAGCGCTGGGTGTTTAAGCCCATCACCCTGCTGCTGTTGTTATTGCTGGCCTGGCAAGCGCCGGTGTTGGGGCCTGCAGGGTATCTGATCGTCCTCGGCCTGCTGGCAACCCTGATCGCCGACACCCTGCTGCTGCTGCCGCGCGAACGCGTGCTTTACGCCATCGGTGCCTTTTTCCTGTCGCACTTGCTGTATACCCTGAGCTTCGCCAGTCAGATGACCTTCAGCCTGTTTTGGCCGCTGCCGCTGGCGCTGCTGATTATCGGCGTGCTGTTACTGGCAACAATTTGGACGCGACTGGAAGAAATGCGTTGGCCGATTGCCACTTATGTAGCGATGACGCTGCTGATGGTGTGGCTGGCGGGTGAGCAGTACTTTATGCGCAGCACCGATTTCGGTTTCTCGCTGCTGGCGGGCACTTCACTGCTGCTGCTGGCCAACGTGGTGTGGCTGGTTAACCGTTATCGCTGGACCTTCCGCGCTGCGGATGCGCTGGTGGCCTTCTGCTATTTCTCCGGCCATTTCCTGATCGTACGTTCGCTGTATCTGTAGCTCAGGGCGGGTTCGACTGCCGAACCCGCTGTTGTTATACCAGCGCTTTCAGCGTCAGTCCGTCATCCGCGCCAAGCTGGTTGCGGTAAATATCGCCATCGCGCGAGAAGAACGCCAGCGTACTGCCATCCGCCCGCAGCAAAGCGATGCCGTCCGGTGCCGGGCGCCAACCGACCACCTCGGCGGTTAACACCTTTTCCAAACAGTGCTGCCGATCAACCAATGAGTAGCCGTTGATTTCACTCTGTTCACCGGCCAAAAACTCAATCTGACATTGTTGTTCGGCATTGGCGACCTGCCATTGCCCCGCCAATGATTGCGCGCTGGGAAGAACCAAACTGCTGGCCATAACTGCTCCCGTTACCATCATACCGCCCACGACTGCAGCGACGTGCGTCACCTTGCCCTTCATATCGGCTCCTGTATAACGCCCGGCCAACCGGCGCCGGGCGTTACCGTCTGCACTGTTAAACGATAAAGTCAGTGGCGACGTCAACCTGGCCGACGATTTTCACCAGGAAGTCCGGGGCCTGATGGCCACCGATATTCAGGGCCAGATCGCTGACGTTATTCGACGCATTGTAAGACAGCAAGGCTTCGCCCGCTGCGCCACTGAAATGATCGACGAAGTGGATCTGATCGCCACCCTGCGCGCCCTGATTGAAGAATGACAGGTCGATTTTATCGATGCCTTTCTGGAAATCCTTGATCCAGTCGGAGGCACCCGGCGCAGAATCGCTGACCGCAGAGAAGACAAAGGTGTCTTTGCCCGCACCGCCCCACAGCTCATCAGCCCCACCGCCGCCGAACAACACGTCGTTGCCCGCGCCACCTTTCAACACGTTGTTGGCCGCATTGCCGACGATCACGTCATTGCCTGAACCGCCAATCGCGTTCTCGATGGTCACACCTGCGGCAATGGACACGTTGCCTTTCAGCCCACCCACGTCGGAGAAAGATTTCTCGTTCAGATTAATACGCTGGTTAGCGGTGTAACCGGAGAAATCGAAGGTGTCATTACCACCCGCATCCCAGGCCGCAAAGATCACTTTTTGCGAATTGCTGGTGGTACTGAGGAAGTCACGTCCGGTATTTGAGTTGAAGCCATACACGGTATCGCCGGTACGGGTGGTCTGGTTGGCACCATACAGATGCTGAATAGCGGAAATGTCATCCAGCAGTGGCGCCGCAGCGTAGTGCCCGCCGTTGTCGCCACCGGTGTTGGTTTCGCTCCAGTAACTCATCAGGCTGAACTCACGAGTATCTTCGGCGTAGCTGGCATCTCTGTAAGTCGGGTTGCCTTCGCCGGCGTTGTAATCGCCCGGATGACTCAAGCCCAACGCATGGCCAATTTCGTGGGTAAAGGTCTGGCGGCCGTAGTCTTCGCTGGCCGGATGTTTCACGTTGGACTGGTTGACGTTGTACCAGGTCTGCCCGCCCAGGTTTTGGCCCTGATAAATGGTGTTCGGCAGGAAGGCGTAAGCCTGGGTATCGTAGTCATAATGGCCGGGACGATCCTGGCTGTAGTTACCGAAGGTGATATTGGCCTTCTGGCCGGCACCAACTTCGGTAAAGGTGATATTGGCCACGTCAGACCAGGACTGCAGCGACAGCTTAGCCTGCTGCTGCTGTTCCGCGCTGAATTTGCTCAGTCCAGTATCGCCGGCGACGTTGGTGGAAGAGAATTTATAATCCGGGAAAGAGAACGTTAATTTAACCGGCTGGCCAAAAACTTTATAACCGTTCCAGGTTTGGTTCTCGCGGGTAATAAACAGCCCGGCTTGTTCGGTAGAAAATGAGTCCTTGCCATTAACCTGAATCCCGTTGCCTCGCTCATGATAATGCAGCAAATCATCTACTGCATTGTAAGCGGAGCTCGCAGCCGCAAGGCTGGATTCAGTAATTTCAATTGCCTTTTTAGTAGATTGCATTGGTTCGATTCCACTCATTAGCTGATTGTTTTCAATCAGACAGATAGACATAACCTGCCAGGAAGCCACGGAGAACGAACCGCACGCTTACGGGAAGGAGTTTATGCGCCGTTGCCGGCAGTGTGTTAGAGAGAATTAATGCATATATATCAGCAAATAAGATTACCACCATAAATGGTAATCGATTCCAATTATAGGCAGCAGTGTAAAACTGCACATAAAATAATCAGCCATTTATTATCGTTTCGAAGGCGATTTATGCTGGTTTTTTGCGTTCTTTACAATATTAATGAAACTTAAATGCCATGAATTGGTAACAAACTCCAACAAAAATGCGGTCTGCAGCGTCAAGCGAATCGTGCTGGGATTTAGACGGCTAAAAGTTAAATTTTGCTAAAGCGTTATAGATTAATAACTCTTTATTATTAGCCGCCGGTACTTTTTAGTTCCCGCAGGAATAACATTTTCTTTTTTTGACTAATCACCTCGGGTCTTTCGCGCTCGTCGCCCCCTGATAAACGACATAGGAAAAAAGAAATACCCCAATTCTCCCTCCGGTGCGCCATTAGCAATAATTCTCATCCGTCGCTTGACTCTGGAGTGGACTCCAGGGTGTAGAGTTTGTTTCAAGAAGCTCATTAACTGCCCTGAGGGGGGACGTTATGCATAACCATGAAAATCACAATCATCAGGAACATAACCATGCCGAAGGTGGCTGCGGGTGCAATCACAGCCACAGCAAAACCCAGCACGGTTGCAGCAGTGAAAAACAAAACGCCGTCAACCCTGGCGAACACTCTCATGCTCACGATCATGGCGCCAGCTGTTGCAGCGCTGACGATCATGGGGATCCGGACGAGGAAAGTGACAGGCTCGCTGCCGCCCCTCTCTCCGGCAGCGAGCGCTACAGTTGGAAAGTCACGGGTATGGACTGCCCCAGCTGCGCTAAAAAGATTGAAAATGCCGTTACTGCCATCCCGGGTGTCGTAAACGCACGGGTGTTATTCGCCACCGAAAAGCTGGTGGTCGACGGCCAGTCGAACCTTAGCCTGCGCATTCAGGATGCGGTAAAACAAGCCGGGTTTACCCTGCTCGGCACCCAGGCAAACCAAGCCGAGCCGCCTAAACCTTCACGCCTGGGGGAATTCGGCCCGTTGCTGCTGCTCACCGCGCTGATGATCGTCAGTTGGGCACTCAGCATGGTCAATCCAGAGCTGAGCCGCATTGCCTTTATCGCCACCACGCTGGTGGGGTTGGCACCGGTCGCCACCAAGGCGATACGTCTGATCCGCTCCGGCACGCCGTTTGCCATCGAAACGCTGATGAGCGTGGCGGCCATCGGCGCGCTGTTTATCGGCGCTACCGCCGAAGCGGCCATGGTGCTGTTGCTGTTTATGGTCGGCGAAATGCTCGAATCCTACGCCGCCAACCGCGCCCGTCGTGGCGTGAAAGCGTTGATGGAGCTGGTTCCTGAAGATGCCCTGCTGCTGCAGGGTACCGAGCGTAGACGCGTGCCGGTCTCCAGCTTGCGTCCTGGCGATGTGATTGAAATTGCCCCCGGCGGTCGCCTTCCGGCCGATGCCGAACTGCTCAACCCGTTCGCCAGCTTCGACGAAAGCGCCCTGACCGGCGAGTCGGTCCCGGTCGAACGTCAGCAAGGTCAGAAAGTGGCGGCGGGCAGTTTGTCGGTCGATCAGGCCGCGCAGATGAAGGTGATTTCCGAGCCGGGTAAAAACGCCATCGACCGTATCCTGCAGCTGATTGAGGAAGCCGAAGAACGCCGTGCGCCGATCGAGCGTTTCCTTGACCGTTTCAGCCGTTACTACACCCCGGCCATTATGCTGCTGGCCATCGCGGTAATTCTGGTGCCACCGTTGATGTATGCTCAACCCTGGGATGTATGGATTTATCGCGGCCTGACCCTGTTGCTGATCGGCTGTCCTTGTGCACTGGTGATTTCCACTCCGGCAGCCATTACCTCCGGACTGGCGGCGGCAACCCGTCGCGGCGCGTTGATTAAAGGTGGCGCGGCGCTGGAACAGCTCGGCCAGGTGCAAACCATCGCCTTCGACAAAACCGGTACCCTGACGGAAGGCAAACCGACGGTGACGGATGTGCTGCCGCTCAACGGCATCAGCGAACAGTCACTGTTGATCCTTGCCGCAGCGGTAGAAGCCGGCTCCCATCACCCGTTGGCGCAGGCCATTATCAATCGCGCCGAACAATATGGTGCTCCTTTGCCGCCGGCACAGAACCGTCGTGCGTTGGCCGGCGTCGGTGTGGAAGGCATTGTCGACGGTAAAACCGTGCTGATCAGTACACCGGCCAAACTGGCTGCAGGCTTGCTCAATCAGCAAGGTGCTAACCAGGTGGAACGGTTGGAAAATGCCGGTAAAACGGCGGTAGTGGTACTGGAAGATGGCGTGCCGATCGGCCTGCTGGCCCTGCGCGATACGCTGCGCAGCGACGCCAAGCAGGCGATTGCCGAACTGAATGCGTTGGGGATCAACGGCGTAATGTTAACCGGCGACAACCCTCGAGCGGCCGCAGCGATTGCCGCCGAGCTGGGGCTGGACTACCGTGCCGGTTTGCTGCCGGAAGATAAAGTGAGGGCGGTAACCGAGTTGAGCGAGCTGCGCCCAACGGCGATGATCGGCGATGGCATCAACGATGCGCCGGCAATGAAAGCCTCCAGCATCGGTATTGCCATGGGCAGTGGCACCGACGTTGCGCTGGAAACCGCCGACGCGGCGCTGACGCACAATCGGCTGCTGGGCGTGGCGGAGATGATCCGCATCTCACGCGCTACACACGCCAATATCCGCCAGAACATCACCATTGCGTTGGGGCTGAAAGGGATATTCCTGATCACCACACTGATGGGCCTGACCGGGCTGTGGCTGGCGGTGCTGGCGGACTCTGGCGCTACCGCGCTGGTCACCGCCAACGCCCTACGCTTGCTGAAGAAACGTCAGTAATAAGAACCACATATCAGGATGCCAGCAATGGCATCCTGATTCACTTAGCCGAAAAATAGCACCGGCAAGTCGCACGTAATAACCATAAAACCAGCATGCCTTTCTATATTCTTCCGCCACCTATTCCTGAAACCCGATAAGCCTACTTAACTTATCAGAGTCATGGCCGAATGAATGAAACCGCTATATTTTAAAATCCTGAACCTGATCGTCGTCCCTTTTATCCCTACACTGGCTCTGGCGCAGCAGCCTGATTCTGCCGCCACAGAGCAACTCATTGATAGCGCCGATCGCCCCCTTTTCACCACCCCTAACGCCTTACCCGCAGCCCAGCATAACGATGCGCCCAAGGCAAAACCCCAGCCTGAGCATCGCCTGTTGCCGATTTGGGGGGATGAAGCACGCGCCCGTGGTTATGATCTGCCGGAACCCTTCGGGATCGGCATCAACTACATGAACATGCGGCAAAATATCGATGTCGACAGTATCCAATTTTCCGGCCTCAGCCTGGGTAAAACTCCCTTGCCATCCAATTTGTTCAACATCGACGTGGGCAAAACTCGCGAGAAAAGCAAAACGGAAACCATGCGTCTGGACACCTGGGTACTGCCATTCCTCAATGTTTACGGCATCATCGGCCATACCAAAGGCAGCTCGCTGTCCCAGGTTTCCGTAGACGCCGATCCCAGTCAACAAAAAGGCTTCCTGAACAAGGTTATCGCGGGTCAGGTGCACCGCATGAATCAAAGTGGGCAACTGCGCGATCTGGATTTTAAGCTCGATTTTAAAGGCACCACTTACGGCGCCGGTTTCACGCTGGTTGGGGGATATGAGAACTGGTTCACCTCGGTCGATACCAACTACACCCGCACCAATTTCGATATCCTTGATGGTCAGATTTCCGCACTGACGGTGTCGCCTCGGGTAGGTTACCGCTTCCTGGTGCCCGGTATCAGTGGCCAAACCCATCTCAACCTGTGGGTCGGCACCATGTATCAGGACGTCCAGCAGAGGTTCAAAGGCAGCCTGAGTGATTTAAAAATGCCAACCGAACTTCAGAGCCTGATGATGATGGCCAATCAGCAGGGTGAAGGCCGCTTCGACGTGAAACAGCACCTGCAATCGCCGTGGAACGTACTGATTGGCACGCAATACGAGATCACCAGACACTTTAACCTGTTGACCGAATTTGGCTTTAGCGAACGTAACAGCTTTATGGTCTCCGGTGAATATCGCTTCTGATGGCAATATCGATCCGCAGTTTGCCGCTGGTATTGTTGGTTCTGCTACCCGGAGCTCACGCCACTTTGTTGTCACGCCAGCAAATAGATGAAATGTTGACCCCTTTGGGGTCTAACAACCAATTCGACAGCAGCAAAGCCATCGATTGGGGGGTCTTGCCCGGCCCGTTCTATACGCCAGAACTCGGTCTTGGTATCGGTACCGCCGTCGTGGGGATATATCGCCCGGACAGCCAGGATAAAGTCAGCCAAAACTCGACGCTGGCGTTAAAGGGCTTTTTCAGCACCACCGGTGCCTTCGGCGTCGGTTTCCAAAACCACAGTTTTTTCGCTGACGACCAATGGCGTTTTTTTGCCGACGGCTCGCTGAATAATATGCCCACCTATTTCTGGGGCACCGGTTACCAGGCTGGGCATAACAACGGCAACAAAGAAAAGTACACGCAGCAGGCATTCCAGATAGCCCCACAGCTGCTGTATCGCATTGCCAATGCCACCTACGCGGGGGTGGGCTGGGATTTTTCCTCGACGCACGCCAGCAAAACTGATGAGGATGACAGCAGCCTGTTAAGGGCCCAAAAAGCCGGCGTTTCATCGCTAAGTTCAGGAGTCAGCGGTTCGCTGAGTTACGATACGCGCGACTTCGTTTCTAATGCCAGCCGTGGCCAGTATCTTCGCCTGAGCGACACCTATTTTGCGCCAGAATTGGGCGGCGACAGCCGTTTCAATGCTGTAGAAGGCCAGTACAATGCCTACCACAGCTTGAGTGCGAAAAGCGTGCTGGCGTTAGACGCTTACAGCCGCCTGACGACGGGCGAGGTGCCCTGGGACAGGCTGTCCAGCCTGGGTGACGACAAACGCATGCGCGGCTATTATCAAGGCCGCTATCGCGACAGAAATGTGTTCAGCAGCCAGATCGAGTATCGTCGCAAGCTGAACTGGCGCCACGGTTACGTTCTTTGGGCCGGTGCGGGAACGCTAAGTAGCAAGGCCGGCGATTTGGGCCAGGGGCCCTGGTTACCCACGCTGGGAGCGGGTTACCGTTTTGAATTCAAACCGAAAATGAACGTGCGGCTCGATTTTGGCATCGGACGTGGCAGCAGTGGATTTTACTTTCAGGTTGGGGAAGCTTTTTAATGCGCTCTGTTGTACTGCTGGTTTTGTTGTCGTTTACTTCCGCGCTATCTGCCAAACCCGTGGAAACGTTGGTGACCTCGCAACCCATCAACGAAAGCCGTATCGCCTGGCCGGTGGCTGCGCCGCTGTCCCCGCCGGATGGTTTGCGCCCCTGCTGTGCCTTTGGCTACAACCTCAAAGCGCAAGTTTGGGGTATCCCAGTCCCCTTTTATCAGTTGGGTAACCTGGTGGATGCCGACCGGCTTGGCCGTCACCACTATAACGACAGCGCTTTCAATGCCGTTAGCAACTTGATGGGACTTGGCAGCGAGCAATTGGGGGTGATGTACACCCGCCGCGGGGGATTTATCGATATCGCTCACGTACGCGACACCGCCGACAATACCCTTTTCCTGTTCAGCCAACTGTTACCCCGATTGGGCCAGCAATGGAATATCGATCTTAGCCCCGAGTTGGCAATACGCCGTATCCAGCTGAACGCCTTTACCCCGCCTCAGGATGCTGCGCAGCGCTATACGCTCGCGGCGTATTTGGCAGGAGAACTCGCCTTTCAAATGGCGGCGTGGCATGAAGTGGCACAGTGGTATGGCTACCAGTCGGTACCGGGGTTTTCTGAGGAGGTCTCGGCTTTTTCACCGGAAGATTTGTATTCCAACCTGCTGGGATCACGGCTGGCGATCGATGCTATCTTGCAGGGGCAGGCGGTTTCCATAACGGCCTACAACCACGCCATGGAGAATTTGCTCCCCCAGGCCCTGCACCAGCTTGGCGCCGTCTCCATCAGGGCAACTCAGCGGCAGTTTGACGGGATTGACGGCGACTGGTGGGACAGCCAGCGCCGGGTACCGGAGAAGTTTCTGGTCTTAAAACGGGATTACACGACCGGCAGCAATCGCCTGCCGGCTCTGCCGCCGTTCGAAAACACCGCCCCACAACGCCTGATGTTACCGCTGCAGGTTCAGGGGTTCTGGCTGGCAAAGCTGGGTGAACTGCAACTCTGGCCGACGGATGCGATGCATTCTCTGCCGGTGCCGCCCCACTATTACCGCCCGCAGGATTTCAGGGGGCTGGCAATGCATGCTCGCGCATCGGACGCACAGCAAATACTGCAAAAACGCTAGGCAAAAGCGGCGATTAGCGCTCAACACCTTTACGCAATAAATAGCGGTAAGGCGTTTTTTCAGTTTCCTGCGCCACCAGCGTGTGCTCCATAAAACGGCAAAAACCCGGAATATCGCGGGTGGTGGCCGGATCGTCAGCAATAATCAGCAGGGTTTCACCGTTATCCATATGGCGCACGGTTTTACGCACCATCATTACCGGTTCCGGACAGCGCAGCCCCAGCGCATCAAGCGTCTGGTCGGCCTGGGCAAACAAGTCAGTCATGCAATTTTTCTCGGTCAAAAGCGATCGGCGTACGCTCGCCGCATCTCATTAGCGCCTAGTTTACGCCGGTAGTTTTTCTGTGCAAGATGCGTTAACGTTTGCGTTAAATTTAACCATTGCATTGGTTGCGCAAACGCGTATCATGCGGCCGCGCAGCTTATTTCGCTGCACAGACAAGACATTCTGGGTTCCCTCACCCCACTGCTAAAAAGGCTACAACATGTATTCGTTTACCGCTCGACAGCGCCTCACCGCGTTGGTCTGGCTATCGCTGTTCCATATTGTCATCATTACCTCCAGTAACTACCTGGTGCAGTTGCCGATGTCCATTTTCGGTTTCCATACCACCTGGGGTGCGTTTACCTTCCCATTTATCTTTCTGGCAACCGACCTGACGGTGCGTATTTTTGGCGCCCCGCTGGCGAGACGCATCATTCTTTCGGTGATGGTGCCGGCCCTGTTTATCTCGTACGTCATCTCCACCGTCACCTATCAGGGGGAATGGCAGGGGTTTGCCGCACTGGGTAGCTTTAACCTGTTTGTCGCACGTATCGCCGTCGCCAGCTTTATGGCTTACGTGCTCGGTCAGATCCTCGACGTACACGTTTTCAACCGGTTACGCCAGCGCAGCGCCTGGTGGGTGGCCCCTGCCGCGGCCATGTTCCTTGGCAATATCAGCGACACGCTGTCGTTCTTCTTTATTGCATTCTACAAGAGCAGCGACGCCTTTATGGCCAACAACTGGGTCGAGATTGCGCTGGTCGATTACAGCTTCAAGGTGCTGATCTGCATGCTGTTCTTCCTGCCAATGTATGGCGTGCTGCTGAATATGCTGCTCAAACGCATTGCCGCTCGCCAGGGCGACAGCAGCCTGCAACCGAGCTGACCCGTGTTATCATTGGCGGCCTACCCATCCGGAGGCCGCCATGACCGTCACCACCCGCCACGCTACCCTCGAAGAAATTCATCGTCTGTATCAGCAAATCCCCGAATTCGGCAATCTGCACAACCTCAACGATCTGCAACAGCGCATCGGCTCACTCCCAATGGCCGCACTGATCGCCGAAGTCGACGGCCAGGCTGCCGGTTTCAAACTCGGTTATCAGCAACAAGACAGGGTGTTTTACAGCTGGTTGGGTGCCGTATTGCCGGCTTATCGCCGCCACGGTGTGGCGTTAGCGCTATTGGCCGAGCAGGAAAACTGGGCACGGGCGCAGGGTTATCACCAGTTGAGGGTGAAAACCCGTAATCAGTTCCGTGCGATGCTGATGATGCTTATCAACAATCACTATCAGATTGTTCAACTGGAAAAGAAAGGCGAAGTGGCTGATTATCGGCTATTACTTGAGAAAACCTTGTGACAACATCTGCCTTGCATTTCACCCTGGAATAGGTTGCGATACGGCAGTGAAACCCTACCTGAAAGGAAGAAGGAAGCCCAATGCGTAAAGTAGCAAAATTGATGGGTATCAGCCTGTTAGTGCTTGGCCTCGCGGCCTGCGACGGCGAAACCAAAGACACCAAAGCGCCGGCGGGCGATGCCGCAGCCAGCGCACCGGCCGGGCAACAGGTAAGCTTGCTGGAGGGTAAGCTGGCGTTCACCCTGCCGGTCGGTATGGCGGACCAAAGCGGCAAGCTGGGTAATCAGGCGAACAACATGCACGTTTACGCCGACAGCACCGGCCAACGCGCAGTGATCGTGATCCTCGGCGACAAAACCGCCGACAGTCTGGAAACCCTGAGCAAGCGTCTGGAAGATACCCAGCGCGCGCGTGATGCGAACCTGCAGGTGGTCACCAACAAAGCCATCGACGTAAACGGCGTGCCACTGCGTCAGTTGGACAGCATCATTACCAGCGGCGGCGAGAAGGCCTACTCCTCCATCCTGATTGGCACGCTGGATAACAACATGCTGACCATTCAGGTGACGCTGCCGGCGGACAACCAGCAGCAGGCGCAAAGTGAAGCCGAAGGCATCATCAAAACGCTGAAACTGAACAAGTAAACTTTTACTGACTCAGCCTATAGGGCGCAGTTCACACTGCTGCGCCCTACGCCAGGGCCTGTGCCAACAGGGTAATCGGGTGTTCGCAGCGCTTGCTGGTCGACATCTCGATTTGCCATTTACAGGTTTCGCAGTCCGTCACCACCAAATCGACCCCACTCTCCTCAATCTGGCGAAACAGCGATGCGCCAATCCCTTGCGAAGTCGCATAGTTCTCGGATTTAAATCCGTAGGTGCCGGCAATGCCGCAACACTGCGAATCCAATACCACCAGCTCCAGCCCCGGTATCTGCCGCAATAATTCCAGCGTATAGGCCGTCCAGCCCATTTTCTCCATGTGACACGGCGTATGGTAGGCCACCCGCAATGGCGTGCGCTTCAGCGGCAGGCTGCGCCCCTGATTGAGCAGGCGGTACAGATAGCGCGTCGCCAGCTCCACCCGTTCACGCACCGCCGAGGTATCCACCTCCAGCAAATGCGGGTATTCGTCACGCAGTGTAAAAGTACAGCTCGATGATGTGGCCACAACAGGGATGCCGCGCTCCAACACCGCCTCATGCAGCGATTCGGCATTCACCTTGGCCTGTTTCTTGGCCTGGGCGATAAAGCCGTTGGCAATCAGCGGCACACCGCAGCATTTTTCGCGCTTAAGCAGCTGCACGCCGATATCCATCGCATTGAAGACTTTGATCAGATCCTTACCCAGCTGTGGATGGTTGTAATTGACGAAGCAGCCGTGGAAAAAAGCCACCTGCTCGGCGTAACGCTGTTGGGCCTGCGCTTGCTGGCGGTACCAGCGGCGGAAGGTGCCGAACGAGTATTTGGGCAGTTCGCGACGGTGATCAATTTTCAACGCCTTGTCCAGCAGCGCGCGCACCGGCTTCAACCCGGTGGCAGCGTTGACGATCGGCGCAAACGGCGTCGACAGCGAGCCCATGATATCGGTATGACTGAGGATGGCGTCGCGCAGCGTCGGCTTGCTCTGGGCAAAGTCGGCACGCGCCCGCTGAATGATATCGCCAATTTTGACGTCGGACGGGCAGGCCACCTCACAGCGTTTGCAGTTGGTGCAATACTTCAGCGCTTCGTCGTACAGCGCCGGATCTTTTAACCGTAGGCGTTCGCCGTCCGGCCCCGCCTGCTTGGGCCCGGGATAAAGCGGATTGACCTTGGCCACCGGGCAATAGGTGGTGCAGACGGTGCACTTGATGCAGTTCTCAAAACTGTTGTCTTTGTGCAGGCTCATGGTTGCTCCTCCTGTGCCGCAATCTGTTGCGCGACATGCAATGCTCCCACCAACGAAACACCTGCACCGCAGCCCTGCTGCAGCGGATCGTAGCCGCCGGTCACCGCCCCTATGGCATACAGGTTACTCAAAGGCTCTCCCTGCCTTAGGGCACGCAGTTGGTTATCGGTGCGTACCCCAAACTGCAAATAGGGTTGCGGAGCAAACAGCTCGCGACAACTCCAGTCTGCACGCTCCGCCTTACTGTCGACATCCAGCCCAAATACCGGTTCACGTATGCCGTCGAAGTCCGCCACCAGCCCATTACTGAAAAAACTGCCGCTGGCCAGCACTACCTGCTGCGCCACCAACGGAATGTCAGTGTGGTTGCGGGTATAAACACCGATGACTCGCCCGGCTTCAATATCCGCTCGCAGCACGCTGTCCCCCGGCATAAAAACGCCGCCCAATTGCTGTAATCGCGAGCGCAGCGCCTGGTGCAACCGCATCCCCAGTACCGAAGGCGGCAGCGTCGGCAGCAGGCGAATCGGTTTGCCGACCGCCGCCTGCAGCGCCGCCAATGGTGCGTCATCCTCCAGCCCCAGACAGGCCGGCAAGAATATCGCCTCGGCGTCCGCAGCCAACCGCCGAAGCTCGTCCGCCATTGGCGTCAGGTTTTCCGGCAGATCCAGTACCCTGGCGATATTTACCGCTCGGAACTCACTGGGGTTATTGCGCAGCCGGTCCAGCGCCGGCAAGTGCATATCTGCCACCTCAGCCCGAACGCCCAGGGACTGCGTCAGGGAACTGGCGGCCAACTGTGGCTGAAAATCCAAAAAGCCTTCAATGCCGATCACCGCAATGTGCCGCCACGGCAGTTCACCGCCTAACGGCGTAACGGGGATAGCCTGCGGGCTGAGCCAGGTGGCCCGGCGCGTGCCCAGCGGCGTGATGCGCAGATGATTGCGTTCACTGCCACCCTGCAAATCAAGCCCACAGCGCTGTAGCAGCGATGCAGCTTCACCCGACAGCGCCGCCACCCGCTCGGCACCGATCAACGCATAGGGATGCCGGGGTGCCTGTGTTGCCAGTGCGGACAGCGCCGCCAATGGCTCTGTCACCGGGGTGCCGTCGGGCAGTTGCGCCAACAGATCAAGCGAGCCGGATGAAAAATAGAGTGCACTCTGGCCAGAACTGACCACCGCACAGCGCTTGCCCTGTTCCGCCAGGCGGATGGCGCAGGTCATACCCGCCAGGCCACCGCCAATCACCACTACGTCAAATCGCATCATCGGCCTCCTGTTCCCCCCGGGCATCGAGCCCGCACAATCCCTGGTAAACCCAACTGGTAAATTCACTTTCGCGCAGCGCATCGCCCCACGCGATAGGCCGGACGCCTTTCCAACGCTCGTTGAGAAAATGCGATAGCTGGTCGATCGACTGCTGCGGGGTGGTGACGTTAAAGCGTGTCAGCAGCCCCGCGGCACGGCAGGCGCAAAGCTCCCCCTGGCAGGTGCCCATGCCAACGCGGGTACGGCGACGCAAATCGACCAGGTTATTGACGGTGAGAGAGTTAACCGCATAACGCACCTCGCCGGCGGTCACCGCTTCGCATTCGCACACCAGGCTGTTGTCCAACCGATCCCCCGCCGGTACGCGGTTTGCACGGTCGCCGTGGCGATAACCCGCCGAGCCACGAATACTGGCAGGCAAAGACACCACGCTACGCACCGTTTCTTCCGCCGACTGACGAGAACCCGGCAACGCCTCCTGTGCGGTAGTGCAGGGGCTGTCTACCCGAAGCTTTTCGCACACTTTATCGGTCGCCCACTGCGCCATCAGCCGGTAGGTCATCAGCTTGCCGCCGGTGATGGTGATAAAGCCTTCCAGACCGTCGCGGCTGGCATGATCGAGCAGCACGATGCCACGGCTGACGTTGCGACCGCTAGGGTCGTCGTCACTGGCTACCAAAGGCCGAACGCCGGCATAAGCACGCAGAATTCGGGTTTGCGCCAATTCAGGTGCCAGCAGCGCGCCCTCGCGGATTAAAATGTCCACTTCCTGCGGGGTCACCAGCATGTTGTCGATCTGGTCATAGTCAATGTGGGTGGAGGTGGTACCAATCAGCGAGATGGTGTCGCCCGGCACCAGAATGTCGGCGTCCGCCGGCTTACGACAGCGGTTGATCACCATGTTGTTGATGCGATGACCCAGGATCAGCAAAGCGCCCTTGGCCGGGAACATGCGAATTCGCAGATCGGCATATTCTGCAATCTGCTGACCCCAGATACCGGCGGCGTTGACCACCACTTCGGCGTGAATATCGTAACGGCGCGACGATTGATGGTCGAAAACACGCACTCCGGTAACGCGATCGCCCGTGCGTAATAAACCGACCACCTGGTGATAAGTGAGGATCTGCGCGCCATGCTCACGGGCATCGAGCATATTGGCGGCGGTCAAACGGAAAGGATCGACAGTGCCGTCCGGCACGCGCACGGCACCGATGAGCGCCGGATTAGCCGCCGGCTCCAGCCGCAACGCCAACTGCGGATCAATAGCTTCAGCGTTGATACCGGCGCTGTGGCAGGAGACAATAAACTGCTGTTGGTAAGCCAGCGAATCCTGCGGCAGGGTGATAAACAGCCCGTCGGTTCGCTCGATGCAGTGGTGCGCAATGCGTTTGAGGATACGGTTCTCTTCTATGCATTCGCGCGCAGATTCGCCGTCGGTTACCGCATATCGCGCACCGCTGTGTAGCAGGCCGTGGTTGCGCCCGGTCGCGCCGGTGGCGATATCATGACGCTCCAGCAGTATGCAACGCAGCCCGCGGCGTGCGCAGTCACGAGCAATGCCCGCGCCGGTCGCGCCGCCGCCAATGATGATCACATCCGTTTCGTTTTCTGCTGAATGGCTGCTCATGACGCTCCCTCTGGATCCGTGGTTATTGCCCTATTGGGCCACAGTCATTGGGGTCTTTGTTTGATAAGGAACAATAACGAACTCAAAACGAAAGTAAAATGTCCACAAAAAACCACGAATGTGATCACAATCACGATTTTTAGGCGTTTTTCTATTTCATAACGTTAACGAATCGCTCAAAATCCGCCGGTGTTTCATAAAAGTGTAACATTTGCGCCATTCATCACAGCGACACCAGGCGGTTTTGACTAGGATGACGCTCGTTATGGAACAAAAAAACACCACATTCGATATCCGCTCAATCATCAAATGAACGTAAAAGATCATATTGATGTGATAACTAGATAAAGCCATCGGAGGCGCTCATGTTGAGTATTTTTAAGCCGGCAGCACACATTTCACGTGTGCCGGTCGACAAAGTCGACCCGCTGTACCGTAAATTGCGCTGGCAAATATTTATGGGGATTTTCTTCGGTTATGCCGCCTACTACCTGGTGCGCAAGAACTTCACCCTGGCCATGCCTTACCTGATTGACCAGGGCTTCAGCCGCGGGGACCTCGGTTTCGCGCTGTCCGGCATTTCCATCGCCTACGGTTTCTCCAAATTTATCATGGGGTCGGTTTCTGACCGCTCCAACCCTCGCGTGTTCCTGCCCGCAGGCCTGATTTTGGCTGCTGCGGTCATGCTGTTCATGGGCTTCGTTCCATGGGCGACATCGAGCATCGCGGTCATGTTCGTGCTGCTGTTCCTGTGCGGTTGGTTCCAGGGCATGGGCTGGCCGCCTTGTGGCCGTACCATGGTGCACTGGTGGTCGCAGAAAGAGCGTGGCGGTATCGTTTCGGTCTGGAACTGCGCCCATAACGTGGGTGGCGGTCTGCCACCGCTGCTGTTCTTGCTGGGTATGGCCTGGTTCAACGACTGGCACGCGGCGCTGTACATGCCGGCCTTCGGTGCCATTCTGGTAGCCCTGATCGCCTTTGCCCTGATGCGCGACACCCCGCAATCCTGCGGCCTGCCGCCGATTGAAGAATACAAAAACGATTATCCAGACGACTACACCGACAAAGCGGAAGAAGAGCTGACGGCCAAGCAGATCTTCATGCAGTACATCCTGCCGAACAAACTGCTGTGGTACATCGCCGTAGCTAACGTGTTCGTTTATCTGCTGCGTTACGGCATTCTGGACTGGTCACCGACCTACCTGAAAGAAGTGAAACACTTCGCGCTGGACAAGTCTTCCTGGGCTTACTTCCTGTACGAGTATGCCGGTATTCCGGGCACCCTGCTGTGCGGCTGGATGTCGGACAAGGTGTTCAAGGGTAACCGTGGTGCCACCGGCGTGTTCTTCATGACGCTGGTGACCATTGCCACCGTCGTTTACTGGCTGAACCCGGTCGGTAATCCTGGCATCGATATGGCCTGTATGATCACCATCGGCTTCCTGATTTACGGCCCGGTCATGCTGATCGGCCTGCACGCACTGGAACTGGCGCCGAAGAAAGCCGCCGGCACCGCCGCAGGCTTCACCGGTCTGTTCGGTTACCTGGGCGGCTCTGTTGCAGCCAGCGCCATCGTCGGCTACACCGTTGACTACTTCGGTTGGGACGGCGGCTTTATGGTGATGATTGGCGGTAGCATCGGCGCGGTAGTGCTGCTGTTGCTGACCATGATGAGCGAGAAAAAACACCACGCGGAAATCGCTGCCAACAAACGCGGTTAAGCGTCATACAACTTTCGCATTATTTAAAGGCCGCCTTGCGGCCTTTATCTGATGACAAACACCCGAAAAATGGGATTTTCGGGCGTTTGGAGTAGCTCATAAGACATAATCCTTTGTTTTTATTAGTCCCCAGATCATAACGTTTAACTGCAAAGGACTTTGTCAGCAGTCTTAGGCCGGTTAATCACCGGCCTTTTTACTACCCCTGCACCTACAACATGGAGAACAACAATATGCGGACTCAAGTCAAAGCCCTGCTGGCAGGGATTATCCTGGCCACCTCAATGGTCAGCGCCGCACAAGCCGCCGACAAGGTGGTGATCGCCCACCGTGGCGCCAGCGGTTATCTGCCGGAACACACGCTGCCAGCGAAGGCCATGGCCTACGCGCAGGGCGCGGATTTCCTCGAACAAGATCTGGTGATGACCAAGGACAACGAGCTGGTGGTGTTGCATGACCACTACCTCGATCGCGTCACCGACGTAGCAGAGCGTTTCCCGGACCGCGCGCGCAAAGACGGCCGTTATTACGCCATCGACTTTACGCTGCCTGAAATCAAGTCGCTGAAGTTCACCGAAGGTTTTGAGATCGAAAATGGCAAGAAGGTGCAGGGCTACCCGGGTCGTTTCCCGATGGGTAAATCCGACTTCCGCGTCCATACCTTCCAGGAAGAGATCGAATTTGTGCAGGGGTTGAATCATTCAACCGGCAAAAATATCGGTATTTACCCGGAAATCAAAGCGCCGTGGTTCCATAAGCAAGAAGGGAAAGACATTTCCAGCAAGGTGCTGGCGGTTCTGAAACAGTACGGCTACACCGGCAAGGGCGATAACGTTTATCTGCAATGCTTCGATGCCAACGAGCTGAAGCGGATTAAGACCGAGCTGGAACCGAAAATGGGCATGGATCTGAAACTGATCCAACTGATCGCCTATAACAAGTGGCAGGAAACCTATGAGCAGAAAGCCGACGGCAAATGGGTGGAATACGACTATGACTGGATGTTCAAACCGGGCGCGATGAAGCAAATCGCCCAGTATGCCGACGGCATCGGACCGGACTACCACATGTTGGTGGTGGCGGAAAAATCCAAGCCGGGCAAGGTGGTGCTGACCGACATGGTGAAAGAAGCGCATGCCAACAAGTTGGCGGTGCACCCATTCACCATCCGCGCCGATGCGCTGCCAGACTACGTGACCGACGTGAATCAGCTGTATGACGTGATTTACAACCAGGCGGGCGTGGACGGCGTGTTCACCGACTTCCCTGACAAGGGCGTGCAATTCCTGCAAAAGCAGGGCCAGCACAAGTAATACCAATCAGGGCGCCGCAAGGCGCCCTGTTCATATCAACCCAGGAACATTTTCCGCAGGTAATGTGGCACCGCGTCGTCGACGTTTGAGCCAATGACTTCCAGCTCAGGCAGTTTATCTTTCAAACGCTGATGCGCGTCGCGCATGATGCAGCCTTTACCGGCCATCGACAGCATTTCCAGATCGTTCATGCCGTCGCCGAAGGCGATGCACTCTTTCAACGTATAACCGATGATCTTGGCCACTTCTTCCAGCGCATGCCCTTTTGACACGCCACCCGCCATCACTTCCAGACAGGTTGGGAACGAGAAGCTGACGTTAACCCGATCGCCCCAGCGTGCATTGATGGCATCTTCCAGCGGCAGCAGCTTTTCGTGATCGTCGCAGGTGAAGTACACCTTGCACACGCCGTCGGTTTCCAACAGGCCCGGTTCGAACAACTGGTACTGGAAAATGGATTCCTGGAAAAACTCTTTCTGTTCAGGGCTTTCGCGGTTGATGTACCAGTCATCGTTGCGATAGACGTTGGTGGTGATATCGGCATCGTTATGCAGCATGCCGTAAAGGTCGCGGGCAATGTCTTCGGCCAGGTTATGGCTGAAAATCAGCTCACCGTCGGTGTTGTGCACGCGAGCGCCGTTGGACGTGATCATAAAGGCGCTGATGTCGAGGTTATCGCGGATCTGCGCAACGTCGATATGGTGACGCCCGGTAGCGAAGACGAAATGTACCCCACGCTGGGTCAGCAGCTTCAAGGTCTCTTTGGCGTACGGGGACAAGGTGTGGTCAGGTGACAGCAGCGTGCCATCTAAATCGGAAGCGACGACGTGATACATAGCGGTATGTTCTAACCTCTGATGGAGTGGTCGGCGGTAGGGGTACCACCTAAGTGTTGAGCAAAGAAACGCAGGATTGCGTTCAGTGCTTCGGCGCGCATCGCGTCCCGCTCAAACAGGATCTCATGCCGTGCGCCTTCGATAACCTGCGGTTTTTCCCCTTCGCAAGGGTGCCCCGCTTCTGACAATGCCTGACAAAAAGCCTGGTGAGAGCGGTTGTCGACCACCCGATCCTCCCCGGCCTGCAATAACAATAGCGGCGTAGTGATGTTAGCCGCCTGAGCGATGATATCCCGACCGGCCTGGAGACTTTCCCGCACCCAATGGTAAGTGGGCCCCCCCACCTGCAGCTCAGGATAGTCGGCGTAATAGCGCAAGCAGCGCCGATAACGTTCACGGCTGTGGGTCAACACGTTGACCACGTACGGCAGTGGGCGCCACTGGCCGGTGCCTATCGCATAGTACTCACGCACCTTCGGGTGCTTCTCCGCCCAGTCAAGAATGCGATTGGCCATCCAACCCGGCATAGGTAAATAAATGCCGAACATTGGCGCACAAAACGCGGCGGCGTCAAAGGCCTGCGGCTGACGAGCCAGGAATTGTGCCAGGATCGCGCCCCCCATTGAGTGCGCCAGCGCAAAGCGTTGCCGGTAACCGCGTGGCTTCACTTCCTGCTGATAGAACTGGGTGAAATCGTCGACGTAATCGCTGAAGTTTATCACATGACCACGGTGCGTATCCGCCAGCAAACGGCCGGAACGGCCTTGCCCACGGTGATCTAAAATCATCACATCATAGCCACACTGGAACAGATCGTAGGCAACCTCAGGATATTTAACGTAACTTTCGATGCGGCCGGGGCTTACCACCACCACCCGCTGATGACGCGCAGAACAGAATCGTACGAAGCGGATGGATACGCCGCCAACGCCGATGAACTCGCCCTCCTCACGCAGCCGCCAAAAGTCCAGCAGCGGGCCGGTGGCGAAAGCAGCAAACTGCGTTTCACGCGTTAACCAGTCATCGGTGCTGAGAGTAAACGACGTCATCAAATGCTTTTCCCTGAGCCGCCAGCGGTAAAAATGTGACCGCTGGCACAAGAAATAATACTAGCGTATTGTGATTCAATTCCTACAAAAACCGAATCATTTTGGCACAAATTGGCGCTTTCAGGGAGCACTGCAATGACTTTGGACTGGTGGCTAACCTACCTGCTGACAACCCTTATCCTCAGCCTGTCACCCGGCTCTGGAGCGATCAACACCATGAGCACCGGCATCAGCCACGGTTATCGCGGGGCAGCAGCCTCGATCGCCGGGCTGCAGGTCGGGCTGAGCCTGCATATCCTGCTGGTGGGCATTGGCCTGGGGGCGCTGATCTCGCAGTCGCTGATGGCTTTTGAATTGCTGAAATGGCTGGGTGCCGCTTATCTGGTGTGGCTCGGTATTCAGCAGTGGCGCGCCGCCGGTTCGCTGGACTTGCATACGCTGGCGGGCACCATGCCGCGCCGCCGTCTGTTCCGCCGCGCCGTGCTGGTGAATCTGACCAACCCGAAAAGCATCGTTTTTCTGGCGGCGCTGTTTCCACAGTTTGTTTTGCCCAATCAGCCCCAAGCCGAGCAGTACCTGGTACTCGGCGTCACTACGGTGGTGGTCGATATCATCGTGATGATTGGCTACGCCACTTTGGCGACCCGTATTGCCGGTTGGCTGAAGACCCCACGCCAAATGCAACTGCTGAACCGCATCTTTGGCTCGCTGTTCATCCTGGTCGCAGGGCTGCTGGCCACGGCCCGAAAAGCCTGATGCAAAAGGGCCGAACATCGCTGTTCGGCCCTCTGGTTCACTGCCCCAAAATTAACGGGTAAAGATCAGGTGCAAGCCGAAACCGGTGAACAATCCCCCCGCCAGTCCGTCGATCCATTTCGCCAGGCGTTGATAGCCCCGGCGCATTGCCGGTAGCGCAAACACCACGGCCACTAGGCTGAACCAGACAAAAGTCTCGGCGATGATCAACAGGAACAGCCCCCAGCGCGCACCGGCGCCCACGTCGTCACCGACAAACAGTGAGAACACGCTGCCGAAATAGATAACGGCCTTTGGGTTTGACAGGTTGGTCAGAAAACCGCGAATAAAGCTGCGTCCCGGCTTAGGCAAGGCCACTTTCACTTCCGGTGCTGGCGTTGATTGTGCATTCTGAGAGCGTGCGGAGCGCAGCAGCTGCCAGCCCATCCAGCACAGGTAAATCCCCCCGCCCACCATAATAACCTGATGCAGCCAGGCCATTTTTTGCAGGATCAGGTGCAGGCCCATCAGCGCCACGCCCGCCCAGACGACGATGCCCAGCGAGATGCCCACCACCCCCATCATCGCCTCACGGCGTGAACGGCTGGCGGCGGTTTGCGAAACAAAAAAGAAGTCCGGCCCCGGGCTCATCAGCGCAATCAGGTGCACCAGCGCCACGGTCAGAAATAACATCAGCATGATTTACTGCCCTTAGTCTTCGTCATTATCGAGATGATCGCGGATCATCGCCATAAACGGGGCGCCAAAACGCTCCAGCTTACGCTGGCCAACGCCGTTAACGCTCAACAGATCGCCGGCCTTGATTGGCATCTGTTCCGCCATTTCCAGCAGCGTAGCATCGTTAAACACCACGTAAGGCGGAATATTTTCTTCATCGGCAATCGATTTACGCAGCTTGCGCAGTTTGGCAAACAGTTTGCGATCGTAGTTGCCGCCGTAGGATTTCTGGTTGGCACTGCCACGCGATTTCAGGCTTTGAATGCGTGGCACCGCCAGTTGCAGCTCCAACTCGCCGCGCAACACCGGGCGTGCGGCCTCGGTCAGCTGCAATGCCGAATGCATGGCAATGTTCTGAGTAATAAACCCCAGGTGGATCAACTGACGCAGCACGCTGGTCCAGTGTTCGGTGGTTTGGTCGCGGCCAATGCCGTACACCGGCAGCTTTTCATGGCCGTATTCGCGGATACGCTGATTATTGGAGCCGCGTAACACCTCGACAATGTAGCCCAAACCGAAACGCTGCCCGACGCGATAGACACAAGACAGTGCTTTGCGCGCATCTTCCAGCCCGTCGTAGCGCTTGGGCGGATCCAGGCAGATATCGCAGTTGCCGCAGTTCTGATGTTTGCCCTCGCCAAAATAGTTAAGCAGCACCAGGCGGCGGCAGGTTTGCGCTTCGGCAAATGCGCCCATGGCGTTCAGCTTGTGGCGCTCGATGTCCAACTGTTGTCCGGCAGGCTTTTCTTCCAGGCAGCGGCGCAGCCAGGCCATATCGGCCGGGTCATACAGCAAGATAGCTTCGGCGGGCAGGCCATCGCGCCCGGCGCGGCCAGTTTCCTGATAATAAGATTCGATATTGCGCGGAATATCAAAGTGCACCACAAAGCGCACGTTCGGTTTATTGATGCCCATACCAAAGGCGACGGTGGCCACCACCACCTGTAAATCGTCACGCTGGAACGCTTCCTGCACCTGGGCGCGGCGATCGTTATCCAGCCCGGCGTGATAGGCACCCACGCTCAGCCCACGGCTTTGCAGGCGCGCGGTGGTGTCTTCCACCTTGGCCCGGCTGTTGCAGTAAATAATGCCGCTTTTGCCGCGTTGGTCCTGTACAAAACGCCACAGTTGATCGAGAGGTTTAAACTTCTCCACCAGCGTATAGCGGATGTTCGGCCGGTCAAAGCTGCTGACCTGCACCAGAGGGTCCTGCAGTGCCAGCAGGCGCACGATGTCGCCACGGGTAGATTCATCGGCTGTCGCCGTCAGGGCTATCACCGGCATCGCGGGGAAGCGTTGCTTCAACTGCCCCAAGGCACGGTATTCTGGGCGGAAGTCGTGGCCCCACTGCGAGATACAGTGTGCTTCATCTACTGCCAGCAACGCCGGCGGACAGTGGTCGAGCAGA
Source organism: Serratia sp. Ser99 (assembly GCF_024519545.1). Lineage (NCBI taxonomy): Bacteria > Pseudomonadati > Pseudomonadota > Gammaproteobacteria > Enterobacterales > Yersiniaceae > Serratia > Serratia sp. Ser99. Next base: position 232,579 of record NZ_JALJRT010000007.1, on the reverse strand, counting down.
TCGAGAAAGCTGTCCATCATCAGCCGCTCGGGAGCGATGTACAGCATTTTGATTTGGCCGCTGCGGCACCCCGCCATCACTTCGAGCTGCTGCTCACGCGTTTGCGTCGAGTTATAGCAGGCGGCTGAGACGCCATAGGCCAACAGCTGATCGACCTGATCTTTCATCAGCGAAATCAACGGGGAAACCACTAACGTCAGGCCATCCATCACCAGCGCCGGGATTTGATAGCACAACGATTTACCGCCGCCGGTCGGCATAACAACCAGGCAATCCTGCCCGCCGATCGCCGTGTTGATAATCGTTTGTTGACCCGGTCGGAATTGCTGATAGCCGAAGGTATCGCGTAATACCTGCTCTGCCAGCAACTCTTTGTTTATCACTGCTGCGGTTGACACACACTTCCCCATTTTTTGCTGCGTAGCGACGCCTGTATGACGGCCGGATTACATAATATCGTTAAGCATGACACCAACGCCAACCCGTGTCTGCCGGAAGTTGTAATCAATCAAGGATTCGCCGTAACCGCTGAAGACTTGCGTGTAGAAACGCACGTGCTTGCTGATCGGGTAGCTCCAGCCCATTTCCGCGCCGCCGTAGCCGCTGTTCCAGTTATAGTGGCTGTCGACGCTGAAGATGCTGTCACCCCAGGCATAACCGACTTTCAGGCGGTAGTAGCCCATGTATTTGGTGATATCCGGGTTATCGTCGCTGCTGCTGCTTTCCGAGAAACGGAACCAGGGCTTCAGATCCACCTGCCAGTTGCCGTTTTGCGCCATAAAGCGCGCGTAACCGCGGTTCCAACTGCGTGAGGTGGGATCAGAACGGCCGTTGGACTGGTGATTGAGGCCCACTTCCACATCGCGCAATGTCCAGCCGGCGAAGCGGTAATCGGTCGCCCAGCCGAGGAACACCTGCGGCTCGTAGTTGGTTTCGCGAAACGGTGATGATTCACCGTGGTTGGACAGCTGCCACCAGGAGCGCTGAGTATAAGATGCACCCAGCACCGAGTTGTCGCCCGCAATGCCGCGCCACAGTGGGAATGCCAGACTAAGCTGGAACTTCACCTCGTCCTTGCGGGCGTTATCGGACCAGTTATAGGACTGGATGGCTTCTTTATTGATATTGCTGGTATCGGTATACAACACATAGTTGGTTTCATACGGATACAGCGTAAATGGGTTGTCGTGATCCTGCAGCATGTTGGCAATAATGCTGCCGCGTACCGCCGGTTTATCATGAATTTGCTGCTCTTTGGCTTCTTCCGCCTGTACCAGCAGCGGCGCGGCCAGCGTGGCCAAAACGATCCCTGACAAAATGCGCATAACGTTCCTCACCCCAACAAAAAATGACAAACTCTGAAATAAAAACAGGCCATTTTACACACAAAGGAGATTTTACAGCAGCACGGCGTGTATTTATTGGATTAGTCTGGAAAGCAACAAAATATAGGCATAATATCAACAAACGGTTAACCTGGACTGACCAGTTTACTTCCCTACGACACAGAACAAGAATGGGTATTTATGTCTACCACACCACTCACACTAGAAGCCGCACGCCAAAAAATTGGCGAAATCTTTGTTTATCACATGCCGTTTAACCGCGAGCTGGGTCTCGAGCTGCGCCGCTTTGACGACGACTACGTGGAGCTGAGTTTCACCAATCAGCCCAAGCTGGTTGGCAATGCGGCCCAGAAGATCCTGCACGGCGGGGTGATCGCCTCGGTGCTCGACGTCGCCGCCGGGTTAGCCTGCGCCGGTAGCGTGCTGATGCGCCTGGATCCACTGATCGAAGAAGAAGTCGCTAGCCGTCTGTCGCGCATGGGCACCATAGATTTGCGCGTTGATTATCTGCGCCCGGGCCGTGGCGAGCACTTTATCGCGGCGGCCAGCGTATTGCGCAGCGGCAACAAAGTCGCGGTCGCCCGCGTTGAACTGCATAACCACGATGGCCTGCACATCGCCAGCGCTACCGCGACCTATCTGGTCGGGTGATTGTATGCGGTGAGGCTCTTCAGTACACTCACCGCATCTCCGTTTTTCCCATCTGAGTAACGTCATGGACGCACAGCAAACGCGGCGGGGCATCTTCTTTGCTCTGGCCGCCTATTTTATTTGGGGCATAGCTCCAGCCTATTTCAAACTGATCCAACAGGTACCTGCGGATGAGATCCTCACCCACAGGGTTATTTGGTCATTCTTCTTTATGCTGGCGCTGATCACGCTCGGGCGTAACTGGTCGCAGGTGCGCGCCGCCTGCCACAATCGCAAACGGCTGTTCTTGTTGGCGGTGACCGCGGTGTTGATCGGCGGCAACTGGCTGCTGTTTATCTGGGCGGTGAATAACCACCATATGCTGGAAGCCAGCCTGGGGTATTTCATTAACCCGCTGGTGAACGTGCTGCTGGGGATGCTGTTCCTGGGTGAACGTTTCCGCCGCATGCAGTGGATAGCGGTGGTACTGGCATTTGCCGGCGTGTTGATTCAGCTGTGGCAATTCGGTTCGCTGCCGATTATCGGGCTGGGGCTGGCATTTAGCTTTGCGTTCTACGGTCTGCTGCGCAAGAAGATCGCCATCGACGCGCAAACCGGCATGCTGATTGAAACCCTGTGGCTGCTGCCGGTCGCGGCTGCGTATCTTTTCCTGTTCGCCGACAGCCCAACCAGTCACCTGAGCGCCAACCCTTGGTCGCTGAACCTGCTGCTGGTGGCAGCCGGCATCGTCACTACCGTACCGCTGCTGTTCTTTACCGCCGCAGCCACCCGCCTGCGCCTGTCGACACTCGGCTTCTTCCAGTATCTCGGCCCCACGCTGATGTTCCTGCTGGCCGTCACCTTCTATGGCGAAACTGTCGGCCAGGACAAGCTGGTGACCTTTGGCTTTATCTGGGCCGCACTGCTGTTGTTTATCCTCGACGCGCTCTATACCCAACGCAAACTGCGTTGAAGCAGCGCTAAGTTGAAGCCGGGGTGGCGCGGTTAGAAATGAATCGAGCCATCGCCGGGCCAGTCAGCAAGATGGTGAACAAACGCAGCGTCTGCATCGCCATCACGAAAGACATGTCGACCCGACTGCCGGCGGCGATGATCGCCACGGTATCCAGGCCGCCCGGGCTGGTCGCCAGATAGGCGGTCATCAAATCCACCGGCAGGAAACGCGTCAGCATCCATGCCAGCAGACCGCAAAACAGCATCAGCGCGACGATCGACACCACCATCTGCGGCAAGGTACGCAGCGCCAACAAAAAAATCGGCCGGGTGAAGCGCAGCCCGACGCTCCAGCCAATCAGGGTATAAGCCAGGGCCAACAGCCATTCCGGCACCTGCAACGCCATGGTACCGCTGGAATGCAGCGTCGCGCCGATGATCATCGGCAGCAACAACGCGCCGGAGGGAATACGCAACCGGGGGCCAAGCCAGGCACCGACCACGGCAATGCCCAGCGTCGCCGGGAAACGCCAATCCAGTGAAGGGAACCACTCCAGCATCGCGCCGCCATGCCCCGCTTCATCACCCAACCCAATGCGCGCCACCATCGCCGCCGCGGTTGCGACAAACAGCACCCGCAGGTATTGCATAAACGCCACCAACCGCACGTCGGCACCGAAATCCCCGGCCATCGCCACCATCGCCGATGCCCCGCCGGGCGATGAGCCCCAGGCACCGGTTGGCCCCGGCAGACTGCTATAACGCACCAGACACCAGCCTGAAACTCCGCTGGCCAGCAGCGTAGCGATCAACACCAGCAGCACCAACGGCCAGTCATCCAGTAACGGTGTGAGAATAGCAGGAGAGAGACTTTGCGCGATCATGCAGCCCAGCACCGCCTGTGCGGCGATGAACAGGTAACCTGGAATGCGAACCGTGGCGCCCAGCAGCCCCATGGCCACGCCGACAATCATCGGCCCCAGCAACAGTGCAGCGGGAATATGGAATCTTTGCAGGCCAAACCCCAGCACCAGCGAAGCCAGCAGTAGGATCGACCATTGGATCAAGCGGGGAAACCTCTCCATCAAAACGCATGCCTTACGGACAGATAAGCCAAAAGGGCATTCTACCCCTATTTAGCAGGCTAAGCGTTGGTCGACAGCAGAAATATCGGGCGAACAGGTTCGCCCGTCAGCTTACAGCCAGTTCTTGCGTTTGAAGTACAGGTACGGGGCCAGCCCCGCCAGGATCATCAGGCTGATGGCGCCCGGATAGCCGAACGACCACTTCAGCTCCGGCATAAACTCGAAGTTCATCCCGTAGCTTGAGGCCACCAGCGTCGGTGGCAGGAACACCACCGACACCACCGAGAAGATCTTGATGATGCGGTTCTGTTCGATATTGATAAAGCCCATCGCCGCCTGCATCAAGAAGTTCACCTTCTGGAACAACGATTCGTTGTGTGGCAGCAAAGATTCGATGTCGCGCAGCACTTCACGCGCCTGCTCCAACTGACCGGTCGGCAAACGCGCCTTACGCACCAGGAAATTCAGCGCACGCTGGGTATCCATCAAACACAGTCGCACTTTCCAGCCGATATCTTCCAGTTCGGCCAGTGTCGACAGTGCTTCGTCGTATTCATCGCCCTGATGGCCTTCCATGATTACCCGGCTGAGCTTTTCCAAATCGCTGTAGACGTTTTCAATTTCGTCCGCCAACTGCTCAATTTTGGTTTCGAACAGATCCAGCAACAGCTCGTAAGCGTTGCCGTCCACCATCGTCAGGTTACGTGCGCGCATGCGGTACAGGCGAAACGCCGGCAGCTCACGCTCGCGCAAGGTATACAGACGGCCATCACGGATGGTGAAAGCTACGGTGGAGTTACCGGCATGGTCTTCCGCATCTTCAAAGTAGAAGAAGGAGTGAATATGCAGGCCGTCTTCGTCTTCGAAGAAACGCGCGGAGGCTTCGATATCATCCAGCTCCGGACGTGTCGCCAGGCTTTGGCCCAGCTCGTTTTGCACGCGTTCACGCTCGCCTTCTTCCGGCTCAACCAGATCAACCCACAGCGAGGTGGTGAGATCATCGGAGTCATCCAACTCCAGACGGGACAGGCGGCTTTTATCTAATTTAAACGCGCTCAGCATCTGCTAAAACTCCCTTAGGGTGACAGGGGTAAACAACGCGTGGAAGCACAGAAACAGAGGGGTGTTGCATCACCAGCTTGTTTCAGACCATGAAGGATCTGACTCGTAGCGACACTTAAGAGGTCGCCGACAACCACGAAGGCTATCAGCTCGATGGGATAGCCTTAGAAGTTGTACCTGTTGTTGTCCAGGTCAGTGAGCCAGTATCTACTGGGTGTGTCCAAGGCGTATGTCCTCATTGATAATAGTGCGCGCATGTTACGCCGAGAAGAAAAAGTCTGTCAACCGGTTAGGCCCGATAATTGCGCAACAATTCATCGCCATAACCAATGGGACAAAATCGGTTTAATCCGTGATAAAGGGTAACGAAAAAGTCGCGGGGATCTCTGACCGCGTCGGTGAATATTGCTAATATGAAGCCACGATAAGCTTGCGGACTTTAACGATGAAACAGATTACCGCCCACGACCTGACCGCCATGAGTGAGCAGGCCGCTAAAGTGGCTCGCCTGCGCGCGCACCGTACGTTACACGACGAGTTGAGCGAGCCGGTGCAGCGACTGGCGATTGCCATGGAACCTGGCACCTATATTCGACCGCACCGCCATCCACAAACCTGGGAACTGTTGACACCGCTGCGCGGCCGCTTTGTGGTATTGCAGTTTAATGAGGAAGGTGTCGTCACCCAACGCACGCTGCTGGGTGAAGAAACCAAAGTACTGGAGATGCCGGCGTTTACCTGGCATGCCGTGCTGTCGGTTGATCCCGGCGGCGTGGTGTTCGAAGTAAAACAGGGGCCTTATCAGGCGCTGTCGGAAGAGGACTGCATGCACTGGGCCCCTCCGGAAGGTGGTGAAGGCATCGAAGCTGTTATGCGCTGGTATGCCACCGCGCAAGTTGGCGATCGCTATACCCGTACGCTTTAAGCCTGAGTGCTGGGGCGAAGAGATTCGCCCCTTTGGGTTCGGCGGCTACTGCCCCGCTACACCGTTTCCAATCTGGCATAGGCGGCCACCAGCCACTTGATGCCTTCCCCTGGGAACGCAATTTGCAGCCGACTGTGTTCGCCGCTGCCTTCCAGATTGACGATGGTGCCTTCGCCAAATTTAGGGTGACGCACTCGCTGCCCCAGCTTGTAGCCGGTATCGTTTTCACTGATCGGCGTGCCCATACGACGATGGCTCACCGGTCGCGATACGCTGGCACGCAACCGCACTTCTTCCACGCACTCCTCCGGGAGTTCACCGATAAAACGCGAAGGCCGATGGTAAACTTCCTTGCCGTACAGACGGCGCGTTTCGGCATAGGTCAGCGTCAGTTTCTGCATGGCACGCGTCAGGCCAACGTAGGCCAGACGACGTTCTTCTTCCAGCCGCCCGCCTTCATCCAGCGACATCTGGCTCGGGAACATCCCCTCTTCCATACCGACGATAAACACCAGCGGGAACTCCAGCCCCTTGGCCGAGTGCAGGGTCATCAACTGCACCGCATCCTGATAGGCATCGGCCTGGCCTTCGCCCGCCTCCAGCGCAGCATGCGACAAAAATGCCTGCAGCGGCATCAGATCCTGATCTTCATCCTGATAGCTGTATTGACGGGTTGCCGTCACCAGCTCCTCAAGGTTTTCGATACGCGCCTGGCCTTTCTCGCCCTTTTCCTGCTCATACATAATGAACAGCCCCGAATCGCGGATCACCCGGTCGGTCTGTACGTGCAAGGGCATATCGGCGGTTTCATGCGCCAGTGAATCCACCAGTTCGGTAAAGCGCTGCAGCGCAGAGGCCGCACGGCCGGCCAGCACCTTGTCTTGCAGCAGGGCGCGGGTGGCCTGCCACAGGGTCAATTGACGATCGCGCGCCGTTCGACGCACTTCGTCCAACGTCCGGTCACCAATGCCACGGGTCGGGGTATTTACTACGCGCTCGAACGCAGCGTCGTCATTACGGTTGGCTATCAGCCGCAGATAGGCCAGCGCATCCTTGATTTCCTGACGTTCAAAGAAGCGTTGCCCGCCGTAAATGCGGTAAGGCATGGCGGTTTGCAGCAGCGCCTCTTCCAGCACGCGCGACTGGGCGTTGCTACGGTAAAGGATGGCGCAGTCATTCAGTGCGCCGCCATTTTCCTGCCAGGTTTTGATGCGGCCGACGACAAAGCGCGACTCGTCGAGTTCGTTGAACGCGCAGTAGATAGAAATAGGTTCGCCATCCCCGCCCTCTGTCCACAGGTTTTTCCCCATGCGCCCGCCGTTGTTGGCGATCAGGGTGTTGGCTGCCTTTAGAATATTGCTGGTCGAACGGTAATTTTGTTCCAGAAGGACGCTCTGCGCACCGGGGAAGTCCCTCAGGAAACGTTGAATATTTTCCACCTGAGCGCCGCGCCAGCCATAAATCGACTGGTCATCGTCACCCACGATCATCACGTTGCTGTTATTGCCGGCCAGCAGGCGGATCCAGGCATATTGAATGCTGTTGGTATCCTGAAACTCATCTACCAGTACATTGGTAAAACGTTCGCGGTAATGGTTGAGGATATGCGGTTTGTTCAGCCACAACTCATGGGCGCGCAGCAACAGCTCGGCAAAATCCACCAGCCCGGCGCGATCGCAGGCTTCCTGATAGGCCTGGTAGATACGCAACCAGGTTGCCTCCACCGGATTATTATAGGTCTCGACATGTTGCGGGCGCAGGCCCTCATCTTTTTTGCCGTTGATGTACCACATCGCCTGACGCGGGGGCCATTGTTTCTCGTCGATATTCAACGCCTTGACGATGCGTTTGAGCAGGCGGAACTGGTCGTCGCTGTCGAGGATCTGGAAATCCTGCGGCAGATTGGCATCCATGTGATGTGCGCGCAGCAACCGGTGAGCCAGCCCGTGGAAGGTGCCGATCCACATGCCACCCTGACTGGTGCCAATCAGATGTTCGATACGGTGGCGCATTTCCGCCGCGGCTTTGTTGGTGAACGTCACCGCCATGATCGAATACGGCGAACAGTTCTCTACCGACAGCAGCCAGGCGATGCGGTGCACCAGCACCCGTGTTTTACCGCTGCCCGCGCCGGCCAGTACCAACAGGTTGCCACGTGGCGCCGCCACGGCTTCGCGTTGTTTTTCATTCAGGCTGTCGAGCAGATCGGAAACGTCCATAGGCACCATTAATTGGTAAGGGAAAGCGCGTCATCGACGCGATTCCACTGGGAATTTATACAGATTTCTGGCAGGGATTATAACAATGCTGTCAGCGATGCCAACTGCGAAATCTCAATATGTGGCAGCAGCCGGCTATCGGCAGCCTGCATCAGGCTGCGCTGGCGATCGTTGATCCAACAGGCCTGCAGGCCTGAGCGCAACGCGCCGGCGACGTCGGTGGTTAAATCATCGCCGACGTGGAGAATATGCTCAGGGGCGACGCCTAAACGCTCTGCGGCCAGTTGATACATGTCCTGATAAGGTTTGGCGCGGCCATCCGGCCCGGAGCGCAGCACAAACTGAAAGTAACCGTCCAGCCCGCACATTGCAGGATCGGCATTGCCGTTGGTGATCGCCACCAATGGGAAACGTTCGCCCAATGCTTTCAACGTAGCGTGGGTCGCTTCAGGCACTTCGATGCGGCTGCGCCACAGCGCAAAATTCTGCATCGCCGCGTCAGCCCCTTCAGCAGCCTGGGCATCACGCAGCCCCTGACGGCTCAGCGCCAGGTGGATGGCACGCCAGCGCCACTGGGTGACGTCGTGGTAAATCTCTGGATCCTGTTCACGTAACTCTTGGCGCAGGCGGTGAAAATCCGCCGACTGGAAGTGGTTCAGCCCGGGATGATAATTCTGCAGGAAAGCCACCGACTGCAATTCGGTCTGTTTGATCACCGGACGGTTGTCGTACAGCGTGTCGTCCAGATCGAAGGTCAATGCCGCCAGTGGGCGTAGCGGACGATAAAAGTGCATCAGGATTTCCCCCGTTTGGCGCGTGGATGCGCGGCATCGTACACGTTCGCCAGATGTTGAAAGTCGAGGTGGGTATAGATTTGGGTGGTGGTCAGATTGGCATGGCCAAGCAGTTCCTGCACCGCACGCAGATCGCCGCTGGACTCCAGCATATGGGTGGCAAAGGAGTGACGCAGCTTGTGCGGATGGATGTGGCTGTTAACGCCCTGCTTGACGCCCCACTCGGCAAAACGTTTTTGCACGTTACGGGTCGAGATGCGTTTTCCCTGATTGGACAGGAACATCGCATCGTCTGACGGCCCGAACAGGTCGCGCATCGCCAGCCAGTGTTCCAGCCAGGTCACGGCGGTGCGGCCGACCGGCAGCTTGCGTTCCTTGCTGCCCTTGCCCAAAACCCAAATTTCACCGGCGGCCAGATCGACGTGGCGACAGTCCAGCCCCACCAGTTCAGAAAGACGCAGCCCTGCCCCGTACATCACCTCAAGCATAGCGCGATCGCGTACCGCCAGCGGATCGTTGAGATCGATATCCAGCAGCTGATTCATTTCATCGACGTCGATGTTTTTCGGCAGATGACGGCCACTGCGTGGCGTGCGGATCCCTTTGGCGGGGTTGGCTATCAGCATGCCCTGGCTGACCTGCCAGTCGAGAAAACTGCGTAATGCCGACAAGCGCAACGCGAGGCTGGAAGACTGCAGGCCGGCGCGTTTACTGCGCGCCGCCAGCATCCGGACTTTGGCGGCGTCCAACGCCGGCCACTCCGTGATGCCCATATCCTGAGCCAGCGCCATCAGCGCCTGCAATTGGCGTGAATAGCTTAACTGCGTCAAGGGGCTGAGCTGGCGTTCCACCTTCAGATAGCGCAGAAAGGCATCGACCGGCTGTTGCAGGCTGGCCGCCAGCGGGGTCATGCTCGTTCGATCCAGCGTTCCAGCAGTTCCGGCAGCATGCGCGCCAGTTGATTAAGCATCACCGTGCCCATGCCCTGCTGATAATGTTGCGTATCGCGGCTGCTGAAAATCACCATACCCAGCTCGCCCTCATCACCCAGCATCGACAGCGCTACCGAGCCGACCAACTTGGCCTGCGGCAGCAGCAACAACAACTCGGGGCCATTCAGGCTGCCGAGAAAGTGCTGTTGGTCACCCAGGCGCTGAATGCGTAACGGTTCAAACGAAGAGCGCGTCAGGGCAAGGTGAGTGAAATCGGAAGGTGCGCCTATTTTCCAGCTTTCGGAAAACAGGCGGATGTTGGCGCCGGCCAAACCGAAACCGCGCGCCCAACGCTGCAGGCGGTTAAGCATATCCTGCAGGCTGTCGGCGGTGGCCAGATTGGCCTGCAAATGCAGCAGGCTGGCAAACAGCGTTTCGTTGGCGCTGGCCTGCTCCATCAGCAGCGTGATTTCTTCTTCCAGCCGATGGATGTGATTGCGCTGGCGAGCCAGATGCCACTCGACCAACGATACGGTGCCGCGAACGGGATGGGGAACGCGCATTTGCTCCACCAACCGCGCGTTGCGCATAAAGAAATCCGGGTTTTGCAGCAGAAACTGCATCACGGTGTCGTCATCAAGCTCAATGCCTGCGACAGCCTGGTCCTCAACGCTCTTCATAGATGAATAAATCCGTCATATACATGGGTTGCCGGACCGGTCATAAACAGCGGGCTGCCCGGCCCTTTCCAGCGAATATGCAGGCTGCCGCCCGGCAGTTCTACATGCACCTCTTCTGACAGCAATTCCTGTTGAATCCCTACTGCCACGGCCGCACAGGCTCCGCTACCGCAGGCCTGCGTTTCGCCAGCGCCGCGCTCATAGACGCGCAGTTTAATGTGCTCGCGACTGACAATTTGCATAAAACCGATGTTGGCCCGTTCCGGGAAGCGCTCATGCCCTTCCAGTACCGGCCCGAGCAACTCCACCTTGGCGGTTTTTACATCATCCACCTGTAAAACACAATGTGGATTGCCCATCGACACCACGCCGCACAGTACCGTATGTTCCGCCGCACGCATGATGTAGGTCTTTTCTTCTTTGGTTGCGCGAAACGGCACTGCCTGGGGATCGAAGTTCGGCTCACCCATATTCACGCACACCAGATCATCGTCGGTCACGCTCAACACCATGCGCCCGGTCTGGGTACTGACGCGAATATCGCGCTTATTGGTCAAGCCTTTCAGCCGTACAAAGCGGGCAAAGCAGCGAGCGCCGTTACCGCACTGCGCCACTTCACTGCCGTCGGCGTTAAAAATGCGGTAATGGAAATCCAGTTCCGGATCGTAAGGCGGTTCTACCACCAGCAGCTGGTCAAAGCCAACGCCCAAGTGCCGATCGGCCAAACGGCGGATCAACTCGGGTGAGAAATAGACATTCTGTGTAACGGCATCGACCACCATAAAGTCGTTGCCCAGACCGTGCATTTTGGAGAACTGCATATCATACTCCGCTATCCGTCTTGGGTTTGCGGTGACTCACGCCGCCGCAAACAAGGTGTTACTGGTCGCTCATCGACGGTTTTTGCTGAGAGCCAGAAAGTTCCTGCTGATTTTTCTGTACCTGATCGCCGGTCTGAACCTGGGTAGCCGGTTTCTTAGTGCTGGCCGGATCGGCTGGCGGGAAGTACAGCGGGCCCTTCAGGCCGCAGCCGGAGAGCCCGGCAAGCAGAACTGCCATCAGCGCATAGCGTAGTTGTTTTTTCATTTGCATTAATGCCTGTAATTCATGCGTCCAAGGTCTCTATAATCGCAGGTGGATCATGAAAAGCAATAGGAATTGAATATGAACGACAGTGAGTTTCACCAGTTGGCTGACCAACTGATGCTGAATATTGAAGAGACCCTGGACGATTTTGACGGCGATGCGGACATCGATTACGAAACTAACGGCGGCGTAATGACGTTAAGCTTCGAAAATGGCACCAAAATTGTGATCAATCGCCAGGAGCCATTGCATCAGATTTGGCTGGCGACCAAAACCGGCGGCTATCACTTTAACTACCGTGACGGCGTGTGGCTGTGCGATCGCAGCGACCGCGCCTTCTACCCCTTACTGAGTGAAGCGGCCAGCGCACAGGCCGGCGAAGAGGTGACGTTTTCCTGAGAATGGCAGCACTCGTCGTCAAGGCTCAGCCTGCTGAACCTTGACGATATCAATGCAGTTGAAACTGATGCTTTAGCGGCTGAGCAGCGCCGTCGGTCAGGGGAACGCACAGGCTCGACAACACGTTGCTGCGGAACGGGATCACCTGGGTGCGGCCATCAAGCTGCACTATCTGATAGAACTGCGGTAAGTTGAAGTTGATAAAGCTGGAGCCATAGGTAAAGCGATCGTGCGAGGACGAGTAGAAACGGCTAACGTCACGCACCAGTTCCTCTTTACTGCCTTCGCAATGGTGATAAACCTCAACCCGGTTAGACTCATCCAGAATATAGATGTTAAAGCCTTTGTCGTCCGAGGTGTCTTCGAAGAAGAACTGAATAATCCCTTCGCTGGCGAAACCGTCCACCACCGGCGGCAGATGCACCTGATCGGTTTCCACTTTGATCGACAGGCCGTGCAATTTGTTGTTGGAAATGGCGCCGTAGAACTCCACCGCGTTTTCCAGCTTCTGCACCGACACGCTCAGCCGTTCGAAGAACAAGCCCCAGGTCTGGCCGGCAACCCGTACCGCTTTGAAACGGCCCGGCTCCAGTCGGGTGCTGGACAGGCGTAGCTCAATACACTCCGACACCAGCTGCTGTATACGGGTACGGATCAGGCCGCGCAGGTGCTGACTGTAGCAGAACACCTCGACCGATTCCGGCGGCGCGGCATCCTGGTGCATTTTGCCGAGAATGGTCTTTAACGCTTCCAGCACCGATTGCTCGCCGCTGAAATGCAAAGTACGCACTTCGTTCCAGGAGTTGCGGTACAACAGATCGATACTTCCCACCAGGCACTGCTGTTGCTGACCAAAGCTGAATACATCGAGCTTGCGGAAATCGAAATGCACCACCTGATTGCGGAAGGCGGCGGTCGGATCGTTTTCCAAATTGACGATTATCGCCAGGTGGCGGATTTCACACGGGCTGTACAGCGCTTTTGGCGTGGGGGCCGCCAGGCGCAGCGGGAAGTGGTGCGACACATCGGCCACCAGTTCCTGCAGTTTTGCGGTATCGCACAGGTTGCCGCTCTTGATGTGCAGACGGGTTTTCGGCGTCAGCAGCCCGTTAAAATAGGCCCAGGCCACCAGCTTGTTGAGGTAACGGTTATATTCCAGCGGCTGATGACTAACAATCGAGTCCATGGCCGGTGCCTGGTTATAAAGGTACCAGCCGGTGCGGTTGGCACGGCCAATCGGCACGTGAATAAAGGTCAAGTCGTCTTCTGACAGGTCCGGCGAAATCTGTGGGTTCACCAGCGTCACCTTGCCGGGCAGCGCTTCAAACGCGGCGTACAGCTTACGGGTCAGCACGCCGATATCCTGCGGGCTGGCGCTGACGCTAAGGTTGTTGCGGCGAGCGAAGCGGATCAGGTTGCGATAGCTTTGCATCATCGCATCCAACAATTCGTTGTGTGCTTCACGTACCCGTTCGATTTTCCAGTTGGCGCGATTATCCAGGATCGCCAGACGCTCTTCGTCCCAGCCCCATTCGCTGACCAATTGGCTGAGAATTTCACGACGCCAGCCGACGCACGCATTGGCGCGGGACAGTTTTTCACAGACTTTCAGGTAGAAACAGCGGCGGACCAGGTCAAGGCGGGTAGTGTCGTTGATTTGATTCAGGTAATGCGTAACGCGTTCGAGCATCATACAGTAGGCGTCGAGACCAAAGCAGACGATCTCGCCCTGATGCAGGCGCTGTTTGATGTCCATCGCCAGCAGCTGCGTATTCGGGTATTCCCAGGAATAGGCTTCCAGCAGCAGGGTTTTCAGCACCGCTTTGTAAGGCGAGTCGATGCTTTTGTACAGTTGCCACAGGCTGGCACCGAAATATTCTTCCGCCGACAGCGTGCTCAGACCGCCGAGATCCAGCCATTCGTTCGGCGTTAACGCACCTTGCGAGTAAAGCGACAGCACATACTCATCGTAGTGTGCTTCTTCTTCGCCCGGCACCATGTTCCACAAAATACGTTTGCCGGCCAGGCGCACCGCGGTGCGGTAAAATTCGTCCAGCAGCAGGATATGTTGGGTGGAGCCGCAGTCTTCGCCCCCCAGGCTGCCGCTTTCGTTATGACGGAAGCGGTTTTCATCGATCAGGAAGAAGCTGACTTCCACCCCCATCGACGCCGACCATTTTTCCAGCAGGCTGCATTTTTGCTGTAGGCGGTTACGCTCTTCGTTGTCCAGCCAGGATTGGTGGCACACCCAGATGTCGAGATCCGAGCTGCAACTCTGGCCGATCGACGAGGTGCTGCCCATCGAGTAAACCCCGGTAATCGGCAGTTCACCGCTGGCCATTTTGTCAAACGGGCTGCCCCATTTGTCTTCTAAATCATTGAGGTAATCTTGTTGGGTTTCATCAGGCGTGTAGAGGCAAACGCCATGGGGAACGTTACCGTTCAGGTAACCTGGCATCAGTGGATGGTGGTGATGCAATAAGGTAGGCAGCAGACTGTATACCCGTTGAAACGCGGGCTTCATGGCCGCTAGGGCGCGATCGATTCGTAATTGATTGATCGCATCCAGTCTCTGCTTCAATGTCTCGATGTAGAGGTACAAGACGTCTCGCCTGATTATCCCGGTGTTTAGAAAAAAACCCGTATTCCATAAGTGCCGTTAGTGTTGGAAGAATATTTGGCAACTTATTGTTGGAAACGTGATCAATTTAACACCTTGCTGATTGACCGTAAAGGAAGTAACGCTTCACTATTATTGTAGCGCCACTCTAAACGATTTACCCGCAGTGTTAACTGCCCCAAAACACATCACACGTCCCGTTGATTCCGTTGTCCTTTCTTCGCCTATGGCTTCTTGCACTGACAGTTTTCACACTCAGTGGTAGGATGAACGGCGAATTATAAAAACGGTAACAAGCATGTTAGACAAAATTATTCGAATTGCCACCCGACAAAGCCCTCTCGCGCTTTGGCAAGCACATTATGTGCAGCAGCGCCTGATGGCCAGCCACCCCGGCCTGCAGGTCGAACTGGTGCCTATGGTCACACGAGGCGACATTATTTTGGATACGCCGCTGGCGAAAGTCGGCGGTAAAGGGCTGTTTGTTAAGGAACTTGAACTGGCGTTATTGGACGGCCGTGCGGATATCGCCGTTCACTCAATGAAAGACGTCCCGGTCGATTTCCCCGAAGGCTTGGGTTTAGTGACTATTTGTGAGCGTGACGATCCTCGCGACGCATTTGTTTCCAATCGTTTCGCATCGCTCGATCAACTGCCGCAGGGCAGCGTGGTCGGTACCTCCAGCCTGCGTCGTCAGTGCCAACTGCGTGAGCGCCGTCCGGATCTGATCGTGCGCGATCTGCGCGGCAACGTCGGTACCCGGCTGGCAAAATTGGATAACGGTGATTACGACGCCATTATTCTGGCGGTCGCCGGGCTTAAGCGCCTGGGGTTGGAACAGCGTATCCGCAGTCCATTGAGCCCGGAGGAGTGCCTGCCGGCCGTTGGCCAGGGCGCAGTGGGTATCGAATGCCGCCTAGATGACGAAACCACCCGCGCGCTGTTGGCACCGCTCAATCACGTTGCCACAGAAACCCGCGTACGTGCCGAACGTGCGATGAATACCCGGCTGGAAGGCGGTTGCCAGGTGCCTATCGGCAGCTATGCCGAACTGGATGGCGACAGCCTGTGGCTGCGAGCCCTGGTGGGCTCTCCAGACGGCAGCCAAATGGTGCGCGGCGAACGCCGCGGTCCGGCAGCTCAAGCAGAGCAGATGGGCATTGAACTGGCGGAAGAACTGCTGGCGCAAGGCGCTCGTGAAATTCTGCAGGACGTTTATCAGGGGAATCCCCCTGCATGACGATTCTGGTAACCCGCCCCTCTCCTTCCGGAGAAGAACTGGTCAGCCGACTGCGTGCGCTCGGTCGGGTTGCCTATCATGCTCCGTTGATCGACTTCGCCCCCGGCGGCGATTTGCCAAAATTGCCGCAGGCGTTACAGCAGCTTAATGATGGCGATCTGGTGTTCATCCTGTCGCAGCACTCGGTGAGCTACGCCCATTCTGTGATGGGCCGCGTCGGGCTGTCATGGCCTGCCAGGCTGGCCTATTACGCTATCGGTCGTACCACGGCGCTGGCAATGCACCGCATCAGCAGTCTGCCGATAGAATACCCGCGTGAGCAGGAGATCAGCGAAACATTGCTGTTGCTGCCGGCACTGCAGAAGCTGGAAGGTAAACAAGCGCTGATCTTGCGCGGTAACGGCGGCCGTGAGCTGCTCGGAAACACACTGAGCGAGCGCGGCGCTGCGGTCAGCTATTATGAATGTTATCAACGCAGCCCGGTGCACTATGATGGCAGCGAGCAGAGCGCCCACTGGCAGCGTGCCGGTGTTGATACGCTGGTCGTCACCAGCGGTGAAATGTTACAACAGCTCTATACTTTAGTTCCTGATTACTACCGTTCTTCGTGGCTGTTACGTTGCTGCCTGGTCGTAGTGAGTGAACGCCTGGCTACCCTTGCCCAGGAATTGGGCTGGAGCACAATTCGGGTAGCTGATACCGCCGATAATGACGCGCTGATCCGCGCGCTACAACAAACCTGACTATGGGATGTGCCACTATGACGGAACAAAATACCCCATCCGCCCCGGTTGAAGAACCAACCTCTGCGGTTGAGAGCCCCCAGCAGCCAGACGCTGAAAAGCGTAAAGGTAAAAATACCGGCCCGGTGTTGGGCGCGATCGCGATCGTGCTGGTTATCGCTCTGGCTGCCGGCGGCTATTACCATACACATCGACAGGCGCAGCAGCTTATCGCCGCCAACCAAACGTTGCAGCAACAGCTTGAAGCGCTGAAACAGAACCAACAGCAGGAAAGAAGCGCGCTGGAAGGCCTGCTGCAGCAACAGGGCAAAACGCTGGACGCCGCCGATCGCGAACAGGCAACCCTGGCGCGTCAGCTCAATGAACTGCAAGAGAAAGTCGCCATCATCTCCGGCAGCGACGCCAAAACCTGGTTGCTGGCGCAGGCCGATTTTCTGGTGAAAATGGCCGGGCGTAAGCTGTGGAGCGATCAGGACGTCACCACCGCCGCCGCGCTGTTAAAAAGCGCCGATGCCAGCCTGGCTGACATGAATGACCCGAGCCTGCTCGAGGTTCGTCGCGCCATCACCGAAGACGTCAGCACGCTGTCCACGCTGACTCAGGTGGATTTCGACGGCATCATTCTCAAGACCAATCAGTTGTCCAATCAGGTGGATAATCTGCGCCTGGCGGATAACGACAGCGACGAAGCGCCGATGGATCAAGACAGCAGCGAGCTGTCGAGCTCGATCGGCGAATGGCGGCAAAACCTGGCCAAAAGCTGGCACAACTTTATGGCCGACTTTATTACCGTCCGCCGCCGCGATAGCAATGCCGAGCCGCTGCTGGCCCCGAACCAGGACATTTACCTGCGCGAAAATATCCGTTCGCGCCTGCTGGTTGCCGCACAGGCCATCCCACGCCATCAGAACGAAGTGTATAAGCAGTCGCTGGAGACCATTTCCACTTGGGTTCGCGCCTACTTCGATACCACCGACCCGGCCACGAAAGCGTTCCTGGAAGAGTTGGATACCCTGAGCCAGCAGTCGATCACCATGGACGTGCCGGATCAGCTGAAAAGCCAGCCGCTGCTGGAAAAACTGATGCAGACCCGGGTGCGGAATCTGATGGCCCAGTCCCCTGCCGCTCATCAGGAGGGATAAGCCATGTTACGCGTGCTATTTCTGTTCCTGGTGCTGATCGCCAGCGTGGTGGTTGGGCCGATGTTGGCCGGCCATCAGGGCTATGTGCTGATTCAGACCGATAACTACAATATCGAAACCAGCGTCACCGGCCTGGTGATCATGGGTATCTTGCTGTTTGTGGTGCTGCTGGTGATCGAGTGGATCCTGCGCCGCATCTTCAGCACCAGCGCCCGCACTCGCGGCTGGTTCCTGGGCCGCAAACGCAGCCGTGCGCGTAAGCAGACCAAGGCCGCGCTGATCAAACTGGCCGAAGGTGATTACAAGCAAGTTGAAAAACTGCTGACGCGCAATGCCGATCACGCTGAACAACCGGTGGTGAACTACCTGTTAGCTGCTGAGGCCGCACAGCAACGGGGTGACGATTTCCGTACCAATCAGTACCTGGAACGCGCCGCCGAAGCCGCCGACACCGACCAGCTGCCGGTAGACATCACCCGCGTGCGCATTCAACTGGCTCAGGGCGAAAACCATGCGGCACGCCACGGTGTCGATCGTCTGCTTAACCAGGCTCCGCGTCATCCCGAAGTATTGCGACTGGCGGAAATGGCTTATCTGCGCACCGGCGCTTTTGCCTCATTGCTGGAGATCCTGCCGTCGATGAGCAAGATCAATCTGCACAACGAGGCTGAGCTGCAGGCACTGCAACAACAGGCCTACATTGGCCTGATGAATCAGGCGATGGCGGATGAGGGCAGCGATGGCCTGAAACGCTGGTGGAAAGATCAGAGCCGCAAAATCCGGCATGAGGTGCCGTTGCAAATCGCGATGGTGGAGCACCTGATCGAATGCAATGACCATGAACTGGCGCAAGAGATCGTGCTCGACAGCCTCAAGCGCCAGTATGACGAACGCCTGGTGTTGCTGATCCCGCGTCTGAAGTCCGGCAACCCGCAACAGCTGGAGAAAGCGTTGCGTCAGCAGGTGAAGCAGCATGGTGCCACACCACTGCTGAACAGCACCCTGGGCCAGTTGCTGATGAAGCACGGCGAATGGCAGGCGGCGGCCGATGCATTCCGGGAAGCGCTGAAACAGCGTCCAGATGCCTACGATTACGCTTGGCTGGCTGACGTGCTGGAGAAGCTGCACCGCTCGGATGAAGCCGCACAGATGCGTCGTGAAGGCCTGATGCTAACGCTGAAGCAGAACGGCGAATAACGCACAATGCACTGTCTTCAAGGCGCGCCCACGGGTCGCGCCTTTTTTATCTAACGTTGTTTATACCCAAGATAGTTGGAGTGACAGCAAGGCGGCAAGCTCACGAATCCCCAGGAGCTTGGTCAACCAAGTGACTGGGGTGAGAGCGCGCAGTCAACGCAGCTGTGGCTTCAAATATGATGGGTATTAGGCAAAAAAAAACACTTGCCGCGGTGGCAAGTGTATAAAAAGCAATCAGGTCTAGGACAACAGGGGCGGTGCCTCACTCAACGTTATGCCCGGAGTGTGATGTCGACCATTGCAAGCAACGCCGTCATCGTTCTGGTGGGCAATAGGCACCCTAAATCGGCTCTGCGTCATTCCCAGGGTTTATGAAGCCTAAGGCGAACATAAGAGGTGGAATGAGCATCTACATGGTGGATATTGCACTTGGCGTGCCAACTTTGGGAAAAACGCATCACCCCTTCAGGCGAAAAGCCTAATAAGCTGAATTAAAACAGATTTAATCTCAGCACTTCGTTTCATTCCGCTCACTGCCCTTTCTGCTGCTATCACCTGACGTTTGCAGATATGTCGCCTTAAAACGACGACTTAAGCCAAAGTCATTTTTATTAAATAAAATCAATGTATTAAATGTCTCAAGCTGACGACAATGCAGCATGCCGATGTCGCCAGAAGCCAACACCAAGCCAAAAGCGTCCTGGCGGGATACGATAGCTAGCGGGCAGAGGTAAAACCAGAGCAGGAGGGTGTAAAGCGGAATGTCAGAAAGCAAAAAGCCCGTTCATTGCTGAACGGGCTTTTCTGAATGTGGTCAGCGAGAGAGGATGACTTGCATCTGCGATGCCGCCCTACGGGCCGTTGCTAAAGCAACGTTGTCTCGCTGCGCTCGGCTCAAACCTCCTTCGGAGGTGCTCATCCTATAAACTACAGATGTAAAAAAACCCGCTAAAAGCGGGCTTTCTTGAATGTGGTCGGCGAGAGAGGATTCGAACCTCCGACCCACTGGTCCCAAACCAGTTGCGCTACCAAGCTGCGCTACTCGCCGATTTCTTGTTGCAGATACTACTAAATTTTATCGCTTATGTCTATGTAAATATTAAATTTATTAGACATTTTGTGTGGTGCGAAGAGAGGGACTTGAACCCTCACGTCCGTAAGAACACTAACACCTGAAGCTAGCGCGTCTACCAATTCCGCCACCTTCGCACAGTCACAAAACAGCTTAAAATTCTTCACTTCTCTTAGGAAGTGGGGTGGCTAATGGGACTCGAACCCACGACAACTGGAATCACAATCCAGGGCTCTACCAACTGAGCTATAGCCACCATTACTTCTTAACTACTTCACGCGGTAATACTACCACCGCAGCTCTTGCACACAAACTTAATGGTGCGCCCGACAGGATTCGAACCTGAGACCTCTGCCTCCGGAGGGCAGCGCTCTATCCAGCTGAGCTACGGGCGCATAGCGCCGTTGCGGGAGGGGATACTACGGATTTAACACAATCCTGTCTAGTGCTTTTTCGCAGAAATGTTGTGTTTGATTACGCTTTGCTCACTCCCGCGCAGGAAAGCGCTATCCGTAGCCCCTTTTCACCGGTTATTGCTGTGTTTCTGTCCGTTTTTCAGCCGGATGATGTTTCTTGTGCATGCCGAAAGCAAAGTAGCACAGGCTGACTGCCGCTAAGAAAATCGCCCCGACCAGCAAAGAAATTCGCGTATCCGGGTTAATTCCCATGCCGATCAGCACGCAGACCAAGAAAGCGATAGTCAGATAGTTCACATAGGGGAACATAATCGACTTAAAGCTGTGGGTTTTAATCGCTTCCTTATGGGCACGGCGGAAATACAGTTGGCTAATCAGTACCACGAACCACGGCACCATGCCTGGCAACACGCTGGCGCTATAGACATAGACAAACACCGCCTGTGGATTGGGGATAAGGTAATTCAACCCCGAGCCGACCAGCAGGCAGGCAATGGTCACGGCGATACAGTTAACCGGCACGCCGTTGGCGGACAGCTTGGTCAACGACGCCGGCAACTGCCGGTTTTTAGCCAGTGCGTACAGCATACGGCCACCGCTGTACATCCCGCTGTTACAACCTGAAAGCGCGGCGGTCAACACCACAAAGTTAATGATACCGGCGGCAGCGACGATACCGATTTTGGCAAAGGTCAGCACGAAGGGGCTGCCTGCGGTGCCAATGCCATTCCAGGGGAAGATGGTGACGATGACAAAGATAGCGCCGACGTAGAAGATCAGGATACGCCACAGGATATTGTTAATCGCACGCTTCAGAGTCACCTGCGGGTTTTTGGCTTCACCGGCGGTGATACCGACCAACTCAACGCCCTGATAGGACGCCACAACAATACAGAGCGCGAACAGGAAACCCTTCCAGCCGCCGGCAAAGAAACCGCCGTGCTCGGTCAGGTTGGCAAAGCCAATCGGCTGCCCGCCATTCCCGAAGCCAAAGAAGATCACCCCCAACCCCACCAAAATCATCACAATGATGGTGGTAACCTTGATCATAGCAAACCAGAACTCCAGCTCGCCGTACAGGCGCACGGCGGCCAGGTTGGCCAGCGCTACCATCGCCACGGCGATTAACGCCGGTATCCACTGCGGGATTTCCGGGAACCAAAACTGCACGTAGACCCCAACGGCGGTGATTTCCGAGATGCCTACGGCAATCCACATAAACCAATAGCCCCAGGCGGTCAGGTAGCCAAAATAGGGATTCATGTATTTATGGGCATAAACGGCAAAGGAGCCCGCGACCGGTTCAAGGAACAGCATCTCGCCCATCGAACGCATAATGAAGAACACGAACAGGCCGGCGATGATATAAGCCAACAATACCGATGGCCCCGCCCATTTCAGCGTGCTGGCCGAGCCCATAAACAGGCCCACCCCGATGGTGCCCCCCAGAGCAATCAGCTCGATATGCCGGGCTTCCAGCCCCCGGTGTAGGCCTTGCGGTTTTTCTTTGTGTGCCATAAATCCTCAATATTATTTTTTTGATTGTGTTTGCATGCCGGCCGTTACCGGTCGTTATTGTTTTAATGAAAATAGCGTAAAACCTCTCCCGCCGCGTTGGCGGACACCAGCTTGTGATGGGACGATCTTACGGTGAGAAAAACGTCGTTAAGCGCTATCACGTTTTGCGCCAACGCTCAGGGATAATTTCCGGGCGGTATCGTTTCGCATTTTGCCGCTATAAGCAAACCGCAATTTAAAACTTTATGGAATAAATACAGGCGAGTTTATGGGCTGAGGTTATAGGAGTGCTGACGAATCCGTCATAAAGCAGGTTATTTGAACAACATGGCGCGCCGGGGCGGGATCTTCCGCCCCAGCATCGTTCTTACATCTTGCCGCGGTAATAATAGCTGACAAACTTCAGCAGTTTCAGTTGGCGTCCCAGGCGGCTCGGTTGACTTAACAGCCGATAGAGCCACTCCAGACCGAGGTTCTGCCAAATCTTTGGCGCACGCTTCACGTGCCCGGTGAACACGTCGTAAGTACCGCCTACGCCCATATAGAGCGCCTGCGGATGCACTTTACGGCAGTCACGCATCAGGATTTCCTGTTTCGGCGATCCCATGGCCACCGTCACTATGGCGGCACCGCTGCCGCGAATGCGCTCGAACAGCGCATCTCGCTGTTCAGGCTTGAAATAACCGTCCTGGCTGCCCACCAGGTTTACATTCCACTGGCTACGCAGCTTCTCTTCGGTTTCCGCCAGCACCGAGGGTTTGCCGCCAATCAGGAAGACCGGCGTACCCTCGCGTCCGGCACGCTGCATCAACGCTTCCCACAGGTCGGCTCCCGCGACGCGTGATACCTGCGCCCCCGGGTATTTACGGCGTATTGAGCGCACCATGCTGATGCCGTCGGCATACTTGTATTCCGCTTCATCCAGCAAAGCGTGCAGCGCAGTATCTTCCTCCGCCTTCAGTATCTTTTCGGCGTTCATCGCGACCAGCGTGCCCTGCTTTACCCGGCCGCCGTCAAACAGAAAATCCAGGCATTGCGCCATATCGCGAAATCCCCACAGGCTGAAACCGCGCAGCTCATATTGAGGAACCGAAATTTTTGCGTCCATCGTTATTATTACCCTTACAGAAGGCCGTCGACCCGTACGGATGATGGCGTCGATGCCAGCGTACGCGTACGCCGCACCCGTGCCTTAATCAACCCGGCAGTGTCAAACAGCCAGTACAACAACTTAGCCATCAGCAGGCAGGCGCCAAAAATAAGGCAGAAGAACACCACTCGCGAGACAAAGGAATCTACCCCTTCTCGCGCCAACACGATGATGTTGAAAACCGCACCGAAGCAGAAACTTTGCAATATCGCGGCCTTATACCGGTTAGGTTCGCTTTTGCCCATCTCATACAGCCAGTCGAACCACTTGATGATCATCCCGACCAGTACCGCGCCAACGGGAATAAACACCGCACCGCCCATCACCACCAGTGAGCCGATAAGCGTGGGTGATATCGCCAGGCCGGAATGGTTATTCAACACTTCCCAGGTGAAATAGTTGGCGCTATTGAGCACCGTGTCCGGTCGCCCCGGCCACAGCCAGGCCGGAATGAACACGTAGAAATCGCGCACTATCGGTGCCAGGCCCTGGAAATCAATCTTGTCGTAGTTCTGCAGCAACAGCGCCAGGTTTTCCCATGGCGAGAAGGTATCGCGCGTCAGGTAAAGGAAGGTATAGAACGCTTCGGGACCGCTGACGTCCAGGCTGTAGCGCTTTAACGCCAGCCAGAACATGCCGACGATACCAAACACGCCGGCGGCCACCAACATCCACAACGAGATCCAGCCGCGCACGATGCCGATAAACAGAAATAGCGAGAAGGCAATAATGATATTGGCGCGGGTACCGCCAACTATCACGTAAGTCAGGATGCCAAAGGCCACCGTCGCCGCCAGGAAAAAGAACCAGGCGCGCAGATCTTGCTTCAGGAAATACACCACCAGCATCGCCGGGATGAAGAAATAGAAGAACCGCTTGAGCGCCACCCCAGAGACATCGCTGGAGAAAATCTGGCTGTAAGAGTTGAGCTTGAACAGCAGGAAACCGTTTTGCATGAAGAAAATGCCGACGGTCGCCATCGCCACCAGCGCCAGTAACATCCAGGTCAGATGGGTTTCCACCCGGTTCATGGTGAATACCGGCTTACGCGGTTGCACGCTGCGCTTTCGCAGCCGGGTTTTATAGCTGACGTAATAAATCGCATAAAACGCAGTAGCGGAGAGGATCGCATAGAGTAAAAACTCTACCGGTACCACCTCGACGTCAAACTGAAACACCAGCAGACAGGTCAGCGGGAAACCGAAGTAAAACGTCAGCAAATACAGTAGCGTAAAGAAGACATTAAAATTGAAACGGACGCGCCTAAACTCCTGGTAAGCCAGCGTCAGAATAAACAGCACGCTCACCAGATAAACGATAAACAACCCGCCAAATTGCGCCAGCGTCATACGTTGTCCCCTGCCGCCAGGGTTAATGCCTGCTGCCAGCCATCAACGTAGTTAGGGTTGAAGAAAGCGATGGCCTGTTTATCGACGGAGGCCAGTTGGCGTTGAGCTTCACGCACGACCGCCTCATCCAGCGAATCGCCATAGAACAGCACAGGCAGATGTTGCTCCGCCAGATCCTGCCAGAACGGGTTCTGCCGGCTCAGCACAAAGGGCACGCCAAACTGGATCAGAAGACACAGCGTGCCTATGCCCTGCTGGCGGTTAAAAATAAAGTAACCCAGATCGCACTCGCGCAGAATATTCAGGTAATCGTCGAACGCCACCTGCTGCGTCAACACCTGCAGGTTCCTGGCGCTGAACAGCTCTAGCCCGGCGCTGCGCACCTGTTCAATATAGGCGTCGTTATTGGCCGGGTAGCCCATCGGCAGGATCACCCGCACCTCGGCGCCAAACTGCTGATGAATCGCTTTCAACGCCTCAATATGACGGTTGGTACGATCGCCAGAGTTCCCCACCAGAATGGTCATCGGCCCGGCCAGGTTTTTCTCTACCTCAATGCCGGTTAACGCCGGATCCATCCGCGTCGGGAAATACAACAGAGAGGCCGGTACGCGGGCATGGCGCTGCTGGTAATGAATAATATCACCGCGGGTCGCGAACACGTGTCTCACTCTGCCCTGCGCAATACGGCGCAGCAAATAGAACAGGCGGAATTTCCAACTGGTGGCGTTTTCATACAAATCAGCGCCCCAGATATGCCAACTCACCTGATCGGCCTTGATTTTTCCGCTCAGCAACGCCAACCACAGCGTAGGGTTAAACTGGCCGTGCAGGAAGAAACGCTGATTGCGATCGGCCTGCGCGCGGGCGATGACCGCCATCGCCAGACTTTTCTTGTCCGGATGGCATTCAATGCTCAGCTCGGGAAACACCCCTAACGCAGCGGCATCTTTGGCAGCCACCATAAAATGACGCGTCTGTTCGGACGGCAGGCGTTTCGCCAACACATCGTTGAAGAAACGCAGCACCGTCTGATTGTGATGCGGGATGTCAGATCCCAATACGTGAATCAGTGTCGTCATACTCGTCTACGGTAAAGAATAAATACGCAGCTACAGAGCGTGAAGTACACGATGTAGGTTGCCATGTAGGCCTGTGCCGCTCCCAGCGCGCCATGCAGCGGTATCAACCAATGCGAGAACAGCGTTAACAGCAGGAACTGACTGACTTCGGTCAGGATATAAAAACGCAGCGACGCCTTGGCAATCACCAGATAGCCGAACACATAGGCGCCCACTTTCAGTACGTCCCCTACCAGTTGCCAGGCAAACAGATCGCGCATCGCGACGAACTTGTCCGTGAACAGCAACCAGATGGCGAAGTCGCGCAGTAACCAGACCGTGAAACTCGCCGCCGCTACTGCGGGCAGTACAAATTTTAAGGAGCGCACAATCTCTTGAGAGATGGCGCTTTTTTCCTTCAATCGCGACAGCGTTGGCAGCAGATAAACGGTAAACGAGGCGGTGATAAACTGCAGGTAAGCGTCGGAGATGCTGCTGACGCCCTGCCAAATCCCGACCTCATCCCAACTGTAATGGCTGGCCAGCAGGTTACGCATCATCACATAGGCCACCGGCAGCGTCACTGATGTGATCAATGCCATGATGGTGAACTTGCCAAGATGGCTGGCTAACGCCTTGTCCCATGCCAATGCCAAATAGCGCAGCGGCAAGGTTTTGCGCCGCCACAGCATAAAACCTGCGGGCAACACCACCAAGGCTGGCACCAGTGCCAACCCCGCCAGCGCGCCTTCGTAGCCGCCCAGCTTAAAGCACAGGTAGTAGGCCACTACGCCAATCAGGCTACCGCCAATCACCGCCAGTGCGTTGCCCATCGCATCGCGGTAGCCTTTCAGCACCGCCATAAACAGGTTGGCATAGGCGATACCCATCTGAATAAAGGCTACCGCCCGCACCACGCCGACATAGTCAGCATGGCCGAACAACCCGATACTGATAGGCTCCGCCGCAAACAGAAACACCAGCGCCAGCAGCGTGGAGAAACCCAGCACGATGCTTGACGCCGTCCCGACAGCCAGCCGTAACCGCTGCGGATCCTGATGATATTCGGCAACATACTTGGTGATGCCGTTAAAAATCCCGGCACCGGACAGCACGCCCAGCACGGTAATCAGCTGACGGAAGTTGCCCGCCTGTCCAACCCCGCTGGGGCCAAACGCTACCGCCAGCAGTTTCACTACCAGCAGCCCCGCGCCAATCTTGATCAGCGTGGAGCCTGCGGTCCAAATTGATGCTTTTGCCAGCGACATATCAGGCGCAGAAGCTAAGAATGGTATTGATCACCGTACGTTGAGTGACATCAGACATATTGTAGAACAACGGCAGACGCACCAGACGCGCACTTTCCTGGCTGGTGAAGCGGTCTTCACCGGAAAAGCGGCCAAAACGATCGCCCGCCGGGCAGTCGTGCAGCGCGATGTAATGGAACACCGCCATGATTTCCGCTTCTTTCAGATAATCGATAAAGGCCGTGCGATCTTCAATATCACGCAGTTTGATATAGAACATGTGCGCATTATGCACGCAGTCCGCCGGGATGGTCGGCAGCACAATACGGCCGGCCTTTGCCAACGGCAGCAGGCTGTCATAATAGGTCTGCCACAGTGCCAGGCGGCGCTGGTTGATACGGTCAGCCGCTTCGAGTTGGCCCCAGAGATAGGCAGCCTGCAAATCTGACATCAGATAGCTGGAACCGATATCGCGCCAGGTATACTTGTCCACCTGCCCACGGAAGAACTGGCTGCGGTTGGTGCCTTTCTCACGAATGACTTCTGCCCGGTCGATAAGTGCCGGATCGTTGATCAGCGTTGCGCCGCCCTCACCGCCAGCGGTGTAGTTTTTGGTTTCGTGGAAGCTAAAACAGCCAATATGACCAATGGTACCGAGCGCTTTGCCCTTGTAAGTGGACATCACACCTTGCGCGGCGTCTTCTACCACCCGCAGGTTATATTTTTTCGCCAGCGCCATGATGGTGTCCATCTCGCAGGCCACACCGGCGTAATGCACAGGCACGATAGCGCGCGTCTTTTCGGTGATGGCCGCTTCGATTTTAGTCTCATCGATGTTCATGGTGTCCGGACGCAGGTCGACAAACACCACGGTGGCCCCGCGCAGCACAAAGGCATTGGCGGTTGAAACAAAGGTGAAGCTCGGCATGATCACTTCATCACCCGGCTGGATATCCAGCAGGATCGCCGCCATCTCCAGTGACGCGGTACAGGACGGCGTCAACAGCACCTTCGGGCTGCCAAAACGCTGTTCCATCCACTGCTGGCAACGGCGAGTAAAACCACCATCTCCGCACAGCTTGCCGCTGTCCATTGCAGCCTGCATATAGTCAAGTTCAGTGCCAACAACCGGTGGAGCGTTAAATGGGATCATGTTTTCCTCTGTATAACCAATACGAGGTGCTTTCAATAACAGCACCCTGTCGTTGATAGAGCCGTAATGCGGCTAAATTACCGAGCTGTGTCGCCACCCGCAGGCGTTGCAGCGACCGTTGCCGGCACTCTGCAATGGCCGCCGCCATTAATCGCGCACCAATACCTTTGCCTGACGCCCCGGGGAAAGCTGCCAGCAGGCCGATTCTAACCTCTTGGCCGCCGATATCACGCAGGCTGACAAAGCCCTCCGGCTGACCGGCTTCGTCCAGTGCCAACAGGCATTGGTGATCGAAGGTTCCCAGTACCGCTTTTTCGATCCAGGCGGCATAGAAACGCCCGCTATCCTGAACGTCGTACCAAGGGGCCCGAAAACGGCTGGCGGTGAACACTTTGGCCGCTGCCGCACGCAATACCGGAATATCCTCCGGCACTGCCAGGCGAATCGCAGGCGGTAGCGCACTCTGCGACGATGCACATTCCATGCCGATATTCAGCAACAGATCGACCTCAGCCTCAACCAGTTGGAAACCCAGACCCGACAATGCGTCCGCCCAGGCGGTTTGGTGCGCCGGGATTTTAGCTTGCACCAAGGCGTAGGCTGCCAGACCGGCCTCGGTCAACGCCGGGGCCGTGGTGGAAAAGTTGAGCCTGGCGCTGCCAAGAGCGAAAAATTCGCTTTCCCAGGCTAAGGGCTCAATATTGGCGTGGACGCGCATGCAATAAATCCAGCAGATACTTGCCGTAACCGGTTTTGACCAGCGCCTGTGCGGCACGTTTCACACCGTCATCATCCAGCCAACCGTTGCGCCAGGCGATCTCTTCCAGGCAGGCAATTTTAAAGCCCTGGCGTTTTTCCACCGTCTGCACGAAGCTGCTGGCTTCCAGCAGGCTGTCATGAGTACCGGTATCCAGCCAGGCGAAACCGCGGCCCAGCAGTTCAACGGTCAGTTCGCCACGCTCCAGATACATCTGGTTAATGCTGGTAATTTCCAGCTCGCCACGGGAGGAAGGCTTGACCTGTTTGGCAAACTCCACCACCTGACTGTCGTAGAAGTACAGGCCGGTCACCGCCCAGTTGGACTTGGGCTCGGCAGGCTTTTCTTCGATCGATAAAGCGCGGAAGTTATCGTCAAACTCCACCACCCCAAAACGTTCGGGATCCATCACCTGGTAGCCGAACACGGTCGCGCCCTGGGTACGTGCAGCGACCGTTTTTAGTTTCGGGCTAAACCCTTGACCAAAATAGATATTGTCGCCTAACACCAGACAGCTCGGCTCGCCGGCCAGGAACTCTTCACCGATCAGAAACGCCTGAGCCAGACCATCGGGGCTGGGTTGTTCGGCATAGCTGAGATTAATGCCAAACTCTTCGCCGTTACCCAACAGACGTCTGAATGAAGGGAGGTCTTCCGGTGTGGAAATAATCAGAATGTCGCGGATCCCGGCTAACATCAGCACCGACAGCGGATAGTAAATCATCGGCTTGTCGTAGATCGGGAGCAACTGCTTGGATACGCCGCGAGTAATTGGATGCAAACGTGTACCGGATCCACCCGCCAGAATAATACCTTTCATACTCACTCCAGAATCCACTGGGCCACCACTCAGGCAGCCCGGGTAAACTTAGTCGGATAAACCTAAACGCTCACCCGCATAGGAACCATCCTGAACGCGACGCCACCAGGTTTCATTGTTCAGGTACCAGGAAACCGTTTTGCGAATGCCGCTTTCAAAGGTTTCTTGTGGGTGCCAGCCCAGCTCCCGGTCAATTTTCCCGGCGTCGATCGCATAGCGCATATCATGGCCCGGCCGATCCTTGACGTAAGTGATCAGATCGCGGTATTTCTCCACGCCCTGCGGTTTGTTCGGCGCCAACTCCTCCAGCAGATCGCAAATGGTATGCACCACTTCAATATTTTTGCGTTCGTTGTGGCCACCGATATTGTAGGTTTCGCCTACCACACCTTCGGTAACCACCTGATACAACGCGCGCGCATGGTCTTCGACATACAGCCAGTCACGCACCTGCGCGCCGTTGCCATACACCGGCAAAGGTTTACCGGCAACGGCATTGAGTATCACTAACGGGATCAGTTTCTCCGGGAAGTGGTATGGGCCGTAGTTATTGGAGCAGTTGGTGACCAGGGTCGGCAAGCCATAGGTCCGCAGCCAGGCACGGACCAAATGATCGCTGGATGCCTTGGAGGCCGAATACGGGCTGCTTGGCGCGTAAGGCGTGGTTTCGGTGAACAAGTCATCCGTACCGTGCAAATCGCCATACACTTCGTCGGTGGAAATATGGTGGAAACGGAAGCTCCGCTTCTTCTCCGCATCCAGCGGTTGCCAGTAATGCCGTGCCGCCTCCAGCATGGTGTAGGTTCCCACCACGTTGGTTTCGATAAAGGCCGCCGGGCCATCAATCGAACGGTCGACATGGCTTTCCGCCGCCAGGTGCATGACCACATCCGGCTGATATTGGGCAAACACCCGATCCAACGCCACACGATCGCAGATATCCACCTGTTCAAACGCATAACGTTCGCTATCAGCAATCACCGCAAGCGACTCCAGGTTGCCCGCGTAAGTCAGCTTATCCACCACCACCACGCTGTCCTGCGTAGCTTCAATAATATGCCTGACTACCGCAGAACCGATAAAACCGGCGCCTCCAGTGACTAAAATACGTTTCAACGCCACACCCCTTTGGTATCAACTACCCAAGATTGCGTGATCTCTTCCGGCCTGATTGCCTTGAATTGTTTATGATCGACCAGCATCACGATCACATCTGCCTGCTGCAACGCGTCGGCCATCGCTTTCAGCGTTACATGGCCCGCCAGCGATTTCGGCAGTTGCTCGACGTTCGGCTCCACCACCAGAGTTTCACCCACGTGCCAATCGGCAATCAGATGCGCCACTTCTACCGCTGGGCTTTCGCGCAGGTCGTCGATATTCGGCTTGAAAGCCAGGCCGAAGCAGGCAATTTTCACTTCCGACGCACGCTTATCGGTTGCTGCCAGACAGTCGGCAACCGCCGCTTTCACGCGATCAACCACCCACAGCGGTTTCCCGTCATTCACCAGGCGCGCGGTATGAATCAAACGCGCCTGCTGCGGATTCTGCGAGACGATAAACCAAGGGTCAACCGCGATGCAGTGGCCACCTACGCCAGGGCCAGGCTGCAAAATATTGACCCGCGGATGGCGATTCGCCAGGCGAATAAGCTCCCAGACATTGATGCCCTGATCGGCACAAATCAACGACAGCTCATTGGCAAAGGCGATATTCACATCGCGGAAACTGTTTTCGGTCAGCTTGCACATCTCAGCGGTGCGTGAATTGGTAATCACACACTCGCCCTCAAGGAAAATCTTGTACAGCTCGCTGGCGCGCTCCGAGCATTTTGGCGTCATACCGCCAATCACCCGGTCGTTTTGAATCAGCTCAACCATCACCTGCCCCGGCAGCACGCGCTCCGGACAGTAGGCAATGTTCACATCAGCGGCCTCACCGGCCTGCTGCGGGAAACTGAGATCGCTACGCGCTTCTGCCAGCCACTGCGCCATCTGTTCGGTCGCGCCCACCGGCGAGGTGGACTCAAGGATCACCAGATCGCCTTTTTTCAGCACCGGCGCCAATGATTTGGCGGCGGCTTCGACATACGCCAGATCCGGCTCATGGTCGCCTTTAAACGGCGTCGGTACCGCAATCAGGAAAGCATCTGCAGCCAGAGGTTTGGTCACCGCCTGCAGATAGCCGCCGTCGACCGCGTCTTTCACCACTTTATCCAGGTCGGGTTCAACGATATGGATCGCGCCACGGTTAATGGTATCCACCGCATGTTGGTTAACATCTACGCCCACCACTTTTTTCTTGCGGGAGGCAAACGCCGCCGCCGTTGGCAGACCGATATAACCCAGGCCGATAACCGAAATAGTGTTAAAATTCATAGTGTCACCTGATGATTCTTCAAAGCTTCTAGAATACGCTGGCAGGCATGCCCGTCACCGTAAGGGTTATGCGCCCGGCTCATGGCGTGATATTCATTTTCATCCGTCAGTAACCGGTTAACCGCATCAACAATTTTGGCTACGTCGGTGCCTACCAGACGCACCGTGCCCGAATCCACCGCTTCCGGTCGCTCGGTAGTGTCGCGCATCACCAGCACCGGCTTACCCAATGATGGCGCCTCTTCCTGAATACCGCCTGAGTCGGTCAGGATCATATAAGACTTGGCCATCAGATAGACAAAGGGTAAATAATCCTGCGGATCTATCAGGATGATATTATCAATCCCTTTCAGAATGCGGTTGACCGGCTCGCTGACGTTGGGATTAAGGTGCACCGGATAGACCACCTGTACCTCTGGGTGAGTGCGGGCAATCTCGGCCAACGCGCTGCAAATTCGCTCAAAACCGCCGCCAAAACTTTCACGTCGATGGCCTGTCACCAGAATCAGCTTTTTATCGGCATCCAGGAACGGGTAACGTTGTACCAAGCTGTCGTGCAAAGCAGCGTCGCCCATTACCCGATCGCGCACCCAGAACAGTGCGTCGATCACCGTATTGCCAGTGACGAAGATATGATCGTCCGGCAACAGTTCGCGCAACAGGTTCTGTCGCGAATTTTCCGTCGGGGCAAAATGGTACATCGCCAGGTGGCCGGTGAGCTTGCGGTTGGCCTCTTCCGGCCATGGGGAGTAAAGGTCGCCAGTACGCAGGCCCGCCTCTACATGCCCAACGGGGATTCGCTGATAAAACGCTGCTAAGCTGGTCGCCAGCGTGGTTGTGGTATCACCGTGAACCAACACCACATCCGGTTTGAACTCCTCGAGAACGCTTTTCAGGCCTTCGAGGATACGGCAGGTGATCTCACTCAATCCCTGGCCGGGTTTCATGATGTTAAGATCGTAATCAGGTACTATCTCAAATAAACGCAATACCTGATCCAACATCTCACGATGCTGTGCAGTCACGCAGACTCTTGATTCAAAGGCTTCATCCTGAGCCAGGGCATGTACCAGCGGTGCCATTTTGATGGCTTCAGGCCTGGTGCCGAAAACTGTCAACACTTTCACAGCGAATCTCTTTTGGTCGGTTAACCGCAGGCGAACCTGCGAATTGGGCGCTTACACGCCCATCAGCGAATTATTATATTATTTTTAATTACGCGGCCGACGCACCAGAGCAACACCTGCGCCAACCAAAGCGCCCATCGCGCCCCACATGATCAACCAGAATACCCGCCGCGGGCTATCACGCTTAACCGGCTCTTCCGGAGTCCGTAAATAGCGGTAAGTCTGGAATTTCTCGTCCAGCGTTGGGCCAACGTTCAACGTCGCCAACATCGCGCGATTTTGGTCATAATCCAGATCAAAGGTTGGCCCCGAAGCCTGCAATCCCTCCAGACGCGCCTGCAGCATCGGTTTGCCCAGCAGGAACAAATCGGAGTCTGGCAGTTGCTCTGCCGGCGTATCGGTTTGGGTCCGGCTGATGCCCTGCGTTTCGGCAATTTTCAACGCCTGCTGGATGGTGTTCAGCTCACGTTTATACACGGCCTCCGCTACCGCTTCCTGACGCTTGACCTGCGCCTTCATCGAGGTGGTTCGAGCCGCCCAGGCGCCCTGAATTTCTTCGTTTAAATGCTGAGCCGCACGGTGGCTGGCAAATGCTACGTACTGACGCAGCAAGCGATTGGCATCCACTGCCGTTTCCGCAGTCAGCTTCACGCCGTCATTCGGCACTTTTTTGTCGTCACGCGGCGTGAACTGGATGTTGTTAATGAGTTCGTCGAGCAAGGCCGCATCGGCACCTGCGTCGCCTTCCTGGCGCTGTTTGTAATAATCGCTCTGCAGCCAGAAATCACGGCGCGTGTCGTAGGCTGCCAGTTGCATAATGAATTCATTATAGGCTTCGTCAGCAATGCCCGGTTGTTCGGTAGCCGCCGCCGGCAGAGTACGCACATCCAGGTTACGCAAGAATTGTTGCTGGGAATAATATCCTCCCAACGCATTCACCGTTGGCCGATCGGTAATCGCTGCCGCACTCCACTCCTGTTTCACCAGGTAGGACACCACCAGTGCAATCACGGCGAATAGCGCCGCAATACCAATAATCCATGACTTACCGCGCCACAGGGTACGGCACAGGCCGCGAATATCGAGTTCGTTATCCACTGCCGGGATAGTCTTGTCAGACGTTGTTTCTGGATTCATCACTGCCCAAAAGCCTCTGGTTAGGATTCTTGCTTATTGTCATTCGAACGCCGCAGGCGCCGTTTGATACGCTTAATGTAACGAGCAACACGCCAGGCGCGCTTAATGCAGTAACCGTACAAGAAGAAGGCAAGCAAGAATAATGCCAACATCACCCATTCTGGAATAAAAGTAAGACGTTCGCCGAGCACGCCGACAGCCGCCAGCAGCGCCGCTGCCAGGGTAATCAGCACGAAAGCCTGCCGCGGCGTGAAGCCTGCTCGCATAATCAGATGGTGAATGTGTTGGCGGTCTGGGGAGAAGGGGCTCATCCCTTTACGTAAGCGACGATACATGATCGCAATCATGTCCATCAATGGAATAGCGATAATCCACAGGGCGGTAACAGGATTGATGGAATGGGCTTTACCTTGCGAACTTTGCAACAGCAACCATATGGCAGTGAAACCAATCAGCGTACTGCCAGCATCCCCCATAAACACCTTATAACGTCGGCCAAGAATGCCGAGGTTAAGCAGGATATAAGGAACGATAGCGGCAATCATCGCGAAACACCAGAAGGCCAAATCGGAGTGGCCGCTCAGGTACAGCAGCACGCCCAGCGCACCGAAAGAAACACACGAGAGCCCACCCAGCAGGCCATCGATGCCGTCCACCATATTAAAAGCGTTGATTGCCGCCCAAACGGCGAACAGCGTAATCAGATAGCCGAACGGACCTAACTGCATTTCCCAGTCGCCCAGCACATGACCAAAACTGCGCAGGTAGAGCCCGGCGAACACCATCATCGCGACGCCAACCAGAGCTTGAACCAACGCACGAATTTTAACGCTGATATCGAAACGATCGTCAAGAGCACCGACAAACACCAATACCCCCGCACAAGCGAGGTAGAGTTTTCCGTATGCAATCGTTTGATCAGAGATCAGGAAAGCAAAGCACAACCCGGCGTAAACAGAAATACCACCGACAAGCGGGATCAAGCCCTGATGACGTTTACGGTAATTAGGTTTATCAACCAGACCAATACGTTTTGCTGCTTTACGAGCAACAAAGAGAAAAGCCAAGGAAAACAGGAAAACAAATAGAATTTCAGTACTCATAGTGAGTAAGTTCACAGTTAATAAGATCTCTGTAGATGATAAGGCAGCTTAACACGGGCGACAGGTCGCGCCATGAGGTCCCGCTACCTTTCAGTCATTTCCTATGACAACAGCCATTCATTCTTATTTCCACGCTTCTGTCTGCCGTTTAAACAGTAGCTATACGCGAACGACGAAACGCCGACCGCAAATAAGATGAATTCTCAGTAAGCCATGAAAATAACTTACGTTTCCATTTCTGTTACTTATCGTATCTGCCAAAAGCAAAAAACGCCACGACTAGGCGTGGCGTTCTCTGAATTTTTTACTCAATTATGAGCGCATCGTCATTTATGAGCGCTTCATCATATCGAAGAATTCATCGTTGGTTTTGGTCATGGCCAACTTGTTAA
Source organism: Serratia sp. Ser99 (assembly GCF_024519545.1). NCBI lineage: Bacteria > Pseudomonadati > Pseudomonadota > Gammaproteobacteria > Enterobacterales > Yersiniaceae > Serratia > Serratia sp. Ser99. Next base: position 196,848 of record NZ_JALJRT010000007.1, on the reverse strand, counting down.
TGAGGAATTCCATTGCGTCAATTTCGCCCATTGGGTGAATAATTTTACGCAGGATCCACATTTTCTGCAGTTCTTCAGACGTGGTGAGTAATTCTTCTTTACGGGTACCGGAGCGGTTGTAGTCAATCGCAGGGAATACGCGCTTCTCGGCGATTTTACGCGCCAGATGCAATTCCATGTTGCCGGTACCTTTAAACTCTTCGTAGATAACCTCGTCCATTTTCGACCCGGTGTCGACCAGCGCGGTAGCGATGATGGTCAGGCTGCCGCCTTCCTCAACGTTACGTGCCGCACCGAAGAAACGCTTGGGACGATGCAGGGCGTTGGCATCCACACCACCGGTCAACACTTTACCGGAAGCCGGTACTACGGTGTTGTAGGCACGCGCCAGGCGGGTGATGGAGTCGAGCAAGATGATAACGTCTTTCTTGTGCTCAACCAGGCGCTTGGCCTTCTCGATCACCATTTCTGCAACCTGGACGTGGCGGGAAGCCGGCTCGTCAAAGGTAGAAGCGATAACTTCGCCCTTCACCAGACGCTGCATCTCGGTAACTTCTTCCGGACGTTCGTCAATCAGCAGAACCATCAACACACAGTCTGGATGGTTGTAAGCGATGCTTTGTGCAATGTTCTGCAGCAGCATAGTTTTACCGGCTTTCGGCGGAGCAACAATCAGACCACGCTGACCACGGCCAATCGGCGAGGCCAGATCCAGCACACGAGCCGTCAGGTCTTCGGTTGAACCGTTACCGCGTTCCATCCGCAGACGGGAGTTGGCATGCAGTGGGGTTAAGTTCTCGAACAGGATCTTGCTGCGGGCGTTTTCCGGTTTGTCGTAGTTAACTTCGTTAACTTTCAACAGGGCAAAGTAGCGCTCGCCTTCTTTTGGCGGACGAATCTTACCGGAAACGGAGTCACCTGTACGGAGGTTAAAACGGCGGATTTGGCTGGGGGATACGTAGATGTCGTCGGGGCCTGCAAGGTAGGAACTGTCTCCAGAGCGGAGGAAACCAAATCCATCCTGCAATATCTCCAACACGCCATCGCCGAAGATATCTTCTCCACTTTTCGCATGCTGCTTAAGGATAGAGAAGATAATGTCCTGCTTGCGCATGCGGGCAAGGTTTTCCAGCCCCATATTTTCGCCGAGAGTAATCAGCTCAGAAACCGGCGTATTCTTTAATTCGGTAAGATTCATAGTGGTGGGTTCTTAAACTCGGGGTATGTCTCGAACTTATATCGTGAATGGTATGGCAGCGGGATATATCTTTCGTCTTTCTGGTGGTCGCCTTGGCCTTCCTTGCTTACCCCGCCACTTAGCGGACTAAGCTGCAGAGATTCGTTCGGTTGCCGACGGGCCACACCTTGAAATCCTTTGGATATTCGTGCCTGTTTACTGGACGTTCGATCGCCGGGCGCTGAGCCGTCACGGTAAGAAATGGCTTACAGAGGACGCGCGCATTGACGGTTTAAGATCGAAGGTACCTTAAAATTGATTTTGCAAAACCGTTTGATTGTTAAAACACGGGCTGAGTTCATTTTTTCTTTCAACGCCAGCGGTTCAACACAGAGTAAAGCTTTAGATTTAGACTCTTTAGATTTAAAACTTCGGGCAAGTTCTATATGCAGTATGGTTAAACTTAACACGCTTCTTGGCAGGCGTCTAGCGGTGAATTGAACATCCCCGCTAGACGCCTGTATATCCCCGTAGTCTCTCACTTCGCGGCTTTTTGACCGCAACGTCAGACCCCTTGGGCATAGGGCATCCCGCCCGATTACAGATTCGCGTTAAGGAAATCTTTGAGCTGGCCTTTGGACAGCGCACCAACCTTGGTCGCGGCCACTTCACCGTTCTTGAACAGCAACAGCGTAGGGATACCACGGATACCGTACTTAGGTGCGGTTGCCGGGTTTTGGTCGATATTCAGCTTGGTGATGGTCAGCTTGCCTTCGAACTCCTCGGCAATCTCATCCAGAATCGGAGCAATCATCTTGCACGGTCCACACCATTCAGCCCAGAAATCGACCAGGATTGGCCCTTCAGCTTTCAGCACGTCGTTTTCGAAGCTGCCGTCAGTCAGGTGAATAATTTTATCGCTCATGTTCTACTCCAAAGGATTGTGTCTACCTTGTTGGTGTAGCATTAACCAACCTAAGGTGACTTTATTTCACCGGATACGCTTTCGTAAAGCAATAGTTAGCTGATATTCTACCACACTATGAGCAAAACACACTTGACCGAACAGAAGTTTTCCGACTTCGCCCTGCACCCGTTAGTCCTTGAAGCCCTTGAAAAGAAAGGGTTTCAACATTGCACGCCTATCCAGGCGTTAGCATTGCCGCTCACGCTCTCCGGGCGTGACGTTGCAGGTCAGGCGCAAACCGGTACCGGAAAGACGCTGGCATTTTTAGCGTCTACTTTTCACTATTTGCTTTCTCACCCGGCGAAACAGGATCGCCAGACCAACCAGCCGCGCGCCTTGATCATGGCGCCAACGCGTGAACTGGCGGTACAGATCCACTCCGACGCGGAAGCCCTGTCCCAATCCACCGGCCTAAAACTTGGCCTGGCGTATGGCGGCGACGGCTACGACAAACAGCTGAAAGTGCTGGAAAGCGGCGTGGATATCCTGGTCGGTACTACCGGTCGTTTGATCGATTACGCCAAACAGAACTATATCGATCTGGGCGCAATCCAGGTCGTGGTGCTGGATGAAGCCGACCGTATGTACGATCTGGGCTTTATCAAAGACATTCGCTGGTTGTTCCGCCGCATGCCTGCGGTCGATCAACGCCTGAACATGCTGTTCTCTGCCACCCTGTCCTATCGCGTACGCGAACTGGCTTTCGAGCAGATGAACAACGCTGAATATGTCGAAGTGGAACCGGAACAAAAAACCGGCCACCGCATTAAAGAAGAGCTGTTCTACCCTTCTAACGAAGAAAAGATGCGTCTGCTGCAGACGTTGATCGAAGAAGAGTGGCCAGACCGCTGCATCATCTTCGCCAACACCAAGCACCGCTGTGAAGACGTCTGGGGCCACCTGGCCGCCGATGGTCACCGCGTAGGCCTGTTGACCGGCGATGTGGCGCAGAAAAAACGCCTGCGCATTCTCGACGATTTCACCAAGGGCAACCTGGATATTCTGGTCGCCACCGACGTCGCCGCTCGCGGTCTGCACATCCCGTTGGTGACGCACGTATTCAACTACGACTTGCCTGACGACTGCGAAGACTACGTCCACCGTATCGGTCGTACCGGCCGTGCTGGCGAAAGTGGCCATTCCATCAGCCTGGCCTGTGAAGAGTACGCGCTCAACCTGCCGGCGATCGAAACCTATACCGGCCACAGCATTCCGGTGAGCAAGTACAACAGCGATGCGTTACTGACTGACCTGCCTGCGCCGAAACGCCTGGCTCGCCCACGCGGCGGCAACGGTCCACGTCGTAACTCAGCGCCACGTCGTGGCGGTGCGCCGCGCAACAACCGTAAACGTTCAGGCTGATAGACAATGCTCAGTTCCAGCGCACTTTATGCCGCTATCGATCTCGGCTCCAACAGCTTCCACATGTTGGTGGTGCGCGAGGTGGCCGGCAGTATTCAGACCCTGGCGCGCATCAAGCGCAAAGTGCGTCTGGCGGCCGGACTGGATCAGAACAACCTTCTGTCGCATGAGGCCATGCAACGCGGATGGCAATGCCTGAAGCTGTTCGCCGAACGCCTGCAGGACATCCCTCGCGAGCAAATTCGCGTGGTCGCCACGGCCACGCTGCGGCTGGCGTCCAATGCCGATGAATTCCTGCAGACCGCCGAGCAGATTCTCGGATGCCCGATCCAGGTGATCAGCGGCGAGGAAGAAGCGCGCCTGATTTACCACGGTGTAGCCCATACCACCGGCGGTCCGGACCAACGTTTGGTGGTCGATATCGGCGGCGGCAGCACAGAGCTGGTCACGGGGACCGGTGCGCAGGCCGCTCAGTTGTATAGCCTGTCGATGGGCTGCGTCACCTGGCTGGAACGGTTCTTCACCGATCGTAATCTGGGGCAGGAAAACTTCGAGCGGGCCGAACAGGCTGCGCGTGAAATGGTGCGCCCGATAGCACCGCAGCTGCGTCAGCACGGCTGGCAAATCTGCGTCGGCGCTTCCGGCACCGTCCAGGCGCTGCAGGAAATCATGGTGGCGCAGGGCATGGATGAACGCATCACCCTATCCAAGCTGCGCCAATTGAAACAGCGCGCCATTCAGTGCGGCAAGCTGGAAGAACTGGAAATTGAAGGGCTAACGCTGGAGCGCGCCTTGGTATTCCCAAGCGGGCTGTCCATTCTGCTGGCGATCTTCCAGGAGTTGGGCATTGAAAGCATGATGTTGGCCGGCGGTGCGCTACGCGAAGGTCTGGTTTACGGCATGCTGCATTTGCCGGTCGAACAGGATATCCGCAGTCGCACCATTCGCAACCTGCAACGGCGTTATCTGTTGGATACTGAACAGGCCGAGCGCGTCAGCCAACTGGCCGCCAATTTCTCGCAGCAGGTGAGCAATGAATGGCAGTTGGACGCACGATGTCGCGAGTTATTGCACAGCGCCTGTCTGATCCACGAAATCGGCCTCAGCGTTGATTTCAAGCAGGCGCCGCAACACGCCGCTTACCTGATTCGCCATCTGGATTTACCCGGTTTCACCCCGGCACAGAAAAAACTGTTAGCCACCCTGCTGCAAAACCAGAGCAACACCCTCGACTTGCCACTGCTGAGCCAGCAAAACGCCCTGCCACCACGTACGGCACAACGTTTATGCCGGATTTTACGCCTGGCGATCATCTTTGCCAGCCGTCGCCGCGACGACACGCTGCCTGCGGTGCGTCTGCGCGCCAATCATGATGACGAGCTGACGGTGATCCTGCCGCCTGGCTGGCTGGAGCAGCACCCGTTACGGGCAGAAGCGCTGGAGCAGGAAAGCCATTGGCAAAGTTACGTTCACTGGCCGCTGATACTGGAAGAACAACGTTAAAATGACAAGGGCGCTAACCGCGCCCTTAGTCTGATGACAAACACCCGAAAAACGTGGTTTTCGGATGTTTGGGGGTAAATCAGAAGACATAATCCTTTGTTTTTATTAGCCCCAAGATCAGGACGTTTAACTGCAAAGGACTTTGTCAGCCATCTGAGGGCGCTAACCGCGCCCTTTCTTCTAGTTGCTGCCCTTGGCCTTGGCCAACTGAGCACGAATATTGGCCAGATGGCTCTGCCCTTTTTGCATCCTTTCCTGCGGACTGACCACTTTGCGCTCACTTTCCCACGCCAGGTCATCCTGCGGCAGTTCCAACAAGAAACGGCTCGGCTCCGGGCGAACCAACTCGCCATATTGACGACGCTCGCGGCACAGCGTGAAAATCAGCTCCTTTTGGGCGCGAGTGATGCCTACGTAGGCCAAGCGTCGCTCTTCATCAACGTTATCTTCGTCAATGCTGCTCTGATGCGGCAATAACCCTTCCTCCATCCCCACCAGAAACACATAGGGGAACTCCAACCCTTTGGAGGCATGCAGCGTCATCAGTTGCACCTGATCCAGCTCTTCATCGCTTTCACCGCGTTCCATCATGTCGCGCAGGGTAAAGCGCGTCACCACCTGGGTCAGCGTCATCGGCTCATCCAGCTCGCTGCCTTCCAGCATTTCCGTCATCCAGCCGAACAGCGTATTGACGTTTTTCATGCGCATTTCGGCGGCTTTCGGGCTGGGAGAGGTTTCGAACAGCCAGCTCTCGTAATCTACACCGTGGATCAGGTCACGCACCGCAGCCACCGGCTCGCGCTCCGCCAGTTGGGCGATGCCGTCCAGCCAGTGAGTGAAGCGTTGCAAAGACTCCAGCCCGCGTCCGGTCAGGTGTTGGCTCAATCCAAGATCAAAACTGGCACGGAACAGGCTTTTATTGCGTTGGTTTGCCCATTCACCCAGCTTTTGCAACGTCGCCGGGCCAATCTCGCGTTTTGGCGTATTGACGATACGCAGGAAGGCGCTGTCATCATCCTGATTGGTCAGGACGCGCAGGTAGGCCAGCAGATCCTTGATTTCCGGCCGCGAGAAAAACGAGGTGCCGCCGGAGATCTTGTAGGGAATACGGTTTTGCATCAGCATTTTTTCAAACAGCCGCGACTGATGGTTGCCACGATAGAGGATCGCATAATCGCCGTAGTTGGTTTTCTTCACGAAATGGTGAGCTATCAGTTCACCCACTACGCGCTCGGCCTCGTGATCCTCATTATTGGCGGTCACCACCTTCAGCTCTTCGCCGTAACCCAGTTCGGAAAACAGCCGTTTTTCAAATACGTGCGGGTTATTGGCGATCAGAATGTTCGCCGCCTTCAGAATACGCTCGCTCGAACGGTAGTTCTGCTCCAGCTTGATCACCTGCAGCGCCGGGAAGTCTTCCTTCAACAGCACCAGGTTTTGCGGGCGCGCACCGCGCCAGGAGTAGATTGACTGATCGTCATCCCCCACCACGGTGAAACGCGCACGGTTACCCACCAACAGTTTTACCAGCTCGTATTGGCTGGTGTTGGTGTCCTGATATTCGTCCACCAACAGGTAGCGGATTCGGTTCTGCCAACGCTCGCGCACCTCTTCATTGCGCTGCAACAGCAGGGTCGGTAACAGAATTAAATCGTCGAAATCCAATACGTTACAGGCACGCATGTGCGCGTGATACAGACCGTAGCAATGCGCGAACAGCTTGTCGCGTTCAGAGCGCGCCAGCTCCATCGCCTTCTTGGGATCGACCAGATCATTCTTCCAATTGGAGATGGTGGAAATCAACTGCGCCACCAGCGTCTTGTCATTTTCCAGCCATTTTTCGGTCAGCTCTTTCAGCAGCGCCAACTGGTCCTGATCGTCGAACAGCGAGAAGTTGGATTTCATCTCCAGCGCGGCATATTCCCGCTTGATGATTTCCAGCCCCAGGGTGTGGAACGTAGAAATCATCAAACCGCGCGCCTCTTTGCGCCCCATGGTTTGCGCCACACGTTCTTTCATCTCACGCGCGGCCTTATTGGTAAAGGTCACGGCGGCGATGTGCCGCGCCTGATAGCCACAATTATGGATCAGGTGAGCAATCTTGTTGGTGATGACGCGCGTCTTGCCGGAACCTGCACCGGCCAGCACCAGGCAGGGCCCGGTAACGAATTCGACGGCTTGTTGTTGGCTGGGGTTTAATCGCATGGCGCTTTATTGCTCGACTTTATAACGTGGAAGGGGATTGTAGCAGAAAGCGCCGATGAGATTTAACGGGTATAATCAGCGCAATTTCTGTATCGATAAAGGCAATACCATGGCAAAGACGGCGTGCGCCCTGCACATTCTGGTAGATAACGAAAAACTGGCTGAAGAACTGCTGGCCAAGCTTAAACGCGGCGTCAGTTTTGACACGCTGGCGCGCAAATACTCAACTTGCCCGTCAAAGCGCAACGGCGGCTCGCTGGGCGAATTCAACAAGGGCACCATGGTGGCGGCCTTCGATAAAGCGGTGTTCAGCATTCCGCTGCTGAAGCCCTACGGCCCGGTGAAAACCCAGTTCGGCTACCACATTATCAAGGTGCTGTACCGCAACTGAGTGAGGGGGCAAACGCCCCCTCAGCCGTTATTGTGCGCTGGTTTCCGGGGCCGGTGCGGTATCGGCCGGTTTGACCTCCTCCGACACCACGGCCGGAGCCGGAGACATAATGCCGTTATAGGTTTCCTGTAACTGCTTCATGCTCATTTCCGGTTCGCCCTTCGGCTGCATCAACACCAGCGTCGCATCCTGAGAAAGCTGAAGTTTCAGCTCCTGATTCAGCGCTTCCAGCGTCAATCCGCTCAAGAACTCCTGGCGCAGTTTCTGATACTGCTCCGGTGCGATATCTACGACGCCGCTCTGCTGTGAACGCAGGCGTTGGCTCATCAGCACGTCCGTATCGGTGCGGGCATAGGTTGCGAACAACTTGCTCAACTGATCGGTTTTCTGCGCCAGCAGGGCGTTAAACTCATCCTGCGACAGCCCGTTGTTACGCACATTAGCCAATTCACGAGCGATAAAGCCCAGGCTGTTGTTCAGGTTGTTATTCGGCGTGTCGAGATGAATTGCGCACTGGGCACGCTGGTATTGCACGCGGCAATCAAAGCCCAGATGCAGGTTTTTCTGGTCACTCTTTTCCAGCACCTGCTGGAGATGCCAGAACAGCGCCTCGCGGGCCATATCACCACGCCAGTAGCGGCTCAAATTCTGCGAATCGCGGATCGGGTGCCATGGCGCATCCCACATGATCGACAGCGTATCCTGCTTGACCTGCTCGCTGATCAGGCTGACCGGCTGCGGTGGCAGCGGCGTCAGCGTCGGCATGGTGGCCGGCGTTTCACGCTTGCCCTTCAGCGGCGAGAAGGCCTTGTTGATTTGTTCGCCCAGGCTGCGGCTGTCTACCTTGCCCACCACGTACAGCGTCATGGCGTCCGGGGTATACCACTGCTGGTAGAATTTTTTCAGTTGATCGACATTCACCGGTCGCTTCGGTGGCTGGGCCGGATCGTGCGCCAACAGCGTCGAGCCTTTCAGGCGGTATCGCCACCAGGCATCTTTCGGGTTCGGTGGGAAAGTGCCCACCGGATCGACATTGGAGTTTATTACCGCATGCACGGTATGCTCGTCGATCGCCAGTTTGCCGGTGGTGTCGGAAAGCCACGCCAGCGCTTCTTTCAGCAAGTCTGGGCGGTTATTCGGCAAGCTGAGATTATACATGGTGAAATCGTAAGAACTGATGGCCGGCGGCAAAGGCCGCTCAGGATCCACGCTCTGCTGCCACAGTGAACGCAACTGCGGTGGCGTAAAGCTTTCGCTGCGCGCTAAAGACAGGCGCGGCAGCAGATGGGCAAAGCCGATCTGCTGTGAGGACTCGACCAGCGAGCCGGTATTAACCATTAACCGCAGCTCTACACGGTCGCTCGGCCGCTGCGGTGTATCCAGTATCTGCCATGAAAACCCGTTGGCCAGTGCCCCCTGCTGCCAGGCAGGATCGGGTTGCAGTGCTTCGGCCTGCACGCTGCTGTTGGCTGCAGCCAACAGCAGCCCACCTACGATGAGATGAATTCTGGTGCCCTGCATGTGAACCCCTACTTAATGACTATCCAATTTCTTTATGCAAATGCGGATATTCCATTCGCCGGAATATTAGGCCATAACGCACAGCCTATAAAAACGCCCTGAGTTTCACGGTGGGGCGGAAAGCAGAAAGTGTACCATCGAGTTAGACCGCGCGCCTTTGCGGATGTCACTCATTAGGGTGAAAAATAATGGATAACCGGTTTTTAAATGCAAGAAATCATTACGCGGGGGGATAAAACGTCACCGGCTGCGGCTGCAACCGGTGATTTGAGGATTAAATCAGGCTGAAGGCAGCGTTTTGTCGGCACCTGCACCCGGCTTGTTGGACAGGGTGTCTTGCAGCTGTTTTTCGTCCAGCTGTTTACACCATTTAGCCACCACCACCGTAGCCACACCGTTACCGACCAGGTTGGTCAGGGCGCGGGCTTCAGACATGAAGCGGTCAATGCCCAGAATCAGCGCCAGACCGGCCAGCGGCAGGTGGCCCACGGCAGAAATGGTCGCCGCCAGCACGATAAAGCCGCTGCCGGTCACGCCCGCAGCCCCTTTCGAAGACAGCAACAGCACCACCAGCAACGTCACCTGATGCACGATATCCATATGGGTGTTGGTCGCCTGCGCGATAAACACCGCCGCCATGGTCAGGTAAATCGATGTGCCGTCCAGGTTAAAGGAGTAGCCGGTAGGAATAACCAGGCCCACCACCGATTTCTTACAACCCAGCTTCTCCATTTTATCGAGCATGCGCGGCAGCACCGACTCGGAAGAAGAGGTCCCGAGCACGATCAGCAGCTCTTCTTTTATATAGCGAACGAATTTGAAAATGCTGAAGCCGTTGGCACGGGCAATGGAGCCCAGCACCACCACCACGAACAGAACGCAGGTGATATAGAAGCAGGCGATCAACTGGCCAAGCTGCAGCAGCGTGCCCACGCCATATTTACCGATGGTGAATGCCATCGCCCCGAAAGCCCCCAGCGGCGCCAGACGCATAATCATGTTGATGATGCCGAAAATCACGCGGGAGAAACTGTCGATCACGTTGAAGATTAACTGGCCTTTCTCACCCAGGCGGTGCAGGGCGAAGCCGAACAGCACGGCAAACAGCAACACCTGCAAGATGTTACCGCTGGCGAAGGCGCCGATGACGCTACCCGGAATGATATCCAGCAAGAATGGAATGATGCCCTGCTGCTGAGCCTGCTCGGCGTAGACCGCCACCGCTTTAGCATCCAGCGTACCCGGATCGATGTTCATCCCGGCACCCGGCTGCACCAGGTTGACAATCAGCAAACCGATCAGCAGCGCAATGGTACTGACGATTTCAAAATAAAGCAGTGCGATCGCACCGGTACGGCCAACGGCCTTCATGCTTTCCATGCCCGCGATGCCGGTCACCACGGTACAGAAGATCACCGGAGCGATGATCATTTTAATCAGCTTAACGAATCCGTCGCCCAGAGGTTTCATCTGTGCGCCAATGTCAGGATAGAAATGGCCAAGCAGGACACCCAGCGTAATCGCCGTCAGCACCTGAAAATAGAGGCTTTTAAAGATAGTGAGTTTCATATGGACATCCTTTGGGGGAAGACACGCACCAGGCGGTTTTATGGTTATCTCGCCTGTTCATCGCTTGCGCGGAAAATAACACCCGCCTAACAACATGGAAATAATTTGTTGCACCAATAGATACATGTTGATACGAATTTAAGAGCTGAAACGCGCCAGCCCGAATGCAAGGCTGTAAAGGATGTAACCCTTTCTTTGCACTAACGCAAAAGGGGTAGATAAAGCGGGGTATTTCAAGCCAGAGGGCCAGCGGGCAACGTGGATGCCGCCCGCCGCAAAAGGCTCAAGAGGGAAATCAGGCTGGCGGCGGGCAGAACTCGGCTTCAAATTCGCTGCGCGGCAACGGGCGGGCAAACAAAAACCCCTGACCGCTATGAATACCGTGCTGCAGCAGCCAATCGCGTTGTTCGGCATTCTCGACGCCTTCGGCCATCACCGGCAGCGCCAGCACCTCGGAAATCGAACTGACGATGCGCACCATCGCGTCGTCCATCGGCAGTCCCTGAATAAAGCTCTTGTCGATTTTAATCAAATCTATCGGCAGGCATTTCAATCGATTGAGGTAATTGAGGCTGGAATAGCCCATGCCGAAATCGTCCAACGCGATGGAAAGCCCCAGATCGTGCAGTTCCCGCAGCAGCGCCAACGCACGATCGAGGTCGTCAATGCGCACCGTTTCGGTAATTTCCAGCAGCAGCTTGCGCGGGTCAATTCGATGCTGGGCCAGCAGGCTTTTCAGATGCGGGACAAAATTCTCATGCTGCATCTGGATTGGCGACACGTTTACCGCCAGCGGCAGGGTGATCCCCCGAGTCTGCCAATCCGCCAGGATGCGGCAAGCCTCTTCCAGTACCCAGTTACCCAGCGGCACAATCACCCCGAGCTCTTCAGCCAATGGAATGACGTCTGCCGGCAAGGTAAAACTGCCGTCGTACTGCTGCCAACGAAGTAATGCTTCCGCGCCGATCACCGCGTTGGACTGCATATCTATCTGCGGCTGCAGGAACAGGGTGAAACGACGCTGCTCAATGGCATGCAAGATCTCACTTTCCTGCGTCAGACGCTTTTGGGTGCGTTCCGTCAGGCTCGGTTCGAAGAACAACACCTGATTTTTGCCTTCGCGATGCGCCGACATCATCGCCGAGGTGGCGCTACGCAACAGCTGCTCCGCGCTCTCCCCTGCGTTCAGATAATGGGCGATACCGATACTGGCGCTGGGCCGCAGCGGCATTTCCTGCAGGCTCAGCGGCGCATTGATCTGCGCCATGATGCGACGGGCTAACTGCATGGCGTGGAACGGCCGTTCAACGCCTTTAGCCAGAATGGCGAATTCGGTATTGCTTAACTGCGCCAGCACGCCGTTTTCATCAATGCATTCACGTAATTTCTTCGCCAGCGTCAACAACAGCGCTTCACGCATCGTCGGATTAAGTACGCCAGAGGCCTCGTGCAACGTTTCAATGCCGATTACCAGCAGATTGAAACGCTCGGGCCGCAGGCTGGAAGCAATGTGTTGTTCCAGCAGCGCGGTGAACAGCGCCTGATTTGGCAACTCAGTGACCGGATGGCGAGTGCTCATGCGACTCAGTTCGGCATAGGCTTTGGCCAGCCGCTGCTGATTGCGGTTGTAGTTACGCACCAGCAAGCCCAGCTCATCGTCCTGGTGCAGCGCCGGCAACATGAGTTGATGATAAGGCGCTTCTTCCTGGGAAATGTTTTCCAGCTCTTTGGCCATCGCGCGTAGCGGATGCACCATCAGTCGGTTCATACACCAGCTAATGGCGACCGAAAGAATCAAGGCCAGCAGCAAATAGGTCGACAACATGGTCGACAGCATGCTGAGAATAAATTGATACATGCGGAACGAATCGGCCTGCAGCACCAGATAAGCCAATGGCTGCGGGTTGGCCGGCACGCGTTCCAGCGAATAGAGAGGAACGGAAATCTGGATCGGCAACTCGAACAGGCGGGCGATCATTGTCGGTACCGGACGTTCCGGCGGGAAGTTGGCGTGCAGTGCCTGAAATTCGTTCGGCAGCACGATATCCGCGCGCGTCAGGATGCCCACCGGCAACAGCGTATTCAGCACCTTCTTCGTTTCCGGCACGTCCATGCGCAGCACGGCTTCCGCCAGCGGCTGGCGTACCGAATGAGCGATATTTTCCAGTTGCTGGGCATAGTCATCCCTGCGCTGCTGCACAAAATGGAATAACTGGATCACGATAAAGATACAGATCGTCACCAGCGCCACACCGGACACCGTTGCCATCTGTTTAATCGTTAATGAGCGCCTGACCCGCAAACCTGCTCTCCGCTAATTCGGGCTGAAATAAAAAAGGGATGAATAATACCCATCCCTTGAACCGGTCTGAGTATACTCGATTGTTGACTGTTTTTATCTCTTCATGCCCAGGGCAAAACCAAGAAAAACGAGGGTTTCAGTCTTTTCCTAATGAAAGGCTGCGCGCCACAGCCAATTGTGGGACACAGCCTGTACACAGGGTAGCAAAACTCCTCTGTGCCGACACTCCGAATCTCCCTCAGCGGGGTTACTTGAAGTCGGCGTAAGGCGTCAGCGGTTGCGGCGGTAAATCCAGGTCACCCTGCCAACCGGCCAGCGAATAGCGCAGGTAAATCAAAGCGTGGCTCGGGGTATAGTCTTTTGCCTGCTGGATGTCGATGCCGGCACCGAGTGTCCAGTGCGAACTGAGACGCCGTTCGACAATCGCCCGCAGGGTATAGCCGACGCCGGAAGAAGAGCTGCCATCCTCGACGGCAAACTTGTCCGGCAGCGAATCCGGGATCAGCCCCTGCAGCGGGTAACGCCGCTGGCTGTTGGTTTTCGAATGGGACAACGACACCGAACCGCCCAGCTCCCAGGACCAATTATCAGTACGTTGGCGATAGTTTACCGGTATCGCCAGCGACATATATTGCTGCGGGCTGTAATAGCCCCCCTGACCGAGAGAATAACCGCTCAAATCCTTCTGGTAGTGCCACAGCATGGTGTTCAGACCGACGGTGACGCGGCGATTATCTTCGTTGATCAACTTATAGTAATAACCGGCCATAAAGCGTTCACGCTGATTATCTTCAACGTTTTTGCCGGTTAACTGATGTGCGCTGAGGTCGGCCCAGACACCGTGCGCTTCGCCGCGATCGTAGCTGGCGCTAAGGCTGACCCCAGTCGCGCGCACGCCGCCCCAGGTGGTACCGGTATTTGGGTCTTTGGTACCGCCAAACGCCAGCAATGAGCTGGAAATGGGACGGCGCGAGGCCGCCAACGTCCAACCAATGTGGTTCCAGTCATTGCTGTAGGCCAGTCCACCGACCCAGTCAACCACCTCAAAGCCCATTGGTGTGGTGCCGATATCCCCCGCCCAGCGATCGTTTTTCCACCCCACGGCCACGCTGGTGCCGGTGGTTTTCTGACGCTCATCGCCGCTGCACCCCTGAGTATTGCAGGTACCGAAGGTTTCGTAATATTTGCCGCTGCCGTCGGTGGAGAAGCTGCCGGCATCCAACTGTACGGTATCGGAACGGAAAAACGCCCGCCCGTCATACCACGGCATATCGACCTGTAACATGGTGTCATGCGCTTTGTAATCGGAGATGCCACCCGTGCCACTGGAGCTCCAATAATCATGGTCGAGGGTGACATTCACGTCTTGCTGGCGGTACAGATCCGCCGCGTCTGAACGAATGCCCCGTTTAAGCCAGTCATCTGTCGGATTGTTGCGCGTCAGGTAGGTGTAACTGTCGTTATCCTGCGGCACACTAGGGGCAATACCGCTGGCGACCATCGCCTGTTTATAATCCTGCTGGGCCAGCACCGGCTGCTGTTGATCACGTTCGAGCCGTGCCGCGTCGCGGTAAATCAGCGCCTTCGCCTGGCTGGGTGGCGCTAGCGGCGCCGTCGTTTTCAGCCGGGTAAAAATCTCGGTCGCTTTTTGCGGTTCACCAACGGCATACCAGGCGTTAGCCACCCGCCGCTCGCTGTTGTCTGATTCGCTCGGGTCCGGCGCGGCAGTTTGCAGCCGCTGACGTGCTTCACTCAGCTTGCCCTGCGCTACATAGGCTTCTATTTCACCCAACCTGGCATCCGGGTTGTTCGGCTCACGCGTCCGTACGCGCTGATAGTCAGCCAGTGCGGCATCATATTCACCGCGCGCCAGCGCCCAGTCGGCCAACTGGAGATCAATGCGGGTATCCGCCGGCTGGCGGCGCAGATAAGCCACCGCCCCCGGCTCATCGCCCGCAGTACGTAACCGATCGGCATGTTCCAGCGTCGCCTGCATCTTCAAGCGCTGCGCCAGTTCACGCATATTGTCGTTCCACTGCGCGGCGGGCAGGGTATTCAGCTGTGCCAACGCCTGAGTATCACGATCGCTGCCGGAGAGATACAGCGCATAGGCGTATGCCAACTGCGGATTCGCACGCTGTTTTTGCGCCAGTCGACTGAACAGAGCATCTGCCTGTTCCGGCTGCCCAGCCTGACGCAGCGTCTGCGCATAGTGGTAAGTCAGCCAGACGTCATCGGGATCCATCTGCTGAGCACGACGGTATTTCTCCGCCGCCTGATGCCACTGCTTTTGCTGTACGAGCTGGTCGGCCTGCTGCTTGAGCATATCGAGCTGCAAACCTTCCAGCGTGCCACGCAGCTTGTTTTGCTGGCCGCGTGGCAGGCTGTTGAGATAGGCCAGCGCCTTTTCCGGCGACTGCCGCTGATAAATATTCACCAGACCGCGTACCGCGCTGCCGCTGCCGGGATCCAACCGCAGCGCCTGCTGGTAGAAACGTTCGGCGGCAGCATCATCTTTACGCGCCACCGCAACGTCGCCCAAGCCAATTACCGCGCTGCTGTCACCGTTGTCTATCTGTCGCGCCTGTTGGTATTTTTGCTGTGCCAGCGCCAAGTTACCGGCTTTCAGCGCCTTGTCACCTTCATCCACCGCCAGCCAGTAACTGTTGCTCTTGATCAGGCTCTGCCATTTACTGCCGCCGTAGCCGCTTTTATCGGCCTGCAGGGCCTGACGAAACAGGCTCAGCGCCTGTGGACGATTACCGACGCGGGAATAGGCTTGCCCAAGCGCGCCCAGCACGTCGGCGTCATTGGGTGAAGCCGCCAACGCTTTTTTCAACTCTGGAATGGCGGCACGACTGCCGCCCTTGTCCACCTGCGCCAGCCCGCGCACCCGCGCCTGGTAGGCAGGATCCGACAGCAGCGCCTGCTGCCGGGCCAGTTCTTGTCGGGCGCTGACCGCCTGATCGCCGGTTTCAAAAACGCCAAGAAAACGGTTAAGGGCAGCAACGCTCTGCGGACTGACCGGCATCGCTTTGACTTTCTCCAACCACAGATCGGCGGCATCTCCGCGTCCGGCAGGATCGGCAGCTACTTTCTGCAAAAGATCATAGGCCTGGGCGTCGCGATCCTGGCTAAATAGCATCCGCGCCAGCGACATGCGCAGCGGCACGTTGCCGGAATATTGCTGATCCAGCGTCTGCAACTGTTTCAGCGCCGCGGCTTCCTGTCCCGGCAACCGCGCAACCAACCGCCAGTATTCCACCGCCAACTCCAACGTCGGCGGATCGCCGTGGAACAGCTCGTCATACTGCGCTTTCGCCTCCGGCAAACGCCCGGCGGTCGCCATCAGCCGCGCCTGCTGCAGCTTTTGGCGGGTTTCCGGCTGGGTAAGCAGCATGTTCATTTCCGCCTGCCGATAGCTAGTTGACTGCGGCGCAATCTGTTTCAGCTTATCCAACTGCTGCTGTGCCAATGCCAAATTGCCCTGTCGCAATGCCAAACGCATACGCGCGGAAATCACCTCCGGGTTATTCGGATCCATCAGTTCAAGCCGGTAGAGCGACTGGCGAACCAACTCATCTTTGTTGCCAGCCTCTCCAACCCGCACCTGCTCCAGCAGCCATTGTTCCGGCGCAACGGTTTCTGCTCCTTGCGCCTGTGGCAGCATCGCCAGGCTTAAAGGCACCAGGCCCAGCCAGTTTATTCGGAAGTTACGCATTGGCCGCCCCAGGAGGGTTGAAGTTCACCCTGCCGATTAAAACGATAACGTTGTTGATCCCATCCCTGACCAAACAGCGCCAACGAGGCGCTGAAATAGGCCCGATCGCCAGGCGGGTTTTGTTTGATACGTTGGCGCTGCACCTGCAAGGCCTCTGGCTCGTGCGCCAACATCGGCAACATCGACGCCGAGAAACCCACCGGACCATCGCCGTGGGTTTTACCGCTGGCAGTGTCGGTTTTCTCCGGCGGCACGCCTTGCTGAGCCGTTAGCTGCGCCATAGGTTGCAGTTGCTTGAGCAACGCCGCCTTATGTTCATCGTCGTCCGCCAGCATGCCGGCCCACAAATAAACCCGGATGGCGTCATAACTGCCGATATTCGGTTTGACGGTATCCGGCTGCCAGCCTTTGCCGACCTGCCACACCACCCAGTCCGGCGAAAAGCCGTGCGGCGCAGTGTCCAACCACAACCGCTGGTTGGTTTGCTGCATCTTCCGCCATGGGCCATTCAGCACGGCAAAACGTGCCAGCAGTTGCGGGGGTAAATAGCTCGGATTGAGGCGCCAGCGATCTTCCGCCACGAAGCCGACTTTGCCCGGTAACAGCATCAACCCCAGCCCCGGGATATCCGCCACTTCTTCACGAGCGATACGTTGCAACAACAGGGTGCCAAGGGTTTGATAACGGCGGCTTTTCCACAACCGACCGGCTTCCAGCAAATTGTAGGCAATCCACAGGTCGGCATCGGATGCCGAATTGCTGTCTAGCACCGTCCACTGTTTTTGTTCGTTTTCGCCCCACAACCAGGCGGGCAAATGCGCACTGAGATCGCCCGCGGCCAGATTGTTTTCCGTCCATGTCAGCAATTGATCGAAAGCAGGCCGATCGTTTGCCACCAGCGCGAAGAACAGTCCGTAACTCTGGCCTTCCGAGGTGGTGATTCGGTTAGGACTGCTCGGATCGATCACTCGTCCCTGCTCACTGATATAAAACTGTTTGTACTGTTGCCAGGCCGGCCATTCACAGGCTGCCGCCGCGCTGAATGCGCACAGCAGCAGCATGCCGATGGTCAGACGCTTCAACCTCGCAGGCATGGCAATCAGTCCCGGTCTTCAGGTGACAGGCGACGGCGGCTGAAGGCCTTCAGGCCACGCCATAACATCAGCGCCAGCACCACCACGACCACCACGGCGATCACCGCCAGCCACACCGGATGGGTCGACAGCGCGTGCCAGATACGCTCCCACCATGGCAGATGGCCAACATAATAAACATCGCCCACTCGCAGACTGTTCACGCCTGATTCACGGATCACCGCAACCGAGCCAAACACCGCGGCACGCTTGCCGCTGTCCAGCTGCGCCGTGTTCAACAGGTCGTAGCCCCGCGCGCTGTCGGCCAGCAATGCCACAATGCTGCGCTGAGCGTTAAACGGCGACTGCACGCCGATAATTGCGGCCATCGCCCCTTCAGAACTGATGGTGGTTTTGCTGTCCGGCTTGGTGTCTTCTGCCAGCACGTCCATGGTCGGCAGCGGCAACTGCCGGGTCGGTTGTTTGACCCAGCTCTGGGTGGCATCCACCAGCAGGCTGATCTTTTTATCGTCCTTCAGCTCCGGGGGAATAGTGCCGATCATCAAAATATCAGCATCCCGATCCTTGGCCTGCGACCAGTCGTCACTCAGCGTCATCGCCAACGCCGGGTAACCGGTTTGCGCGCCAATGATGCCCATCGCGTTCAGCAAAGCGCTGACCTGCGCCGGTTGCGGCTGCTTGTTCACCAGCACCAGCGTTTGCGACAAATCGGCCAGGCGGCTGAAAGGGAAACCGGCATTGGCAAAGGCCCGCAGGTCCGGCATCGCCATAAAGTGACGGTAACCGGAGAAATCAATGGTCGATGCGCCGTCGATCACCGCATGGTTAGCGGTAAAGGAATAGGTTTCGCAACGACCTTCCGCGCCGCTGGCCAACAGCGTGGTGTAGTCAAAGTCGAAACGCAGTTGGTTGGTCGCCCCCAGACGCAGCGCCGGAATATTGACGTTCTTGTCCGAGTCGATCAGCCCCTGGGTCAGTGGCAAGCGCAGCAACTGGGCCCCCTGCTCATGCTCGGGCACCAGCGAGTAAGCCTGCACGAACTGGTTGTTCAGGCTGACGCTCAGCCGCGAACCGTCCTGAATGCGCGGGGCGGTATAGCGGTATTTCAGGTGCATATCGATGCCGGTACTGCGGATCAGGAACAGGTCCGGCGGCAAATTCATGGTCAACGAAATAGGGCCCGGCTCGATACCACTGGTTTGCAATTGCTCAGCGTACTGCTGCAGCTCGGCGAAGGTCATCGGCCGATCGGTGCGCACCCAGTTAGGCGCATCATAGGGCTGACGCGGAGCCAGCTGTTCGACCTTGTCCACCGTGACGTTTTGGCCACGGAACAGAATATTGCCCTGCGCGATACCTTTCACCGCGGTGATCAAATCGTTGTCATCGCGCCCCTGCACCAGCAGCAGTTTGATGTACGGGTTATCCGGATGGCTTATCATCTCCACCGTCGGCCCGTTGACCGCCGGATAATCCCGCAGGAAATCCGGACGCTGCTTGTTGGTGGCGAAGACGATGGCGTGCTGTTCCGGCAGCTTGTTGTATAGCGTCGGGAACGACTGACCGCGCCACTGTGCTTTGCTGCCGAACCACGAAGCCAAAATGCCTGCCGCGCGCTGCTGAGTGATATCCGGCTGGCCGGCAAACACCATCGGCAAGATCAGTGGGCGGTTGTCGCGGCTGTCGAAAAACGGCTCCGGGAAATGCGACAGTTCGTTCTTCACCGGCAAGGTCTGGAAGCGCAGGTTCAACGAGCTGGATTTACTGACTTCCAACCACAAGGTCGTGCTGGCCGGGTTTTCGCAAATGTTTTGGTAATGGCCGACGAACACCAGCCGTACGCGGTTAAAATCGGTGATATAGCGAGGATCTATCGCCATTTGGATGCGATTTGGTTTACCGAGCTGCTCTTTGGCAAGGGTCGTCACCCCCATCAGCTCATCATTAAGGTACACCTTGACGTGCGATTCCACCGGGATCAGCGACGGTGACGGCGTAAACTCCAGATCAAGCATCGCCTGCGACACCACCTCATCGCTGCGCACGCCGAATTCAACCTGGCCATCCGGCCGCGTACCGCGCAGGGTAAAGGTCCCCGGCGGCGGAGCAATAGTGGCGAACGGCAACTGCACATCACGAACCGGCGCATTCGGATCCACCGGCGCGGCCGATCCCATAGGGGTGGTGACCGACGCATCGGCGGGTATCGTCACCGGCGGCTGTCCGGTCGGCGCGGTGGCGGTTTCAGCCTGAGACAAGGTGCTGATGCCTAAGGCCAGGGCGGTAAACCAGGTTATTTTTCTCGTCATCGTATCATCATCAATGTTATAGCCTGGGGGCCAGGCGAGTGAGCGGGCGGTTTGCCTATACCACTGTCTCTTTTTGGCTGAAGGCCGGGGCTCTGCCAACGCCGTGTGGGATAAATGACACTACCCACGCAATCAGCGTCGTGAACCCGACCAG
The DNA here is from genome assembly GCF_024519545.1 of Serratia sp. Ser99. Classification (NCBI taxonomy): domain Bacteria; kingdom Pseudomonadati; phylum Pseudomonadota; class Gammaproteobacteria; order Enterobacterales; family Yersiniaceae; genus Serratia; species Serratia sp. Ser99. Next base: position 176,573 of record NZ_JALJRT010000007.1, on the reverse strand, counting down.
CAGGCGGCGCACCATCGGCGGTGCATAATCCGCCATACGTACGTAACCCCGGAAGCCCAGCGCCAGAACGTCGCGCAGGCTTTCGATCGGTTTATCTTCAGGGAACCCGTCCTGCCACAACGCCCAGGTATCGGCGCGGGCAAAGGTGCATTGAATAAAATCAATGTGTTCGCGGGTGGTCATGGAAACCATACGGATCCCCACCTTGCTGCCGAACGCTCGGGTCACCACACACGGAAAGCTGTATTCCTGCTGCCCGCGTTTGAGCAGCAGCGACACCTTGTCGCCATCTTTCAGCGCATCCGCTACGCGCATCTCAATGCCCACCCCTCCATCGGAATAATCACGCAGCGTACAAGGGAACAGATGGCCGTCGGCACGAGCGATTGCGGCCGGCATCGCGATCTCTACCCGGTGCGCCTGACGCACCTGTTTGGCCTCTACCGCTACCGCCACCGCCCCACCGAGAATGGTCATGTTGTACAGCACCCACACCAGGCTGATGATCACCGTCATGACTTCATCGGTCGGGCCGTAACCCAGCCGCCAAACGCCGAAGAACAGCCCGGCCAGATTCAGGATCACCAGGAACATATAGGGCCGGGTGATCACCCAGTCGACGTGCTCTTCTTCCACCAGCCCGCCTTTGGCGGTGACGTTGAATTTGCCCTTGTGCGGATTGAACAGCGCCACCGTCGTTGGCCGGGCGATATACCAGGCCAATACCGTTTCGTAGATCTCACTCCAGAAAGAGTGCCGGTATTTCCCCTGAATACGCGAGTTGGTCAGACTGGCGTGGATCATATGCGGCAACACATACAGCGCGATCGCCAGCGCCGGGGCGAAAATGATGTAGGCATGCAGCAACAGGAAAGCCAAGGGCGCGGTCAGGAAGATCAGCCGCGGAATACCGGACAAGAAGTGCAGCATGGCGTTGGCATAACATAACCGCTGCGCCAACTTCAGCCCCTTGCCTAACAGCGGGTTATCCAGCCGGAAGATTTGCACCATGCCGCGTGCCCAGCGAATACGCTGGCCAATGTGCGCCGACAGGCTCTCGGTCGCCAGCCCGGCGGCCTGGGGGATACGGATATACGCCGAGGTGTGTCCACGGCGATGCAAACGCAAGGAGGTATGGGCATCTTCGGTGACGGTTTCCACCGCGATACCGCCGATTTCATCCAGCGCACTGCGACGCAGAATGGCGCAGGAACCGCAGAAGAAGGTCGCGTCCCACATGTCGTTGCCGTCCTGCACCAGGCCATAGAACAGCGTTCCTTCGTTCGGCGTCTGACGAAAACGCCCCAGGTTGCGCTCAAAAGGATCCGGCGAGAAGAAGTGATGCGGGGTCTGCAGCATCGCCAGCTTTTTGTCTTTGAAGAACCAACCCATGGTCAGTTGCAGGAACGAGCGCGTGGGTACGTGGTCACAGTCAAAAATCGCGACAAACTCGCCGGTGGCCTGTTTCAGCGCGTTGTTGATGTTACCGGCCTTGGCATGCTCATGAGTCGGCCGGGCGATATACTTAACCCCCACCTCTTCGGCGAACGCTTTGAATTCTGGCCGGTTACCGTCATCGAGGATGTAAATACTGACCTTCTCTTTCGGCCAGTCGATGCCCAGCGCGGCGTAGATGGTCGGCTTCACCACCCCCAGATCTTCGTTGTAGGTCGGCACCAGCAAATCGATCGTCGGCCAGGTTGCGCTGTCGGCAGGCATCGGCACCGGCTGGCGATTCAGCGGCCAGACGGTCTGGAAATACCCCAACACCAGCACCACCCAGGCATAGGTTTCCGCTATCAGCAGCAGCAGGCCGCAGGTCAGGCTGAGCGGATCGTCCCAGTTCAAGGTGGCGGTATAGCGCCACCACAGGTAGCGGCAGGAAACGGTCAGCGACAGCACGATCAGCATCAGTCCCGGCAGACGGCCTGGTACCCGGCGCACCACCATGGCAATGGCCCACAGCAGCACCACAAACACAAACTGCGCCGGCAGATCGAACGGTTGAGAAATACAGAGTATGGCGAGGATTGCCGCCAATACGCCGACAATGATAAACAGCAGACGGCGCATGCGCTGGCTCATCCGGCCAAGGCGCTCAACCGAACGCTGCTCCAGCCCGGCATTTTCCAGCCGCTGTGGCAGGGTTTGCAGCCACTGGGCGTAGCGCAATTGCAACCGCCGCCAGCCGGCGAAACGATGATGGGTTACAGGTGCACGATCGGTGCGGAACACCAGCAGCCACAACCCTTGCACCAGATAGCGCAGCGCGTCCGCCGGCCGCGGACGGCCGGAGGATAGATGGGGGAACCAATAGCTGCGCGCAGCCCGCAACCGTTGCCAGCCGGGGGATTCGAAACGCAGGAAAATCCAGCCCAGTGCCACCAGCAGCGTGGTGAAAAAGGCGGTAAACGCCGACGAACCATGCCGTCGGTAGTTACGGTAACGCGTCTGCACCGCCTGATGGACCGGCGGCACCAGCAGCAGGTTCATCACCCGGCTCATGTCGGCGTCCCCTTCAGGTTAATCAGACACCAGTTAGCCAGCGTCAGCACTTCATCCGCAGCCAGGCTTTCCGGCCGATATTCCCCCAAAGGCTGTTTCACCGCCAGGGCTTCGGCCATCGCCTCATCGCGGTGGATAACCACCGGCAACAATCCCCCCAGCGTTTGCAGCCACAGTTGGTGTAAATCCTGCTGGAGTCGGCTGGCGGCGAAATAGTGGTTAATCAGGAAACGGCAGCCTTGCGGCAGCGCTTGCTGATGCAGCCGCACCTGGCAGTTTGCGTCCGGAGCAATCAGGGTAAAGACGCAATCTGCCACCGCCAGCGCCTGCTGAGCCAGTGCTTCATCATCCGCCGGCAGATCCAACAGGATCCAGTTGTACTGCGCCGCGGCGTTTAGCTGCGCCAGATTGTCCTGCCAGCGGGCGGGCTGCTGCCGACAAGATTGCTGTACATTCAACCGTTCCGCCAGGGTGAGCTGGCCAAAGGGGAGAAAGTCGAGGTTTTCACAATAGCGCATCGCGCCCTGTTGCCAATCGCCGCCGTCTTGCTCGGCCCGGGCCCAACCCCGCGCCAGCTCGAATGGCATATTAAAATGCAGACGCAGTAGGTTATCCGGCGCAAAATCAATCGCCAATACCGACTCGCCCAGTTGCTGTAATGCCCACGCGAGCGCCGCGGTGACCGACGTCGCCCCCATCCCGCCTCGCAACCCCTGCAGAGCAATCACTGGCATAAACTAACGGCTCCCCGTGGTCTGCGCTAATTCGGCCAGCAGCGGCCAGTTGGCCATCATTTGCGTTAACCGCTCCTGACGTGCGATATCGACATAGCTTAATTTTGGCAGCGAAAATGCCTGACTAAGCGCCAGCAAATCGTCCTGAGTTTCCGATGGCACCACTGCGTGAAAGCGCGTTAATTGATCATTCATTCTGCCGCCTCAAAAAAATAGGCTAATGTTAATTACTATAGCAACGCTAAAAAAAAGACATGGCCAATAAGATGATTCTCAACAAATATTAGTACATGGCTGGTTTTAATTTTTTTATTATTGTTCCCAATGACAGGATGGCCGAATAGCTATACTCAGTTGGCCGCGACGACACTTTCAACGAAAGTAGAAAAATATCCTATGGCGCAATCTTTCTCATTAGGTGTTCGGCAGATTTGGGAAGAGCTGTCTGTCATGCAAGCCCCGGGGCTGTATTGGGTGAATGTCGACCGTCAAACCGATGCCAACCTGCTCTGCCAGCAAACCTTGGCTGCCCAGGCTGCAACCAGCCAGGTCGCGTTGATATGCAGCGGAGAAAAACCTGACGGGTTGCTGGCGGAACTTGTCTCCCCCGCATTGAAAAAAATCCCGCTGTACCAGCTACCCGAGAAAAAAGCGGCGCTGATGCACTTTAGCGACGACCTGATGCGCGCCCTAAAACCGCAAAATCGCCTATTGATTCTGTTGGCCCATGCTAGCTTATGGCAGACCTTCACCCGCGAAGAGTTGGGTGACTGGACCCGCGCCACCGGCGCCTGGCTGCGCCGACAAGGCTGCACGCTGCTGATCCTCAGCCACGGCGGCGGCGTGAATAAACTCAAAGGGCAACTCAGCACTCAACACCGCATCCTTAACGGGCTGGCCAGCCTGCAGTGGCAGCAGGACAGTGCACAGTATCTGGTTAACTGGTGGAGCACCGAAAACGGCATCAACGCCAACCAATTACTGACGCTGTATGCCGGTGAACACGGCTGGCAGGGTGACGACGACAGCAATAAACCTTCTCCGACCTCCATCCGCAGCGATGAAGGGCGCTACCTGGCCCAGCAGAGCATTCTTGAAGGCGCGCCGCCGCTATCGGCCAACTGGCAACTGCTGCAAACCAATGCGCAACTGGCGCAGCACGGCATGTTGACGCTTTCGGCTACGTTGATCTTCGCCCTGTACCAAAGTGATGAAATTGATGCGCTGGCACATCAAATCCACAGCCTGCGCCGTCAGCGCGGCAACGGACTGAAAATCGTGGTACGCGAGATGAGCGCCAGCCTGCGTTACAGTGACGAACGCTTGCTGTTGGCCTGCGGCGCCAATCTGATTGTGCCGCACGTGGCACCGTTATCGCGCTTTTTGACCATGCTTGAGGGTATTCAGGGGCAGCGCTTCTCACGCCACGTTCCGGCAGATATTGATGCCCTGCTGGCCGGGCTGCGTCCGCTGCAACTGAAAGGTTATATGCGGCCGGACGATTTTAGTCAGGCGGTGATTTCGCTGATGGGCAACACGCTGCTGCCGGAAGACGGTAAAGGTGTGATGGTAGCGCTGCGCCCGGTGCCCGGGTTGCGCGCCGAACAGGCGATGACCCTTTGCTTTCTACGGCGCTTCGGCGACGTAATGACCGTGGTGCAAGGCCGACTGGTCCTGTTTCTCTCCACCTGCCGGATTAACGATTTGGATACCGCTCTGAAGTTTATTTTTCGTCTGCCGGTAGATGAAGCCTTCAGTAACCGGGTGGTGTGGCACCAGGACGTAGATATTATTTCTGAAATTAAACGGCTGGCGCACAACGCCAATATTCCGTTGCCTGCAACGACCGCACAGGCCACACCGCGCCAGGCCGCCGCCGAGGCAGACCGCCCGCAGGAGCGCCGTCAACCGGTGGCTTTCACGCTGACTACCGGTGCGCAGGAGAATAAGCATGTTGAATCTTAACGACATTGTGCAACTGATTATTCTGTGCGCCATTATTTTCATCCCGCTGGGTTACGCCTTTCACCGGCGTTTCCCGCACTGGCGTCAGTACTGGCAAAACCTGTTGTTATCACCGCGCTATTTAAAATCCATCGGATTATGGGTGCGCGAAGGTTCTTCATCTCAGATTAAGCGTAAGAAACAGCCATGAAGCCAACAAACACCCCGCAATCCGACAACTCCCTGTGGCGCTACTGGCGTGGGCTGGGTGGCTGGAACTACTACTTCCTGGCCAAATTTGCCCTGCTGTGGTTCGGTTACCTGAACTTCCACGCCTTGCCCAACCTGGTGTTCATGGCATTTCTGTTAATGCCGATACCTGCGATGCGTCTGCACCGCTGGCGTCATTACGTGGCGATCCCGATTGGGATTGCGTTGTTCTATCACGACACCTGGTTGCCCGGCATCAACAGCATCATGAGCCAGGGTTCGCAATTGACCGGCTTTAGCGCCCAATATCTGCTGGAGCTGATAAATCGCTTTATCAATTGGCAGATGATCGGCGCGGCCTTCGTGATGCTGATTGCCTACCTGTTCCTGGCTCAATGGGTACGGGTTACCGTATTCACCGTTGCCGCACTGGTGTGGTTGAACCTGGTCAACATTGCCGGGCCGGCCGTCTCCCTGTTACCGGCCAGTACCAACGCTTCTACCAGTAGCACCCCGGCAACGACGCCGCCGGCCACCGGGGGCGACAGCGCACCGGCGGACAGTGCGCCACCAACCAGCGCCAACCTGACGGCCTATCTGAATCAGTTCTACGACAAGGAAAAAACCCGCGCAACCGCCTTCCCGGCCAGCCTGCCTGCCGATGCTCAGCCGTTTGACCTGCTGGTGATCAATATCTGTTCGTTGGCCTGGGCCGACATGGACGCGGTAAAACTGGAAAACCATCCGCTGTGGTCGAAGATGGACATTATGTTCGACAACTTCAATTCGGCCACCGCCTACAGCGGCCCGGCGGCAATCAGGTTGTTACGCGCCAGCTGTGGTCAGCCTTCGCATCACGATTTGTATCAGCCGGTCAATCAGCAATGCTATCTGTTTGATAATCTTGCCAAGCTGGGCTTCAAAGAGCAGCTGATGCTGGATCACTCCGGCGTGTTCGGCAACTTCCTGAAAGAGCTGCGCGAACAGGGTGATATGCAGGCACCGCTGATGTCTCAGGCCGGGATCGGCAATGAGCTGGCCTCGTTCGATGGCGAACCGATATACAACGATTTGGAACTGCTCACCCGCTGGCTGGATCAGCAGCAGAAAGCCGGTGAGACCCGCAGCGCCACCTTCTTCAATATCATTCCATTGCATGACGGTAACCGTTTCGTCGGTTCGAACAAGAGCGCGGACTATCAACCCCGGGCGCAGAAATTGTTCGACCAGTTGAACACCTTCCTGGATCAATTGGAGAAGTCTGGCCGCAAGGTGATGGTGGTGATCGTGCCGGAACACGGCGCGGCACTGGTGGGAGACAAAATGCAGATGTCCGGCCTGCGCGATATCCCAAGTCCGAACATTACCCATACGCCGGTAGGTATCAAACTGGTTGGTATGAAAGCGCCGCATCAGGGCAGCCCGCTGCAGGTCAAAACGCCAAGCAGCTACCTGGCGCTTTCCGAGCTGGTTTCTCGTTTGGTAGACGGCAAGGCCTTCACCGCACCGAGCGTAGACTGGCAGGCACTGACGCAGAACCTGCCGCAGACGGCGGTCATTTCCGAGAATGACAACGCCATCGTGATGCAATACCAGGGCAAGCCTTACATCCGGCTAAACGGCGGCGATTGGGTACCTTATCCCCAGTAATTGCATTACCTGATGACTCAGGGGCACGCCTTCAGGCGTGCTTAGTCTGATGACAAACACCCGAAAAAACGTGGTTTTCGGATGTTTGGGGTAAATCAGAAAACATAATCCTTTGTTTTTATTAGTCCCTAAATCAGAACTTTTAATTGCAAAGGACTTTATCAGCCATCTGGGCACGCCTTCAGGCGTGCTTTTTTTTGCAGCCATCAATCTGCGGCGGAACCTTAATCCTTAACATTGGCTTTGGGCATTCCATTCCAATCGGCGTAATAATCCGGATAGAAAAAGCCAATAGATTAATTATCAGTGGTTTGCGAAGATTCCTAATTCAGCTTATTTCGTCAGGATTTCGCTAAGAAAAATAAGCGCCATTAATACAAATAAAAAATCCACTCAATAAACTAATTAATACGATCATAATTAAAAGCAAAAAAATGCCGGCGTAAAAACCGGCATTTTTAGTTAATTGTCATGGATAACAAAGTTATGCCGCAGAATTTTCATCCTGATCGACCGCAAAGCAGGCCACCATCTGCTCGCCGTATTGCTTTAACTGGGGTTGCAATTGGGTACAAGGCCCGAAAGCACGGCGGCAGCGAGCATTGAATGCACAACCTGGCGGTGGGTTCATCGGGCTGGGCAGTTCGCCGGTCAGCTTGATGCGCTCGCGACGCATATCCGGATTCAGGCGCGGTGTCGCGGACAGCAACGCCTGGGTATACGGATGACGCGGGTTGTTGAAGATGGCGTCTTTACTGCCCTTCTCCACGCAGCGGCCGAGATACATCACCATCACTTCGTCGGCAATGTGCTCCACCACCGACAAATCATGGGAGATAAACACGTAAGACAGCCCCAGATCCTGCTGCAAATCCATCATCAGGTTCAACACCTGCGCCCGCACGGACACGTCCAGCGCGGAAACCGGCTCATCGGCAATCACTACGTCCGGGTTAAGCATCAACCCGCGTGCAATAGCGATACGCTGCCGCTGCCCGCCGGAGAACATATGGGGATAACGATCGTAATGCTCGGTTTTCAATCCGACCTTGGCCATCATCTCCAGCGCTTTCTCACGACGTTCTGCGCTGCTTAACGCGGTATTGATCTGCAACGGCTCCTCAAGGATCTGCCCGACCTTCTTGCGTGGGTTGAGCGATCCATAAGGATTCTGGAACACGATCTGGATCTTCTGGCGTCGCAGCTTCTCAGCCGTGACATCCGGCTTCAGCAAATCCTGCCCCTGATAGTACAACTCGCCACCGGTCGGAACTTCAATCATCGTCAGCAGGCGACCCAGCGTCGATTTACCACAGCCGGATTCGCCCACCACCGCCAGCGTTTTGCCACGCTCAAGCGTAAAGGAAACGCCATCCAGCGCTTTGACCAGCCGCTCCGGGGCAAATAGCCCCTTCTTGACCGGGTAGTGTTTCTTCAGGTCAATCGCCTGCAATAAGGGTTGGTTCTGGCTCATACGGTCGGCCTCCCCGCATCATCCAGCGGTGTGTGACATTTAACCTGACGGCCGGGAATGCTGCGCAGTTCCGGCTCTTCAGTACGGCAACGCTCATTGGCGTACGGGCAGCGTGGATTGAGCAAACAGCCGCTTGGGCGGTCATATTTGCCCGGTACCACGCCAGGCAGCGAAGCCAGGCGCGCTTTATCGGCGGCGAATTCCGGCAACGCGCGCAGCAGCGCCTGAGTATAAGGATGACGCGGTGCGCGGAAGATTTCCGATGCCTTACCGGACTCCACCACCTGCCCGGCATACATCACGATGATGTGATGCGCCGCCTCAGACACCAGCGCCAGATCGTGAGTGATCAGCAACAGGGCCATATTTTCACGCTGCTGCAGTTCCAGCAGCAGTTCGATGATTTGCGCCTGAATGGTCACGTCGAGCGCGGTGGTCGGTTCATCGGCAATCAGCAGCTTTGGTCGGCAGGCAATCGCCATGGCGATCATCACGCGCTGGCTCATCCCACCCGAAAGCTGGTGCGGATAAACGTCGAGACGCGAAGCCGGGTCGGGGATACCTACCTGGGTCAGCAAATCAACAGCCCGTTGACGACGAGTGCGGCGGTTGCCGCCCTGGTGCACCTTCAACGCTTCCATGATCTGGAAGCCGACGGTGTAGCACGGGTTAAGGCTGGTCATCGGATCCTGGAAAATCATCGCCACTTCCGAGCCCACCAGTTGGCGACGCTCTTTTTCGGAAATTTTGCGCAGATCCTGGCCGTTAAACTCCAGTTTTTCGGCCATCACCTTACCGGGGAAGTCGATCAGCCCCATAATCGCCAGCGAGCTGACGGACTTGCCGGAGCCGGATTCGCCGACAATGCCCACCACCTGGCCCTGCTCCACGCTGTAACTGATGCGGTCTACCGCGCGGAAGGGAGTGCCTTCGTCACCGAAGTGCACCGAAAGCTTGTCTACATTTAATAACGCCATCTCTCTCATCCTCTGTTACTGCTTGAGTTTGGGGTCGAGAGCGTCACGCAAACCGTCCCCCATCAGGTTAAATGCAAGCACCGTCAGCAGAATCGCCACGCCGGGGAAGGTCACGACCCACCAGGCGCTTTGAGCGAACTGCAGTACGTCGGAGAGCATGGTGCCCCACTCCGGCGTTGGCGGTTGCGCACCCATGCCCAGGAAGCCGAGAGCGGCCATATCCAGAATGGCGTTCGAGAAGCCAAGAGAGGCCTGGACGATCAGCGGCGCCAGGCAGTTTGGCAAGATGTTGATAAACATTTGGCGCAGCGCACCGGCACCGGCCACGCGTGAAGCGGTGACGTAGTCGCGGTTCACTTCCACCAAGACCGCCGCGCGCGTAAGTCGCACGTAGTGCGGTAAGGCGACGAAGGTTAACGCCAGCGAAGCGTTGACGATGGAGGGGCCGAAGATAGCCACCAGCACCAATGCTAACAGCAGGCTCGGCAACGCCAACATGATGTCGACGATACGCATGATGATTGCATCTACCACGCCGCCGAAATAGCCGGCCAGCAGGCCCAGCACCACGCCCATGATCAGCGAAAGCACCACCACCAGACAGCCGACCAACAGCGACAGCCGCGCGCCGTACATCAGGCGCGACAGTACATCACGGCCCACATCGTCAGTACCGAGGATATATTGCCAGCTGCCGCCTTCCTGCCAGACCGGCGGTTTGAGCAGCGCGTCGCGGAACTGATCCGCTGGCGCATGCGGTGCCAGCACCCCGGCACCGATGGCGATAACGAACATCACAATGATATAAACCAGGCCGACAACGGCCCCTTTATTGCGCTTGAAATAGTGCCAGAACTCCTGAAACGGGGTCATGGGCTTCGGCGCACCTTTAACTACAGACTCAGTGACTTGAGACATTAGAGCGCCCCTTATTTCTTGTGGCGAATACGCGGGTTGACCACGCCGTAGAGCACGTCTACCAGCAGGTTAACCAGAATAATCATACAGGCGACCAGCAATACGCCGCCCTGAACAACCGGATAGTCGCGACGCTGCAACGCATCCATCAGCCAGCGCCCCAGGCCCGGCCAGGAGAAGATGGTTTCGGTCAGGATGGCACCGGCCAGCATGGTGCCGACCTGCAGGCCAATCACCGTTACCACCGGCAGCAAGGCATTGCGCAAAGCATGCACCACGATCACCCGCATGCGGCTCACGCCTTTGGCGCGCGCGGTACGGATGTAATCTTCGCCCAACACTTCCAGCATTGAGGAGCGCGTCATACGCACGATCACCGCCAGCGGAATTGTGCCGAGTACGATAGCCGGCAGGATCATATGCATCACGGCATCAGCGAAGTCGCCCGGTTCGCCCCAAATCAGGGTATCAATCAGCATAAAGCCGGTTAACGGCAAGGTATCGTCGAGGAACACCGTGTCGCTGACCCGCCCCGATACCGGCGTCAGGTTTAGCTGCACCGAGACCAGCATGATCAGCATCATGCCCCACCAGAAAATCGGCATCGAGTAGCCGGTCAGCGAGATGCCCACCGCGGTATGATCGAATATTGAGCCTCGCCTGACTGCCGCCAGCACCCCGACCGGGATACCCACCAGCACGGCAAAAATCATCGCGCAGAACCCTAATTCCAGCGTGGCCTTGAAGCGTGGAACAAACTCATCCCAAACGGAGATGCGGCTTTTGAGGGACGTACCCAAATCACCCTGCAACACGTTGGATACGTAAGAGAAATATTGTTGATAGAGCGGTTTATCCAGCCCCATTTCCGCCATCAACTGCGCATGGCGTTCTGCGGAGATCCCGCGTTCCCCGGCCATGATGGTCACCGGGTCACCGGGGATCATATGGACGAATGCAAAAGTCAGCAAAGTTATGCCGATAAACGTTGGGATAACTAACCCCAAACGTCGGAGTATGAACTGCAACATATCCCGAACTCTCTGTATAAAGTGCCCGGCAGCTCATCGTCCGCCAGGCTTATTAAAGCTCACACACTTTGAACAATCCTGATGCCATACGCCGGAGACTGGTCAGCAGAAGCGCAACCTGTTGCGCCCCTGCCAAGTCCATTCGTGTGTCGCCGGCTTAACGGCCAGAATTAATCTAGAGAGACATTCTCAAAGTGATGCTTACCAAGCGGATCCACAACATAGCCCTTCACTTCTTTACGCACTGGCTCGTAAACGGTGGAGTGGGCGACAATCAGTGCCGGAGCCTGATCGTGCATCACTACCTGAGCCTGCTTGTACAGTTCGATGCGTTTGTCGTGGTTCGATTCAGCGCGTGCCGGTTGGATCAGATCTTCAAACGGCTTGTAGCACCAACGAGAGTAGTTGGAACCATCTTTCGCCGCCGCACAGCTAAACAGCGTGGCGAAGAAGTTGTCCGGATCCCCGTTGTCGCCAGTCCAGCCCATCATCACCGTCTGATGCTCGCCCGCTTTGGCGCGCTTGAGGTACTCACCCCACTCATAGGTCACGATTTTGGCTTTCACGCCGATTTTCGCCCAGTCAGACTGGATCATTTCCGCCATGCGGCGCGCGTTCGGGTTGTACGGACGCTGTACCGGCATAGCCCACAGATCGATGGCGAAGCCGTCTGCCATGCCCGCTTCTTTCAGCAGCTCTTTGGCCTTGACCGGATCGTAGGTGTAATCCTTCACCGCGTCGTTATAGCCCCACATGGTTGGCGGGATCAGGTTTTTAGCCGCCTGGCCTGCGCCCTGGTACACCGCGTCGATGATCGCCTGCTTGTTGACCGCCAGGGTCAACGCCTGACGCACCTTCAGGTTATCCAGCGGTTTTTTCTCAACGTTGAACGACAGGTAGCCAACGTTCAGCCCCGGTTGTTCCATCAGGTTGATGGTTTTGTCCTGCTTCATGCGGGCGATGTCAGCCGGGTTCGGGAACGGCATCACCTGACATTCGTTTTTCTGCAGCTTGGCGTAACGCACTGAAGCGTCTGGCGTGATAGAGAACACTAAACGGTCGATCTTCGGCTTGGTGCCCCAGAAACCGTCGAATGCCTTATAAAGGATTTTGGAGTCTTTCTGGTATTGCAGCAGTTGGAACGGACCGGTACCGATTGGGTTCAGGTCAACTTTTTCCGGAGTACCGGCTTTCATCATCGCGTCGGCGTATTCGGCAGACAGAATGGATGCGAAGTCCATACCCAGGTCAGCCACAAACGGGGCTTCCGGACGGTTCAGCACGAAACGGACAGTGGAATCGTCCACCTTCTCGATTTTGGCGATCAGTTTCGGCATGTCCATGCCTTCAAAGTACTCATAGCTGCCGCCGGAGACTTTGTGATAGGCATTATTCGCGTCCAGCTGGCGTTCGAAGGAGAACACCACGTCGTCGGCGTTGAAGTCACGGGTCGGTTTGAAATCTTTGCTGCTCTGCCACTTCACGCCTTTACGCAGGTGGAAGGTGTAGACTTTGCCGTCTTCGCTAACGTCCCATTTTTCAGCCAGGCCCGGCTGCAGTTCGGTGGTGCCGATTTTGAATTCGACCAGACGGTTGTAAATCGGCACCGAGCTGGCGTCATAAGTGGTACCCGAGGTAAACAACTGCGGGTTGAACCCTTCCGGGGAACCTTCAGAACAGTAAACCAGAGTCTTGGCTTGCACGCTGGCCGCAACGGTCAACGCAATCAGCCCAATACCGAATTTCAGAATCCCTGTTTTTCCCAAGGAACTTGTCATCGCTAGTGCTCCATTATGTGATGTGATGTGTGTTTTACCGCCAGAGCCTGTATTTTTTATTGCGCGGCCTGTGCAGTGTGCCCGAAGGCTGGGAGGGATAATTGCGCGAGAGAGCCGGGTGGAACGCGTCCCGGTGGGGGCGTCTGAGCGCGTGGAATTCACTCAAACAACTCTCGCTCTTACCCCTGAGGCTACCAAATTGCCAACTGTTTGGGGTGTCGTCAATATAACCAGTAGGGATTTACACAGACTGTGAGAAACAGCAAACAAACATAAAAAAAACCTTTCTTTAACAGTTGCAGCATTAAAAATTATGCTACACGGTCATTTTTAGTTCGTTAGCCTGCACTGAAGAAAGTTACTGGTGTTTAACTCCGATAAAAAACTAAAAAAGTTTGTTGCTGAATGATGAATATCTGAACGGTTATTTTTGTGATCTGCGTTAAATACAGGATGAAATGCTGATCCCCTACCCGAAAGAGTGAGGCACTGAAGCCCTTTTTGATCGAGACGACACCACAATCTATGCGCCGTTAAAAAACTTTCGTCTGTAAAAAGCCGGGGGCGAAAAGATATCCCCCGGCAACGTACTACAACCGATTTAAGGCGTACCGACGCTGTTGCCCAGGCTGCTGTTCATGTTATTCAGAATTTCGCCGTTGTCGGCGTCAATTTCCCATGAGAACAACCCGCCCAGCTGCTTATCCAGCACATATTTGCCCTTCGCCTGCACCGAGCGCGCATCGTCGAAGGTGATCAGATCGCCAGTGGAAGGTTTGAAGACATAGGGTGCTTCAGCGGTAGCATCGTAGCTGTACTGCCATTCGCCGCTCATAAACTCATTGGCGATCTGGCGGTAATCCACGATGCCATTTTCCCAGGTGCCTTTCACCGGGCCAGTGGCGGTGCCGGTAAACGGAATGTTGTTCTGGTAACCGTTCACCCCGGTCCAACCGCGACCGTACATGGCGGTGCCCACCACGATTTTGCCCGGCTTCACGCCCTGCGTGAGCAGTGCATTAACGCCATTCACCGTGGTATACGCCGTATCCGGTTTCCAGGCCGGCGCTTTCAGCGCAGTCTGGTGGCCCAGATTTTTCAGATCGAATGCCCCATAGAAGTCGTAACTCATCAGGAAAATGTGATCCATCGAGTTTTGTGCGGTGTTGTAATCCACCTTATCGATTTTATCCTTGCCGGCGCTGATCGCAGAGGTCAGTTCATACTTACGGCCCGTTTCCGCCGAAAGCTGATCCAGCATGGCGCGCAGCTCTTTCATCAGCTGCACATAGGTTGCCCCATCCTGCGCACTGCCCAGTTTCGGGTTAGCACCCTGCCCGCCCGGGAATTCCCAGTCGATATCTACGCCATCAAAGAACTTCCAGGTTTGCAGGAACTCCTTCACCGAGCCGACGAAGCGATCGCGCTTCACCTTATCGCCCATAAAGAAGAACGGATCGGACAACGTCCAGCCACCGATCGACGGCAGGATTTTCAGGTCCGGGCGCGCCTGTTTCAACGCCATCAACTGGCCGAAGTTGCCTTTGTAGGGGTCGTCCCAGGCGGTCACGCCCTTCTGACCTTTCTGCAGCGCAGCGAACGGATCGTGGATCGATACCTTAAAATCTTCACGCCCCTGACAGGAACGCTGTAACGCCTGGAAGCTGCCTTCGATCTCTTTCAGGCTGTCGTTGATGCCGTCACCGCCACAGATAGGAATAAAGCCGTACAGCAGGTGCGTCAGGTTCTGAGCCGGAAGTTTATCGACGGTGAAATTACGGCCGTAAACGCCCCATTCAACGAAATAAGAGCCGACCACTTTGCCGGAGTCTTGTTTATAAGGCTTATTCTTTTCCAACAAAGGTTCTTTTAAAGGTGCCAAATGGCTACCGTCGGTATCTGCCACCACAATTTCGGTTGCATCGCTGGCGGTACAACCGTCGGCGTTGCATAACGCCACCTGCATTTGATAACGGCCGCCTTTATTCACCTTAAAGTTTGCGGTTCCCGAACCACCGGTTGAGGCACCACTCCAAACTTCTTTGCCATTTAATAATACTTTCGCCGTGGTACCGGTATCGCCATTCCATAAATTCCATGAAACAGAAACGTCGGCGGCACTTTTTACTTTCACCAGATTATTATAAGCCGTCGCCGCTTGATCGACTTCGACAATGGCGAATTTGGTATTGCCCCAGGCCAACGTAGGTTTGCCCGGTGCAGCGGCCTGCGCCGCAGAGCACAGCGTGCTGCCGATCAGCAACGCCAACAGCGGTTTATTAAATTTGCGCATAACTGATTCCTTTATTCCGAGAGGATAAACATAAAATAATTAATCATGGCCACCCATTGTCGGAACAAAATAATCCCGCAATAATCCTGGCCGATTAAAATCAATAAATAAGTATTCATCTTTCCACGCAACGGAAATCTATCATTCCCATTTCGTGTATTCAGACTATAGATAAAATAATCATTAAAACAAGATGGCCATCAAGCGGGTTTTATTGAGCAGCGATGAATTTATTTAATAATGAATCACCGCTGCCAATAGGAATAAGGAGTGTGAATTAATTTCTGGGCAAGGATCAATATTTGTCATGGGATTGATGTCATTATTGACATCAAATTTAAATTGATGGTAGCGTAAACATCAACAAGGAATGTTCAATGCCAGCGACACTCGTAATGAACAGGCGTATTTGGCTGGATACAAACAGTTTGCTCAGTCTGGTTGTATGGGACGTCACTTCTGCGGTAAGAGGCAGCAACCACAAGTACAAATATCGCTTGGCCTATGTGGTTGAGGATAAATGCGTATTACGCTACGACAACGAGGCAGGCAAAGGTGACCATAAGCATCTGGATACCGTTGAGATCTCGATAAATTTTATCGATATTAATCAGCTGATTGACGACTTTATTGCAGAAGTTAACCAGCTAAGGAGGCCGAAATGCGCACTCTGAGGGTAAGTGTAATGCCTGTCCAACAGGCAATAGACGGGTTGAAGACTGATTTTGCCAAAGCTTTATCCGGTAAGGAGATGGGTAACAGGCTGATATTTCCCGATGTCAAAACGCTGACTTATGTCTTGCTGAACGCTAATCGGATGACTCTGCTGGAAATAATGACCGGTGCAGAAGCTATGTCGATTCGAGAGCTTTCCAGACGACTAAACCGGGATTTCAAAGCCGTACATACGGATGTGCAAGCACTACTGAATGCCGGCGTTTTAGATAAGAAAGGTGCAAAGATTATCTTCTCTTATGACGAAATTCATTTTGACTTCGTAACAGGAAAAGCAGCCTGAAGGGCAAATAACAGGCGAAAAAAAACCTGCTTATAAAGCAGGTTTTTCGAATGTGGTCGGCGAGAGAGGATTACGCGCATCTTTGATGCTTGCCCTGCGGGCCGTTGCTAAAGCAACGTGGTCTCGCTGCGCTCGGCTCAAACCTCCTTCGGAGGTTCTCATCCTATAAATAACAGGCGAAAAAAAACCTGCTTATAAAGCAGGTTTTTCAAATGTGGTCGGCGAGAGAGGATTCGAACCTCCGACCCACTGGTCCCAAACCAGTTGCGCTACCAAGCTGCGCTACTCGCCGATGCGGGGCGCATCTTACTGCTGGGGATAATACGCGTCAATCACTTTTTCAACCCAGCCCGCCAAGTGGCGATAAAAGCGTCATAAAGCGCGGTACGATGCCCTGTACCGCGCTTTTGCATCATGCCTTGGCGGTTTTCAGCGCCGGTGATTGCGCACGCAAGAACGGCAGCAGGAACAGCGCGGACAGGCAGGCGGCGATAGAGATCACCACGAAGAAACCGTTCCAGTGCCAGATTTCCATGATGCGGGCAATCGGGTAGCCGGACAGTGCCGCCCCGAGATAGGCAAACAGACCGACGAAACCGGTCGCCGCTCCGGCGGCATCCTTATGCGAACATTCCGCCGCCGCCATGCCGATCAGCATCTGCGGGCCAAAGATAAAGAAGCCGATGGCAAAGAAGCAGGCAGCCTGCAGCAGGAAGGTCACGCCCGGCATGAGCCACAGCGCCGCCACCGACAGGAAGATACCGATGGCGAAGATCAGGTTCATTGGCCCACGGTTACCGCGGAACAGCTTGTCGGAGCCCCAACCGGCCACCAGCGAGCCGATAAAGCCACCCACTTCGAACAGGGAAATCGCCGAGTTGGCGGTCATCAGCGAATAGCCTTTTTCCTGCGTCAGGTACAGGTTGCCCCAGTCGTTGATCGCCGTACGTACGATGTATACCAGCACGTAAGACACTGCCAGCAGCCAGATGTACTTGTTGGTCAGCACGTAACGCTTGATGATTTCCCGATTGGTCAGGCCCTGGCCTTCCGATTCCTGCACCAGTTCCATGGCGTCGTTGCGCCATTTACCGACGCTAGGCAACCCCATGGATGACGGCTTGTCACGCAGGCGCCAACACATCAGCAGGCCCAATAACACGCCGATAATGCCCGGAATGATCATGCCGTAGCGCCAGCTGAAGTGCAGCGAGATAAAGCCGACCAGCAGCGGGATCAGCGCACCACCGAAGTTGTGCGAAGTGTTCCAGATAGCCCACCAACTGCCGCGTTCGGAGCGGGAATACCAACTGGTGAGGATTTTTGAACAAGGCGGCCAGCCCCAGCCCTGGAAGAAGGCGTTGAGGATCCACAGCGTACCCAGCATCAGCAACGAAGAGCTAAGCCCGAAGAAGATATTGAGCACGCCGGTCATGATCAGACCCAGGCCCATAAAATAGCGCGGGTTGGAACGATCGCTGATCATGCCTGAGATGAATTTAGAGCAGCCGTAAGTAATGTAGAACAGCGTACCCAGGATGCCGACATCGGACATCGTCAGGCCAAGATCGCTCAGCATAGCCGGCATGATGAAGTTGAAGCTTTTGCGCGTAAAGTAAAACGCGGCATAGCCGATGTACATCGTCCACATCAGCTGGATACGCCAGTATTTATAGCTGGCATCGATCTGTTTTTGATCGGTAACCGGCGGCACATCCTGGCGGCTTTTAAGGAAAGACCACATGTGAAACCTCAGAGAATAGGAAAAGTGCCGCTATCATGCTGCGCGCGCGCGCGAATGGCTTACGCCGGATTCCCGACGCAGTTAGGAGTATTTCCTAGTTTTACGCTTCTGCCGTTGAAACTGTGGGTAAGATCACATTCAAACAGGTGCCATGCTCCGACGTCAGCCGCAGTTGGCCCCCCAGTGCGCTAATGCGCTCTTGCATGCCGCGCAGGCCGTAACCCGGCTCATGGTCAGCCAAATCGATGCCGATGCCGTTATCGCGAATGGTCAGCAGGATTTGCGGCGGTCGCCCTTTACGGTGACGAAGACGCGCGTCCAGCTCAATGCGGCTGGCAGCAGCGTGGCGGCAGACGTTGGTCACCCCCTCCTGACAGACCCGGTACAGGGTAATTTTCAGCGTTTCATCCAACAGTTCATCCGGCACCTGCCACTGCATCGTGCTCACCAGCGACGTATCCTGCGGTAGCGACTCACGCAACATCGCCGCCACCGCCGCCGACAGCGGCAGGTTATTCAGGGCGGCGGGCCACAGCTGAGTCAGCACGTCGTGAACGCCGTCATACACCCGCAGCGCCAGCGTATCTATCGCTTCTGCACAGCCGATCACCGGCGGCTGTGGTGCCAGACGCTTGATAATACTGGCCTGGGTACGGATAACGGTGATGGTCTGGCCGACTTCGTCGTGCAGCTCACGCGCGACCTCCCGCCGGGTTTGCTCTTCGGCCGTCACCAGCGCGCGCGCCAACTGGCGGTTTTCCGTCAATCGCAGCCGTAGCTGCTGGTTCAACTCACGCTGGCGTTGAATGCCGGCCCCAAGCAGCAGCCCGGTCAGGCTCTGGGCCAGCAGCGACAACAGCAGGTCGCGATGCGACTCGGGCTGCGGTGGCTCGTTGGCGACCAACACCACGCCGTTGAGCAGCGTCGCCAACAGCGCCCCCTGCCAACCGTAACGGTACGACATGAAGACGATCGGGATGGCCAGACAAAACGGCGCAAAGCGGCGCAGTTCGGCGGCATTCACCTGCTGTTGCAGCCAGATACTGAGCGCAAACAGCAGCAGATAGGTAGCCAGATGCCGTAACCGCAGCGTCACCGGTTTATGGATCAGGCCCGGTTCGAGCGGTACCCAGATTTGCCGCGCCAGATAGTGCCATAGCAGCAGGCAGGTCGGGGCGATGGTGAAGCCACCCGCCAGCCCAAGCAACAGCGCCCGTGCGCCCTCGCCGTTCACCACCTGCCACACCAGCGCCTGCAGCAGTGCGGCGACCGCCACCACTGCGCCCTGCATCAGCGGCCATTGCCATTCGCTGTCGTTTTGTTGATGGCGCAGCAGCCACGGGGACGCGACCAGGCTAAGCAGCACCGTCAACACCAGCACCACCACCGAAGCCCACAGCGCCGGCCCGTAACCGAACTGATCCGCCAGCAATACCATCAGCAACAGGTCGGCCAGCAAGATCCCCGGCCAGAAGCGATAAGGGCTTTGCAGCAGAATGCCCAGGCGCAGGCCGAACGGGAACAGCAGCAGCGCCTGCCAGGGCGGGTCGATCAGCGCGGTACCGATGCCCCACAGGCAAAACGCACTGGTGGCATAAATGAAAAACAGCGCCAGTTGGGTGATCAGGCGTTGCATCACAGATTCAGCATCCGCTTCGCCAGTTCGACGTTATTGTTAATGCCCAGCTTGGCGAACAGATTGGCGCGATGCACGTGGACCGTTTTCGGCGATAGCCCCAGGGCGACGGCAATCTCCCGTACCTCCAGCCCCTGGGCGAGTAACAGCGCGATTTCGCGTTCGCGACGCGTGAGGGGATCCACCTTCACCCGTGCCAGCTGTTGGGCGATTTCAGGCATCAGGTACACGCCGCCGCTGGCGACGGTGCGCACCGCGGTGATCAAATCTTCCGGCTTGCAGCGTTTGGACAAGAAGCCACAGGCGCCACGCTCAAGCGCCATTTCTACCAGCGCCGAATTGTCATGCATCGACAGCATCACCACCCGAATACCCGAGGGAATGTCCGCCAGCAAATCCAACCCGCTGCCATCCGGCATCGAAATATCGCAGATGCAGATTTCCGCCTCCAGGCCTGGTAACCCAGCGCGCGCCTGAGCAGCACTGCTGAATTCCCCCACCACCTGAATATCCGCCTCAAGCGACAGCAGTTGCACAAAGCCCGATCGCACAATGTCATGATCGTCAATAAACGCCACGCGCAAGGTCATGGAAATCTCCGGTTCGAGGGGGAAAGTGCCCAAGTATACCCTATAGCTTTCAAGTTGCAGCTAGGCGCCCAGCTCGTTCATCTCCAGGTACTGTAGGGGCGCCGCATGCTGCGCCCGCATTAATCGGGGCGAATTTATTCGCCCCCTACAGTAACTGGGGTGAACGACAAATCTGTCGGGAACAGATTTGAACGCTGCTTGCAGCAGCCCCGAAGGGGCAAGACCCACGGACGGGTCTTGTAAGCAGGTAATAACGCTGCAAGTTGAAAGATGACGGGTATATACCGCAAGCCTGTGCCGGATTAATTGATGAAGGGAAGGTATTAACAGATTTTACCGGGCGCAGTGCGCCCGGTATTGCAGAGGTTACAACTGTGCCGCCGGCAATTTTTCCTGCGGAATATTACACCAGTTGTTTTTCGCCACGATGCCGCCGTTCGGCGAGGTATATCCGAGGCAGCCGAGAATGGTATCGAACAGCTCTACATGACGGTGGGTTTTACCCACGCGCTGTTGGGCCTGAAGTTGTTCAAACGCCCCGCGATGCTGAGGATCTTCCAGGAATTTATCGGATGCCCATACCATCATCGGTACGCGGAACTGCTCCGGCGGTGCCATTTCACGCGGCGTGCCGTGCAGGTGCGAATTCTCGCCGATAGATTCGCCGTGATCGGACGAATAGAACACAATTGCCTTCTTCTCACGCACCTGATCAATCACGTTGGCGATAAAGCTGTCGGTATACAACACTGAGTTATCGAAGGCGTTAACCAGCTGCTCTTTAGAACAGAAATTGTCGACGCCGGTACACTCAGGTTGGTAACGCGCGTAGCTGCGTGGATAACGCTGTGAATAGAGGTAATGCGAACCTTTAGTGTGCAGGATCACCATGTGCTTGCCCTGCGGATAGCGGGCCAGCGACTCTTTCATTTCGTCTACCAACAGCATGTCGTCAACCGATTTACCGTCATTGCGTTTCTCGGAGGCGATCATTTCGCGGAACGAATAGTTGTTCACTTCGGTATTGTTATAGAACCAGACCTCGCTCTGCATGGCGAACAGCTCCGAGGTGAAGCCCAGATCCTTCAGCACTGCAAACACGTTCTGCTCTTTCAACGTACGCTGTGGGTTGTCTGAGGTACCGCCTTCACGCACGAACATGCAGCGCAGAGAAAGTTTGGTCGAGGTATCGCAGGATTCACCACGGAACGCCACCAGGTTTTTCTCTTTGGACAGGCGTGGTGTGGTGTCACGATCGTAACCCAGTATCCCCATGTGATCCCAGCGCGTGGTTTCACCGATAATAAACACCACGTAGGTATCATCGATATCGGCCGGCGGCACATAGGTAAAGTTCTTGGCCGGGTCGAACAAATTGGCCTGATCCTGGCTTTCGTCATACCGGGTATAGGCAAACAGCCCCAGCGCAGACAGCCAGTTGGATGGCAAATAGGAGTGCGCCACTACGCCACCGTAGCTCGGCAAATCCACATTGGTGATTTTTTCCTGCGCGCTCTGTTCGCTGTCCAACATACGCAGCGGCAACCACACCAGCGCCACCACCGCCACCAACACCACCAGCGGTTTCACCCGGTGCCCTGGGGTTTTCAGCTGTTCGATCAGCGTGTAGCGCAGGTTGTTTTTCCAAATGCACAACAGCGGCAAGGCGCTGAGCACCAGCATCCACAATACAAAGTGCAAGCCGACCACTTCTTTTGACAGGTCGATATCCGTAGTCATGACCGAAACCACAATGCCGTAGCCAATCACCACGTTGAAGAACGTCATGTAATAGCTGGCGGCAACGGAAATCAGCACCAGTAGTGAAGCAACGATACGGTAAAACAGCCGGCCACCAAGCGAGACCAGCCGCATGATAAAGAAGGTAAACAGCACGATCGCGATAACCTCGGTTACCGCAGAAATAACCTTAATCCCCTGAATGCCGTGCGAAAACGAATCAAAGCGACGATAGAAAACGGAAAGGTTTAAAAAGATGCCGATATAAATCGCTAACAATAACGATAAATTCTGCTGTGAAAGCGATTTAACTTTGTTCATGTAACGCGGTGGCTCCGGACGGTAACAGTTCTGAATCAGTCAGACATTCAATGCGGCTTCAGGTTCAGCCGATCGGCAATAAGCGCTATTTCGGGGGTAATAATCAAGAGAATTCTCAAGAAACGGATATTTTTTTCATTTTTTGTGAGAAGTGTAAAGGCGGGGCAGAACGAGAAAGGGAGGGATAACCCTCCCCTTTTTCCGTGACGTTGGCGAAAGTCTTAC
Organism: Serratia sp. Ser99; assembly: GCF_024519545.1. Classification (NCBI taxonomy): domain Bacteria; kingdom Pseudomonadati; phylum Pseudomonadota; class Gammaproteobacteria; order Enterobacterales; family Yersiniaceae; genus Serratia; species Serratia sp. Ser99. Next base: position 153,785 of record NZ_JALJRT010000007.1, on the reverse strand, counting down.
TTAACGTTAAGCGTTACATCAATATTGCCGCGGGTAGCATTGGAATAAGGGCAGACCACGTGGGCTTTTTTCACCAGGTCTTCCGCCACGCTGCGCTCGATACCCGGCAGGCTGATATCCAGTTGCACTTCGATACCGAAACCGTTGGGGATTTCACCGATGCCGACGGTGCCATCAATTTTGGCTTCGGCAGGAATTTTCACCTTTTCTTTCGCCGCAACAAACTTCAGCGCGCCGAGGAAACAGGCCGAGTAACCGGCAGCAAACAGCTGTTCCGGGTTAGTGACTTCGCCACCCGCGCCACCCATTTCTTTCGGCACGCCCAGTTTGACATCCAACACGCCGTCGGATGAGGTCGCACGGCCATCGCGGCCACCGGTTGCGGTGGCATGAGCGCGGTAAACAACTTTTTCAATCGACATAAATCATTCCTTCTTTTGGTTGGAGGCATCATATCGGATCCAGTTGGCTGAACCCGATCACAGGTCTATCTTTCACGATTAAATCGCGCACTACTCAAATTACCCACTTATTTCAGTGTAGCGCAGGATCGCCGATCCTGCGTCTGGCAGCCGTTCTTCAAATCTGATCTATCAGCTTGCCGCGCAGCTTTTCGAGCTGCTGCTTGATATTAACGATTTCATCGAGGCTGCAATCGGTAGCGCACATCACGGCTTCCGGCACCGCCTGCGCTTTTTCACGCAGCGCGCGCCCGGCGTCGGTTAACGCGATAATCACCTGTCGCTCGTCGGTCGTGGCGCGGTAACGCAACAACAGCCCTGCCGTCTCGAGCCGCTTCAACAGCGGCGTCAGCGTGGCGGAATCAAGAAACAGCCGCTCGCCGATGTCCGAAACCGTGATTTCGTCACGCTCCCATAGCACCAGCATCACCAAATATTGCGGATAGGTGAGATCAAGCTGGCTCAGCAGTTTGCGATACACCTTGTGCAACGCCAGATTGGCGGAGTACAGGGCAAAACACATCTGCTGATCGAGCAGCAGCAGGTTTTTCGCTACGGGGTGTTCGGGGTTTTTACTTTTCATGTTTTGAATATAGATAGCGCACGATGTAATCGCAAGCTATTTTTTAATCGGTATGCTACCTTTTTTAATGCAGGGGATGCCACAGCAGGGTGCTGTGCCGGAGGAAAAGGATATGACAACCACACTGGTAGAACGCGCACGCCGCTACGCCACCAAGGCGCATGCGGCTATCGATCAGCGCCGCAAATACACCAATGACCCCTACATCGTTCATCCGCAGGCGGTAATGGAAATCGTCAGCAGCGTGCCGCACAGCGAGGAAATGCTGGCTGCCGCCTGGCTGCACGACACGGTGGAAGACACGCCCACCACCCTCGGCGATATCGAGAGCCATTTTGGGCCAAAGGTGGCAGAACTGGTGGCAATGCTGACCAACGTCAGCGGCACCGGCGGCGGTAACCGCTTCGAACGTAAAAACCGCGATCGACGGCACAGCGCCAACGCTTCACCGCAGGCCAAAACCATCAAACTGGCCGATCTGATCGACAACACCCGTTCACTGCTGGAATTCGACAGCCATTTTGCGCGCACTTATTTGATAGAAAAACAGCGTCTGCTGGAAGTGCTGACCGAAGGTGACCCGACGCTGTGGCGCCAGGCCAACCATATCGTCGAGCAGGGTCTGGAAAAGCTGCTGTTGCCGCCGCATAACGTCCCGGCAAGCTGGTTCGAACATGCACGCCAGCGTTACCGGGAAAGCGATGCGGCGTAACCCTCAGAAGGTCACCACGGTTTTCAACGCCGTCACCCAGGCATCCTGCGTTTCACTTACGCCCCCCGGATGATGCCAGTATTGTAGGCCCGGCTGCAGCTGCAGCCAGGGGGTGACGTTAAAGCGATAGTAGAGTTCTGCCGTCACGGAATGTCCTGGCACCGGGCGGAAATTGGGATCGTTATACGCGGTGGCGTTGTTGAGTTGATTCAGGTAACGCTGATTATCCCGGTAATGGTCGCTCAACTTGACCATTGAAACGCCCAGGCCCAGCCAATCGTCCGGCCGCGCGTCAAACAATCCGCGGTAGCGAATACCGGTGGAGGTGGAGTAATGCATATAGTTGGAACGCGGATCTGCCAATCCCAGGCTGTAGAACAGACTCAGACCCCGATTGGCATCATCCGGATGACGCGTTAGCTGTTGGTTAAAACCACTGTACAGGAACCAGGTGCGGTCATGGCTGCGATAGCCGTTTGGATCGCTCGCTCCCGGGCCGCCGGAGACCCCCTCATACAAATCTTGTTGCCGGGCATTGGTGAACAACACTCCCAGGTTATATACCCCCGGCAACTGATTGACCGCATGGGTTTTCAGTTCCAGCTCCATCGGCAGCAACAGGCCTTTACTGCCTTTGGTCGACCAGCTCCAGGCATGGCTGCGGCTTGGGGCGCTTGGGTTCTGCTCCATCAGGCCGGTTTTGAAGGTCAACCCGTCGGTCAGTTTGTATTGCAGCGTGGTACCCCAGTAGTGGACGTTCCAGTTATACCAGGTCAATGAGTTGGCGGACTTGCCGCCGCACAGCGTCAGCGTCTGGAAATCACAGGGAATGATCTGATCGAAATCCTGCACCTTGTTCATCATGCCGATACGCCATTGCAGCCGACGCTCCAGAAAACTGCGGCTAAAGGTCAGCCACCCCAGCCGGGTGATCGACTGGCCGCCGTAACTTTCCTGGGACAAATCGGTCGGATTAACGCGCGGATCCTGCAGGCGGTCGCGCGTCAGGTTGTTATCATGGTTGCGGTTAACGATATTGCCTTCAAGCGCCGCATCCGGAATGCCGGTCAGCGCCTGCAGGTCCTGGCTGAAGGTCAGCGAGAACTGATCAATATAGGACGCCTGCCTGTCGTGGTTATATCCACCGCCGGCGTTATAGGAAAGCTGGCTGAGATAACCCAGATTATAGTGAAAGCCATGATCTTCCAGGATCGGTCTGATCCCCAGCATGTCGCCCAACAACCCAGGTTGTGGCGGTTCAAACCCGAGCGCGACGCCTTGCCACTGGGCCGTTGGCGCCTCCACGTCTTTGGCGGTTTGCAAAGTTTCCGCCTGTGCGCCAACGCTGATCCACAGTAATCCTGCGCAGGTTATTGAGTGAGGTAATGGGTATTTCATTATTATATTTCTCCGCATATTACGCTGACTGCGGGCAACAGCATTCCCTGGGCGAGAATTCCCCAAACATTGGCAGCAGTAGATAAAGGTCATGACCCGGTGATTGCCACCGGGTTAATGGGTAAAACCTAGGCTTTTTCTTTCAGTGAGTTACCGTTGCTTTGAATCACGTCGCGATACCAGTAAAAACTCTTTTTGCGATGGCGCTCCAGGCTACCGTTACCGGCATCGTCGCGGTCGACATAAATAAAGCCGTAGCGTTTGGACATTTCGGCTTTAGAAGCGCTGACCAGATCGATCGGCCCCCAACTGGTGTAGCCCATCACTTCTACGCCGTCGTCGATCGCTTCCGCCACCTGCACCAGATGATCGTTGAGATAATCGATGCGGTAGTCGTCGTTGATACTGCCGTCGGCTTCGATACGGTCCTTGGCCCCCAACCCGTTCTCGACGATAAACAACGGCTTCTGATAGCGATCGTACAAGACGTTCAGCAAATAACGCAGGCCAACGGGGTCGATCTGCCAGCCCCACTCCGAACTGGCCAAATGCGGGTTAGGCACCATATTGAGAATGTTGGCGCGGGCGGCGTTGTTTTGCTGTTCGTCGGTGGTGACGCAGCCGCTCATGTAATAGCTGAAGGAGATAAAATCGATGGTCTCGCGCAGCGCCAGCCGGTCTTCGGCGGTGATCTCAATCTGAATGCCGTTTTCGCGGAAGTAGCGCTGCATATAGGCCGGATAGTCACCGCGGGCCTGCACGTCCCCAAAGAACAGCCAGTCGCGGTTCTGGCGCTGAGTCTCCAGTACATCCTCCGGTCGGCAGCTCAGCGGGTAAACAATACCGCCCAACAGCATATTGCCGATTTTGCCGTCCGGCACGATTTCGTGGCAGGCTTTGACCGCCCTGGCGCTGGCTACCAGTTGATGATGAATGGCCTGGTAAATTTCGCTCTTGCTGCTGTCCTCCGCCAGGCCAACGCCGGTAAAGGGCGCATGCAGCGACATATTGATCTCATTAAAGGTCAGCCAGTGCTTCACCTTGTGCTTATAGCGCTCGAACACCGTGCGTGCGTAGCGTTCAAAAAAGCCGATGGTCTTGCGGCTGCCCCAGCCGCCGTAGCGTTTCACCAGCCCATACGGCATTTCGTAGTGCGACAGCGTGATCAGCGGTTGAATGCCGTACTTTGCCATTTCGTCGAACAACCGATCATAGAACGCCAACCCCGCCTCGTTCGGCGTGTCCTCATCGCCCTGCGGGAAAATCCGCGTCCAGGCGATGGAGGTTCGCAGGCACTTGAAGCCCATTTCAGCGAACAACGCGATGTCCTGCGGGTAACGATGATAAAAATCGATCGCCACGTCCTTGATGCCGCTGTCGCCGTCAACCCGTGGGACAATCGCGCCGAAAATGCCCTGCGGCTGCAAATCAGAGGTCGATAGGCCTTTGCCGTCGGTCTGATAGGCTCCTTCCACCTGATTGGCCGCTACCGCACCGCCCCACAGAAAATGGTCTGGAAATTTGCTGCTCATGGTTTTCTCCTCGGTTAACGTAATAAAGTCAGCAGCGGCGCCTGCTCCCGCACCCTGCTCTCGCCACTGGCCAACACCTCGACGTAGTCATCGCTGTTGCTGATGATGATCGGCGTAGTGGTGTCAAAACCGGCGGCGCGGATCGCTGCCTGGTCAAACTCAATCAGCAGATCGCCTGGCTTAACCCGATCCCCCTCTCGCACATGGGCGCTGAAATGCAGCCCGTCGAGCTTGACGGTATCTATACCGACGTGAATCAAGATCTCCGCACCGTCGTCCGATTCAATGCCGATGGCATGCCGGGTTTTAAACAATGAGGCCACGTGTCCGGCGACCGGTGAAACCACTCGGCCCTGCAATGGGACAATCGCTACCCCCTTGCCCAATAAACCGCTGGCGAAAGTCGCGTCGTTCACCTGCTCCAGCGGCAATACGTCACCGGCAATCGGGCTGACGACGGACTGTTTGCGATTAAGCGGGGCTGCAGGCGCCTGCTCGGCGACAGCTTCAACGGGGACCACGCCGAACAGATAGCTGGCCACCGCCGCAAAGCAGAACGACAGCAAGGTACCGGCAATCGCGCCCCACACCGTGGCGTCAAAGCCACCGGCGGGAATAATCTGCGCAAAGGTGAAAACGTTCACCAGACCAAAGGAATAGGTGGCAGTGTGGAAATAACCGATCACCGCTCCGCCCAGCGCCCCCCCGATACAGCCGAAAATAAACGGCCGCTTGTTCGGCAGGGTCACGCCATAAACGGCGGGCTCGGTGATACCAAAAATCCCTGCGCCGATAGCAGAACCTGCCAGCGCCCGAAGTTTGGCGTCACGGGTACGCAACATCACGCCCAGCGTGGCCCCCACCTGCCCCATCACGGCCGGCAGCAGCAGCGGCACCATGGTGTCGCGGCCAAACACGCTCAGGTTGTTGATCATCAAGGGAACCAGTCCCCAGTGCAGGCCAAAGATCACGCACACTTGCCACATCGCGCCCATAAACGCCCCGGCAATAATTGGGTTAAAGGCGTAAATACTCTGATAGCCATTGGCCAGCAGATGGCTGAGCCAGGTGGCCGCCGGGCCGATCAGCAGGAAAGTCAGCGGGACGGTGATCACCAGGCACAACAGCGGCGTAATAAAGTTGCGGACCGCGCTGTGGATCACCCGGTTAAACAGCGGCTCCAGGCGGCACGAAATCCAGGCGGCAAATATGATCGGAATGACCGACGAGCTGTAGTTGATAAAGGTCAGTGGGATACCGAAGAAATACTCCCGCACCGCATCGGGCTGCTGGGCGGCTTCAAACGCCGCCATCATCAGGGGGTGGGTCAAAGCACCGCCGATCGCCATGCTGATGAAGGGGTTACCGCCAAATTTTTTCCCAGCGGTGTACCCGAGCATGATGGGCAAAAAGTAAAACAGCGCATCACTGGCAGCAAACAGCATTTTAAAGGTGCCGCTGCTCTCAAGCAGCCAGTCGCAGGCCAGGCTCAATGCCAGGAAGCCTTTCAGGATCCCCGAAGCGGCCATCACCCCCAACAGCGGAGTAAAAATGCCGGAGACCACGTCGATAAAGCGGCTGAAAAGATTGTCTTTTTTGTCACCATCTTCCGCCACCGCCTCACGCTCGCTCAGGCCGCCCACCTGATTGACCGCGTTGTAGACGTCGGCCACATGGTTGCCTACCACCACCTGAAACTGCCCGCCGCTTTCCACCACCATGATCACACCCGGATTTTTTTTCAGGGCGGCGGCGTCGGCACGGCGGCTGTCGCGCAGCTTGAAGCGCAGGCGAGTGGCGCAGTGCACCAGGCTTTTTACGTTGTCGCGGCCACCGACGCCGGCCAAAATCTCACTGGCTAATGCTTCATATTTCATCGCGATATCCTTCAATCCTGCATTCTGCCAAATCCCATTCAGCGGTGGCCAATCGCCGCCACAGAATTCAGCGCAAAAAAAAACCTAAACCTCATGGCCTCTGCACCCACGAAGGGAACAGAAGCACGAGGTTTAGGTTTTGCCTGCCTGAGCAGTGACAACCCTAAATCGGCTGAGTTATGACGTTACCACCCGACTTTTTGTCGAGGCAAGAGCTTGCGACGGCAAATTACCGAACTGTGATCCGCCGTACAAAACAGCGTCAGTGAGCGAAATAGTGCATGCCGCCGTCTACCGGAATCACCGCACCGGTGATATATCGCGCGAGCGGGGAACAAAGAAACGCGGCCAGATGAGCCATGTCTTCCGGCTCGCCAAAATAGCCGATCGGGATATTCTGTTCGATAAATGCCAGGCGCGCGGCGTCGGTCGGGTGCAGTTTTTCACGCACCTGTTCGCTATTAATCCGCCCGGGCTGCAGCGTATTGACGGTAATGCCCTGCGCCGCCACCTCTCCCGCCAGCCCCTTGGCCCACAGATGCAATGCGCCTTTAGCGGCAGTGGCGGCGTTTAAACTACGCGGCTCCATCGAGCCACTGATGTTGATGATCCGGCCCCATCCCTGCGCCTGCATGCCGGGCAGCAGTGCGTGGGTGACCCGACGCGCCGGCGTGAAATTCAGGGCAAACGCCTCTTCCCAACCCGCGTCGCCTTCGTTCAGTGCGGTTGGACGAGCCCCGCCGACGGCATTAATCACAATGTCTATCGTGCCGAAGCGTTGCTGCACCTGAGCAAGCAGGCTGTCGAGTGCTCCTGCATCGGTGATATCCGCCGCAATCACGTAAGGCCGTATGCCACCGCTTTTCGCGATCTCATCTGCCAGGGCCAGCAGGCGATCTTCACGACGGGCGGTAGCCACCACGGTAACGCCCTGCGCTGCAAATACCCTGACCATACCCGCACCGATTCCTTCACTGGCGCCGGTCACCAACGCGACGCGATCCTGCAGTTGCAAATTCATAAGATTACCTTATTGAATAATTCAATTTGGTTTCAAACATAACGGCATTGAATCACACCCCGCTCTGTGTGAATATTCCATAAATTTGCAACGATACTGTGCAGGAATTCACTGATGTTCGATTGGCAGGATTTAAAACACTTTGTGGTGCTGGCGCGTACCGGTTCATTGTCGGCAGCGGCGCGAGAAATGGGCTGTGATCACGCCACCGTGGGCCGCCGAGTCGCAGCACTGGAGAAAGCGCTCGGTCTGCGGCTGATCCTCCGCCTGCCGCGCAGCACACCGCTGACACAGGATGGCAAAATGATTGCCGGCCTGGCTGCCGAGATTGAAAACCAAAGCCATGCCATTATCCGTCATGCGCGCAGCGCCGGCGAAACACCGCAAACCCAGGTGCGCATCAGTGCACCGCCGTCGATAGCCGCACGGGTTATCGCACCGGAGATTGCGAAATTTCATCAGGCTTTTCCGCATATTACGTTGATACTTTCCGGCGAGTCGGCCATCGCCGAACTGGACCGTGGCGATGCCGAAGTGGCGGTGCGGATGGTACGTCCGCAACAACCAGATCTGCTGGTTCAGCGCATCGGCATGATGCGCTACGCGCTGTACGCCACGCCGCAGCACGCAGCCCTGCCGGAAGCCGCACGGGCCTTTATCGCTTATGACCACCACTACCAACACCAGCCCCACCAGCAGTGGCTGCAGCAACTGTTGCAGGGCCGCCCGGTGGTTTTTGAGGCCAGCGATCTGTTCTCGCTGCAAGAAGCCGCGCGTTCGGGGCTAGGTGCCGTGGTATTGCCGACGTTTGTCGCCGATAGCGACCCAGATCTGGTGGTTTTACCCACCCCCATCGCCGCGCCAACTCGCGAGCTGTGGCTGGTCACTTATCCCGATCTGGCGCGGTCCGTTGCCGTACGCGCAGTGATGACTTTTCTGGCGGATACCATCGAAAAAAAATGCCCATTGGTGACATAAAACATCAGCAAGGCTAATTGATGCTGGACAAAAGTCACGCAGGGGATTATTACTGATCACCGCGTAATTCACTTTAGGGACAGCTGAGATCATGACTTTGCGTACTGAGTTTGGACGAATTCTGATTACCGGCGCGGGCGGCCGGGTCGCTACGGCATTCCGTCAGTCCGTTGGCAATCGCTATCAGCTGCGGCTGGCGGAAAGAGACGTCAGCCTGTTGCACAATCTGCAGCCGGACGACGAGATCATCAGTTTTGATATCGCCGATATCGAAGCTTGCCGGGCGGCCTGCGCCAATATCGATACCGTACTGCACCTGGCGGCCGATCCTTCCCCCGATGCCGATTTTTGCAATTCACTGATGGACAACAATATCCTCGGCACCTTCAATATCTTCCGTGCGGCGAAGGACGCCGGTTGCAAACGCGTGGTGTTCGCCAGCAGCGCGCAGGCGGTGGAGGGCTATCCGTTGGATTACCAAATTCGACCGCAGGACGCGCCCAAGCCGAAAAATCTGTACGGGGTCAGCAAAGCGTTTGGCGAGGGCATCGCCGCCTACTTTGCCCATCAGGAGGGGCTGTCTTCACTGTCGGTACGCATCGCCAACTTCACCACGTTGGAACGCGGTGAACAACTCAGCGCCCGTGATATGAGCGCCTTCCTCAGCCATCGCGACGCCGCCGATCTGCTCGAACGCTGCCTGCGCATTGAAGGCGTGCACCATGCGGTGGTGCACGGCGTTTCCAACAACCGCTATAAGCGCCTGTCGCTGGAGGAAACCACCCGCCTGCTCGGCTACTACCCGCAGGACGATGCCTTCAGCATCCTCGGTTTCGACTAAAGCTTGCTATCGATGCGCTGCAGCAGATAAGGGAAAAACGGGTTAGAGGCAATGCGCATCAGCGAATCCAGATCGACCACCAGCACCGAACGTTCGCCACGCGCTGCCAGCGTGCCCAGGCTGATGCCGAACTCGCCGCGCAGAGCCGGGAAGCGGCCATAAAGCGAATCGCTCACCGGGAATGGCAGTGCCACGTGCGACAGCGAATAGATGTCCGCCGGATAGGTCATGCCCAGTGGCTGTACGCTTTGCGTCGTTTCTCCGGCCGCTGTCACACTGGCAATGGCCTCGCTACTCTCGGGCGAGGCGTTGGCAATCACCGTGGTTTGATAACGGCGCGGCGGAGCAGGCAACAGTTGGCTGACCGCCGCCGCCGCATTGGGTCGCAGCAAGGGCCCAAAGTTTACCGTACGATTGACGTCAAACAGCACCAGTTCGCTGCCGTTAGCCGGCAATTCATTATATAACGCGCGGATCACCGCCCGCGTACTGACGGTCGAATCCATTACCGACTGGAAGGTCAGCACCGGCGCCAATTTGTCCAGCTTGCCGTCACGCGCTGCCCGAGCGATTTGCTGTTGCAGACCGTTGCTGAGAAGGTAAGACTGACGCGCGCCGTTCACTGGAAATGAATTGTATTTGAAGGGGTTAAACTCCGGCAGGACGCCGAGCCAGGCCGCTTTGGCAAACGCCGGAAACACCGCTGGCCAGCCGGCAATACCGGCGAAACGGGCAAAACTGGTCACGCCAATCATCGGTGAGATCAACACCAACCGCTGCGGCGCCGCTAACTGCGGATCGTCCAGCGCATCCAACGCATACTTCATCGCCAGCGCACCACCGTTGGAAAAGCCCACGATATGCAGCGGCTTGTCGCCTCCGGCCTTGCTGCGCGCCTCGCGCACGGCTAAACGCGTTGCCGCCAGCCAGTCGCGCCATTCAATATCGGTCAGTGCCCCCGGCACCGTACCGTGCGCCGGCAGGCGAATACCTACCGCCACATACCCCTGCTGCCGGTAGTTCTCAGCGATATGCCGCAGGCTATAAGGCGAATCTGTCAGGCCGTGCAGCAGCACCACCGCACCACGGGGTTCGCCCTGCGGCAGCAATTCGTAGGAGCGGTTCCAGTCGTGGGCAAAATGTTCCGGGTAGACCGGGCTGCCGTCAAAATAGCGGTTGAGCGGAATGCGTTCGCTGGCGGAGAGTTTGTCCGTGACGTTAACTTTCACCTCGTCAAACACCCGGCTCTCTGCGGCCAGATAACCTTGCCAGTTGGTTTTATCCAGCTCGGCGGCCGACAACTCGTGCGGCACAAAAGTATGCCAAGGCTCCAACGCAGGGCCGCGCTGAGTATCGTAAACCCGCACCGCAAACAGCGTGAGCAAGACGGTGACGCCCACTATCGTCAGTCGTTTGGTCCATTTAATTATCGCCCTGGAAGGCATGCTCACTCCTGAATTCGCGGTTATCCAGCAGCGATTATAGAAGCTAAACGCCCGCAGGGTCAGCTCACTGACCGCCAACTTCTACTCGCCTATTTTTAGAGCCTGCTCACAGAACGCGCATTTCCCGGCCTTTTTCACGGATAAAAATTGATCTGCCAACCGAATGTTTGTAGGTTTTCTGTAACGATACACTAAAACGTTATAGTTAAAGATTAAGACACAAAGTATCGTCCCGTTCCCCCCTGTCCCTACCGCATTGCCCAGCAGGGGAATCATCTTCACCACCAGCATCGCAGGCTGTCTGCGATCGGGAGCCAGGCTCATGAAATCAATGACATGCCGCTTAACGCCGCGCCTGTTTATCACGTTGTTATTTATGCTGTTTACCCTGCCGCTGCGCGCCAACGCCGCCGAAGTCAACCTGCGGGTGTATTCATCGTTACCCGACGATGGCTACTCCGCACACGCTATCTGGTTCAACCGTTTCAAACAGAATTTGGAGCAGCGTCTGCCGGGTAAAATTGCCCTCAACTATTTCCCGAACGGCATGCTCGGAAAAGAAGCCGATGCGGTGCAGCAGGTGCGCATCGGCGCGATCGACATGATGATCTCCGGGACTTCCATCTGGGCCACGCTGGTGCCGGAGATCGGCGTGTTGGATCTGGGTTATCTGTTTAATGACAACCAACAGCTGGGCCGGGCGCTCGACGGCCAGGCAGGCCAACTGCTGAGCGCCATGTTGGCCAAACAGAGCAATATCAAGGTGCTGGGTTACGGTTTCAGCCTGGGGGCGCGCAACATTTACAGTAAAAAACCGCTGCAGTCGCCGCAGGATCTTAATCGGATGAAGGTGCGGGTGCTGCCGGCCCCCAATTTCATCGCCACGCTGAAAAGCATGGGCGCTACGGCAATCCCAATGCCCGGCGGTGAGGTTTACTCCGCACTGCAGATGGGAGTGATCGACGGCGTGGAACACGATGCCGCCACGGTGTACACCAGCAAGTATTACGAGATCGCCAAAAACGCCACGCTGACCCGTCATATCTATAACCCGATAGTAGCCACCATCAGCCAGGCGGCTTTCCAGCGCATTCCGCAAGACCTGCGTGACGAGGTGCTGGCCGCGGCCAACGAAGCCACCCTTTATGAACGCAAAATTGCGGCGGAAAAAGAAATTCAGGCCATGGAAAAACTGAAAGCCGCCGGCGTGATTTTCAGCGAAACCGACCGCGACTATTTCCGCCAGCAAACCCTGCCGCTGCAGGCGGCATTTACCGCTAAGTATCCACAGGCCAAAGCGGTGCTGGACGCCATTCATGCCGCAGCGCAGCCGTAACGCGCCCCGGCGGAGGATTTGCTATGACCCTTCCTGTAACCCTTGAAATGAGCGTGAAAAAAGTGGCTATTCTGACGCAGTTAAGCCGCGGCCTGACCCGCTTTACCGCCTGGGGCGGCGCACTGGCGCTGCTGGTGAACGTGGTGGTGGTATTCGCTTCAGTCGTCTGGCGCTACGCGCTGCACAGCCCGATCGAATGGGCTGAAGAGGTGGCGCGAGCGCTGATGGTGACGCTGGTGTTCTTCGGCGTCGCCACCTCCACCGGGCGCGGCAGACACATTGGTGTCGATCTGTTTCTGCGCTGGCTACCGGAAGCCACCCGGCCGTATGTGGTGCATGCCAGCCGCTGGGTTTTGGTGTTGGTGGCATTGGGGCTGACGGTATCCAGCTTCAGCCTGGTCGGTATTTCGCTGCCGCAGACCACCGAGCACGGCCTGCCGCAGGCAATTTTCGTGGTGCCGGTATTTATCGGTGCCGCGGTGATGTTGGTCAGCGCGCTCGACCACGCCTGCCAGGCGCCGCTGAAAGTGGTGTTAACCAGCGCCGCCGTTGTCGCGCTGTTGGGTGGCGCGGGCTACCTTAGCTTGCATACTGCCACCGGGCTCAGCTCGCTGCCCGCCGCGTTGATGCTGGCCTGCTTTATTCTTGGCATTATCTCCGGCGTGCCGATCGCCTTTACCCTCGGGATGTCGGCGATGGTGTTTTTCCTCAGCGATCCGTCGCTACCGTTCGTCTTCTTTGCCCAACAGGTCACCGCCGGCGTCGACCATTTCGTGCTGCTGGCGATCCCGTTCTTTCTGTTGGCCGGCGCGGTGATGGAAGTCAACGGCATGTCGTCACGGCTGGTTGAGCTGATCGTGCGCGGCATGGGGCGCTATCGCGGCGGCCTGAACATGACGACGATTTTGTCGATGGCGTTTTTCTCCGGCATTTCCGGTTCCAAGCTGGCGGACGTCGCCACGGTCGGCGGCGTGCTGATGCCGGCGGTACGTCGGGCTCGCCAACCTGCCGAAGAGTCTGCCGGGGTATTCGCCGCTTCAGCCATTATGGCGGAGACCATTCCCCCCTGTGTAAACCTGATCGTAATGGGCTTTATCGCCAACATTTCGATTGGCGCGCTGTTTATCGCCGGGCTGATCCCCGCCCTATGCCTGCTGGTATTGCTGCTGATTGCCGCCGTGATATTCGGCAAACGCATCAACGTCGATGACGCCTACCCGGTACGGATGCCGACGCGCCAACTGCTGATCGGCGCCGCCGTCGGTCTGGTCATGATTTTGATGATCGGCAAGGGGGTGGTGGCCGGCATCGCCACCTCCACGGAGATCTCCGCCTTCGCGGTGGTCTACGCCATCGTGGTCGGGCGGTTGGCCTTTGGTGAGCTGACGCTGAAAGCTACCCTGAAGCTGTTTGTCGACACCGCCGCGCTGTCCGGCATGCTGCTGTTTATCGTCGCCTGCGCCACCAGTTTGTCCTTCGCTCTGACCATCGAAATGATCCCGCAGCAGTGCGCACAGCTGCTGGTCGCCATCGGCGCAGACTACGGTCCGTGGCTGTTCCTGCTGCTGTCGATTGTCATCCTGATTATCTTCGGCGCAGTGCTGGAGGGCGCTCCGGCGCTGATTATCTTTGCGCCGATCCTGGTGCCCATCGCCACCCAGCTCGGCTTCAACCCGTTGCACTACGCCATTGTGATGATTCTGGCGATGGGTTTCGGCCTGTTTTCCCCGCCGATCGGCCTGGGGTTGTACACCACCTGCGCCATCTGCGGCGTCCCGATGCAGGACGTGATTAAACCTATGGCCAAATACCTGCTGATCGTGCTGTTCGGCATCATCGTTATCGCGCTATTCCCGGCGCTCTCCACCTGGTTGCCGACGCGGCTGGGCTACTGATTTTCTCAAGCAAGGAGTCACACCATGTTCTCTGATTTAACCGACAAACGCGTATTGATCACCGGTTCCACCGCCGGTATCGGGCTGGCGACCGCCGCCCTGTTCGCCCGGCACGGCGCCAAGGTAGGCATTAACGGCCTGCGCAGTGAGCCACCGGCAGAGATCGCCACCTTCCCCGGTGAATGCGCATTCTTCTCGGCCGATCTGTCGCGCTCCGCCGGCTGTGAGGCATTGGTGGAAGCCTTTGTCGCCCGCTTTGGCGGCATCGATATTTTGATCAACAACGCCGGTGGATTGGGCGGTCGCAACGGGCTGGAAGCGATAGACGACGAGTTTTTTGATCGAGTGATAGATTTGAACTGCCGCTCGGCGCTGATGGTGACCAAATTCGCTATCCCTCACCTGCGCGCTTCGGCTCGCGAGAATGGGACGACCGCCAGCGTCATCAGCACCGGCTCCATTGCTGCACGCGAAGGCGGCGGGATCGGCGCCGGGCTGTATGCCAGCGCCAAAGCCTGGTTGCACAATATCCACCGCAACTGGGTGAAGGAGTTCACCCAGGACAATATCCGTTTCAATATCGTGTCGCCAGGCAGCATCGACACCGCCTTCCATCACGGCAAGAGCGACGAAGTGCTGGGTAAAATGCGCGCTTCCATTCCGATGGGCCGCTTTGGCCGCAGCGAAGAGGTGGCGCCCACCTACCTGTTCCTGGCCTCGCATAACTGTAGCGGATATATCACCGGGCAAATTATCGACGTCAACGGCGGTCAACTCGCGCCCTAAGGGTCTGTGACTCACTTTCGGCCGCGTGATAAAGTCGGGGTAATGGGTTAATGCAAAACGGGAATGTGATGGCGAATATACGTGATGTGGCACGTCATGCCGGGGTGTCGGTCAGTACGGTATCCAACGTGCTGAACGGCCGAGTCGATCAGATGCGCAAGGATACGCTGGCCCGTATTGAACAGGCGATGGCGGCACTGCAATACCAGCCAAACCGCGCCGCGCAGCAGCTTAAAACCGGGCAGGTCAAAATGCTGGGCCTGCTGGTGCCGTCCATCGTCAACCCCAGCTTCGCTGCGCTGGTGCGCGAAATTGAGCTGGCGGCCAAGCAAAACTATGGTTATCAGGTGTTGCTGGGTGATACCCATCGCCAACAGGAAGAAGAGATCCGTTTTCTCGACGATCTGCTGGCGTTAGGCATTCGCGGCGTAGTAGTTGCCTCCACGTTTTACGATCGCCCCCATTTTCGCGATGCCCTGAAACGCGGCCTGGTGATGATTAACTACGACGAGCGCACCCTGGCCGTCCCTGGCGAGGCGGCGCTGCCGATTGACAGCGTGTCGATGGATAATTGCGCCGCCGGCAGCATGGCGGCACAGCATCTGATAGCCCAAGGCTGCCGCCGTATCGCCTTCGCTACCGCTTCCGGCATGACCAGCAGCCGCGCCAACAAAATTGCCGGTTACCGGCAGGCACTGGAAAACGCAGGGCTGCCGGCCTGGGTGATCGAAGGCAAGGCGCAGTTCGCCTACGGTGATGCTGAAATGGCCGAGTTAGGCAAGACGCTGGCCGAACAAATTTGCCAGAGTGAAACCCGGCCGGACGGCATTGTGGCGCTGAACGACATGTTGGCTATCGGCATGATTTCCTCCTTCCAGCGGCTTGGTGTGCGGGTGCCCGAGGATATTTCAGTTGTCGGCATCGATAACATGTTCCTGTCCGAGCTGTTTAACCCGGCGCTTAGCTCAGTGGCGCCGCCGCTGCGCGAGATGGCGGTGAAAATCGTCGATCGGCTGATTGGTCGGCTGGAAAACCCTGAATTGCCGGTGGAGGAGTTTTTATTCGCGCCTAGCCTGGTGCGCCGCCAGTCGGTCATTAACACGTAACCTCCTGCGGGGCTACGGCTCCGCTCTCTTTCATACTGAATCCATGCTGCGCTAAAGCGCGGCGGGAGCTTCGCTGCGCCCAAAACCGCAGCGGGAGAATAAAAATGAACAATGAATCCTGCGTTTACTGCCATCCAACCAATGAAATCCTGCTGTGGCAAAACCCGCTGTGCCGGGCCATTTTCATTGCCGACAGCCCTTTCCCCGGCTGGTGTCGGGTGGTCTGGCATGAGCATATCGCCGAACTGAGCGATTTGCGTGACGACCAACGCAACAGCATCATGACCGTGGTCGCTCAGGTTGAAGCGCAACTACGGCAATTGCTGACGCCGGCGAAGATCAATATCGCCAGCCTGGGCACCGCACTGCCCCATTTGCATTGGCATATCATCCCGCGCTACCTCGACGACTCACATTTCCCGGAGCCGGTCTGGAGCCAGGCGCTACGCGCGCCAACGGCGAGAACCGTGCCGGAGAATTTTATTGAATTAATGAGGGAACGGCTGGCAATAACGCTGGGGGAATAACAAAACGCCGGGCATGGCCCGGCGTTTACTATTTAATTAAGGCTTTTCGGCGATTTTTCGCAGGTACTCATTATTTTTAAACGCAATGATGATCATTTCGAAACAAACGCGGGTGAACACGCCGCCGATAATGATCGCAAACAGGCCGCGGAAGAACTCACCGTAGAACATCAACCCAATCCCGACAACAATGATGCCCAGCAGGCACAGCCAGTACACGCCGGTGATGATTTTCGGCGTCAGCATCGCATCAAAAAAGAAAATTTTTTTCATTGTAAATCCTTCCTTAGGCCAGTATTTAATTATCCCAGAGGCACCGCATCAGTGCGGCATGCCTTGTTGTCACGCCAGTTATGATAGCGAGTAACGTGACGAAAAGCGCTCAGAAATCAGCAGGCCATTACATAAGGGTTGAGGATGTTTAACAAAATCGGCAACAAAATCCTGGGCGGTTTAGCGGCGCTGCTGCTCAGCCAAAGCGTACTGGCACAGGAAACGCTGATCTTCATGCGGCACGGGGAAAAACCCGCCAACGACAGCGGGCAGTTAACCTGTAAAGGGCTCAATCGCGCGCTGGCACTGCCGGACGTGCTACTGGACCGCTATGGCAAACCTGACTTTATCTTTGCCGCCGGGCCCAAAGAGAATAAGACCGGCAGTTCGCTGCGAGCACTGTCGACCATTATGCCCACCGCGATACGTGTCGGACTGCCGATCGGCATTCAATTCCACGCCGATGACATCGCCGGGCTGCAGCAGGAGCTGCTCAGCGATAAGTACCAAAACTCGCGCATCTTCATCGCCTGGGAGCACAAGAATCTCGATAAGGCAGTGAAGAACATCGTTGCCGCGCGCGGCGGCGACGCCAGTTTGGTGCCCGAATGGCCAGGCAGCGACTTCGACAGCATTTTTGTGGTCACGCTGGATCAGGGCAAGGTTTCGTTCCGGCAAGAACGTGAGGGGTTGACTCAGTTGGCGGAGAGCTGCCCTTTCGCGGGGTAATACCATACTGCCTTCTGGCAGCCCTGCAAGAAGGCTGAAGGTTTCACCGCCTGACCTTTCGTTTTATCTGCCCGATGTCGCCACCGGCGTAATAAGTTCCAGCTCAACGCCCCGCCGGATGGCTTGGCGAGCGTTACTGACGCCCAATTTAACCACTGTATTACCCATATGAAATTTCACCGTGCTCACGGAAATACCTGAAATAGCAGCAATTTCCCCATAGGTTTTACCCATACTCGCCCAATACAGCACTTCCTTTTCTCGTGGGGTGAAAATAGGCTTCTGTGTGTTCATATTATTTTTCTGCATGCCGGGAATTGCCGATCCGGCTAGACGATACATCTGCTCATTAATATCGATCAGTAACATCTGCATAGTCCCGAGATCGGATGAGATACGTTTTTCCAATTCCCCTTGTACGCGACTGCCTATAACGACAGATAATAGCGCCAGATTGTTCAGATGGTCATGCAACACAAAGGTCAATCCATTAACAATATTGTACCGTTTAGAGAGAGAAAATATCTTATCTGTCATCAGAGTAATATTCTCGTCCCATACAAAGGGTGAAGTGCGTTTAGACGCAATCAATACTACCGGGTCAGTGAGTTGGAAATTATTGGTTCGATAGAGATCCAGCCACTCACCCGGATAGCTTGAAATAATAAGTGAATCTGATGGATTGTTCTTTCTGAGAGCGAGGTAGGCATATTCCGGGCTACCGAATGGTAACAACTTCCTATCGATATGATCCCGAAGGGTTTCCGTTATTGTTCGATTTTCATTGAAGGCAGAAAACATACAGGCTCCGTGGCGGTCAGACTTTCCCTTTGGTGATCGAACCTGAACTTAAGTTTAGGTATAGATGGGACTTAAGTACAACTTACGGATTTGGAACCGCAACATATAATGAGTCTCGTTAGGCACTGGAAAAAAAACCTGACCTGTACGGTCAGGTAGCCAACACAGCCAACACCAGGGAAAAATTTCCGGTCAGACAGGGTATACGAAAAATCACTGCTGACCGGGATCCTTACTTTAACACTGCTAATTTATCCTTTCAAATTCATCTGCGCTGACGCTGTTGACCAGCCCCTGTTTGACTAGACGATCTAGCGTCAGTGCAAAGAATGGTGTTCGCCAGAGATAACGTCTTTGAGCCGAGTCCACTGCGCTATTTTAATTTATTATATATTGGACTATTTTATAAACACCCCAACCATTTAATAATAATCAATTAAGATTACTCATCAACATATATATAAATAAAATAGTGCAATAGAAATGATATAAATTATTTATATATCGAAACAAACAATAGCTAAATATCTTTAAATTTAGAAAATCAACTCCAGCATTCACTAATATCAAACTAATGTCTTGTATTTCACTTATGGGATTGAATATCTACAGGAACCTGTAAATATCTTTATTAGCGGTGCTAGGGTAGCGCCGCACTGATTAAGGAAAGATCATGATGACCAGATCCCCCCTTGGTACTACTGCTTCAACAGGGCAAAAATGCCCGGAAAGCGGCGTTTGGAAGGTCGTGGGCACACCATCAACCACCGCCCCCATCGCGAAAGGTAATACCATGCCGCCCTACAATAATAAGGCGGCTACCTGGAAGTTAACCCAGTACGCCTAAGCCTTAAGTTATAAGCCGCCACTTCGGGGCGGCTTTATTGCTGACGTTCAAGCCAACAAAGAAAGTCCATCATTCGCTCGGTAAACTCAGCGTCATTAGCGTTATTGATAGCATGTGCCAGCAGATAATCTATTTCTGTAGCCTTATCAGGATGCCGCGCTAATAATTGCTCGGCATAATCATCAAGCGCTATCGGCCAAAACAGGCTATCAGGATCACGCAGCATATTAGTTGCTCTGATCAGCTTTCTGGCCGCTTCGCGTTTGAGTCGTTGCAGCTCAGCAACCCGAGACCCGCCCGAGATTTTCACACCATAATCTTCCAGCACGGTGCGCAGATCGGCATTTACCGCCCGCGCAATGCGACGATCCGGCCGGAACAGTGGCAGTGCGTTGCTTACGTCATTTCCCCAAAGACAGCGGCAATGGTGTTTCAACCAATAGCCCCAGCTATAGCGATTGGCGGGATTTAGCGCTTCATCGAGGGTGCCAATATCAAAATCCACCTTACTGACTATCGTCTGATGTTGCTGGAAATCCTCACGCCATTGCTCAATAAGCGCCAATTCAGCGTCAGTAGCCCGCCGACTCAGCAACAAGGTGATATCCAAATCGGACTCCCCCGGTGTCGCTTGCCCGCGTGCCACACTGCCATAGAGATAAATACAGTGGATCAAGTCGGGGAAATGGCTCGGCAAGCCTGCGACCAACGCTGTCAGCACAGGCGTGAACGCATCCTGCAATGAGAAGTCGGTTACCGTGGGGATAAAGCCATCGCGGCAGAAGGTCATTGGCTGCTCCGAAGGGGTTTACGCTGGAGAGTGGCGGAAGATCACAGGAGTCGAACCTGCCCAGGACCGCTGGCGGCCCCAACCGGATTTGAAGTCCGGCCGCCCCACCGGGGACGAGGATCTTCCTTCGGGAGTCAGAAGCAAGAGCCTGATTATAGCGCAGTTTATCCTTAGCGCTAAGAGGGAAATAGCGGCGGCCCCCGGCAAAAATACCGGAGGCCGGCAGAATTACGGCTTCAACAGATCTTTGACGTCCAGCAGGATAAATTCATTGTCATCCGCCATGTTCGGCTGGCGGCTGGAGGAGAACGGGAAGTTATTGTCGTTACCGACAATAATATGACTGCCGTCCACCACGTCGACGTTTTCAATGGTGAAGAACGGGAAGGTCAGCACACCGTTGTTCAGCGGTTTGCGCGCCAACTTGTTCGGGTCCTGAATGTTCAACAGGTCGATATAAGCCAGTTTATCGACCGGTTTGCCGACGTTGGCATCAGAAAAAGCGATTTTATATACCCGCTTGAACTTCGCCACCTGGCTGAAGCAGTTGTCGGTTGGCGCACCCGCCGCACAAGCTTTGTCCGGCGTACCTTCGCCATTATCACGCTCAATCACCAGTCCATGGGTAGCGTCGATCATATTGAAATCGCCGATGGCGTTCTGGTTGTCTTCCAGCACGTACTGCCAGCTGCGGCCAGTCCAGGCCTGCTGTTTCACGTCAAATTCCAGCACCCGCAGGTAACGTTTTCCATCGCGGTTTTCAAACTTTTCGCCATCCCACAGCGCGCCCTCAAGCAACGGGTACAGCTTACTGCCGTCCGGCGATGCCGCCATGCCCTCAAAACCCTTGGAACGCGCTACCTGGAAGTTCTGTTTGCCATCCGGTGCACCCGGTAGGGTCAGCGTCGGGTTATCCGGCGATTTGACTACCTTGCCGTCCACCTTGGTGTCGAACACCGCCAAAACCTTACCGTCCAGATCGGCCTTGATCAGGTAAGGGCCGAATTCATCGCCGATCCACAGGGCATTGTCGGCGAACTGGAAGCTTTCCGGGTCGAAGTCACTGCCAGTCAGGTAACGCTGGTCGGTGCTCTCATTGACGATATGGAACGGCACTTTCTGGTCAGGATCGTGCAGGAATACCGTTTTCAGCGGCGTCACCGTGCCGTTGTCAAAGTCGATTTTGTAGTGATTGAGGTACAGCATCGCATCCGGTGAGTTGGCTTTGCTGCCGAAGCCGTTGTCGGTCAACACCCAGTAGGTGCCGTCGGGCATGTGCTTGATACCGGAATGGCCCTGAAGGGGTTGGCCCGCGATCGGCAGGCCGATACCGGTCATGCGATCGGCGGATTTTCCCGCCACGCTGCCCAGTTCCGTCACGCGTTTGCCGCTGGTGTACTTACCGCTTTGTTGCAAATCAGTGGGAGCACCCTGTGGCGCCGCAATACTGGATTTTACCGCCAGTATCGCATGCCCGGCCAGCGTCGCAGACACCGGTTGGGCATCAGCCCACAGGTTACCGCTCAGCGCCATACAGCCAGCCAACAGCGCCAAACGAGTTTTGGTGATGTGCATGTCATGGTTCCCTTTTTGTTGTTATCGCCCAGAAGTAAAAGCAACGTCACTATAGGGAGCCGCAATGACAGAAATATTATTCGGCGAACGCTCGCCGGTAGCTGCGCGGGTGGAAGCACCAGGTGATGGCGATAAGCACCACCACCAGCAGTGCGTGAATTTGCCAATCGAGCACAAAACCACCGCTGTAATCACGCAACAGGCCGGAAATGTACGGCGTCGTACCCGCCAGCAGGAAGCCGATACCCTGCATAAATGCCACCAGTCGCCCCGCCGCCGCCGGGTGCGGAATATGGTCGAGCGCCAGCACCAGGCACAGCGGGAACGCACCGCCCAGCCCCAGGCCGGAAAGCAGTACCCACAGCCAAGGCAGCGTTTGCGGCAGGTAGATAAGGCCGATGAAACCTGCCAACTGCATGATCAGCGCCAGCAACAACAGCGGACGGCGGTCCGTAGCGCGCGCCAAGGCGGGCAACAGCAGCGCCCCCACGACCTGGCCGAAGGTCATCAGCGCCAATAGCGACCCGCTGGCCTGCGGCTGCCAGCCGAGCTGCATGTAATAAGGGGGGAGCCAGGCGATCAGGCTGGTGTAGCCGCCATTAATCAAACCGAAATAGGCACCGAGCAACCAGGCGCGACGGCTGCACCATAAGCTCGGTCCGCGAGCAGTACCGGATGGCGTCAGGCGTGCCAAACCTCGGCTGACGGGCCACCAGGCGATCAACGCCACCAGCGCCGGTGCTGCCCACCAGGCCAGCGCGCTATGCCAGTCATGGCCAACACTCATCAGCCAGGGGGTAATCGCCGCCCCCAGTCCACCGCCGCCCATCAGCGCCGCCGACCACAGCCCGGCCACCAACGCCATCTGCTTGAGAAAATGATGCTTGATAATACCGGGCATCACCGCCTGGATAACGCCAATTCCCAGCCCGCCCAGCACCGCACTCAACATCAACTGCGTGCTGCCCGGTGCCAGCTCGCGCCAGGCAGCACCCAGGCCAATGGCCAGCAAACTCAGGACAACGCTGGTGCGTTCACTGAACAAACGGTTGAGGGCACCGCCAGCCAACGCCATCAGCCCCATCATCAACACCGGCAAGGTGGTCAGCAGGGCCGCGCCGCCAAAACTCAGCCCGGTAGCCTGGCGCAGCGTCGGCAGCAGCGGGCCAATAGACGTCAGCAACGGCCGCATATTCAAGCCAATCAGCACCAGTACCCACAGCAGGGGATTGAACCAGCGGCGTAAGAAAGGGGGAGCAATAAAATGATTTAACACGGTCTATTCCTGAACTTCCGGGGTGAAGAGTGCGACGTCACAACCTGTACGCCGCAGCGTTGCATTACTCTAGGCAACGCCGCTAGTATTGGGAAATTAAATAATAAAATAGCCAGCAGTGGGAAAATGAATCGCTACCCGATGTTCAATCCGCAGTTATTGCTCAGCTTTGTCGCCGTGTGCGACAGCGGTAGCTTCACCCGCGCCGCGGACCGGGTATTTTTATCGCAGTCCACCGTCAGCCAGCAGGTGCGCCGGTTGGAAGAGATGCTCGGTAAACCGCTGTTTGAGCGCTCCTCTCATCAGGTGTTGCTGACCGAGGAAGGCGTCAAACTGTTGAGCTATGCGCGGCGGATCATCGCGCTGAATGAAGAGGCACACGACGCCCTGACCGGTATCTGGCGCGACGGCGTACTGCGGTTGGGGATGCCGGAGGATTTCGCGGCGCCAACTACGGAACTGCTGGCGGAATTCAGCCGGGCGCACCCGCACCTGCGGCTGGACGTCACCAGCGGCCTGAGCGCCGATCTGCACAGCGCCTATGCCCGTGAAGAACTGGACCTGATCCTGGTGAAACAGCGTCGTAGTCAACCTCCGCGCGCCGCCAGGCCGGAGCCGCTACTGTGGCTGGATAGCCTGGCCTTTCCGGCCATCGAACAATCCCCGGTACCGCTGGCGGTGTTCCCGCTAAATGGCCTATACCGCGATGACCTGTGCCAGGCGCTGGATAACCTTGGCAAGCGCTGGCGCATCGGCTACAGCAGTGCCAGTCTGGCGGCTCTCACCGCCGCATCCGCCGCCGGGTTGGGCGTCACGCTGTTGCCAGCGAGCTGTCGCTTGCCCAGCCACCGGGTGCTCGGCATCGCCGAAGGGTTACCGCCGATCGACAGCATCGAACTGGCGCTGTATTACCGCGACGGTGCCCCCGCCGCCACCCCGGCACTGGCTGAACGGCTGAAGGCGTTTTGCGGATTGGTGTGAACAGGCTATTCCAAAAGATGCTGATGTTTGAGTGACAACCAATCATTAATCGCCAACCACAGTGCCTCGGCTTGTTCCAGGCAGGTGTACACTGCTGCATCCGTCACTAAATCACCTGAGTAATCAGCGATATTGCGTTGTTTTCGCAAAGCATCCAGACAGATCATTGCTTCACGCGAGATACCCAGGGTAAGCGGCAACGATTGAATCATTAGCTGATGATGACCAGGTTTATTTGTCGAAGTCCGAAAACCTTCCGCCTGCAGAGCAGCATTGGCAATTTGCATAACCGCTTTATAGGCCGCATCAAAACGTGTTTCATTGCTAAGCAAAGTGATGCTGGCATCATGCTGGTTACGCGCAGCGGCGGAGAGTAATTTTCTGATGGCGCCCGCGTCAGGTTGTATCGCCTCCAGGCCAAGACCTATCAGGTTGTCTAACGTCATCCTTGCCTCCCAAAATCCTTAGCTGGGGCTTACTCATAATATCCTGAATAAAGGCTGAGTTTTCCGCCAAAGCCATTTGCCACTCTGCCGGCGAGTACAGCTTGGGGTTAATTTCTCGACCCAGTTCCTGCTGTAACGGGTAAAACGCGTTGATCACCTCAGAAAAAGACAAGTGACCGACGATCAGGACGTCTATGTCACTGTCTGCCGTCGCTTTACCACTGGCGATCGAACCAAAAATAAACGCCAGCTCAAGCTCAGCATTAAGCTCGGATAATACCTGCCGCAAACGTGCGGCCACCCCAGAGGTTTTGCGGAAAATCGCTACCAACTCTGCAAAAATCAGGCAGTCGGGGTTAGCGCGATAATAAATCTGCTTCCCTTGGGGCTGTCTTAGCAGAATGCCGCCCAGCGCCAACTTGCTCAACTCTTTATGTAGAGTACCGGCCTGAGTTGCGGTCCGACGCGCAATTTCGCGGACATGAAATGCCTGCTCCGGCTGCATTAGCAGCAGATTTAGCACTTTTCGTCGATATTCACTGAATAAAAGATCGAGCAAAGAGTCGTACATGGTGCTTCTCTATGTAGCCCTATTAGCTACAAATGTAGCCAACAAAGCTACATTAAACAAGCAAGCACTAATACCCGACCTCACCGTAACGCTCGCGGTAATCTTTCGGCGTCATGTCGTAACCCTTCTTGAATACCGAGTAAAAATACTGCAGTGAGGGGTAGCCGCACATCTGCGAAATCTCGTTGATGGTCAATGAAGTTGCCTTTAACAGGTTACAGGCCCGATCCAGCTTTTCCTGATGGATTACATGGTGGATGGTTTCGCCGGTTTCATCTCTGAAGCGTTTTTCGAGATTGGAACGCGACAGCCCTACCGCATCGAGCACCTGTTCGACCTTGATACCCTTACAGGCGTGATGGCGAATATAATGCATGGCCTGGATCACCGCCGGGTCACGCAGCGAGCGAAAGTCGGTGGAACGACGCTCGATCACCTTCACCGGCGGCACCAGAATACGTTGCAGCGGCAGCTCACGACGATCGAGCAACTGATGCAGCAGCTTGGCGGCACGGTAGCCCATCTGGCGGGTGCCCTGCGCCACGGAAGACAGCGCCACCCGCGACAGGTAGCGCGTCAGCTCTTCATTGTCGATGCCGATGACGCATAGCTTTTCGGGCACCGCAATGTCCAGATGTTCGCAAACCTGCAGCAGATGGCGTGCCCGGGCATCAGTCACGGCGATGATGCCGGTCTGCTGCGGCAGCGTCTGTACCCAGTCCGCCAGCCGGTTCTGGGCGTATTGCCAATTCTCCGGCGCAGTGGCCATGCCCTGATAGACCACGCCCTGATACTGCTCCAGCGCCACCCGCTGACGGAAAGCATGTTCACGCTCTTGCGCCCAACGTTTACCGCCTTCGCTCGGCAAGCCGTAGAAGGCAAAGCGATTAATGCCCTTGTCCTTCAGGTGGCTGAACGCCGCCTCAACCAACGCCTGATTATCCGTGGCGATGTAATGCACCGGCGGGTAATCCTCATCACGATGATAAGAGCCGCCCACACCGACGATCGGCACCCTGACGTTATGCAGCAAATGTTCGATTTCACGGTCGTCGAAATCGGCAATCACCCCATCGCCCAGCCAGTCCTTGATGTTGTCGATACGGCAGCGAAAATCCTCTTCGATAAAGATGTCCCAATCGCACTGTGAAGCCTGTAAATACTCACCAACGCCCTCAACCACCTGGCGGTCATACACTTTATTGGCGTTGAACAGCAACGTAATGCGAAAGCGCTTTTCGAACATGCGGTATCCCCAGTAACCCCCAGTGACGGTAGGGGCGAATAAATTCGCCCCGATTAAGGCGGGCGCAGCATGCAGCGCCCCTACCCTGTCTGGGGATGGCGAGTGAGTCGCCTGACTGCAACTTGAAAGCTACAGGGTATTCTCTGCGAGAGCAGCAAGCGTCACCTCATAACTGTGACCGCGGGCGCTATATCCAAAATAATTGGAGTCGTATCAGGGCGGCAAAGGAACTCATTCCGATGAGCTTACTAAAGTCAGTGATCCGGGTGAGTGAGTGTAGCCAACACAGATGCAGCTTCAAGTATGAAGGATATATTCTTATGCCCGGCGCTTGGTGGCGGAATCCATCCACACCGCCAGCAGCAAAATGGCCCCCTTGACGATGTACTGCCAGAAAGTCGGTACGTCCAACATGCTCATGCCGTTATCCAGCGAGGCCATGATAAACGCCCCCATCACCGCCCCGGCCACGCTGCCTATGCCTCCGGCCAGGCTGGTGCCGCCAATCACGCAGGCAGCGATGGCGTCCAGCTCGGCAATATTGCCCGCCGAAGGCGAACCGGCGCCCAGCCGCGAACTGAGGATCAGACCGGCAATCGCCACCATCAGACCGTTGATGGCAAACACCGCCAGTTTGGTGCGCTCGACGTTGACGCCCGACAGGCGCGCAGCGTCAATATTGCCGCCGATAGCGTAAATCCGACGGCCAAAGGCGGTGCGGGTGGCCATAAATATCCCCGCCAGCATCAGCGCGGTCAGGATCAGCACCGGCGTAGGCACCCCGCGATAGTCGTTGAGTAAATAGATTGCGCCGAGTACCAGCAGCGCCAAAATGCTCTGGCGGGTTGCGTCACCGGTCGGCGTGGCTACCGGCAACCCCAGCTGTACGCGTCGACTGCGCCGCCGCCATTGCCAGGCCACAAACAGCATCAGCCCCACCGCGCCGATACCGAAACCCAGCCCACCCGGTAAATAGCTCTGACCGATTTGCGACATGGCGCCGCTGGTCGGTGCCACCGTGGTGCCATTGGTGATACCGATCAGGATGCCGCGAAAGGCCAACATCCCCGCCAGAGTGACGATAAACGAAGGGACTTTGCGATAGGCAACCCACCAGCCGTTCCAGGCCCCCAACAGCAGACCGGCCACCAGCGTCACCACGATGGTCAGCGGCAACGGCCAACCGAACCAGACGTCAAAAATCGCCGCCGCGCCGCCCAGCAGCCCCATCATCGAACCGACCGACAGATCGATTTCCGCCGAAACGATCACGAACACCATTCCGACTGCCAAAATGCCGGTGATCGCCGTCTGGCGCAGCAGGTTGGAGATATTACGCGCGCTGAGATAGGCCCCTTCGGTGGTAAAGGTAAAGAACAGCATAATGACGACTATCGCCGCCAACATTACAAACACCTGCAAATTGATGGATTTCAGCTTCACCGTCGTTTTTTTCTCCACCCTTGCCGCTACCAACGCTTCAGACTGCGTGTTTTTCGACATCTGTTTCACTCCTCAAAGCGGCTTCCATCACCTGTTCCTGAGTCAAACCGCGGTTGATCAACGAAGCCTTGATGCGCCCCTGGTGCATCACCAACACCCGATCGCTTAATCCCAGCACTTCCGGCAACTCGGAAGAAACCACGATCACCGCAATCCCCTGCTGTACCAGTTGATTGATTAATTTATAGATTTCTTGTTTTGCACCGATGTCGATGCCGCGTGTCGGTTCATCCAGAATCAGGATTTTCGGCTTCAACAGCAGACACTTGGCCAGAATCGCCTTCTGTTGATTGCCCCCACTCAAGCGGGCGATAGCCAGTTCTGGCGAGGAGGTTTTCACCCTCAGCTGCGCCAGCGACTGGCGGATGGTTGCCTGTTCATGGGCGTCGTCGATCACCGTCAGCATGCCGCTGAAATCACTCAGCGCCGCCAGCGTCATATTGGCCCCGACGCCCATCACGGGGACGATGCCATCACGCTTGCGGTCTTCCGGCACCATGGCAATACCGTAGCGCATCGCCTGACGGCAGTTGTTGATAGTGGCCGGCTGACCATTGAGGGTAATGCTGCCCTGCCAACGACCAGGGTAGACGCCGAACAGGCACTGCATGGTTTCGGTACGCCCTGAGCCGACCAGCCCGGCAACGCCGAGTATTTCGCCGCGCCGCAGGCTGAAAGAGACATCGTCCACTCGGCGAACCTGACGGTTAACCGGATGCCAGGCGGTCAGGTTATCCACCTGCAGGATCACCTCGCCTATCTCATGCTGTTGTTGCGGATACAGCTCGGTCAGCTCTCGCCCCACCATCATGGCGATAATGTCGTCCTCACTCATTTCCGCCGCCGGACCGGTGCCGATGTGCTTGCCATCGCGGATCACGCAGATCAGATCCGAGATCGCCTTCACCTCGTTCAACTTGTGCGAAATGTAGATACAGGCAATACCGTGATCGCGCAGATCCCCGATGATCGCCAGCAGCGTGGCAGTTTCACTTTCCGTCAGCGAAGCCGTAGGTTCATCCAATACCAGCAGCCGAACCTGTTTGTTCAGCGCCTTGGCGATCTCCACCAGCTGCTGCTGCCCCAACCCGAGTTCGCCAATCGGCGTATTGGGATCCACCTCCAGTTTGACCTGCGCCAGCATGCGACGGCAGCGCAGGTACATGGCGTCATAATCCATCACCCCGTAGCGGCGCCATTCATTGCCGAGAAACATGTTTTCCAGCACCGTCATCTGCTTTACCAGCGCCAGCTCCTGGTGAATGATGGCAATACCTTTCTGCTCGGTGTCACGAATATTTTTCGCCGTCAATAAATCGTCAGAGAAATAAATATCTCCCTGATAACTGCCGTGTGGATATATTCCGCACAGCACTTTCATCAGGGTGGATTTTCCCGAACCGTTCTCACCACACAGCGATAATACCTGGCCAGCTTCCAGTTTCAGGCTGACATTATCCACCGCCTTAACCGCACCGAACTGCATGGTGATATTTTTCATTTCTAATAGGTTGGGCATTATTCCCTCCACATTACCGGCTTTCGGAATTATTGAATGTCGGCTTTTTTGTGGAAACCGTCGGCAATAATGGTGCTGTCAATATTCGCTTTATCCACCGGGATCGGCGTTAATAACCAGGAGGGCACTTCTTTGCTGCCGTTATTTAAGCTGGCATTGGTTTTCGGCTGTTCGCCCTTGCCCAGCTGCACGGCAATGCCCGCAGCCTCATCGGCCAGTTTGCTGATTGGCTTATAGACCGTCATGGTCTGGGTACCAGCGACGATACGCTTCACCGCCGCCAGATCGGCGTCCTGGCCGGAAATGGCCACTTTGCCCGCCAGGCCTTGTGCGGCAAGCGCCTGAATTGCGCCACCGGCGGTGGCATCGTTAGAAGCCACCACCGCGTCGATCTTGTTATTGTTGGCGGTCAGCGCATTTTCCATGATTTTCAATGCGTTTTCCGGCAGCCATCCATCAACCCACTGATCGCCCACAACCTTGATTTTCCCGCCGTCGATCAGCGGTTGCAGCACCTTCATCTGGCCCTGGCGGAACAGCTTGGCGTTGTTATCCACCGGCGAGCCGCCCATCAGGAAATAATTGCCCTGCGGTACCCGCTGCACCAGGCTTTGCGCCTGCAATTCGCCGACCTTTTCATTATCAAAGGAGATGTAGAAATCGATGTCCGCGTTATTGATCATGCGGTCGTAAGCCAGGACCTTAATGCCTTCCCGTTTGGCTTCGCTGATGACGTTGCTCAGCACCTGGCCGTTATAAGGAATAATCACCAGCACGTCGACGCCGCGGTTGATCATATTTTCGATCTGCGCCATTTGGGTTTCTTCATTGCCGTTAGCGGATTGAACAAACACGTCTGCACCCAGCGACTTGGCTTTGCTGACGAAGATATCGCGGTCTTTTTGCCAGCGCTCCAGGCGCAGGTCATCGATCGCCATGCCGATTTTGACTTCTTTGCTGAACGCCGGTTGGCTGGCCAGCGCCAGCAGCGCGCAGACAGAAAGGAACACAGGTTTAAATTTCATCTTATATACCTTTGTTATTTAAAGCATAAGGAAGGTAATTGAAATAGGCCGATTACACAGCTTCGAGCAGATTGTTGTCGCTTATTTATACTTCGGCAATTACTGATTTTTACCGGCCAATTACGATTTTTGGTTTAATGTTATTTTTATGATGGCGGTCATGCTTTCACGCTGTAAAACAGCACATCGACAAATAAAAATGAAAGAAGCCTTAAATAAAGCACGGTTAAACCCTTATTATGGGATCTGCCGCACATTTAATAATTCTGTGAATTTAAGTGTGAAATAACGTAATTGAGCCGTCTGCCGCAAACTCCGAAGATAAAGCCATCCCGTAACTCGGGCATTGCTACCCAGGAGTCGATAATGCAACCTTATTTTGATCAGCTTGAGCAAGTGCGCTACGAAGGCCCAGCCAGCAATAACCCCCTGGCCTTTCATCACTACAATCCGGATGAACTGGTGCTTGGCAAGCGCATGGCGGAACATCTGCGTTTCGCCGCCTGTTACTGGCATACCTTCTGCTGGAACGGCGCGGACATGTTCGGCGTCGGTGCCTTCGATCGTCCCTGGCAGCAGCCGGGCGACGCGCTGGCGCTGGCCAAACGCAAAGCCGACGTGGCGTTCGAGTTCTTCCACAAGCTGAACGTACCTTACTACTGCTTCCATGACGTAGATGTCTCACCGGAAGGTGCCTCGCTGAAAGAGTATCTGCACAACTTTGCGGTAATGACCGACGTGCTGGAAGAAAAGCAGCACAGCAGCGGCGTGAAACTGCTGTGGGGCACCGCCAACTGTTTTACCCATCCGCGTTATGGCGCCGGGGCCGCCACCAACCCGGATCCGGAAATCTTCAGTTGGGCAGCCACCCAGGTGTTCACCGCCATGAACGCCACCCAGCGCCTGGGCGGTGAAAACTACGTGCTGTGGGGCGGGCGTGAAGGCTATGAGACCTTGCTAAATACCGATTTGCGCCAGGAACGTGAGCAAATTGGCCGCTTTATGCAGATGGTGGTGGAGCATAAACACAAAACCGGTTTCCAGGGCACCCTGCTGATTGAGCCCAAACCGCAGGAACCGACCAAACATCAGTACGACTACGACGTCGCCACCGTCTATGGTTTCCTTAAGCAGTTCGGCCTGGAAAAAGAGATCAAGGTGAATATCGAAGCCAACCACGCCACGCTGGCAGGCCATTCGTTCCATCATGAAATCGCCACCGCCATTGCGCTGGGCATTTTCGGCTCTGTCGATGCCAACCGGGGTGACCCACAGCTGGGCTGGGATACCGACCAATTCCCGATCAGCGTAGAAGAGAACGCGCTGGTGATGTTCGAAATTCTCAACGCCGGGGGATTCACCACCGGTGGGTTGAACTTCGATGCCAAAGTCCGCCGTCAAAGCACCGACAAGTACGATCTGTTCTATGGTCATATTGGCGCCATGGATACTATGGCACTGGCACTGAAGGTCGCGGCAAAAATGGTGACTGACGGCCAGTTGCATCAGCAGGTAGCGAAACGCTATGCCGGCTGGAATGGTGAATTGGGCCAGCAAATTTTGCAGGGCAAACTGTCGCTCGAAGCCTTGGCGCAGTACGCTGAAGGCCATGCACTGGCGCCGCAGCACGTCAGCGGCCGTCAGGAACAGCTCGAAAACCTGATGAACCGCTATCTGTTCGGCTAACCGATCGCGCGGCACACGCCGCGCCTTTAAGGATCCTCAACCATGTATATCGGCATCGATCTCGGCACTTCCGGCGTAAAAGTTATTTTGCTCAGCGAGCAGGGCCAATTGCTCGCCAGCCACGGTGAATCGCTGCCCATTTCCCGTCCTCATCCCCTATGGTCAGAGCAGGCCCCGCAGGACTGGTGGCACGCCACCGACCGCGCGATGCTGGCGCTGGGCAAGCAACACAACCTGCAGCAGGTAAAAGCCATTGGGCTCAGCGGTCAGATGCACGGTGCCACACTGTTGGATGCACGTCAGCAGGTGCTGCGCCCGGCGATTTTGTGGAACGACGGCAGAAGCGCCGCACAGTGTCTGGCGCTGGAACAGGCGGTGCCGCAGTCGCGGCAAATCACTGGCAACCTGATGATGCCGGGCTTTACCGCTCCCAAACTGCTGTGGGTACGGCAGCATGAGCCCGAGCTGTTCAAACGTATAGATAAAGTCCTGCTGCCCAAGGATTACCTGCGCTGGTGCCTCACCGGCGAATTCGCCAGCGACATGTCGGACGCCGCAGGAACCGGCTGGCTGAACGTGGCGCGGCGCAACTGGAGCGAGGAGATGCTGGCGGCTTGCAGCCTGACTCGCCGCCAGATGCCACAGCTGTTCGAAGGCAATCAGATCACCGGCCAGACCCATATTGAACTGGCCAAACGTTGGGGCATGTCGCCAGTGCCGGTGGTGGCCGGCGGCGGTGATAATGCCGCCGGGGCGATCGGCGTAGGCCTGTATCAGGCGGGGCAGGCGATGTTGTCACTCGGCACCTCCGGCGTTTATTTTGCCGTCAGCGACGGTTTTCTCAGTAACCCGGCCAGCGCGGTACACAGTTTCTGCCATGCGTTGCCCGACACCTGGCACCTGATGTCGGTCACGCTCAGCGCTGCATCCTGCCTGGACTGGGTGTGCAAACTGACCAACGTCGAGGACGTCGCTACCCTACTGCGCAATGTCGAACAGGCGCCGCCGGCGGCAGCGCCGCTGTGGTTCCTGCCCTATCTTTCCGGCGAGCGTACGCCGCACAACAAT
Organism: Serratia sp. Ser99; assembly: GCF_024519545.1. Taxonomy (NCBI): domain Bacteria; kingdom Pseudomonadati; phylum Pseudomonadota; class Gammaproteobacteria; order Enterobacterales; family Yersiniaceae; genus Serratia; species Serratia sp. Ser99. Next base: position 120,951 of record NZ_JALJRT010000007.1, on the reverse strand, counting down.
CCTAACGCCAAAGGCGCATTCTGGGGCCTGACTCACCAGCATGGGCCAACCGACCTGGCGCGCGCCGTGCTGGAAGGGGTTGGTTTCGCCCTGGCTGATGGCATGGACGTACTGCACGCCAGCGGTCTGCAGCCGTCCAGTATCACCCTGATTGGCGGCGGCGCGCGCAGCCCCTTCTGGCGACAAATGCTGGCGGATATCAGCGGCCAGCGGCTGGAATACCGCACCGGCGGCGATGTTGGCCCGGCGCTGGGGGCGGCTCGCTTGGCTCAGATTGCCCTGAACCCGCAGCGCCCACTGGCTGAATTGTTGCCTGAATTGCCGCTGGAACAGGTACATACACCGGATGCCGAGCGCCACCAGCAGTACACCGCGCTGCGCAGCACCTTCCGCGAGCTCTATTCCCGTCTGTTACCGTTGATGTAAAACCGAAAGGGGGCCAAACAGCGCCCCTTATTATTGCCAAATCGAATAGTCGCCAGTGGCAAATGTCGCTGCCAACCCACGCGCTCCTCTCCTAAATTGGTGGCTGTCTTTTGACGCACCTCACCTCTGGATTAAGGAATTGAACGTGGAAAAAAACCAACAACAAAGCCGCAGAGCTTTCCTCAGCCAAACCGGCAAAATCACCACCGCCTGCGCAGTCATTGGTCTGACGGGGGGTGTGGCGCAAGCCGCAGCGCCAGCGAGCAGCGCATGTATACCAGAGAGCACACCTATGAGCCTGGCCGACAGCCACTACTGGCTGAGCGACGTTCGACTGGAAGACGGTTTTGAGTACGATGGCGAGACGGTGATCGGCACCCGCACCGCGCTGTATCAACTTGAAATCAAAGACGGAAAAATTGCCGCAGTTCACCCGAAAGAAGCAACGCCTCCCGCCGGCGTAGCACGCTATCAGGCGCAGGGCCAACTGCTGCTGCCGGCATTTCGCGACATGCATATCCATCTGGATAAAACCTTCTACAGCGGCCCATGGCAGGCACCGCGCCCACGTCAGGGCAAAACCATCATGGACATGATCGCGCTCGAACAGACCTTGATCCCCAAGCTGTTGCCCACCTCGCAGCAGCGTGCGGAAAACCTGATCGCCTTGCTGCAATCGAAAGGCAGCACCGTGGCACGCAGCCACTGCAATATCGATCCGGTCAGCGGGTTGAAAAGCCTGGAACACCTGCAGCGTGCGCTGGAAAACCACCGGGCGGACTTCAGCTGTGAAATCGTCGCCTTCCCGCAGCATGGCCTGCTGCATTCCAAAGTCGACGGCTTGATGCGCGAGGCCATGCAAATGGGGGTGCAATACGTCGGCGGACTGGATCCGACCAACGTTGACGGCGCCATGGAGAAGTCGCTGGATGCGATGTTCCAGATTGCACTCGACACCGGCAAAGGCGTCGATATCCACCTGCATGAAACCAGCCCCGCCGGCGTAGCGGCAATCAACTACATGATCGCCACCGTAGAAAAGAACCCGGCGCTGCGCGGTAAAGTCACCATCAGCCATGCGTTTGCCCTGACCGTGCTGAACCAGAATGAACTGGAGGAAACCGCTAGCCGGCTGGCGGCGCAGCAAATCACCATCGCCTCTACGGTGCCGATTGGCGGGCTGATGATGCCGCTGCCGCAGCTCAGTGAAAAAGGGGTATTTGTGATGACCGGAACCGACAGCGTGATCGACCATTGGTCACCGTTCGGCAGCGGTGACATTCTGGAAAAAGCCAACCTTTACGCCCAACTTTACCGCGGCTCCGACGAATTCCACCTCTCCCGTGCTATGGCAATCTCGACCGGTGGCGTGCTGCCGCTGAACGACAAAGGCCAACGCGTCTGGCCGCAGGCCGGGGACAACGCAGAGTTTGTACTGGTCAACGCCAGTTGCTCCGCCGAGGCGGTGGCCCGCCTGCCGGCGCGCACGGCCACTTTCCATCAGGGGCGGCTGGTCGCCGGCCAGGTCGGCAAAGCCTGATGCTGGTCCGTTGATGTCACCATGATGGCCGTTTTTGGCCTTCTGCCAGACAAAGTAACGGCGCAGTATGGCGTCATACCCATTGGCGGAGGGCCGAAAATGTCACAGAGCGCGTTATTGATCATCGATGTTCAACAATCATTCCAGCATCGCCCATTCTGGCAGGAAGAAGATCTGCCCGCTTTCCAGCAGGCACTGACACGGCTGATCGAAGGCTGTCGCCGGCAGGGCGTAGCCTTGGTTGATGTTTTCCACGTATCACCGGAGGGGCCGTTTTCGCTGGCATCCGGCTGGGTAAAACCGCTGCCGTTCCTCAACCATCAGGCAGACGTCACCGTTCATAAACAGGTGCACAATGCACTGACCGAATCCGGTCTGGACGCCTGGCTGCGCCAACGGGATATCGATCACTTGATTATCTCCGGCATCCGCACCGAACAGTGCTGCGAAACCACCACCCGGGTGGCGTCCGATCTCGGTTATCGGGTGACTTTCGTCACCGAGGCCACGATGACTTTCCCGATGCAGCATCCCAATGGAGAAGTCTTTACCACCGAACAGCTCAAGCGTCATACTGAGACGGTGCTGGTCGACCGCTTCGCCCAGCTCGCCAGCGTGGATGAAGTGCTGGCGCAACTCTCACAGGAGTAATCATGCCGCAGGCCGTCTATTTTTTGATGTTGCCCAACGCGCTGTCGCTGGACGTCAGCGGCCCGGCCGAAACCCTGCGTTTGGCCGGGGCATTCAGCCTGCGCTACATCAGCCCACTGCCGCAGATCACCTGCTCGATTGGCATGACGTTGAGCCAACTGCAGCCGCTGCCCGCCCGACTGGAAGACGGCGCTATTGTGGTGGTGCCCGGCGCACGCGATTCACGTAGCGATTTTGACCATCAGGCGGCCGAACAGGCCCGCCACTGGCTGGCGGCGCTGCAACCCGATTTGCGGCAGCAGCGCATCACGCTGGTCTGTATCTGCTCCGGCGCCCTGCTGGCGGCGCAGGCCGGGCTACTCGACGGCTATCAGTGCACCACCCACCATGATGTGATCGAACGCATGCGTCAGCAGGCCCCGGCCGCGCAGGTGAAAGAGAACCGTATCTTTGTTGAAGACCGCAACCTGTACACCAGCGCCGGCATTACCGCCGGTATCGATCTGGCGCTGCATTTGATTAACCGTCAATGCGGTGCAATACGGGCAATGGAGATTGCCCGCGAAATGGTGGTGTATTTTCGCCGTTCCGGCGATGATCCGCAGCTCTCCCCCTGGCTGCGTTACCGCAACCATCTGCACCCGGCGGTGCACCGTGCGCAAGACGTGATGGCCGCCGAACCCGAGGCCGAATGGTCGGTGCCGCAGGTGGCGGAAAAGGCCCATGTCAGCAGCCGCCATCTAGCCAGGCTGTTCCGTAGCCACGTCGGCATCAGCGTGCGTGAATACCATGAACAGCTGCGGCTGGCGGTGGCGCAGCAGCGGCTGCAACAGGGCTATGGGCTGGAAAAGGCGGCGCTGGCGGCGGGGTTTTCATCCGGTCGTCAACTGCGGCGTGCCCAGCAGCGCGGCTCGACCGCGTTATGACACCAGCCGCCGAGAGTCTATTTTCTGCAATCCCATCGACAACAGCAGGCTGAGCGCCAACGCCACGCCGAATACCCAGAAGATATCCAGTAACGGATGGGCGGTCAGCGTCAGGTGACGGCTGCGCATAAAATTGATGATAATGGCGTGAAAACCGTAGATTGCCAGCGAATGTCGGGAAAAAATGCCCAACCAGCCAATAGGCTCGGGCAGACAATTTTTAAACCATACCACCAGGGATACCGCCGCGATAAACACCAGCGGCCCACAGTAGATGTAATAAGTATCGGCAAAGTTACCGTTGATGAACATCTGGCTTTTGGTGCCCTGAACGATCAACGCCACGCTAGCCACAAACCCCAATATCGCCAGCCAACTGATACCTCGCCCCTGGGTGTCCATCATGCCAATCGCCCGGCCGGCCAACGCGTACAGCAGGTAGTAAAAGGTGTCCCCATAGATATACAGATTGACCGGCAGCAGGTGAGCGTTACCCAGGGTCAGCGAGCTGGTATTGGGATTGGCGACCACCGCCAGGATCACCAGCACGCCGGCCAGGTAGCGGCGTGATACCGGCTTGACGTTGATCAGCGGCGACAGCAGATAAATCACCGCGATCGCATAGAAGAACCACAGATGGTAGAACACCGGCTTTAACAATATGCCACGCAGCGACGGCCAGAAACCGATTTTGGTAAACGCCGCGATATAAATCAGCGCGACCGCGCTGTAAAACGCAATACAGCAGCCAATGCGGATGAAATGCTTTTTGCCGGCGCTTTTCTCGCCGAAAAACAGGTAGCCGGAAATCATGAAAAACAGGGGTACCGAAACGCGCGACAGTGAGTTCAGTACGTTAGCGATGTCCCAGTTATGTTCGCCCACCGCCACCCCGCTGGTGACGTAATAGGTGGTGGCGTGGATCATCACCACCATCATGCACGCCACTGCGCGCAAGTTATCTATCCAGCCAATTTTATTGCTCAAAAGATCGCCCGCAATATTGTCATCTTGATTTGTTAAAATAAGGTTATAGAGCGAAAGTGTGGGTGGCAACCCTGACGGCGAATATCAGAATGTGCTGAAACAACACCTTATCGTTGCTAAGGTGAACAATTGGCGGCAAAATAGCCGCCACAACTCGCTCAGATTGCGCTTCCCGCCCTGGCAGTTCCTTATTTCTTCTTTACTTTCAGTACGATAAATATGAAAACTACTTTACCACCTGCGGCTCGCTTGGGTCGACAGGCGCTTTTATTCCCGCTTTGTCTGGTGCTGTTCGAATTTGCCACCTATATCGGCAACGATATGATCCAACCTGGCATGTTGGCGGTAGTGGCCGATTTCAACGCCGGTGAAGAGTGGGTGCCAACCTCAATGACCGCCTATCTGGCCGGCGGTATTTTCCTGCAATGGCTGCTGGGGCCGTTGTCGGATCGGCGCGGGCGTCGCCCGGTCATGCTGGCCGGCGTGGCGTTTTTTATCGTCGCCTGTCTGGCTATTTTGCTGGTGACCAGCATTGAACAGTTTATCTTTATGCGTTTCCTGCAGGGGATTGGCCTGTGCTTTATCGGCGCAGTGGGTTACGCCACCATCCAGGAGTCGTTTGAAGAGTCGGTGTGCATCAAAATCACCGCTCTGATGGCCAACGTGGCGCTGATTGCCCCGCTGCTGGGGCCGTTGGCCGGTGCCGCGCTGATCCACGTCGCGCCGTGGCAGAGCATGTTCGTACTGTTCGCCGCACTGGCTGCGTTTGCCTTTTACGGCCTGTGGAAAGCCATGCCGGAGACGGCTTCGCTGCAGGGTGAGAAATTCTCGGCCGCCAACCTGTGGCGCGACTATCGTCAGGTATTGTCCAACCGCCGCTTTATTTGCGGCGCGCTGGCCATCGGTTTCGCCAGCCTGCCGCTGCTGGCCTGGATTGCCCAATCGCCGGTGATCCTGATCAGCGGCGAGTCGCTGTCGACGCTGGATTACGGTCTGCTGCAAATTCCGGTGTTCGGTGCGCTGATCCTCGGCAACCTGACGCTGGCACGTCTCACCGGCAAGAACAGCGTCCCGCGCCTGATCAAATTGGGTGCCGGGCCGATGATGGTGGGTTTGCTGATCGCGGCGCTGGCGACGATATTCTCCAGCCATGCCTATCTGTGGATGACAGCGGGTCTCAGCCTGTACGCTTTCGGCATCGGGCTGGCCAACGCCGGGCTGTATCGTTTGACGCTGTTCTCAAGCAACGTCAGCAAAGGCACGGTCTCCGCCACCATGGGCATGTTGAGCATGATGGTGTTCACCGTCGGTATCGAGCTGGCTAAAGTGGCTTACGTGTGGGGCGGCAGCGGGCTGTTCAATCTGTTCAACCTGCTCAGTGGCCTGTGCTGGCTGACACTGGTGGCGCTGTTCCTCAGCAAACGCCGCAGCGGCGATGCAACGCCGACGCCTAACGCTGCGTTATAACAAGCGCCGAGCTAACGACACGGGAAGAGACGATATCTCTTTCCGTGTTTCAAGATTTACACTGGATTTAACCCTATCAGTCAGATGAATCAGTTCTCAAACTTATAGCCCATGCCAGTACCGCCTCATGGCTGATAAAATTCATCTGTTCAACGTCACTAAGTGCCTCTAGCGTCAAGCACCTCTGTTCTTTCTCTCGCACAAACCCGGCATACTTTTCATCATCTTTTCTTATGGGCAGTGGTGATAAACCTTCAGTATTCATCCTGATGACCTCGCGACTTAATCAAAATACACGGCTATACCCAAAATAATTGGAGTTGCATCACAACAAAGCCACGGCTTTGTTGAACAGCGCTTGCGCTGGCCCCAACGGGGCGAGGCTTTGCCGAGTAACGCGGCAAGAGCATGAGTCCCCAGGAGCTTACTCAAGTAAGTGACTGGGGTGAGTGCTGGCAGCCAACGCAGAGGCAGCTTCAGGTATGACGGGTATAGAGTCCGCTGTCGCGCAACAGGTGTTGGTTGCCCTTGCGGCGGGTAAATCCGCTGCGGTCGAAAAACTCCAGCACCTGAATGGCCAGTTTACGCCCCACGCCGAGCCGGTCACGAAAATCGGCGGCGTTGGCGCTGCCCTGCGTTTCATCCAGTTCACGGATCAACGCGGCGAATTGTTCTATCCGTTGGCTTAGATAGTAACGATCCACCACCACTGCCGTGACATGGCCCAACTGAGCGGCTTTACGCAGCGTGGTCCGCACCCATGCCTCGTCCTCGCCCAATTCGGCAGCCAGATCGCGCACCCACCAGGCTTCGTCGCCGAACAGCGGTTCAATACGGGCCCACAGGATTTGCTCTTCAGCGCTGAACGCCAAACCGTGCTCCGGCAGGTGCAGCCACCCGCGCGTATTGCTAAGCAAACCGGCAGCCAGCAGCCGATCGATCATCATAAATGCCAGCGCCTCAGACAGTTGCGGCACAGCCATGCGCCGCAGGCGCGCACGCCCCAGGCCGAGCTGATCGGCATGCTGCTGATGATACTCGGCCAACACCTGTAGCAGACGCTGTTGATCCAGCTGTGCATTCTCCTGCGCCAACGCCCTATCACCGGCAATCAGCAATTCATGACTCGCCAACAACTTCGCCAACGGTTTCTCGGTCAGTTGTCGTGCCCAGGCAAAGGCCGCCAGATCCAGCGCGCCCTTGGGCAAATGCAGCGCCAGCACCTGACAGTCATCGTCGGCCTGTGCCAGCGCCGCCAGCCAGGCCAAATACTCGGGTTGGCGCTTACCCCGTTTGGGCGTCGTCAAGCTCAGCACCCTTGCGCCGCCCAGGGTTTGGCGTGCGCCAATATCGCGCAGCACCAGCCGATCGTTTTCGGCCAGCCATAGCGGACGGTCAAGGATCAGTTCCGCCAGCCCATCACTGAGCAACGAAACTCGCCCGGTAATATGGCTGGCGGCATGATGTAAATGCAGCGGCTGCCAGTGCTTTATCGGCAAATCCTTATCCAACGCCACCAGAATTCGCTCGGCGGCGATCGGGGGCTTTTGCGCCAGCAACCAATCGCCGCGTGCGACCTGATCTTTGCTGACGTCACCGCTAATATTCAACGCAATACGCTGTCCAGCCTGCGCTTGCTCAACCGGTTGGTTTTGCGCGTGCAAACCGCGAACCCGCACCGGCGCGTCGGCGCCGGTCAGCCACAGCGTGTCGCCTACCGCCACCTGGCCACCCAGTGCGGTACCGGTCACTACCAAACCAGCGCCTTTCACGCTGAACGCGCGATCCACCGCCAGGCGGAAGCGGCGCGTTACCGCATGTTCGTCAGGCCGCAGCGCCAGCAAATGCGCGCGCAGTGCGTCGATTCCCTGCGACTGCGGCGCGGCGGTGACAAACACCGGTGCCTGTTGCCAACCCTGGCGCGTCAGCTCCTCGTCAAGCTGCTGTCGAACCTCTTCGACACGCGTTTCATCCACCCGATCGGCTTTGGTCAAGGCCACCGTCAGCGCCGGACGCCCGCTCAATCGCAGTATCGCCAGGTGCTCGCGCGTTTGCGCCATCACGCCATCGTCGCAGGCCACCACCAGCAAGGCATGGTCGATGCCACCAACGCCCGCCAGCATATTGGCGAGGAATTTCTCGTGTCCCGGCACGTCGATAAAGCCCAACACCCGGCCATCGGGCTGCGGCCAGTAGGCATAACCCAGATCTATGGTCATGCCACGGCGTTTTTCTTCCGGCAGGCGATCCGCATTGATCCCGGAGATCGCTTGCAGCAGGGTAGTTTTGCCATGATCGACATGGCCGGCGGTAGCAATAATCATTCTCTCAGGGCCTCAATCAGCGCGTCTTCCTGCTCCAGACAGCGCAGATCGAGCCACAGCCTGCCGTCGTTAATTCGGCCGATCACCGGCTGCGGCAGCCGACGCCAGCGTTCTGCCAACGCTTCCAACGTTGCGCCACGGCCATCGAGCGGCGCAAAGGTCAGCGCATAGCTGGGCAGCCGATCGACCGGCAACGAACCGCTGCCAATCTGCGACCAGCAGGGTTCGGCACGCAGTTGGAAATGCCCGGCAAACTGTGGCGCCAGCACCTGCAACAGACGTTCGGCAGAACCCTGCATCGCCTGCTGCGGGCGGGTCAATAGCCGTAGCGTCGGCAGCTGTTGTGCCAACAGTTCGGGCTGTTGATAGAGTCGTAAAGTCGCTTCCAGCGCCGCCAGCGTCAGTTTGCCAACGCGTAGCGCACGCTTCAGAGGGTGTTGCTGCAGCTTGGCGATCAGCGCCTTTTTGCCGACGATGATGCCGGCCTGCGGGCCGCCGAGCAGCTTGTCGCCGGAGAACGTCACCAAATCTACTCCGGCGGCGAGCAACCGCTGCGGCATGGGTTCCGCCGGCAGACCGTATTGCGCCATATCAATCAATGAGCCGCTGCCCAGATCGGTGGCGGTAGGCAGGCCATGCTCTGCGCCGAGCTGCGCCAGTTCGGCTTCTTCCACCGCGGCGGTAAAACCCTGGATGCTGTAATTGCTGGTATGCACCTTCATCAGCAGCCCGGTCTGTTCGTTAATCGCGCTGCGGTAATCTTTCAGGTGGGTGCGGTTGGTCGTGCCGACCTCAACCAGTTGGCAACCGGCCTGGCGCATCACGTCAGGGATGCGGAACGCACCGCCAATTTCCACCAGTTCGCCACGCGATACCACCACCTGCTTGCCGGGGGCAATCGCCGCCAGCATCAGCAGCACCGCAGCCGCATTGTTGTTGACGATGCAGGCGTCTTCCGCGCCGGTCAATTGGCATAATAAATCCGCTACCGCGCGATCGCGGTGACCACGACCGGCACCGTCCAGATCGTATTCCAGCGTTACCGCCGCGCCCATGGAACTCGTCACCGCTTCTATCACCGGCTGCGCCAGCAGGGCCCGGCCAAGGTTGGTGTGCAGCACGGTGCCGCTGAGGTTGAATACCGGAGCCAATGCCGGACGCTGCCATTGCTCCAGCTCCGCGCTGAGCGCCTGTGCCCAGTCACCGCACCAGTCTGGTAACCTTTGGTGGTGTTTAATGGTTTCACGCGCCTGCAGTTGCAATTGACGCAGTAACTCGCCAATCAGCGTTTGTCCGTGCTGCGTAACCAGCGGTTCGATAGCGGGATCGCGCAACAGGCGATCGATGGCGGGTAACTGGCTGTAAAGAAGCTGGGATTCAGTGCTCATGGTCGCTCGGTTTCAGTGTGGAGGTCTCGCATCAAGTAAAACCCCGCCGCAGCGGGGTGAGGGAAATCAGGGGGGCAAGGTGCGGGCAAAGCTTTCACGGGCAAACAGCCGCTCGGCCAGCTTGATCAGCGCCGGTCGCTCGACGCACCAGTTGGGCATGATGCGGCGGAAATTCAGGTAGCCCAGCGCACAACCGGTAGCAATATCCGCCAGCGTCAGCGCTTCGGCATTGAGCAACGTTTTTTCCTGCGCCAGTTTTTCCAGCGCATCCAGTCCGTGCGTCAGCTTGCCTCGCTGGCGCAAGATCCAGTTTTCATCCTGTTTTTCCGACGCCCGTTTGCTCTCGCGAAACAGCGTGGCGGCAGCTTCCGTCACGCCATCGGCCAAGGCTTCCACCTGGCATATGCGCAACGCGGCGGCGCGTTCGACAGGCAAAAACGCCGGGGCCACGGACAACATTTCGAGGTATTCGGCAATCACCCGCGAGTCGTAAAATACGGCGCCATCATCGGCCACCAGCACCGGCACTTTGGCCAAGGGGTTCAGCTCAACCACCCGGCTGCCCGGTTCATACGGCGGATCGTTAACGAATTCGAACGCCATCCCCTTTTCCAGCAGCATCACGGAAATCTTGCGGACAAAAGGGCTGGTGTAACTGCCAATAAGCTTCATCAGTCTTCCCCTCGCTTGCAAACCACAACGTTGTTATTGCACCGCCAGCGTGTCGATAATCTTCTGGACCAGCGCCTGGTGCGCTTCCGGCGTTTTGGCCGGCGACAGCATCTGCAACGTCACCACCCGCTTGTTGAACACCGTCAACATGATGGTAGACACTACCTTCTGCCCGCTGACGCTCTGCTCGGTATCCAGCCGATGGAACTTCTGCTTGCCGACGGTGAAATTCTCTTCTTTGGTGGTCCGAATATTTTGATAGCGATCGGCCAGTTCGGTGAGCATGCTCTGCGTCAGGTCCTTGAGCATTTTATCGCTGCCGTTGAGCTTCATGCCGTCAGGCGGGATCACTTCGGAAGAGACGGTGCTCTGGCGTGATTTCCCGTCGAGGAAGCGCTGAATGGTGGACTGGCTGTCGTTGACGATGCCGCTGTTCTCAGTCTGATCGCTAAAGCCCGGCGGCAATTCAAAGGTGATCTTGCCCTTTTGCATCGAGACTTTCAGCCCCGGGGGCGTCGCTGGCGGAGTTTCGACCGCCGGCGGTGGCGGTGCAGGCTGCGTGACGGTCGGTTTGGGATCCGGCTTCGGTATCTCCGGCTTGGTATCGTCCTTGTTGTCACAGGCTGCCAGCCCTGCCGCTAAAACAGCAACCGCAGTGAATTTCGCAATGGTCTTCAACATCGTCTGTCCCTTTTCCTTTCGCTTCGCGCGTCATTGCGTAAACGTAGCAACTCGCCCGGGCGAATGCCAGAATCCCCGTCCGAAATTAATGGTATTTACGGCCTTAAAGGCGTAGCGGGCAAGGTCAGTTTGAGTGCGGACAGCGCGCAGGCCCCGGAGCGTACACGCAGTACGTGAGGAGGCCGAGCACTGCCCAAGGTTAAAATGTCGCAGCCCGGTAGCCGATCATCATTCCCCCGGGAACAGGAATGGATTGATGCTGCTGCGGGCAAAGCCTTCGTCTTCCATTTTGGCGTCGAGCACCAGCGTGGCCAAATCATCAGCGACGGCCTCGACCTGCGGGTCTTTCTCCTGATACAAAATCTTCAGGTAGGTACCGCAGTCACCGCAGCTCTCCGCTTTAACCGATGCCAGCTCGGTGTCCAGCGACCAATAGTTGAGATCGCGGGTCTGCTCACAGTTGCTGCATTTGATCCGCACCACGTGCCACTCGCTTTCGCACAGGTTGCAGTGCAAATAGCGCAGGCCGCTGACGGTGCCGATATGCACCACGCTGGAAACCGGGATGCTGCCGCACACCGGGCAGAATTGACGGTGTTCGCCATATTCGGCGCGCGCCTTGCCGGGGATAAGGCTGGCCATCTGCGCCCAATAGAGCGACAGCGCGGCCCAGATGAACGGCGCTTTTTCGCTGCCGATCTTGGCGAAATCCTGGTTAAGCAACGCATCAGCCAACAATTCCAGCTCGTGCGCCGAGGCTTTTTCCAGGTTATCCAGCACCGCCAGAATGTGCTCCGGCGCCTGCGGGCGTAGCTCGGCAATCAGCGATGTCAGCAACCGGTGCCAGTGTTGGCTACGCGGGAAAACGCTCAGATCCAGCGGCGGCTTGCCACTGTCGGCACCCTGTTGCAGGACTTCGGTAAGATCAAGCGTCAGCGGGTTGTCGTGCAACGCATGGTGCTGCGCTTCGGCCAGTTGGGCAGCAAAATTCAGGTAGTCGCCCAGCGGGTTGTCGGTCGCCAGCTTACGCAGGCGTTCAGCGCGGCGGCTGTACAGGCTTTTCAGATTAGCGAAAAGTAACGGCGGGATGGTCTCCGCCGTTGTGGACTTCTCGCGCTGTGCCCCTAACTGCTCTTTAGGAACGATGCGGATGCTCATCAGGGTTTGTCTTCCTGTTGTTTCTCGCGGACCTCTCGGTACCAGCGCGGGTGATGTTTTTTAGCCCAGGCCGCCGGCACCCAGCCTTCCACCATCGCGGTAATGGTACCTTTTACCCACAGCGCGGCGTAAATGTGCACCATAATCACGATAATCAGACCGACCGCAGCCAGCGAATGCACCAGCAGCGCAATGCGGATCAGCGGTATCGGGAACGACGGCGCAAAGTAAGGCCGCCAGATCACCACACCGCTGGCCAACAGCAACACCAGGCTAATGATTGCCGCCCAGAATACGCACTTCTGACCGAAATTATAACGCCCGGTGTCACCCACTTCCTCGTTCATGGCGATTTTATGGATGTTTTTGGCCCAGACGATGTCCTCGCGATTGATCAGATTATGCTTCCAATAACGCAGGAACATCAGCAAGAAAGCCGCAAACATAATCACGCCGACAAAGGGGTGCAGAATGCGCGCCAGTTGCGGCGTACCGAAAATGTTCATCAACCAGTTGAAGGAGGGGAAAAAGAACCCCAGCCCGCTGATGGCGGCGAACACAAAGCAGAACGCCACAATCCAGTGGTTAATCCGCTCCGGCGCGCTGTAGCGCTGAATACGCTTTTCCTTTTTCATTTGCGCGTCTCCTCATCATGCAGCTCGTCGTTATCTTCCTCTTCGACGCGGTTTGGTCCGACGCCGACGTAGTGGAACACGCTCGCTGCAAAGGTGGCGGCAAAGCCGATGGCCGCCAGGGGTTTCCACACGCCTTTCCAGAACGTGACCGCCGGGCTGATGCTCGGGTTATCCGGCAGACCGTGATACAGCTGCGGTTTGTCCGCATGGTGCAACACGTACATAACGTGCGTGCCGCCCACGCCCGCCGGATCGTACAAACCGGCGTTCTGATAGCCACGGGTGTTCAGCTCGCTGACGCGATCGGCGGCGACCTGCTTCATCGCTTCCTTGGTACCGAAGTGAATGGCGCCGGTCGGGCAGGTTTTCACGCAGGCCGGTTCCTGGCCAACATCAACGCGGTCGACGCACAGGGTACATTTGTACACCCGGTTGTCGTCCTTGTTCATGCGCGGCACGTCGAACGGGCACCCGGCGATGCAGTAACCGCAGCCGATACAGTGCTCAGACTGGAAGTCGACGATACCGTTGGCGTACTGGATGATCGCACCTTCCGATGGGCAGGCCTTCAGGCAGCCCGGGTCGGCGCAGTGCATGCAGCCGTCCTTGCGGATCAGCCACTCCAGCTTGCCGTTTTCCTCCACTTCGGAGAAGCGCATCACCGTCCACGACTTGGCGGTCAGATCGGCGGGGTTATCGTACACCCCGACGTTGTGCCCGACTTCGTCGCGAATGTCGTTCCATTCGGAACAGGCCACCTGACAGGCTTTGCAGCCGATACAGGTGGTGACATCGATCAGCTTGGCCACTTCTTCCTGGTGGTCACGGGCGCGCGGCGCCGGCGTGAAACCATTGGTGGCGGATTTACGAATGATGTCCTGAGATTGCATTGCCATAATTCGTCTCCGTTACACCTTTTCCACGTTAACCAGGAACGCCTTGAACTCTGGCGTTTGCGTGTTGGCGTCGCCGACAAACGGCGTCAGCGTGTTGGCGATAAAGCCTTTCTTGGCCACCCCTTCGTAACCCCAGTGGATCGGGATGCCGATAGTGTCGACCTCTTGGCCGTGCACCTGCAGGGTACGGATACGCTTGGTCACCACCGCCTTGGCCTTGATGTAGCCACGGTTGGAGCTGACCTTGACGGTATCGCCATGCTGGATGCCCTTTTTCTCCGCCAGTTTTTCGCCGATTTCCACGAACTGCTCCGGCTGCGCGATCGCATTGAGCAACGCGTGCTTGGTCCAGTAGTGGAAGTGCTCGGTCAAACGATAGGTGGTGCCGACGTAAGGGAACTTGTCGGATTTGCCCATCGCTGCCAGGTCGTCCTTGAACACGCGCGCCGCCGGGTTGGACACCACGTTCGGGTGCAACGGGTTGGTGCCGAGCGGCGTTTCGAACGGCTCGTAGTGTTCCGGGAACGGCCCTTCGGCCATTTTATCGGTGGCGAACAGGCGCCCCATGCCTTCCGGCTGCATGATGAACGGCCCGACGTCACTGCCAGGTGCGGCGGCGCTGTAGTCCGGGATATCCACCCCGCCCCACTTGGCACCGTCCCACTCCAGCAACTGACGTTTTGGATCCCAAGGCTTGCCCTGCGGATCCGCCGAAGCACGGTTGTACAGGATGCGGCGGTTAAGCGGCCATGCCCAGGCCCAACCCAACGTATTGCCAAGGCCGGACGGATCGGCGTTATCCCGCCGCGCCATCTGGTTGCCGGCCGGCGTCCAGCTACCGGCGAAGATCCAGCAACCGCTGGCGGTGGTGCCGTCGTCGCGCAGGTGAGCAAAGGTGCTGAGCTGCTCACCCTTTTTCGCCAACACTTTGCCGTCGGCGTCGAGAATGTCCGCCAGTGCCTTACCGTTGCTCTCCATCGCCACTTCTTCGGCCGCAGGATTATCCGGCGTCAGGTAGTCCCAGGTCATGTTCAACACCTGTTCCGGCACCGCACCGCCGTCACGCGCGTACATCTCACGCAGACGGGTGAAGATGCCCGCCAGGATTTCGCCGTCGTTCAGCGCTTCGCCAGGGGCATCGGCGCCCTTCCAGTGCCACTGCAGCCAGCGGCCGGAGTTGACGATCGAGCCGTTTTCTTCGGCAAAGCAGGTGGACGGCAGGCGGAACACTTCGGTCTGAATCTTCGACGAATCGACGTCGTTGAACTCGCCGTGATTCTGCCAGAAGTTCGAGGTCTCGGTGTTAAGCGGATCTATGGTCACCAGGAACTTCAGTTTGGACAGGGAAGCCACGACCTTGTTCTTGTTCGGGAACGACGCCACCGGGTTGAAGCCCTGGCAGAAGTAGCCGTTGACCTTGCCTTGCGACATCATTTCGAAGTACTGCAGCACGTCGTAGCCTTTGTCCCACTTCGGCAACCAGTCAAAGCCCCAGCTGTTGTCCTTCTGCGCCTTGTCACCGTAGAAGCTCTTCATCAGGCTGACGAAGAATTTCGGGTAGTTGCCCCAGTAGTTCACCTGGCCCGGCAGCAGCGCCTTCGGCGTGTTGGCTTTCAGGTAAGTCTCGAGATCCGGTTGCTTATCCGACGGCAACGTCATGTAGCCCGGCAGGCTCTGCGACAGCAGACCCAGATCGGTCAGGCCCTGAATATTGGAGTGGCCGCGCAGCGCGTTAACGCCGCCGCCCGCCATGCCCATGTTGCCGAGCAGCAGCTGGATCATCGCCATGGTACGAATGTTCTGTGCGCCAACCGAGTGCTGAGTCCAGCCCAGGGCGTACAGGAACGATGCGGTTTTATCCGCCACGCAGGTTTCGGCGATGTATTCACACACCTGGAGGAAGTCTTCCTTCGGCGTGCCGCAGATGTTGGTCACCACCTCTGGCGTATAACGGCTGACGTGTTCCTTGAGCAGGTTCCATACGCAGCGTGGATCTTGCAGCGTGACGTCGCGCTTGGCGAAGCCGTTCTCGTCGAACTGGTAGTTCCAGGTGGTTTTGTCGTATTTGCGGTTTTCCGCGTCATAGCCGCTGAACAGGCCGTCGTCGAAGGCAAAGTCTTCCCGCACCAGCAGGCTGGCGTTGGTGTAGGCCTCAACGTATTCGCGGTTAATTTTGTTGTTGGTCATCAGGTACAGCAACACGCCCGACAGGAAAGCAATGTCGGTCCCGGAACGGATTGGCGTATAGAAATCCGCTACCGATGCAGTACGGGTAAAGCGCGGATCGATAACGATCAGCTTGGCTTTATTGTGAATTTTGGCTTCCATCGCCCAGCGGAACCCCACCGGATGCGCTTCCGCCGCATTACCGCCCATGACGATAATCAGATTCGCGTTCTTGATATCAACCCAGTGGTTGGTCATCGCACCGCGACCAAATGTTGGAGCAAGACTTGCTACCGTTGGTCCGTGTCAGACACGCGCCTGGTTGTCTACGGCAAGCATGCCGAGAGCGCGACTAAATTTTTGCGACAAATAACCGGTTTCGTTGCTGGCGGCAGAGGCGCACAGCATGCCGGTGCTCAGCCAACGGTTGACGGTAACGCCCTGTTCGTTGGTTTTAATGAAATTGGCGTCACGATCTTCTTTCATCAGCTTGGCGATGCGGGTGAAGGCGTCGTCCCAGCTGATGCGTTGCCATTTGTCCGAACCTGGCGCCCGGTATTCCGGGAACTTGAGGCGGCTTTCGCTGTGGATGAAGTCGACCAGGCCGGCGCCTTTCGGGCAAAGCGCACCGCGGTTGACCGGGTGATCCGGATCCCCTTCAATGTGGAAAATGCTTTCTTTGGCGTTTTTGGCGCCATCACCAAGGCTGTACATCAACAGCCCACAGCCGACGGAACAATACGTACAGGTATTACGGGTTTCGCGCGCGCGCAGCAGTTTGTACTGCCGGGTTTCCGCCAACGCCACTTCCGGGGCAAAGCCCAGCGCAGCTACCGTCGTTCCTGCCATACCGCCAGCGCAGATCTTAAAGAACTGCCTTCTGCTGACCTGCATGGGGGTCTCCTTTCACTCTCGATTGTCACATTGTTTCAAATGGCGCTTTCCCCCTCGAAGCGGGAAGCGCTAAAATTACTGTTGTTTTTGCGGTGGCAATATTACCACAGCGTGTATGTGGTTGTTACAAACAGGTGCCAGTTAAGTGAACAATATAAACTCAGACCAACACATAAATGAGACCTCGCTCACAGGGGTGACCCAGGCTCAGGTTTATCAACGCGGGCAACTCGCCACCGCACAGCCGGATTGGCTGGCGGAAGAGGTTCCGGTCGCGCTGGTCTATAACGGCATCTCTCACGTGGTGATGATGTGCACGCCCAAAGATCTTGAGGCGTTCGCCCTGGGCTTTTCCCTGTCGGAAGGCATCATCGAATCGCCACGCGATATCTACAGTATAGAGATTAACCAAACCTGTAACGGACTGGAGGTGCAAATAGAGCTCTCCAGCCGTCGGTTTGCCGGTTTGAAGGAGCGCCGTCGCGCCATGGCAGGCCGCACCGGCTGCGGCGTATGCGGTATTGAACAGCTGGCAGACATTTTCCGTCCGCTGCCTGCACTGCCGTTCACCCAGACTTTTTCCCTGGATAATCTCGACTCCGCATTGAAACAGCTGCGAGAAGTACAGGAAGTTGGGCAACTGACCGGTTGTACCCATGCCGCCGCCTGGTTATCTCCACAGGGTGAAGTACTTGGCGGATGCGAAGACGTGGGCCGTCATGTCGCCCTGGACAAGCTGCTTGGCGTACGCGCCAAACAGGGCTGGTCTCAGGGAGCAGTATTAACTTCCAGCCGTGCCAGTTATGAAATGGTGCAGAAGGCCGCGATGTGTGGCGTGGAGATTTTGTTCGTGGTGTCTGCGGCAACCTCGCTGGCCGTTGAAATCGCCGAGCGCAGTAATCTGACGCTGGTCGGCTTCAGCAAACCCGGCCGCGCCACGGTGTTTACCCACCCGCAGCGCCTGGTTGAACAGATTAAACCCACACTGTAAGTAGGGCATTGATAATCATTTTCAATATCATTTAAATAACTATAATGATCCGACTGCTTACGCGGTGCTCACAACATTGCGCCGCCCATACACCACTGGAGATGATGATTATGAGTTATTCACTGCCATCCCTGCCGTACGCCTACGACGCACTGGAACCGCATTTCGACAAGCAGACGATGGAAATCCATCACACCAAACATCACCAGACCTACGTTAACAACGCCAACACCGTACTGGAAGCCTACCCAGAGCTGGCGCAATACAGCGTTGAAGAACTGATCCAGGATCTGGATAAAATGCCTGCTGACAAGCGCACCTTCATGCGTAACAACGCCGGCGGTCACGCTAACCACAGCCTGTTCTGGAAAGGCCTGAAAACCGGCACCACGCTGGGTGGGGATCTGAAAGCCGCTATCGAGCGTGATTTCGGCAGCGTAGAGAAATTCCAGGAAGAGTTCGAGAAAGCCGCAGCGACCCGCTTCGGTTCTGGTTGGGCCTGGCTGGTGCTGAAAGGCGACAAACTGGCCGTGGTATCTACCGCTAACCAAGACAGCCCACTGATGGGCGAAGCCGTTGCCGGCGCTTCAGGTTTCCCAATCGTGGGCCTGGACGTGTGGGAACACGCTTACTACCTGAAATATCAAAACAAACGTCCAGATTACATCAAGGCATTCTGGAACGTGGTTAACTGGGATGAAGCGGCAGCACGCTTCGCTGCGAAGAAGTAATTCGCTCCCGGTACTGAAGATGCCCGCGTAATGCGGGCATTTTTTTGCCTAAAATCCGCTAAAGTTTAACCGCCCTTTGCCGATGATTTGTTCAATTGACGTTCGCCCGGAAAGGAAAATCATTATGGCGGCATTGCAAACACTGGCAGGAAAGTTCGTTCATCTCACCGTGGGTAAAAAGCTCGGTCTCGGTTTTGGCCTGATGCTGTTACTGACGGCCATTATCGCCGGAACCGGCGCACAGTATCTGCATACCATCGAGTCCCGCGCCGATCGCATCGACTTCAGTAACAAGCTGAATGACGAGATCAATCAAGCCAAATACAACCGCGCGCTGTTCGGCCAAACCTATAAGCCTGAATACCTGAAAAATAACCGCACCAGCATCGAGAACGCGGTGAAGATGATTAACCAGGGTCAGGACCTGGACTGGGATCCCCAAAGCCGCAAAGACCTGCAGCGTTTGATGGAGCTGATCGGTCACTACCAGCAGCAGCAAAACGCTTTCGAGAAGGCGGTAGCGGCAAAGGATGCCGTGCGCCAAAGCTGGAACATGTCGGAAGTGCAAGACAGCCTGAATCAGGTAGAGCGTCAGCTTACCAAT
The DNA here is from genome assembly GCF_024519545.1 of Serratia sp. Ser99. Lineage (NCBI taxonomy): Bacteria > Pseudomonadati > Pseudomonadota > Gammaproteobacteria > Enterobacterales > Yersiniaceae > Serratia > Serratia sp. Ser99. The sequence goes on along the minus strand of NZ_JALJRT010000007.1, from coordinate 101,814 downwards.
GGCGACCTGCAGCTGGCCTTCATTCAGTTGAACCAAAAACTGACCCTGGTGCGCTACGGCGCGCGCGGCCTGCTGTTGAGCCTGAGCAGCGAGTCCGAAGCCCCGCTGGTCGCGGCGATAGATGATGCCCGTAGCGCGGCCAACGCGCTCAGCCGGCGGCTCAACGACGCTCAGCGTCCTCTGCTCCAACCGCTGCTGACCGCGCTTGATGATTACAAGAACCGTATCCAGGCCTACCTGCCGGCTTATCAGCAGGAGCAAAACATCAGCCAGCAGTTGGGCAACAGCGCGCAGGAAGTCGGTACGCTGGTCAACGCCTTTATGCAGGATGAACTGACGCAAACCCATAACGATATCAACGCCGCGCAGCTGCAAATGGGCATCACCACGCTGGTTGCCATCATTGCCGGGCTGCTGATCGCCTGGCGCATCACGCTGCAAATCACCCGACCGCTGCAAAGTACGCTGGCGCTGGCGGAACGCATTGCCAGTGGCGATCTGCGGCAGGCGCAGACCAGCACCCGTCGCGATGAACTGGGGCAATTGCTGAATGCCGTGGCGGCGATGAGCCAGAACCTGCGCGACATGATTGAGAAAATCCAGATGGGCGTCAGCCAGGTGTCCACCGCCGCTGCGGAGATTGCCGCAGGCAATACCGATTTGTCCTCCCGTACCGAGCAACAGGCCGCCGCGGTGGAAGAAACCGCCGCCAGCATGGAACAGCTCACCGCCACGGTGAAACAGAACGCCGAAAACGCCCATCACGCCAATCAGCTGGCCACGGACGCCTCACAAACCGCCCAGCAAGGGGGCAAACTGGTGGAAAGCGTCGTCAGCACCATGCGCGACATTTCCAGCAGTTCGCAGCGAATCGCCGAAATTACCACCCTGATCAACGGTATTGCCTTCCAGACTAATATCTTGGCGCTCAACGCGGCAGTGGAAGCAGCGCGTGCCGGTGAACAGGGCCGAGGCTTCTCGGTGGTGGCCAGCGAAGTACGCAACCTGGCGCAGCGCAGCGCCCAGGCGGCAAAGGAGATCGAAGGGTTGATTACCGAGTCGGTCAGCCGGGTACAGACCGGCACCACTTTGGTGGAAAACACCGGCAACACCATGGAGCAGATCGTCCTGTCGGTCACCCATGTGCGCGACATCATGGCGGAGATCGCCGCCGCCTCCGACGAGCAGACCCGCGGTATTGCCCAAATTGGCCAGGCGATTGTGGAAATGGATCACACCACTCAGCAGAACGCCGCGTTGGTGGAGGAGTCTGCCGCAGCAGCCGACTCGCTGGAAGAACAGGCGGAAATGCTACTGCAAAGCGTCTCGGTATTCCGTTTGGCGGAACTTTCTGCACCGGCCGCCGTGAAAGGGACGGTGGTCAAGGCACCAGCGATGAAAAAGCCCGCAGCCAGCGCCGAAGCGGAAGATAACTGGACCACCTTTTAACGTTTACCCGCCCGAACCTTTCGGGCGGTTATTGTTCCCCCCGGCTAACTCAGGCTATGCTGAACCTTCGAAGCGAGACATGGAGGCGCATATGCATCACCCTGAGGTCTATATCGGTACCGTTCAACCCTACGAGGGCGGGCGGCCAAGCGGCATCGCCAAGCGCCTGGTGGACGGAATCATCAAGCTGACGCCCCTCGGCCTGGAAGGCGATGAGCAGGCGGAGAAAAGCTATCACGGCGGGCCGGACCGCGCGCTGTGTCACTATCCCCGAGAACATTACCAACACTGGCGCGAACAGTTCCCGACGCAGGCGGAACAGTTCAGCGCGCCGGCCTTTGGCGAAAATATTTCCACCCTGGGGCTGACCGAACACAACGTGTTTATGGGCGACATCTTCCGTTGGGGCGACGCGCTGATCCAGGTCACCCAACCGCGCTCTCCCTGCTTCAAGCTCAACTACCATTTTGATATCGACGACATCTCGGTGCTGATGCAACAAAGCGGCCGCTGCGGCTGGCTGTACCGCGTGATCTCCGCCGGTAAAGTCAGCGGCGAGCGCCCGTTGGAACTGGTAACACGCAGCAGCGATATCTCGGTCGCCGAGGCGATTGGCATCGCCTGGCATATGCCGTTTGATGAAGAGCAATATCGCCGCCTGCTGGCGGTGGCCGGGCTGTCCGCCAGCTGGAGTAAAACCATGCTGACGCGTATCAGTGAACACCGTATTGAAGACTTTAATCGCCGCTTGCTGGGCCGCTGAGAAACAGCGGCCGCGAAGGTAAAACGTGGCGCAGAATACTGCGTTAAGCCTTTTTACCGACCTATACTGTGATGCAACCCAACCGGCAACCTCTTTCAGGCAGGAGCAAAGTTATGACCTCCCCATCTCATTCGATCCACCATGCCGCAGCCGCTGGCTATCAGGCCAATTCCGATCGCTACGTTAAAGGGCGACCGGATTACCCACCGGAAGTTGCCGCTTGGCTGCGCGACACCCTCGGCCTGCATGCCGGTATGACGGTGATCGATCTCGGGGCCGGCACCGGCAAATTCACGCCCCGCCTGCTGGAAACCGGCGCTCAGGTGATCGCCGTTGAACCGGTGGCGCAGATGTTGGAAAAGCTGTCGATTGCGCTGCCGCAGGTGAAAACATTGGCGGGCACCGCGGAGTCGATCCCGCTGCCGGATGAATCAGTGGACGCCGTGGTCTGCGCACAGTCCTTCCACTGGTTCGCCACGCCGCAGGCGTTGGCCGAGATAAAGCGTATTCTCAAACCCGGCGGCAAGCTTGGCCTGGTGTGGAACATGCGCGATGCGCGCGTAAGTTGGGTGCGTAAGCTGAACCAGATTGTCGACCGTCACGAAGGCGACGCCCCGCGTTTTTACACCGGAGAATGGCGTAAACTTTTCCCGTTCAAAGGGCTGGATGCGCTGCAGGAGCAGGTATTTATGCTCGCCCACCAGGGTGCGGCAGAAGATGTGATTTATAACCGGGTGCGTTCCACCAGCTTTATCGCTGCCTTGCCGCCCCAGCAGCAGGAAGAAGTGATCGATGAGATCCGCCAACTGGTGGCAGAAGAAGAGGAATTGCAGGGCAAAGAAAACCTGACCGTGCCCTATCAGACCAAGGCGTATTTCACCACCAAGCTATGAAAACGGGGCGCCATCAACGGCGCCCCTGGCGATCAGAAAGCTTTTCTGGCGTAGCCGGTGACCACTTTCAGGCCCATTTCACGGCCCAGAGCGGTCATTGGGTGCACCACGATCAGGCCGCGCACGTTTTTCTTCAACGAGCCCATATCCGCCTGTTCTTTCTTGGTGATTTCACGGCTGAACGGCAGTTGGCTCAGCTTTTGCGCTTCTGCGCTCAGCTTTTCAACACGTACGCCTTTCAGGCGCTCGATTTCTGCCGCCAGCTTCTCTTTTTCTTTGGTGTGCTGGGCAATCAGATCGGGATTGCCCTGTTGGATCACCAGGGTGTCTTTGTGGTTCAGTGCGTCCAGCAGGTCGCTAAGGCGCTTAATCTCTGCCTTTTCTATCTCTTTCATGGTTTCTGGCCTGTTGTGCCTGTCGGCACGCTAATCAATGATGCCCACATTGTAGCAAAATGCGCGCGTCGTTACCCGTCTTGCGCAATGCCCGGCGGCAAGCCACTCATCTCGCAGGCTTTAGCCCCCACGCGTGCCAGCGCCTGGCTGTAGCGCGCATTAAACGGATAACAACAGGAGAGCCGCAACGCATTACGATAGCGGCCGCTGGGAGAATACAGCGTGCCAGGCGTCAGGCAGATCTGCTCCTCCAACAGCTGGTGGAACAGCGCTACGCTGTCGACCCCGTCCGGAAACTCCACCCAGAACACAAATCCCCCCGCCGGTTGCGTGGCTCGCGTGCCGCGTGGAAAGTGACGTGCAATCAACCCTCGCGCCTCATCCACCTGGGCGGCATAGCGCTTGCGCAGGTTACGCAGATGGTGATCGTAGCCACCGGTTTCCAGGAACATCGCCAGAGTTTCCGACAGCAACTGTGACTCGGACATTGACGACACCGCCTTCAGCTTGCGCAACGCATCGTTGAAACGTCCGCCGCTGATCCAACCGATGCGAAAATCCGGCGCCAACGTCTTGGTAAAGCTGGAACAAAACAGCACCCAACCGTCGCGGTCGAATGATTTCACCGCCGGGGAGAGTGCGCCACCGAACTGGATCTCCGCGTACAACCCGTCCTCAATTAGCGGCACCTGATGATCGTTCATCAGCCGCGCCAGGCGTTTTTTCGCCGCCAGCGGCATGGTGCAACCCAACGGATTTTGCACCGTCGGCATGGCGATCACCGCGTTCAGTCGTTTCTCGTTCAGCAACAGTTCCAGCGCGTCCAATGACAGCCCGTGTTGCGGATCGGTGGGGATTTCCAGCGCTTTCAGCCCCAGACTGGCCAGCAGCGGCAGCAGGTAAAAATAGGTCGGCGACTCCAGCCCGATACAGTCGCCCGGTTTGGTGGTTACCCGCAGCGCCAGTTGCAATGCTTCCATGCAGCCGTGCGTCAGCGTGATATCGCCCGGTTCCAGCAGCATACCCAGCGTCATCGAACGACGCGTGATCTGCTGACGCAGCCGCAGGCTACCGGGCGGCAGCGCGTACTGACCGATCAGGTTCGGCTGGCGACGCAGCTGCGATGAAAGCATCCGCCCCAATTTCCCACCGGGGTAAAAATCCGAGGTCTGTGGGCAGGCCAGCGAAAGGTTGGTGAATGCCGGGTTCTGCTGGGCGGCAAACACGGTGTCGATCAAGGCCAGCACATCGTCCGCCGGTGGCTCTATTCGGCTGCTGGTCGGCAAAGCGGCTTTCAACGCCGGCAGAGTGTTGCACACATAAAACCCCGACTGTGGCCGCGCCTCTATCAATCCGCGATCTTCCAGCGTGCGGTAAGCCGCGACCACGGTATTGATGCTGACGCTGTGGGTTTGCGCGCAGCGACGCACCGAGGGTAAACGGCTGCCGGGCAGCAGCGTACCGCGGCGAATGGCTTCCGCCAGCGTATCCGCCAGCTGTTGGTAGCGCGTTTCCGGCATTTCATCGAGCAGGGTCACAGTTTGTCTCCAGGCAATGGGTACAGTTTAATATTGGTATAACTGTATCCATAACAATAACTGGTTTTTGGTTCTGTCACCATCCATCGGCAGGTTTTATGCTGGTTCCCTTGCTCCCCCAGCCCTGTGAGGAACCCATTATGCTGGACTCCGCTTTTATCAGTTATGTCACCGTCATGTCGATCACCCCAGGCCCCAACAACCTGCTGCTGGCGTCATCCGGCGTCAATTTTGGCCTGCGCCGCACTCTGCCGATGGTTTTTGGCATCAGCGTCGGCTGCGCCGTGCAGCTGGCCCTGACCACCACCCTGCTGGCGTTGATTTTGAGCTGGGCCGGTATGATCCGTTTTCCGCTGGCGGTGATCGGTTGTACCTATCTGCTGTGGCTATCCTGGAAGCTGTTCAAAGCGGCATCGCCGGACGGCAAACAGCAGGCGCAGCCAATGCGCTTAATCAACGGGGCGTTGTTCCAGGCGGTCAATCCCAAAGCCTGGCTGATGGCCATTAACGTCGCCATTCTGTTCACCCCGCGGGAAGGCGCCAGCCTCAGTCATACGTTGATGATTATCGCTGCCTTTACCGCGCTGAACATTCCCTGCGTCTTGGTCTGGGCGATATTGGGCGATCGCCTGCGTGATGCGCTGCGAGTGACCTGGAAACTGCGGTTGTTTAACGGCGTGATGGCGGGATTGATGGCAGCCACGGCACTGTGGCTGCTGTTCGACGAGTGGCGCGCGGCCTTTGCCTAACTGCGGCCGAGAGGAGAGAGCCGGGACGGTTGTTTGGCGCCGATACCGGCTATCAGATCGGTGACGGAAAGCACCATAGTGGAACGCAACACCTGTTGATAGCGCTGGCGCTGCATGGCGATCAGCGACTCTTCCGCTTCGCCGGGCTGCAGGAAAGTCGGCACCGGCGGCAACGCGGTCACGCAGTGCAACTCGCCGAACGGCCCGAGGATTTCATCATCGACAAAGCGGTATTCTGTCCCGTCGTGATTCAACTCTTCGCGCATCGCCATCAGCAACTCGGCATCTTCGTATTCGTGGCGGGAGATCACTCCCAGCCCGTACATCAGCTTCAGGCGCACCGACAACTCCCCCAGCGGACCGGCACCGGACAATAGCGGTTCGACGGCATACTTCACCGCATAATCGTCCTTGCGAAACACCTGCACCACCAGTACGTTGAGCGCTTCCGCCAGCAGCTCTACCGCCGCTATCAGGAAACTGCGCACCGTCTTGCCTGCGTTCAGCCTTTCCAGAACCTTATTTTCAAATGCCTGTGCTTCTTCCATCGTCGCTTTTCGAATGGCGTGGGAGGGGTATGCTGTATCGGCCACTAATTTAATACCATAGGCGTTATTGTCGCAGCCAGTTTGCGGGCGGACAGCGCGCAGAATCCGGAGCGTACACGTAGTACGTGAGGAATTCGAGCACTGCCCAACCGTAAAATGGCAAGTAAAATAGCCTATTGGCGCTGCATGGCGTTATACACAGCAATGGCCTGTTCTACAACCTCGCTTTCCGCCGGCAGGCCGGAAATTTGCGCCAGCGCCGCTTTTGGCCCCAGTTCAGCCAGCAGTTCCACCAGCTCTTTAGCCTGCGGATCCTGCTCGCTGCGGTAGCTCATGGCGGCGGCGATGCCCTGAATCAGGTTCGCGTGCGGCAGGCCGTATTCCAAAGTGCCCAACAGGGGTTTGATCAGACGATCGCCCGCGCTCAGCTTGCGCAGCGGTTGGCGCCCCACACGCTCAACGTCGTCGTGCAGATACGGGTTCTCAAAGCGACTGAGGATTTTGTCGATATAAGCGGCATGCTTGGCGGCGTCAAAGCCATAACGTTTGATCAACACCGCTCCGCTTTCTTCCATCGCCCCTTTCACCACGCGGCGGATCGCCGGGTCCAGAATGGCATCGCGAATGGTCTGCAGACCGGCCTGCTGGCCAAGATAAGCGGTGATGGCATGACCGGTATTGAGCGTGAACAGTTTGCGTTCGACAAACGCCATCAGGTTATCGGTCAGCTCCATGCCAGCGATCGCCGGTGGCTGGCCCTTGAACTGGGTCTGGTCGACAATCCACTCGCTGAAGGTTTCCACCGTCACTTCCAGCGGATCGCTGCTGCCCGCTTCCGCCGGCGGCACAATGCGGTCAACCGCCGAGTCAACAAAGCCGACATGCTGCTCGACCCACGCCTGCTCGTCCTGCGGCAACGCATCGAACACATGTTGTTTTAACTGGCTGGTGCCGCGCACCATGTTTTCGCAGGCAATGATGTTCAGCGGTTGGTTGTTGCCCTCTTGATGACGCTTGATCAGCCCTTTGGCAATAGTACCGGCAATTTTACCCAGGATCTGCGGGCCCACGGCGGTCGTCACGATATCCGCTTCGGCGATCAGCGCTACCGCCTCTTCACTGCCGCTGTTCACTGCACTGACGTTGTTGACCGGCTCGACCCGCTCCTGTTCGCCGACCACGTGAACCTGGTAGCTTTTACGGCTGTTCAACAGATCCAACACCGTTTGGTTAACATCGGCAAAAGTCAGTTCGGCCTGCGCGTCCGCCAGCAGCTTGCCGATAAAACCACGCCCAATATTTCCCGCACCGAAATGTAATGCTTTCATATTCCTACCTTTCTAATGTCGAAGGGTGCAGCAAGCTGCACCCCTTAAAATGATTCTGTTATCCGGCTTTCTTGCCGCTAAGCAGGTCCAGCACTTCCTGTACGCTGGTGGTATTCGCCAGCCGCTCGATGACGCCGTCGTCGTCCAGAGCATTGGTCAGGCTGGTGATCACCTGGATATGTTCGTTGTTGCGTGCGGCGATACCGATAACCAGTCGTGCCACCTCGTCCTCTTCATCGCCAAAGCGCACGCCTTGCGGGTACTGGCAGAACACCACGCCGGTGCGCAACACCCGGTCTTTGGCTTCGATGGTGCCGTGCGGCACGGCGATTGACTCGCCCAGGTAGGTTGAGGTGAGTTTTTCACGCTCCAGCATCGCCGCGACGTATTCCGGCTCAACGTAACCGCCTTTGACCAACTGCTCGCCGGCGAAGCGGATCGCCTGCTCCTTGTCGCTGGCCTGCAGATTAAGGAACACGTTGCTTTCGCTCAGTTTGAACAGGTTTTGCTCGGTGGCCTCAAAGCTGTCGTCCAGCGTGCTGATGACTTTCTGCTGGTTATCGGTGGTTTTATTGGCCGCCACCAGGCGCTCGGTCAGATCGTTGTACAGCTTGCTGTCGAGGAAATTGGTCAGCGAGATGTGCTGTGCCTGCGGCGCATGACGCATCGCGCGCTCAGTCAGGTCACGGTGAGTGATCACCAGATCCACATCATCCGGCAGGTTGTTGATGGCACTGTTGGTCACGGAGATATTTTTCAGCCCGGCGTCCGCCACTTTTTTGCGCAGTACCCCGGCCCCCATGGCGCTGGAACCCATGCCCGCATCGCAGGCAACGATGATTTTACGCACCGTGGTCAGGTCACCATCCACCGCTGCATGAGCCGCAGCACCGCCTTTAGACTGGGATTTCATCGCCTGTACGCGGCGAGTGGCCTCTTCCAGGTCATCCTCTTCTTTGGCTTTCGAAGTTTTCAGCAGGAACCCGGCAACCACAAAGGACACCACGAACGCTGCGGCGATCGCCGCCAGGTTGGCGAAGTAAGCGCCCTTAGGGGTCATCGCCAATACCGCCAGAATCGAACCCGGAGATGCCGGAGACACCAGACCGCCGTTCAGCAGGGTCAGTGTGAACACGCCGGTCATACCGCCCAGGATCACCGCCAGCAGCAGGCGTGGATTCATCAGCACGTACGGGAAGTAAATTTCGTGGATACCACCGAAGAAGTGGATGATCGCGGCACCGCCGGCAGACTGCTTGGCACTGCCGCGGCCAAAGAACATGTAGGCCATCAGTACGCCCATACCCGGGCCTGGGTTGGCTTCAATCAGGAAGAAGATGGATTTACCGGTTTCGGTCGCCTGCTGAATGCCCAACGGCGAGAAGATACCGTGGTTGATGGCGTTGTTCAGGAACAGGATTTTCGCCGGCTCCACGAAGATTGACGCCAGCGGCAGCAGGTTATTGGTCACCATGATGTTCACGCCGGTCGCCAGGATATGTGACAACCCTTCAACCAGCGGGCCAATGGCCAAAAATGCCAGAATAGCCAGCAGCATACCGATAATGCCGGCGGAGAAGTTGTTCACCAACATCTCAAAACCGCTTTTGATTTTGCCGTCTACCCAGCGGTCAAAATGCTTGATCGCCCAGCCGCCCAGCGGACCGGCAATCATGGCGCCGAGGAACATCGGCATATCTGCCCCGACAATCACGCCCATGGTGGTGATAGCGCCCACCACCCCACCGCGATCGCCTCCCACCAGACGGCCACCGGTAAAACCGATCAGCAGCGGCAGCAGGTAAGTGATCATTGGGCCAACCAGTTTGGCTAAGGTTTCGTTCGGCAGCCAACCGGTAGGAATGAATAACGCGGTGATGATACCCCAGGCGATAAAGGCGCCAATGTTAGGCATCACCATGTTGCTTAAGAAGCGGCCAAAGTTTTGAACTTTGACTTTGATGTCTGGTGAAAACATAAAACACACCCCTATTGTTACGCGCTGACAATAAGAGCGCGTGATTATTGTTGTTACGATCCAGCCGTGTTGTTGCTGTATGCGAAATGGACTCTATCACGCAGTTTTTACCGTGCGAACTTCACGGAATTTTTGTGACAAGCATCACACCAACACCCCCATTATCGGGGCACTTATAGTGATATTGATCACAGTTACTCAGTGTAAAAAAGCCACAACGAGAACAAAATTCGCCTAAAACCCAATTAAATGTGATTCTGGTCACATTTAATTGATGCGCGTTTGTTTTTAAATTGTGATGGTGATCACAATCTATTTTCAGTGGCTACCGAATCCTGGCTTGAAGAAGGTCTTCCCTGTGAGCATTCATCCCGTCGGGAAATAGCGGTGCGATGAATGAAAGAAAACTACATGTCGGAAATAGATGATTAATTGAAGTGTAGTACAGATGCGTGGTGCAAGAAGTGAGCAAGCCGTTGGAAAGTCAGAAGGGAATGGCAGAAGCCGGACTGCCGGCTTCTGCGTTTGGAGATTACTGAGTAACGCTGGAGACGATTTTCTGTGCGTTAAGTAAATCCTGCTGCTTGGCTACCAGATTCGACATCATGGTGTTGTACTGCGTTGCCTGCTGGGAAGTACGGAACTGCACGCCGTTATTATTAAAGGCCACCTGATTGCCCTGGGCACGCAGAAAATCCCCCACCTGAACCAGATCCTGAACGAAGCTGGCCGTGGTCGGAATCACCGGCATCAGCGCATTGGCCGGCCCGGTAACAATCTTGTCGTACGCCTGGTTATATACGGCTTTCAGATCGTCAGGTTGCTTCAGCGCTGTCCGGGCAGTATCCGCCTGCGACTTGGCTGACTGGATTTGCTGCCCCAGCAGGTTCAGCGCCCCAACGGACTGTTGCAGCGTATCGCGCTTGCTCATGTAGTCCTGTGCGGTGCGGATCTGGTTAATCTGATCCAACGCCGGCGTCAGGCTGGCATCCAGTGATTTGGACAGTTGCTGAGAAAAACCGACCAGGATGGCGTAATCACCGGCATAGTTGCCGAACTTCTGTTTCTGATCTTCGCTCAGCGTCGGGATTTTCGCGCCGCTGCGCATCACCGTATTCTGGATGTAATCAATAAACGCCTTGCGTTGTTCCGGCTCTTTATCGCCGCAGGCAGTCAATTGCATGACCACCAACAATGCCAATACCGGGGCCAACCAACGCGCGAAAACTCTGCTCTTGATCCCTACCGCCATGTGACATAACTCCTGTTATAAACCTGCTTTTTCATCGGACTCCGTCCCTTTTGCTGCACTCCTTGCGCCTATAAGAATAGATCAACTGAATGCGATCCGATACGCGATTCACCTTTTGGTGGTTATTCTTGGGCGAAAGGCCAACATGCAAGGTGCTATACGCGCTGGCAAGGGGCTACTGTACCGACTCAGGGGCATGATACACTTTTGTATCATTTATCACCGGGCCAAGCTGCGCATGTCATCCTATCAGCCACCGTTGACCATCAGCTCACGCATGCTGCATCTGGTAACCGATGTTGGCGATCGGCTTGCGCGTTTAAAAATGCAGGCTGAGCAAGAACATGCCTTACGGCTACGCCGCATCAACCGCATCCGTACCATTCAGGGCTCTTTGGCTATCGAAGGCAATACTTTAAGTGAAGAGCAGATCACCGCCATCATCGAAGGTAAACGTATCATTGCGCCACCTCGCGATATTCAGGAGGCGCTTAATGCTATTCGTTGCTATGGAAATTTGAACAACTGGCGTCCCATGCAGGAGGAGGATTTACTCGCTGCACACCGGCTGCTAATGGCTGGCCTATTGCCAGATGCCGGACATTACCGCCATGGCGGTGTCGGGGTGATGAACGGTAAAACCGTCATTCATATGGCGCCACCTGCGGAAAGGGTTTGCCAGTTAATTCGGCAACTGCTGCTCTGGTTAAAAGAGACCGACCTACCGCCGCTGATCGCAAGCTGTGTATTTCATTACGAATTTGAGTTTATCCACCCTTTCGCCGATGGTAACGGACGAATGGGCAGACTGTGGCAAACGCTGATCCTGTCACGTTGGGAGCCCTTGTTTGCCAACGTGCCGGTTGAAAGCCTGGTACATGACAATCAGTCCGGTTATTACCAGGCGCTGAACACCAGTAACCAACAGAGTGACTGCGCTCCCTTTGTCGAATTTATGCTGGGCATGATCTTGCGAGCGCTAGAACATAGCCTTACCCCCCAAGTCACCCCCCAAGTCACCCCCCAAGTCGCCGAACTATTGGCGATACTTAAAGGCGAGATGTCACGCGAGGAAATTCAGCATGCGCTGCAACTGCAGGATCGAAAATCTTTCAGTGAGCGTTATTTACGTCCTGCGCTAAACGCGCGGCTAATTGAAATGACCCTGCCCGAAAAACCCAACAGTCGCCTGCAAAAATACCGACTAACCGCTCAAGGTGTTTCGCTGCACCGACGGCAATAAAAAAGGCGCCCTAAGGCGCCTTTTCACGACAGAACCGCTTATTGCAGTACGGAGATATCCGCGACCTGCAGGAACAGCTCACGCAGCTTGCTCAGCAACGTCAGACGGTTTACACGCACCGCTTCGTCATCGGCCATCACCATCACGTTGTCGAAGAACGCATCGACCGGCTCACGCAGCTCCGCCAATTCCACCAGCGCATCCTGGTAGCGGCCTTCAGCAAAGAAAGGCTCCAGCTTATCGCGCAGCACCACCAGGTGGGTCGCCAGTTGGATCTCAGCCGCCTCTTTCAACACCGAAGCGTGAACGCGATCGTTCAGCGTATCGGTAGATTTGGCCAGGATGTTGGAGACGCGCTTGTTGGCCGCCGCCAGCGTCGTAGCCGCTTCCAGCGTACGGAAGTGAGTGACCGCCTTAACGCGTGCGTCGAAGTCCGCAGGCTTGGTCGGACGACGTGCCAGCACCGCTTGAATGGTGTCGACGGCGTGACCTTCTTCCTGATACCAGGCGCGGAAACGGCCCAGCATGAATTCGACAACTTCGTCGACGACCTTGGCGTTGGTCAGCTTGCTGCCGTACAGGCGCACGGCCTCTTCGGTCAGGGTCTGCAGATCCAGCGGCAGGTTTTTCTCAACGATGATGCGCAGCACGCCCAGCGCGGCACGGCGCAGTGCGAACGGGTCTTTATCACCTTTCGGATGTTGCCCAATGCCGAAGATACCGGCCAGGGTGTCCATCTTGTCGGCGATCGCCAGCGAACAGGCCACCAGCGATTCCGGCAGCGCATCGCCGGCAAAACGCGGCTGATACTGCTCGTTCAGCGCAACGGCAACGTCTTCCGCTTCGCCGTCATGACGCGCATAGTGCATGCCCATCACGCCCTGAGTGTCGGTGAATTCGAAGACCATATTGGTCATCAGATCGCACTTCGACAGCAGGCCCGCGCGGGTGGCGTGGTTAACGTCGGCACCAATTTGGCCGGCAACCCAGCCCGCCAGCGCCTGGATGCGATCGGTCTTGTCGCGCAAGGTTCCCAATTGCTGTTGGAACAGCACGGTTTCCAGACGCGGCAGATTGTCTTCCAGGCGTTTTTTACGGTCGGTATTGAAGAAGAACTCGGCATCGGCCAGACGCGGGCGCACCACCTTCTCGTTACCGGAGATGATTTGCTGCGGATCTTTGGATTCGATATTGGCTACGAAGATAAAATTCGGCATCAGGTTGCCCGCGGCGTCATACACCGGGAAATACTTCTGATCGCCCTTCATGGTGTAGACCAGCGCTTCCGCCGGCACCGCCAGGAATTTCTCTTCGAATTTGGCCGTCAGTACCACCGGCCATTCCACCAGCGAGGCCACTTCTTCCAACAGGCTTTCGCTCAGATCGGCCTTGCCGCCAAGCTGCTGCGCTGCCAGCTCCGCATCGCGCTTGATCAGCGCCTTGCGGGTTTCATAATCGGCCACCACTTTACCGCGTTCCAGCAGGATCTGCGGATATTGGTCAGCGTTGTCGAGGGTGAGTTCGGCTTCACCCATAAAGCGGTGACCGCGAATAGTGCGGCCAGAATCGATGCCCAACACGGTGCCCGGGATCAGTTCTTCACCCAGCAACAGGGTCACGGTGTGTACCGGACGCACGAACTGCACGTCAGAATTACCCCAACGCATCAGTTTCGGGATCGGCAGCTTGGCCAACGAATTGCTGACCATGCCCGCCAGCAGCGCTTGCGCAGGCTGGCCTTTAACATGGGCGCGATACAGCAGCCATTCACCTTTATCGGTCACCAGGCGTTCAGCCTGATCGACGGTGATGCCACAACCGCGTGCCCAACCTTCGGCCGCTTTGCTTGGCTTGCCTTCGGCGTCAAACGCCTGGGCAATGGCCGGGCCGCGCTTTTCGACTTCGCGATCGGCCTGCGCAGCGCGCAAGTCGGCCACTTTCAGCGCCAGACGGCGCGGTGCGGCAAACCAGCTCACTTCGCCATGTTCGAGATTGGCACTGTCGAGCTCGGCGGTAAAATTCGCGGCAAAGGATTCTGCCAGTGAACGAAGAGCCTTCGGCGGCAGCTCTTCCGTGCCGATTTCCACCAGGAAAGTCTGTTGAGTCATGGCTGCCTCTTAGTTCTCGTTCTTTTTGCACATTGGGAAGCCCAGCGCTTCGCGGGAAGCATAGTAGGCCTCGGCAACGGCTTTGGTCAGCGTGCGGATACGCAGAATATAACGCTGACGCTCGGTCACCGAGATCGCCTTGCGCGCATCCAGCAGGTTGAAGGTGTGGCCGGCCTTCAGAATACGTTCGTAAGCCGGCAGCGGCAGCGGTTTCTCCAGCGCCAGCAGCGATTGGGCTTCTTTCTCGTACTGCTCAAAGCAGGAGAACAGGAAGTCCACGTCGGCGTATTCGAAGTTATAAGTGGACTGCTCCACTTCGTTCTGGTGGAACACGTCGCCATAGGTGGTCACACCCAGCGGGCCGTTGCTCCACACCAGATCGTATACGCTGTCCACGCCCTGGATATACATCGCCAGACGTTCCAGACCGTAGGTGATCTCGCCGGTGACCGGTTTGCACTCCAGGCCGCCAACCTGCTGGAAGTAAGTGAACTGCGTCACTTCCATGCCGTTGAGCCAAACTTCCCAGCCCAGGCCCCAGGCGCCGAGCGTCGGGTTTTCCCAGTTATCTTCCACGAAGCGGATGTCGTGAATGGTCGGATCCAGACCCAGCTCTTTCAGCGAGCCCAGGTACAGTTCCTGAATGTTGTCCGGCGATGGCTTAATCACCACCTGGAACTGATAGTAGTGTTGCAAACGGTTCGGGTTTTCACCGTAGCGGCCGTCAGTCGGACGGCGGGACGGCTGCACGTAGGCGGTAGCCATTGGCTCCGGCCCCAGCGCGCGCAGGCACGTCATCGGGTGAGAGGTTCCCGCGCCGACTTCCATGTCCAGTGGTTGAACGATGGTGCAGCCTTGGCGCGCCCAATAGTCCTGCAGTGTCAGGATCAGGCCCTGAAAGGTCTTGGTATCAAACTTTTGCATGTTGAATTCGCACGCGATACAAGTGGATTTAAATGGGATGGGCCAGTATACCCGTTGACCGTAAGATATACAGCCAGAATCCCGCAACAAGTGTGAATCATCAAAGAAGCGCGGTCTTTTCGCGCACTAAAACGGGGCAAATGCCCCTCTGTAGCGCCGTTTCAGCGTCATAATCTCCCCAATTCCCCGGCCAGAAGGCGTCACTCAGGCTGGCACCAACCTTGCTAGCGTCCTGATATCCCCCTTTCAGGAGATTCGCTGATGACAACCGCCTTAACCGACAGCCGCTATCGTTACCGCATTTTCGCCATGGTGTTCTTCATTGCACTGATCAACTACGTCGATCGCGGCGCACTGTCCTTCGCCGCCAACGATATCTCCCATGAATTCAACTTCAACAAGGCGCAGCTGGGCGCCGTGCTGGGCTATTTTGGCTTTGGCTATTTGTTCGGTTCGCTGTGCGGCGGTTTTCTGGCCGACCGTATCGGCACCAAAAAAGTCTGGCTGATCGCCGGGGCGCTGTGGTCGCTGCTGGAGATTGCGACCGCCTGGGCCGGCGAACTGGGCGTGGCGCTGTTCGGCGGTTCCGCCATTATGGGGTTTGCCGCACTGCGGATCATGTTCGGCTTTGCCGAAGGTCCGGCCTACGCGCTGATGAATAAAACCATCGCCAACTGGGCGCCGCGCAAAGAACGTGGCTTTTCGCTGGGTATCGGGTTACTGAGCACCCAGGTGGGTTCGCTGCTGACCGCGCCGCTGGCCGTGGGGTTACTGCTATTGACCGATGACTGGCGCAGCATGTTCATGCTGCTGGGCCTGTTTTCGCTGATCGCCATTTTGCTGTTTGCCCGTTTCTTCACCGACACGCCGCAGGAGCATCCTGAAGTCAACGCCGCCGAATTGGCCATCATCAGCGCCGATCAGGAAGCCGATAACGCACAAGCACCTCTGCCATGGTGGGCGTTTTTCACCAACCGCACGCTGGTATTTAACGCGCTGGGTTACTTCTCATTCCTTTACGTCACCTTTGTACTGGTGACCTGGGGCCCAAAATACCTGCAGGATACTTTTAACTACGATCTGCATTCGCTGTGGTACGTGGCGATGATCCCGTGGAGCGGTGCCTGCTTCACCGTGCTGCTCGGCGGCCGCATCGCCGATGCGCTGTTGAAACGCTTTGGCAACCTGCGGCTGGCACGCAACCTGTTTGCGGCAGTCACCTTGTTGCTGACCGCCACCTGCTTCGTCTTGATCCCCTTTATGAGCACGCCGACCGAAATCATTTTGTTGATGACGCTGGGCAATGCGCTGAATGCGCTGGTCAATAACGTGTATTGGTCGGTGGTGATAGACGTCACGCCGAAAGCTTCGGTGGGGGCTTACAGCGGCATGACGCTGGCGATCGCCAATATTGCCTCGATCACCGCGCCGATGCTGAGTGGTTGGCTGGCACAGCATCACGGCTATGGCGCCATGTTCTTCGCCACCGCCGTGGTGTCTTTCTGCAGCATGCTGTGCATGACGCTGCTACAGCCGGAAAAAAAGATTATGGCAGATATCACGCTGCCCAACCGCCCAGGTATGCAGCAAACGGCCCCCTAAGCGATCGGGCATCGGCACTCAAAAACGGGCGCTGACCCCGACGTTATACATAAACTGTTCGCCACTGCTCAGGCCGCCGGTCTGAGAAACGGTGGCGAAAGCCGCCACCTGATCGGTCAACGGCATATTCGCCCCCAGCGTCACATCCACCCAGTTTTTATCCTGGCTGGCGCTGTCGCGAGTGAACGAAGTCTGCGTGGACTTCAGGCCACCGCCGGCACGGTAAACGTCATCACCAAACTGATGCTGATAGCTCACCTCGGCATAGGGATTAAACAGGCCGAACTTGCTGTCCAACCGCCAACCTAACGCACCGATCTGCGAATGGTAGGTTTGATCGTTAAAGCGCATGGCGGTGCTGTCATTGCCGTCTTCGCTGTAACCGGAGACGTTGCTGTAATCCCAGGCAAACTGTGCCATCGGTCCGGTGGTCAGGTAAGAGGTGACGGGGAAATCGTAACCGGCGGTGATCCGCGCCCCCCACTGCTTGCCGTCGGTGCTGCCGGTTTCGGTACGGGTTAACGCCCCAAGCTGCATGCTGCGGCGAATATCATCGTAATTCATCGTCGCATAGTGCAGATCGGCATTCACCCAACCGTTTTCAAACAGGTCAAGGGCAGTAAAAGCGGAAAATAGCAGGCCACGCGCTTTGTAGTCGTAGCGGCTGGAGGGCTGCTGATCGTCATTGGAGCCGGAAATCAGCGCGCCGATCAGCCAGCCGTCGGTCAACTGGTAATCCACCCCTACCGTCAGATTATGAGTAGTGGCATTGCCGTCGCCCGCCGCCAGATTGGAAGAATAGTCATAGTGCTGCCCGGCATAGCCTCCGAACACGCCCAGCGATCCTTGCGGGTTTTCGCCACTGCGCAGCTGTTGAAAACGGCTGTCGAGGGTAGCACGGCTGTCACGCGCCATGGCCGCCGTCGCCTGATTCAGCGCCACCACCTGCGCAGGACCGTCGAGCACCGCCTGAATGTAATCGGCAATCAACAGATGCGCCTGCGGGCTGGGGTGGAAATGGTCGGCGAACAGGTAGGCCTGGCTGCTATCAAAACCCGGCATGGTAGAACGGCACACCGCAGAGGAGACGCCCGGCGGACAGGCCATGCCTGCGGTATTGGTGAAGCCAAACTGCGCCGGGTTGGCAATCGCCTCGCCAAACAGTTTGTTCACGTCAACCCGGACGATGTTCCCGCTCCCCTGCGCCAGCAGGTGGTCTTCGCTTTGGTTATAGAAATCGGTCAGTTGTGCCGCCTGCGCGCTAAGGCTGTCATAAGCGGCTATCAGCTGTGCGGCAATCGCCTGCTGCACCTGGGGGATCGCGCTGCCCTGCGCCGCTGCCGCCGTCAGGGCCTGATGGATAGCCTCGGCACGTGAAGCGTTATCCGGCGTGGTCAGCGAATTCAGGGTGGCGTAGGCTGCCTGAACCGCTGCGTTTTGCACCGGCGTCAACGCCTGCTGGATGATCAGCTCCATCAACTGCGGCGTGGAACCAATATTCGGCACCGTCGGCACGATCACCGTACCGGCACCGGCATTCAGCAATGAATGAACCTGCGCGGCCGCCGCCGCTGCGCTGTTGTAGGCTACGCCCGGCGCGGTCGTCGGGTTTAATGCCGCCGCCGCCAGGTCGTTGCCGCCAATCCAGTGTATATACAGGCCATCGCCGTCAGCCCGTCCATTGACCTGACCGAGGTAGCTCTGCACCTGATCCTGCGTATTGTCCGCCGGGTTGAGCGCCGGCACCGCCACGCCCCCGCCGGCGGCGTAGTTATTGCCGCCATCGTCCGAAGCCACTAACGCCGCGCCGATGCGTTGCGCCAGTACTTCGTCGTATAACAGATGTTTATTGCTGTCATAGGTAAAGCGGCCATTGTTACCGGTATCGCTCAGACTGTCGCCGAAGACGTAGAGTTGGTCATAAGCCAGCACCGGGGTCGTCATACTGCATAATATCGCCACTGCAAGCACCGCCGGGCGGGGCAGACAGGTTATTTTAAGAGGCATGAATAGACTCCTGAGAGCCAGCAAATGAAGGAAAATACGTTTTTATCATTGGCCTTTTTACCTGCCGGCCATCTAGTAAATATTGCTGGCTTTTCCCCCACGTCAAGCCGACTGATGATAAAACAATCAGGGGCTTGCCAAGTTCACCACTTCAGGTAATGATTACTGTAAATAAACACAGCACAAGGACAGTCAGTATGGCCAATGAACGTTGCGGTTGGGTGACGGCGGATCCGTTATATCTCGAGTATCACGACAAGGAATGGGGCGCACCAACCACCGATGCGCGCGAGCTGTTTGAAATGCTATGCCTTGAAGGCCAGCAGGCCGGGCTGTCCTGGATCACCGTGCTGAAAAAGCGTGAGAATTACCGGCGCGCCTTCCACAATTTTGATCCGCTGCGCGTGGCCGCTATCGATGAACAAGAGATAGCCGCGCTGTTGCAAGACAGCGGCATTATCCGCCACCGGGGCAAAATTGAAGCCATCATCGCCAATGCCAAAGCCTATCTGGCCATGGAAGCGGCCGGGGAAGATTTTGTCACTTTTATCTGGTCATTTGTCGACGGCGAACCGCAGCTCAACAGTTGGCAGCAACTGAACCAGGTGCCGGCGAAAACCGAACGCTCGGACGCGATGTCCAAGGCACTGAAAAAACGCGGCTTCAAATTTATCGGATCCACCACCTGCTACGCCTTTATGCAGGCCAGCGGGCTGGTGAACGATCATCTCACAGGATGCCTCTGCTACCCAAAGCCGCAGTGATCCGCCCCTGCCACCCGGCAGATATGGAGCGGTTAATGGCCTTGTGGTTGCCCAGCACCATTGCTGCGCACCCGTTCGTCAAGGAAAGCTACTGGCAAGAAAGCGCGACGCTGGTGCGGGAAAACTATCTGCCGCGAGCGCAAAGCTGGGCCTATTGGCATCAAGGGGAAATCGTCGGGTTTATCAGCGTGTTGGATCAACGCTTTATTGGCGCACTGTTCGTTGAACAGGCCTTTCACGGCCATGGCGTAGGACAGGCGCTGATGGCGCACGTACAACAGCGCTATCCCCAGCTAAGCCTGGAGGTGTATGAGCAAAACCTGCGCGCCTGCGCGTTCTACCACAAGCTGGGGTTTCAGGTGACGCAGCGTCTGTTTAACGAAGAAACGCAGGCCTATACCTTAATCATGAACTGGCCGTCCGCAGTTTAAATCTTGTCACTTCCGGCTAAAAAAGGCGCATCCCGCACCGGGATGCGTTCAATTCAGAATCCGCTGCATGGTATTCCCTCGCTTTTTGCCGGATAACAGGCTCAAGCCCGTTATCCGCTTATATTTTGTCACGTTTTTTTCCGGAACTGCCGGAAAGTATCCGCGTCATAGTAGCGCCTCGGCACGTCTTGGCATGCCGACAACGGTTTTTTAGCGCCCCCAAATTGGATTGGCGCACCCAGATTCTGATGCCACAAAGGAAAAAAGATGAAAAAACGCATTGCGATTATTGCCGGCGCGGTGAGCGTGGCGCTCACGCTGTCAGCCTGTACCACCAACCCGTACACCGGGGAATCCGAAGCCGGTAAATCCGGTATTGGCGCAGGCCTGGGCGCCGCGCTGGGTGCCGGCGTTGGCGTGCTGTCCTCGTCGAAAAAAGACCGCGGCAAAGGCGCACTGATCGGCGCAGCGGCAGGTGCAGCATTGGGCGGTGGCGCCGGCTATTACATGGACGTGCAGGAAGCCAAGCTGCGCGACAAAATGAAAGGCACCGGCGTCAGCGTTACCCGTCAGGGCGACAATATCGTGCTGAACATGCCGAACAATGTCACCTTTGACAGCAGCAGCGCCACCCTGAAACCGGCGGGTGCCAACACCCTGACCGGCGTTGCCATGGTACTGAAGGAATACCCGAAAACGGCGGTTAACGTGGTCGGCTACACCGACAGCACCGGCTCCCGTTCACTGAACATGACCCTGTCGCAGCAGCGTGCCGACGGCGTTGGCAGCGCGTTAATCACCCAGGGCGTGGCGGCTAACCGCATTCGCACCACCGGGGCAGGTCCGGATAATCCGATCGCCTCCAACAGCACGGCAGAAGGCAAGGCGCAAAACCGTCGCGTCGAGATCACCCTCAGCCCGCTGCAATAATCCCGAGCGGGGCACAATGCCCCGCCATTTTTATCCTGTCGATCCTCTTCCCTTATCCCATTCAACATTCCCGGCTATACATTCTGTGTGATAGTCTCCTTGGCAATTAACCTCAGGGGAGATCGGTTGTGAGCAGTGTTAAGGCAATACGCGCCTCGGGGCGGGCCACCATCAGCGATGTGGCGAAAACCGCCAAGACCGGTAAAACCAGCGTATCGCGCTACTTGAATGGTGAGCAGCACCTGCTTTCTGACGATCTCAAACAGCGCATCGAGCAGGCTATCCTCCAGCTCGACTACCGTCCAAGCCAGATGGCGCGGAGCCTGAAAGGGGGACAGACGCGGCTGATTGGCCTGATCATCGCCGATATAACCAACCCCTATTCGGTGGACGTGATGCGCGGCATCGAAGCCGCCTGCCGTCAGCACGGCTTTACCCTGCTGGTGTGTAACACCAACAACGAAGTCAATCAGGAACAGCACTACCTGCAACTGCTCAGCAGCTACCGGGTAGAGGGCATTGTGGTCAACGCCGTCGGTATGCGCGAAGAGGCGTTATCGACGCTGCAACAATCCATGCTGCCGATGGTACTGATCGACCGAAAAATTCATGATTTCGCCTGCGATGTGGTGGGCCTCAACAACCACGAGGCCGCGACGACCGCCACGGAACACCTGCTGCAACAGGGTTTCGAAGCCATTTTGTTTCTCAGCGAGCCCATTGGCACGGTCAATACCCGCCTGGAGCGGCTGCACGCGTTTAACCAAACCATGGCGCAACATGCCGGTCTGTTGGCCGAACAGGCCGAAGTTCCGCTGAACGACGTCAAGCTGCTGGAAGGGGTGCTCGGCGACTTCAATACTCGCCATCGCGGCATGCGCAAAGCGGTGATTTCCGCCAACGGTGCCCTGACCCTGCAGGTAGCGCGCGCCATGCGTCGACTGGGTATCCAATGGGGCAGCGATATCGGCCTGCTGGGCTTTGACGAACTGGAATGGGCCGAACTGGCCGGCGTGGGCATCACCACGCTGAAACAGCCGACCTATCAGATGGGCCACGCCGCGCTAGAACAACTGGTGCAACGCATTCAGGGTCTGGATACCCCCATCAGCGAGCAGATGTTCCCTGGTGAACTGATCGTGCGCGGCTCCACCACCCGATAATCCCCTTCTTTCCTGCTCAGGGCGCGACATACGGCGCCCCAGCCACATCCTCCTCAGACTATTTTTTGCTCATGTTCGTGATTGCGATCATATTTTTACACTCTGTCGCTTTCGCCTGGAACCGGTACCATTTAACGTGTGGTTAACAGCAGCGGTGGGATAACGCCACCTCAGGAGCAAAAAATGACAAGAGAAATTATCGTGGTGACCGGTGCCTACGGCACCGATACCGTCCAACAGCTCGGCGGCCAGACCGCATTATTGCCGATCATTGCCGATGCCGGCGCCGACGGTGTAGAGATCCGCCGCGAACTGTTTTCTGCCCAGGAGCTGGAAAACCTGCCGGCACTGGCTCAGGCCATCGAACAACAGCAGCTGTTTGCCGTTTACTCTGCGCCTGAGGCTCTGTTCACTCCACAACATACGCTCAACCCGAACCTGCCGGCACTGCTGGCGGAAGCCCAAACGCTGAACGCGCGTCAGTTGAAACTCTCGCTTGGACATTACCAGCCGGGCTTCGACTTTACCGAACTGAAAGTGGCACTGGAGCAACATCCGGTCAGCCTGGTGGTCGAGAACGATCAAACGCCTGACTGCGGGATTTTGTCGCTGCTCAACGCCTTTTTCCACGCCGCAGAAGATAACCGTCTGCCGGTCAGCATGACGTTCGACATGGCCAACTGGCACTGGGTGGGGCAAGACGCCTTCGCCGCCGCCGATCGCCTGGCCCGCCACGTCAGCTACGTTCACGTTAAAGCCGCAACTCATAGCCTGAAAGGCTGGCGTGCCGTGGCGCTGGATGACAGCGATGGCAAATGGCGCGATCTGCTGACTCGCCTGCCGCTGGACGCACCACGCGGCATTGAATTCCCACTGCAAGGTGACAGTCTGGAAGACGTGACCCGCTACTACGTTAACCTTTTGCGTGCGGAGTAAACATCATGACAACGCTGACTACCGCGCATCGCGCGCAACTGGACGTCGTCACTCTGGGTGAAGCCATGGCGATGTTCGTGGCAACCCAAACCGGCGATCTGGCGGAAGTGGACAACTTCACCAAACGCATTGCCGGCGCCGAGCTGAACGTCGCAATCGGCCTGGCTCGTCTGGGGCTGAACGTCGGCTGGGTCAGCCGCGTCGGCAACGACACTTTCGGCCGCTTCACCCTGCAGCAGTTGAAAAAAGAAGGCATCAACGCCCAGCAAGTGACGGTGGATGCTAATTATCCGACCGGTTTTCAGATCAAATCTAAAACCTCCGATGGTACCGATCCCAGTGTGGAGTATTTCCGCAAAGGCTCGGCGGCCAGCCACCTGTCGGTCGACGACTTCAACCGCGATTACTTTGGTTCCGCACGCCACCTGCACCTGAGCGGCGTGGCGGCAGCGCTGTCCGGTCAATCGCTGGCGCTGTGCAACCACGCGGCACGCGAGATGCGGGCGATGGGCAAAACCATTTCATTTGACCCCAATCTGCGCCCGGTGTTGTGGTCCAGCCAGCAGGTGATGATCGAGCAGCTGAACAAGCTGGCGTTTGCCGCCGACTGGGTGCTGCCGGGGCTGAAAGAAGGGCAAATTCTTACCGGCCAGTCGACACCGGAAGGGATTGCCGATTTTTATCTGGAGCGCGGCGTACAGGCGGTGATCATTAAAACCGGCCCGGACGGCGCCTGGTTTAAAACCGCAGCGGGCGATCAGGCGGCGGTAGCCGCAATCAAAGTCAGCAATGTGGTGGATACCGTAGGTGCAGGAGACGGCTTTGCCGTCGGGACCATCAGCGCCCTGCTGGAAGGCAAAACGCTGAAACAGGCGGTGCAACGCGGCAATAAAATCGGCTCGCTGGCCATTCAGGCCATCGGTGACAGCGAAGGGTTGCCGACCCGCGCGGCACTGGCTGAATAAATATAACAAAACAATATCAGTTAATAGCCTTCTCCGAACGGCTGATGTCTCTGGCCCTACAACCAGATCCGCCGGGAGAGCACCACGACACCACTGAAGGAATCTGAACATGACCAAAGCGACTATCGCGGCTAAACGCTGGTGGTACATCATGCCCATCGTGTTTATCACCTACAGCCTGGCCTATCTCGACCGAGCCAACTTCAGCTTTGCCTCGGCGGCTGGCATCAATGACGATCTGGGCATCACCAAAGGCATGTCATCGCTGCTGGGCGCGCTGTTTTTCCTCGGCTATTTCTTTTTCCAAATCCCGGGGGCGATCTATGCCGAACGCCGCAGCGTTAAAAAACTGATTTTCTGGTGCCTGATCCTGTGGGGCGCCTGCGCCTCGCTGACCGGCATGGTCAGCAATATCCCGATGCTGGCGGCCATCCGTTTTATCCTCGGCGTGGTGGAAGCCGCGGTGATGCCGGCAATGCTGATTTACATCAGCAACTGGTTCACCAAGTCCGAACGTTCGCGTGCCAATACCTTCCTGATCCTCGGTAACCCCGTCACCGTGCTGTGGATGTCGGTGGTTTCCGGCTACCTGATCCATGCCTACGGCTGGCGTGAAATGTTCATCTTTGAAGGCATTCCGGCGGTGATCTGGGCCTTCTGTTGGTGGGTGCTGGTCAAAGACAAACCGGCGCAGGCCAAATGGTTGAGCGATGAAGAAAAGCTAGCCCTGCAGCAGCAGTTGGAAGAAGAGCAGAAGGGCATCAAAGCGGTGCGTAACTACAGCGAAGCCTTCCGCTCACGCAACGTGATCCTGCTTTGCGTCCAGTACTTCGCCTGGAGCATTGGCGTGTATGGCTTCGTGCTGTGGTTGCCTTCTATCCTGCGCAGCGGCATGGAAATGGGCATGGTGGAGGCTGGCTGGCTGTCGGCGGTACCTTACCTGGCAGCGACCATCGCCATGATCCTGGTGTCCTGGGCTTCGGACAAAATGCAAAACCGTAAGCTGTTCGTCTGGCCACTGCTGCTGATTGGCGCGCTGGCGTTCTTTGGTTCTTATGCCGTAGGCGCCAACCATTTCTGGATCTCTTATGCCCTGCTGGTGATTGCCGGTGCGGCAATGTACGCCCCTTACGGGCCGTTCTTCGCCATCATTCCCGAGATGCTGCCGAAAAACGTCGCCGGCGGTGCCATGGCATTGATCAACAGCATGGGCGCGCTGGGTTCCTTCTTCGGTTCCTGGTTCGTCGGTTACCTCAACGGCGCAACCGGCAGCCCGGCAGCTTCGTATATGTTTATGGCCATTGCGCTGCTGGTGGCCGTGGTGGTGACGCTGATCGTCAAGCCTGCTCGCAACGAGGCTCACCCACAACTGGCTTAGTCTCGTTATAATTTATTTTCTGTTGAATATACCCAATGGATTTCAGGCTGCAGCCAGGCGACAAACGAACTTCCCCCAGGCTATGACTTAAGTAAGTCACTGGGGGAAGTTCGAGCAGTTAACAACGCTGCAGTCTGAAAGACGAAGGGTATTGCTGGAGTAAGTGATGAAGCCTTCTATCGTGTTATACAAAAGCATTCCCACCGATCTGCGTGAACGACTGGAACAGCACTTCACCGTGCATGCCTTCAACGGGCTAAACCCGGAAAACCGCGATGAGTTACGCCAGGCGCTGCAACAGGCAGAAGGGATCATCGGTTCCGGCGGCAAAATTGATGAGGCTTTCTTGCAGCAGGCACCCAAACTGCGCGCGGCTTCAACCATTTCCGTCGGTTACGATAATTTCGACGTTGACGCGCTTAATGCCCATAACGTGCTGCTGATGCACACCCCAACCGTGCTGACTGAAACCGTCGCCGACACCATCATGAGCCTGGTTTTGGCGACAGCTCGTCGCGTGGTAGAAGTGGCCGATCGAGTGAAGGCCGGCGAATGGCAAGGCAGCATCGGGGCAGACTGGTTTGGCGTTGACGTGCACCACAAAACTATCGGCATCCTCGGCATGGGTCGTATTGGTCTGGCGCTGGCGCAACGCGCTCATTTCGGCTTCGGCATGCCGGTGCTGTATAACGCCCGTCGCACTCATGAAGAAGCAGAGCAGCGTTTTAATGCCCGCCGCTGTGACCTGGATACCCTGTTGGCCGAATCCGATTTCATCTGCATTACGCTGCCGCTGACCGACGAAACTTTCCATATGATCAGCCGTGACCAACTGGCGAAGATGAAAAAGAGCGGTATTCTGATCAACGCCGGCCGTGGTCCGGTGGTGGATGAAGCGGCACTGGTTGAGGCGCTGAAAAACGGCACTATTCATGCCGCCGGGCTGGACGTGTTCGAAAAGGAACCGCTGCCGGTATCTTCACCGCTGTTGACGTTGCCGAACGTAGTAGCGCTGCCGCATATCGGTTCTGCGACCCATGAGACCCGTTATGGCATGGCCGCCTGCGCCGTGGACAACCTGATCGCCGCGCTGACCGGCAAGGTCACAGAAAACTGCGTTAACCCGCAGCTGCTGAAGAAGTAACTTTCATGGGCGGGAGTTTTCCCGCCCTATCTCTTGCCCTTCACCTCCCCCTGCCTTCTCCTCCCTGAAAATCTCGCGCCGGGATGAGGCTATTTTTTCATCGTTCGTCACACTGGGCGTTACCCTACGATAAAAACGCTTCCTGCCACGCGTAAGGAGAGCCATGAAACGCCTGACCCTTCCCCTGCTGATGCTGCTGTCGCCTGCGGCAATGGCAAGCTGGACGCTGCAAAGCTTCCCAGCCTTTGACGGTACCTCCGCCGACGGCTTGTTCACCAGCCACGCCACGCTGCCCAAAGGCGAACTGCCGCTGAAAATTTACCAAGACCAGCAATGCTGGCAGCCAACTACGCCGGTCAAACTGAACCAGACGTTGTCACTGCAACCCTGCGGCGATAACCCGCCGGTTAACTGGCGGCTGTTCCGCACCGGGGAATACCAGGTGCGCATCGACACGCGCAGCGGCACGCCGACGTTACAACTCAGTCTGAAAACCGCAGCGGAAATCGCCACTGCCGCCGCCACGCACACCTGCCAACGCTGGGACGGTAAACCGGTCACCCTTGACGTCGCGGCAACCTTTGACGAAGGCGAATTGGTACGCGATTTCTATTCAGGCCAAACGGCAAAGGTCAGCCAGGGCAAAATCACCCTGCAACCCGCCGCCGGTAGCGGTGGATTGCTGTTGTTGGAATCTGCCGGTAGCGAAAAACCGGCGCCCTTCAATTGGCACAACGCCACGGTGTATTTTGCCCTTACCGATCGCTTTGAGAACGGCAACCCGGCCAACGACCACAGCTACGGACGCCGCAGCGACGGCATGCAGGAGATCGGCACCTTCCACGGCGGCGATCTGGCTGGCCTGACGAACAAACTGGATTATTTGCAACAGCTTGGCGTCAATGCGCTGTGGATCAGTTCGCCGCTGGAGCAAATCCACGGTTGGGTCGGCGGCGGCACCAAAGGAGACTTTCCGCATTACGCTTACCACGGCTATTACGCGCTGGACTGGACCCGACTCGATGCCAATATGGGCAGCGAGCAAGACCTGCGCACGCTGGTCGATCAGGCGCACCAACGCGGTATCCGCATTCTGTTTGACGTGGTAGTGAATCACGTCGGCTACGCCACGCTGGCAGATATGCAGACCTTCCAATTCGGTTCGCTGTATCTGAAGGAGGAAGAAATCGAAAAAACGTTGGGTAAACATTGGGGTGACTGGCGACCAGGCCCAGGTCAAAACTGGCACAGCTTCAACGATTACATCAACTTCAGCGATAAAGCGGGCTGGAGTTCATGGTGGGGCAAAAACTGGATCCGTACCGATATCGGTGACTACGATCCACCCGGCTATAACGATCTCACCATGTCGCTGGCTTTCCTTCCGGACATCAAAACTGAAGCGCCCGGAGCCAGTGGTCTGCCCCTGTTTTACCGCCATAAACCCGATACCGCCGCGCGGGAGATTCCCGGCGCCACCACACGCGACTACCTGACCACCTGGCTTAGCCAGTGGGTACGTGACTATGGCATTGACGGTTTTCGCGTCGACACCGCCAAGCACGTAGAAAAACCAACGCTGGCGCTATTGAAACAGCGCGCCACCGCAGCTCTGGCAGAGTGGAAAACCGCCCATCCACAACAGGCGCTGGATGATGCTCCTTTCTGGATGACCGGCGAAGCCTGGGGCCATGGCGTGATGAAAAGCGACTATTACCAGAACGGCTTCGACGCGATGATCAATTTTGACTTCCAGGATCAGGCTTCCCAGGCCTTGGCTTGCTTCTCCAACATCGATGCCACCTACCGACAGATGGCTGATAAGCTGCAGGATTTCAACGTGTTGAGCTACATCTCCTCGCACGATACCCGGCTGTTCTTTGCCAGCGATGCTAAAGGGTCGCTAACGCTGCAGCAGCGCGCTGCCGATCTGTTGCTGTTGGCACCCGGTGCGGTGCAGATTTACTACGGCGATGAAAGTGGCCGTGATCTAGGCCCTACCGGCTCAGATCCGTTGCAGGGTACCCGTTCCGATATGAACTGGGCCGAGTTGCAGGGTAGCAAAGCTCCTCTGTTGGCACACTGGCAGCGGCTGGGTCAATTCCGCGCTCGTCACCCGGCGATCGGTGCCGGCACACAGCAGTCGCAGCAAACGGCACACTACTATGCTTTCAGCCGTCGGCTCGGCGACGATAAAGTGATGGTGGCCTGGGTCGGCGATCGGTCACAATAATTCAGAGAGATATGCTGCTAAAAAACCATCGGGTGAAGTTTACTCCCGGTGGTTGTTTTATGAACCGCATTGCACCGGAAATTGTCTGGCGGTATGGTGGGGTATTACCTGCTAAAAACAATACAGTTGCACCTATGACTTTTTCACTTTTCGGCGACAAATTTACCCGTTACGCGGGCATTACCCGTTTAATGGATGACCTGAACGAAGGCCTGCGCACCCCCGGTGCCATCATGCTCGGCGGCGGTAATCCGGCGCAAATTCCAGAGATGGAAAGCTACTTCAAACAACTGTGCCAGGACATGCTCGATCAGGGCAAACTGACCGAGGCGCTGTGTAACTATGACGGCCCGCAGGGCAAAGACGCCCTGCTGAAAGCGCTGGCTAATTTGCTGCGCGATGAGCTGGGCTGGCAGATCTCGCCACAGAACATTGCACTGACAAATGGCAGCCAGAGCGCATTTTTCTACTTGTTTAACCTGTTTGCCGGGCGCTATGCCGACGGCAGCCGTCGCCGCGTGCTGTTTCCGTTGGCGCCGGAATATATCGGCTATGCCGATGCCGGGTTGGACGAGGGGCTGTTTGTTTCGGCCAAGCCCAACATTGAGCTGCTGCCGGAAGGTCAGTTCAAGTATCACGTTGACTTCGAACATCTGAATATTGGCGACGATATCGGCATGATCTGCGTGTCGCGCCCAACCAACCCGACCGGTAACGTGATCACCGACGAAGAGCTGATGAAACTCGATCGGCTGGCGCAGCAGCGCAATATCCCGCTGGTGATCGATAACGCTTACGGCGTGCCCTTCCCCGGCATTATCTTCAGCGACGCTACGCCGCTGTGGAACCCGAACATTATCCTGTGCATGAGCCTGTCGAAGCTTGGCCTGCCCGGCTCGCGCTGCGGCATCGTGATCGCCGATGAGAAAACCATCGGCGCCCTGACCAACATGAACGGCATTATCAGCTTGTCGCCAGGCAGCATGGGGCCGGCCATGGCAACGGAAATGATCGAACGTGGCGACCTGTTGCGACTGTCAAACGAGGTGATCCGTCCGTTCTACAAGCAGCGCGTCGAGCAGACTATCGGCATTATCCGCCGCTATCTGTCGCCGGAACGCTGCCTGATCCATAAACCGGAAGGGGCGATTTTCCTGTGGTTATGGTTCAAGGATCTGCCGATCACCACCGAGCTGCTGTATCAGCGCCTGAAAAAGCGCGGCGTGCTGATGGTGCCAGGCCACTACTTCTTCCCGGGGCTGGAGCATGAATGGCCACATACTCATCAGTGCATGCGGATGAACTACGTGCCGGATCCGGAGAAAATTGAACGTGGCGTGGCGATACTGGCGGAAGAGATCGAGCGTGCTCACCAGGAAGCTGGCTGATTTGAATAAGGGGCGCTCAGACAGCGCCCCAAAGCCTTACATTGCCCAGAACAGCACCGCCAGCAGCTGCGGCGACATGATGCGCAGGAACATCGCCAACGGATATACCGTGGCGTAAGACAGCGCGGCAGCGCCGCTGGTCGGGTGCAGGCCGTTAGCAAAGGCCAGCGCCGGCGGATCGGTCATTGAACCTGCCAGCATGCCGGACAGCGTCAAATAATTCATCTTGCCCACCATCCGCGCCAATACGCCAACGCTGAGCAACGGAATTGCGGTGATCAGTGCACCGTAACCAATCCACGCCAACCCTTCGCCATTAATCAGGGTATCGACAAAGTTGCCGCCCGACTTCAGCCCCACCACCGCCAGAAATAGCACGATACCCAGTTCACGCAACGCCAGGTTAGCGCTGGGCGGCATAAACCAATACAGCTTGCCAATGCTACCGATACGCCCGAGTATCAAGGCCGCAACCAGCGGCCCACCGGCCAGGCCCAAGCGCAACGCAGCAGGAAAACCCGGAATAAACAGCGGCACAGATCCCAACAGTACCCCCAAACCGATACCGATAAACACCGGTAGCATTTGCACCTGCTGTAACTTCTGTTGGGCATTGCCGACAATGGCCGCCACCGCCTCGATGGACTCCGGGCGGCCAACCAGATTGAGGATGTCGCCGAATTGCAGCGTTACATTGCTGCCTGCCACCAGTTCAACCCCCGCGCGGTTGAGGCGCGAGATCACCACGTCGTACTTTTGCTTCAGGTTCAGATCGCGGATTTTGCTGCCCAAGACTTTCTCATTGGTCACCACCGCCCTCACCACCTGCAGTTCCGTCCCCCGCGTTGACAGCGAGACGTCGACCTCTTCGCCAATCACCAACCGCGCATTTTCCAGACTTTCGCGTTTGCCCACCAGATGCAGATAGTCGCCCAGCTCCAGCCTCTCGAGCGGCGCCGGTACCATCAGCAACTCACCGCGTTTCAGGCGTGAACAGATAATATCCTCACCGTTCAGCAGCGGCACATTCTTGATCGCCATCCCTTGCAGGTTCGGGTTACGCACCGCGATATTCATGGTTTGCAGCAGCTCGCGCTGGTTGCCCAGGCTGCTTTCAAAAGCCTGAGCCTCCCGTTCGATATTGATGCGGAAAAACAGGCGTATCAGCCACATTACCAGCAGAATGCCGCAGATACCGAACGGATAGGCCATGGCATAGCCCATCCCCATGCGATCGACCATTGCCGGATCTGAGCCCAAATCGGTAAGAATTTGCTGCCCGGCGCCGAGTGCGGGGGTATTGGTGACGGCACCGGAGAACACGCCAAGAATGATCGGCAGCGGGACGTCAAACAGCTTGTGAACCACCGCCGCGACCACCCCGCCCACCAGCACCAGCAAAATGGCGAAGCCGTTGAGCCGCAACCCGGACACCCGCAAAGAAGAGAAGAAACCGGGCCCGACCTGAATACCTATGGTGTAAACGAACAGGATCAGGCCAAATTCCTGAATGAAGTGCAGCATGTCGCCATTCAGACTGAGCTGCCAACTCTGGGCGAAATGCCCGACGATAATGCCGCCAAACAGCACCCCGCCAATCCCCAACCCAACCCCATACAGCTTCCAGTTACCCATCCACAGCCCGAGAACGGCCACCAACGCCAACATACTGACGGTCAGGGCGATTTCGCTCATAGGTCACATCCTTGCCAGAAGTTTAACAACCGGTTTGCGGTCAAAGTCACACAATTAACAGGGATTTTGGCATAGGTAGGAAAACGCGACTGTGGGTTAAGCCACATAATGCAACGGGGGAAGCCCGTTTGGACTTCCCCCGTCGATACCTTTCCTCTTTCAGGCCGCCGTACGAACCTCTGCGGCCTGAAATGCATAGGTAAAACTATGAATTTTTCAAAGCGTTATTTTGATTCCAACCCCGGCGTGGTGCCGATGGCGATACGCTGTGGCTGCAGAGCTTCTGGGACATGACGCACCAGATCGATATGCAGCAGGCCGTTTTCAAACTTGGCCTCAGAGACCTGCAGGTGTTCAGCCAGCGTGAAGGTCAGGTTGAAGTCTTTGAACACCAGCCCCTGATGCAGATATTCCACCTGTTTTTCTGGCGGCGTCGGCTTGCCACGTACGGTCAGGCGTGGGCCTTCTACTTCAATATCCAGTTCACTTTGTTTAAACCCGGCTAACGCCAGAGAAATGCGGTAGTGGTTGTCGTCGCTTTTCTCAATGTTGTAAGGCGGGAACCCCTGTGGCTCCTGGCCGCCCATTGAACTGGCCAGTTTGTCGAAACCAATCCACTGACGAAGCAAAGGTGAAAGATCGTAATTACGCATGATGTAAACTCCTTCTATGAAGCGAGATTTTACCCGTAGCTTGAAATTCATAGGGTAAATTAAGGTATGCCCCCTGTCGGCAGGCATTAACATTTCACCAGCGAGACGTTTCGCCGATGAAATATGAATTATTTAATTTCTATACGACGCGGTTTTAATGTTTCCGGTACCAGGCGTTCCATATCGATATACAGCAACCCGTTTTCCAGTTTGGCGCCTTTAATTTGGATATGCTCGGCCAACTGGAATTTACGTTCAAAGTTTCGCTCGGCAATACCTTGATATAAGTAGGTTCTTTCCGCTGGATCGTTATTATGAGCGCCTCGGACTATCAGCAGATTATCCTGAGTGGTGATCTCCAGCTCCTGTTCGGCAAATCCGGCCACCGCGATCGCAATGCGGTAATGATTTTCATCGACCAGCTCAACGTTATAGGGTGGATAACCGCCATTGCTTTGGCTCTGACCTGCCTCCAACGCGTTAAACAAACGGTCAAACCCAATAGCGGAACGGTAAAGCGGTGAAAGATCAAAGTTACGCATAAAACAGCCTCCTAAGGCACTTCAGCGAGGTTGAATAATTAAGCCTTCCATCATGGACAGACTAAATAGCCAGAATTCCCTTACGGCAAATTCTTAATTTGGCCTTGATAAGAAAATGGGGGTCGCTTTCACCATTTCAACCGCCCACGATCAAAAAAATGACAATCAGTTCGGCGAAAGTTTTTTTATCCCTTACAATAAAGTGAGACAACCGCCACAGAGCGGGTCCTTGCTCCTTTTAAAACATCCAGAGGATGTTATAGATCAGCAGATTTTGGGGAACAGCACCCTGCAGGATGGAAAATGAAAACGATAAGAGTCATAGCAACCAGTTGCATGCTGTTAGCGACCAACGGCTGCTCCAGCGTAATGAGTCATACCGGCCCTAATCAGGGTTACTATCCTGGCACCCGTGCCAGCGTGGATATGCTGAAGGACGACAATACCAGCTGGGCAATGATGCCGCTGGTGGCGTTGGACCTGCCATTCTCGGCGGTGATGGATACCGTATTACTGCCTTACGACTACATGCGCTCCGGCAGCGACAGCACCGCAGACTCACCTAAAGCGCGTATTTTGCGCGGCGAAGAGCAGAACCTGGCCGCCAGCGGCGATCCGGCCCATGCCGCTACGACCACACCCCAGTAAAATATTCTGATGCGGGCTTCTCGCCCGCACCCTCGATCAGGCTTCAACCACAAAAATCTGGCTGAATCCGTCGACCTCACGCATAAAGGCCACTTTGTTTCCATCCGGTGAAAATACGATAGCATCGCCCGATGGGGGTAGCGCCGTCCGCTGAGTCAGGCGCTGCATGCGGCCGCTGGCCACCTCGCACAGCATCAGGCTGTTGTCACACACCAGCGCAATCCGCCCCCCCTGTGGGTGCCAACTGAACGCCGATTGGATCCCCTGTTCACCACGAGTGACCTGCCGCGGTTCACCGCCGTTTGGCGAAACCGTCCACAGCTGTACCACACCCGCATCATCCTTCATTAAACAGGCAATCATGCTGCCATCGGGCGAGCTGCGCAGCCAGTGACGTGGGGCGGTTACCACACCTGGATAACGACGCTCGCCGGTAAAGGTCAACCGCCGTTGTTGCACGCCCCGCGGTGGCGCAGGCAAGCTGTTTGCGGTCCCCTGCAGCGGCCGGGAACCTGCCTTGGCGTAATCAGCGTCATCCTGCGGCAAATCCACAATGAATACTTCCGGCAACTTTTCACCGTGATGAGAAAGAGTGTCGCCGATAAATGCCAACGCCCAGCGCTGCTGACGCCCATCGGGCCGTACATAGCCCCTTTGCCCGACCCAGCCCTCTTCATAGGCGCGGTTAATCTGATCGCTGCCGGGTTGGGGTTGTGGAGTAGTCTCGCTCACCAGCACGCAGTAATGGCTGCCGTCATATTCACGAGGATGCTGCTTCGGCGGGTTCACTCCCTGTAACGGTACGGCCACGCCAACGTTACGCAGGTCCTGCGCCCGATCCAGTTCGTGCATGACGTGGTCGTTATAGGTAAAGCTCAGGCGACTGCCGTCCGGGCTGAACACGTGTACGTGAGTGCCGCCACGCAGTGCACCCGGCGTATAAGGGGGAGTGATATCCATCGCATCAAGGGTAATGGCCAGTTCGCGGTCGGGTTCGCTGACGATCACCCCGCGGCGATGGTGAAAATCGTAATGCCAGACGCTGTCTGGGTGTTCAGGCCCATGAATGAAAGCATAGCGGGCGGGTTCATCCGGGCTGACGGTCACTACCCCAACGTGGGCGCCCTGTTGCGCGCGATACACGACTTCGACTACGCCGGTATCGACATTCACCCGCTCGATGCTCAGACCGGTGAAGAAGGCACCGTTCGGGCGTACGTCGTAAGCCAGCCACTGGCTGTCCGGCGTCCAGACATTAATATTGGTTAACTGATGCCCACGTGGGTCAAAAGTCAGCTGTTTTTCCCGATGGCTCATGGCGGCTCCCCTGCGCATGCTGGCACTGAGCCGCCATCTTACCGGATCACCCGACGCGTTTCACATCACCCACCAACAGCAGGTACGACAGCGCACCAATCAATGCCACGACGGAGATATAAATCAGCGAAGGAGCAAAACCATAATCCTGCGCCAAATATCCCACCACCAGTGGTACGGTGATGCCACCCAGCCCGCCGACAAAGTTGAAAACCCCGCCGGTCAGGCCAATCAAGCGGGTAGGCGCCAGCGATGACACCAGCGACCAGGTGATGGAAGCGAAACCGTTGCCAAAGAACGCCAGTGCCATCAGCACCATAATCCACAGCGGATCATTGGTGTAATTTGCCCCCATGATGCAGGTGGAAAGCAGCAATCCGCAGATAATCGGCGTTTTCCGCGCAAAACCGATAGAGCGGCCGCTGCGTAGCAAACGATCGGCCACGAAGCCGGATAGCAAGACGCCACAAAATGCGGCCAGAAATGGCACCGTAGTCATAAAGCCTGCGGTCAGTGCGGCGATATGCTTTTCCTGGGTCAGGTAGTTAGGGAACCAGGTGAGGAAAAACCACAGCGTAGAGGTAATGGCAAACTGGCCGATATAAACCCCCACCAACTTGCGGTGGAACACCAGTTTCCAATCGGCGGCGGTGAGCGCCACGCGGCTTTTCTTTTCCGATGCAACGTCGCCGTCGACCATGCCGCCACCGGCTTGAATATATGCCAGTTCGGCAGCGTTCACCCCTTTGCTGTTGCGCGGTGATTGGTACACCCGCTGCCATATCAGCGCCCAAACGATGCCGATACCGCCAGTGATAATAAATACCCAGTGCCAGCTCAAAATTTCCTGCACCCATATCAGCAGCGGCGTCAGAAACGCCAGCCCGACAAACTGACCGGATGTATAAAACCCAACCGCCGATGCACGCTCCTGCTCGGGGAACCAACTGGTGACTATCCGGTTATTGGTGGGAAACGCGGGCGCTTCAAATAAGCCGGTCACTGCGCGCAGACCGATCAGGGATGCCAGACCGCCAGCAAATCCCTGCAGCAGCGTGGCAATCGACCAACCCATGATGGCAATAAAATAGGTTAGTTTTGACCCGACGCGATCCAGAAACCAACCGCCGGGGATCTGACACAGAGTATAGGTCCAGGCAAAAGCCGAGAAAATATAGCCCATCTGCGCCTTGCTGATGCCAAATTCCTGTTGAATATGCGCCGAAGCTACCGCCAGGTTGGCGCGGTCGACATAACAAATGACTACGGTGACAAATATCATTAATAGCGTCAGGTAGCGGCGTTTACTTCGTGGTGTTGAGGTCAAGGTTGTGTCCATTCTTGTTATTCCGTTATTTTTCGGATTTTAATAATGGTGAGAAGAAACTGTAGGGCAACTCACCAGCTGAAATTACAAATGATGATTAATGGTTTTTATATTCTCAGGCGAGACTGTACTTTTTCTTTGCCTACCCAGTTTTATGCCCATCACGCCGCCGATAATTAATGCTATAGCGACAATAATCAGCGCTGCCGTATAACTGTCGGTTACGTCCTTAATTCGCCCCATCACCGGTGGAAAAATAAGTCCGGCAATATTGGCCACCGCATTAATCAAGGCGATCGATGCCGCACCGGCAACCCCCGCCACCGTTTCTGTCGTCACGGCCCAGAATATGGGAGTGATCGCCCAATTCAGACCCACGGTCAGCACCAGCAGACCGTAGGCCAGGATCAGGTTATGGCTGTAAATCGCCAATAGCAGCAATCCCCCGGCGACCATCAGTGGAAGCCCAAGGTGCCAAGAGCGCTCCTTGGTAAGATCGGAATGCCTTCCGTTCAAATACATAAAGAGACAGGCGAAAAGGAAGGGGACCGCGGAAAGCAGACTAACAATAAAATTGCTCTGCTCGGCCACCACGCCCTTAACTATCAGAGGTAAAAACAGCGTGATGCCTATGGTGCCGAATGCCTGCAACAACCACAGTAAACTCAACGCCCACACGCGTTGGCTTTTCAGCGCCGCCTTCCAGCCATGGTGGTGGCCCAGAGTCGCCTGCCCAGATTCATTCGTCAGGGTTTCGGCTAACCATGCACGCTGTTGTGGCGTCAGCCAGCGCGCTTTCTCCGGCGCATCGTCAAGGTAGAAATACACCATGATACCCAGTGCCATCGCCGGAATGCCTTCCAGCAGGAATAACCAGCGCCAGCCTTCAATTCCGAAAAAACCATGCATGCCGAGGATGGATCCGGATATCGGCAACCCAATCACCGAAGCCAATGCAGCACCTATATAAAACAATGACATCGCACGTGCACGATCGCTGCGGGGATACCAGCAGGAGAGATAATAGATAATCCCAGGGGTAAACCCGGCCTCCGCAATACCCAGCAAGAAACGCATCGCATACAGCTGATTCGCGGTTTGCACCAGGCTCATGCCGGCGGCGACAACCCCCCAGGTGATCATAATGCGCGCGATCCACAGTTTGGCGCCCACGCGGGTTAATATGACGTTGCTCGGCAACTCGAAAATAATATAAGAAATATAAAATATACCGGCCGCAATGCCGTACATTTCCGCCGTCATGGCCAAATCGGCATTCATCTGCAATGCAGCCACGGAAATATTTGAGCGATCTATATAAGCAACCAGGTAAAGAATCATAATGAAAGGTATGATTCTTATATTCATTTTTTTAATTATTGAGGAGTACAGATCGTTATTCATCGCCTACCCTCACATTCTATTTTGCAGGTGTGCATCTCGCCTGACAGCAATGACAGGCGAGACCTGATCGAGGTATCTTTTCAGCGTTAATTTACAATGTGTTATTTAATAAAGAATTACCACTCGGCAATGGCACCGTCCGGGTGACGCCATACCGGATTACGCCAGTCAGGCGCCTGTTTACTGCGTTCGATCACCAGTTCTTCGTTGATCTCTACGCCAAGACCCGGCTTGGTCAGTGGATAAAAATGACCATCGGTCATTTTGAAATCCTCTTTATTCACAACATAATCCAGCAACTCGGCACCCTGGTTATAGTGAATGCCCATGCTTTGTTCCTGGAACACCGCGTTGCGCGCTACAAAATCCACATGCAGACAAGAGGCCAGCGCGATCGGCCCCAGTGGGCAATGCGGTGCCAACGCGACGTCATAAGATTCCGCCATGGCAGCAATCTTAAAGCATTCGGTAATGCCGCCGGCGTGGGACAGGTCAGGCTGAATAATTGCCAGGCCACCGTCCGCCAACACCCTTTTAAAATCAAAACGCGAGTACATACGTTCACCGGCGGCAATCGGGATATGGGTCTGCGCAGCCAGTCGTGGATAGTATTCCGCCTGCTCCGCCAACACCGGCTCTTCTATAAACAGCGGGCGATAAGGCTCCAGCTCTTTGATCAGGATTTTCGCCATCGGTGCATCAACACGCCCATGGAAGTCCA
Organism: Serratia sp. Ser99; assembly: GCF_024519545.1. NCBI lineage: Bacteria > Pseudomonadati > Pseudomonadota > Gammaproteobacteria > Enterobacterales > Yersiniaceae > Serratia > Serratia sp. Ser99. Next base: position 63,398 of record NZ_JALJRT010000007.1, on the reverse strand, counting down.
AGCCAAACTCGATCCTGTTGCCAAAAGCTTCGCGGATCTGCGCAACCACCGCCACCGCAGCATCCACCTTGCGCGCGCTGTCGATAATGCCCATTTCTTCACAGCCGTTCAGCTTAAAGGTATCGAAGCCGATTTCCGTCAGCTTGTTGATTCCCGCTATCACATCGGAGGGACGGTCGCCACCTACCCAGCTATAGGCCTTGATTTTGTCACGCACCAGACCACCCAGCAGCTGATAGACCGGCACACCCAACGTCTTACCCTTGATATCCCACAACGCCTGGTCGATACCGGCTATCGCGCTCATCAGTATCGGCCCGCCACGATAGAAACCGCCGCGATACAGCGTTTGCCAGATATCGTTTATCCGCGCCGGATCCTGGCCGACCACATATTCCGACAGCTCATGTACCGCCGCTTCTACACTACGCGCGCGCCCTTCAATAACCGGCTCGCCCCAGCCGACAATGCCCTCGTCGGTTTCAATTTTCAGGAACATCCAGCGCGGCGGCAGCCGATAGGTGGTCAGTTTGGTTATTTTCATTGAGTCGCTTCCTTATAGGCCCGAACAAATGCAGCAGCCTGCTGTGCCGTGCGCTCAACCGATTGACCGGCGCGATAGAGATCGCCCCCCAACCCGGCACCCGCACAGCCTGCGGCCAGATATTGATGCAGGTTTTCCGGCGTAATACCGCCGACGGCAAACACCGGCACCTGCGGTGGCAATACTGCCTTCAATGCCTTTATGTAATCTGGGCCAAAGGACACCGACGGAAAAATCTTCAGCGCCTGGGCGCCGGCTTCCAGCGCGTTGAACGCTTCCGAGGCGGTGGCGCAACCGGCACAGACCGTCATGCCGAGCTCAACCGCCCGGCGGATCACCGTCGGCTGGGTGTTGGGCGTCACTACCAGTTTGCCCCCCAACCTGGCCAACTCATCGACCTGTGTCGATTGCAGCACGGTGCCGGCGCCAATCAACGCACGATCGCCGTATTTTTTTACCATATCGCCAATGCTTTGCTGCCAGTCCGGCGAGTTCATCGGTATTTCGATCGCGTCGAACCCTTCACGTAATAGTGCCTGGACGTGTTCGCCTACATCCTGCGGCGTAATACCGCGCAAGATGGCGATCAACGGCAACTCAGTATTCCAGCTCATGCACAATGCTCCTTATCCCCGATTGAAAAGCCCGATCGCCGTCCAGTATCTGGTGGCATATCCCGGCCATATTCAGCGCCTGAGCGTAACGTTCACCCAGTTGCGGATTACCGATTACCGTGAGCTCCGCTCCCGGCGGCAGCGGATACTCACGCTGCATCTGCGCGACCTCGTTGCCAATCAGCAACCCCGAAAGCCAGTCGCTGACCGCGCTTTTTTCCAGTTTTCCAAGCACATGAGCGGCACGGGTTTCAAACAGGCTGCGCACAATATGAGTTTCATGCATGCCGGTCTCCAACCCACGCACAAATGCCTGCGGATCAGGATGCTGCCTGCCCAGCCCTGCACCAATCAGCGAATGCTGGAGCAGCAGATGATGCAACTCACCGGTCATGACCGTGCGGAAATCGGCCAAAGTATCCCCCTCCATCCGCACCCATTTGCTGTGGGTGCCGGGCATCACATACACCGCCGAGGGCCGTTCCGCATAAGCGCCAATCAGTTGGGTTTCTTCACCGCGCATGACATTGCAATTATCTGCACGTTCGACGCATATTCCCGGGATGATCCATGCGGAATAAGGTAAAGCCTGCTCTACCACGGTTAACTGCTGCGCCACATCGTTCAGACGGGTTGGACATTGCAGATAAGGTGCCTGCAACCAACCGGCATTGCTGCCGATCATCCCCGCCATCACCACCGGCAGCGGTTCCGCCCAGCGAGCCATCAGCTCACTGAAAACCTGCTGCGGCGAACGGTCGCCAAGGCGGGTAACACCGGCCTCCGACTGCAGGCTGTCGACACAGACACCCTGTTCGTAGCGCCAGACACGCAAGTTAGTGGAACCCCAGTCAATCGCGATAAAGCTGTCACTCATGTAATGTCCTTTAACCTTTTGGTAGAGCTGGCAATCATTGCCAGTGCCGCCTGTTCGGCAGCATCTGGATCCTGATGACGGATAGCGTCATACAATTCCCGATGCTCACGCAGGGTACGCGGCATATTGCCCTCATCCGGCATATAGGTACGCTCAAACACCGCGCGCTGGAGCGAACTAATCGCTACGCTAAGTTGTTGCAATACCGGGTTATGCACCGCCGCCAGCACCGCTTCGTGGTAGCGGATATCAGCTTCATTGAAGCGTTCACGATCCTGGTGATGGGTCATCATGTCGTTCAGCGCCGACTCAATCACCGCCAGTTCGCTGGACGTCGCCCGTTCCGCTGCCCAGCGGGCTATAGAAGGCTCCACCAGGTTACGAACCTCGCTCATCGCAGCAATCAGCCGTGGGTCGTAATCCTGGGCCAACACCCAGTTCAGTACGTCGGTATCCAGGTAATTCCACTGATTGCGCAGGGTGACAAAGGCGCCGCGATAGCGTTTAACCTCGACCAAACGCTTTGCCATCAACGCGCGGAGCACTTCGCGGATAATGTTGCGCGAGGTCTGAAACTCTTCGCACAACTCGGCCTCGGCCGGCAGTGGTGAACCCGGCATATACTTTCCGCCGACGATCTGCCGGCCAATCTCAATAATGATTCGGTCTGTTTTCCCGATCTGCTGCTTATTCATAATGACTCCGTGGCGTTCGCCATGCTGTGGTGACGGATTCACTTTACCCGTAGCGCCTGCTGGCGTCCTGCGGTTGCAGCACAATCTTCATAACTCACTCACCTACCGACGCCTGATTGTAGTACTAATTATTAATATCGTACTACAATCAAGATCACAAAACAGACAACAAGATAAACGCCTTCTGGTTGTGTAACTTCGGGGTTTACATAAAAGACTAAAAAGTACAAACTGGATTCTAAAGTCTACATCACCTTCTTTACTGGAGCCGTCATGAGCCACTTATTCGATGCAATTGTTTCCGCCCACCAACAATTGCGCCCACAGGTTCGCGTCACCCCACTGGAACGCAGCGTACTGTTGTCGCAACGCTTGGGTTGCGAACTGTTCCTGAAATGCGACCACCTGCAGCCTACCGGCTCTTTTAAGTTTCGCGGCGCCAGTAATAAACTGCGGCTACTGAGTGAAGAGCAACGCCAACGCGGAGTGATCGCCGCCTCCAGCGGCAATCATGGCCAGGCGATGGCGCTGGCGGGAAAGTTGATGGGCGTTGAGGTCAAGGTTTATGCGCCGGAAACGGCAGCGGCGATAAAACTCGACACCATTCGCGCTCTGGGCGCCCAGGTAGAGCTGGTGGCGGGCGATGCGCTAAATGCCGAGCAGGCGGGGGAAAAGGCGGCGCAGGAACAAGGGAAGGTTTACGTCTCTCCCTATAATGACGAGCAGGTTATCGCCGGTCAGGGGACCTGCGGCATGGAGCTGGTCGAACAACAGCCGGATTTGGATGCGGTGTTTGTCTCGGTGGGGGGTGGCGGCTATATTTCGGGCATTGGCAGCGTTTTGCAGCAACTATCGCCGAAAACGCAGCTAATTGCCTGTTGGCCGGAAAACGCCACCAGCATGTACAGCGCATTGGAAGCTGGCCACATTTTCCCGGTGGAAGAGCAAGATACCCTGTCCGACGGCACTGCCGGGGGCGTGGAGCCCGGTGCTGTTACCTTCCCTCTGTGTCAGCAGCTGATCGACCGAAAAGTCTTGGTCAGTGAAACTGAAATCAAGCAGGCTATGCGCCAAATTGCCGTCAGCGATCGCTGGATTATCGAAGGGGCGGCCGGGGTAGCCTTAGCCGCCGCCATCAAACTGGCACCGGAATTTCAGGGGAAAAAAGTGGCCGTCGTCCTGTGCGGAAAAAACATCGTGCTGGAGAAATACCTCAAGGCGATCGCCGATGAAAATCCTTAACAAAAGGCAGATACTTGAATCTTTCGACGCAGATGCCACCACGTTACTGCTAAAAGAAGGGTTTATTGCCTATTCAAAACGGCAGGTACAGCAACCGCCGGTACAACATTTTCTGTTTGAGCAGGCAGCCGGCGACTGCTGTATTAAATCGGCATGGCTGGAAGGAGACGAGCAATTTGTCCTCAAGGTTTCCTCCGGTTTTTACCGTAATCCAGCGCAGGGGTTGGCCAGCAATCAAGGGCTGATGATGGCTTTCTCAGCACAAACCGGTGAACCGCAGGCGTTGTTGCTGGACGAAGGCTGGTTAACCGCATTACGCACCGCTCTGGCCGGGCGCATCGTCGCCGAACTGTGCGCACCGACGGAGATCCCGGCCATAGGTATCGTCGGCTGCGGCATGCAGGCCCTGCTGCAGTTGCAACAGCTAAAACCTCTGACCGCCTGCCGTGAAGTCTGGGTATGGGGCCGCAACGAGTCGGCGCTGCAAGCCTACCGCCACAGTGCCGAGGCCGAAGGATTTCGGGTGCATACAACCCAGGATGCGGCAGAACTGGCGACACACTGCCGGTTGATTATCACCACCACGCCCAGCCGAGAGCCGATTCTGCGGGCGACGGATATTCGGCCCGGTACCCACATCACTGCGGTAGGCGCCGATTCCCATGGCAAGCAGGAACTGGAGAGCGGTCTGGTGGCCAGGGCGGATGTGTTGCTGGCAGACTCTGTGTCTCAATGTACAGAATACGGCGAAATCGCCACGGCTTATCGGCAAGGACTGTTGGCTTCGATACCCATCGTCGAATTAGGTACCGTTCTGGCGCAAGGAAAGAAGGTGCGCAGCGACCCGGAGCAAATCACCCTGGCCGATCTGACCGGGTTGGCGATTCAGGATGTGCAGATTGTGAAGGGAATTTTAGCGCGGTTATAACGAAATTAAGGGGCGCAACTGCGCCCCCTGATGCAAAACAACGTTAGGCATTCAGTACAAATTTCTCGATGGCGCGTGCCACGCCGTCTTCGGTATTGGTGGTGGTCACAAACTGCGCCACCGCCTTCAGTTCCTCAATGGCATTGCCCATGGCCACGCCAACGCCGGCATACTCGATCATTGCGGTGTCGTTGGCTTGATCGCCCAACGTCATCACGTTTTGCTGTGCAATACCGAGATGATCGGCCAGCATTTTCACGCCGGTCCCTTTATCCACGTTCTTATGCAGGATCTCCAGGAAATACGGCGCGCTTTTCAGGATGGTATAACGCTCCCGCGTTTCAGCCGGGATGCGGGCGATGGCACGATCCAACAGCTCAGGCTCGTCGACCATCATCAACTTAGGGAAACGGATCGCCGGATCCATCTCTTCCACACTGCGGTACTTGAGCGGAATGCCGGTCATCTCCGATTCGTGCACGGTGTATTTGCCGATATCTTTGTTCGGTGTATACAACGTATCGAAATCAAATGCCTGATAGTGAACGCCGAGTTCGCGCGCCATCTGCTCGAAGTAGAGATAATCCTCAAAGCCCAGCGTTTCCTGCAGAATGCAGGCACCATCTACCGCCTTCAAAACCAGCGCACCGTTATAGGTAATACAAAAATCACCAGGTCCCTGAATGTCCAACTGACGCAGATAGTCTTGCACGCCGACGTAAGGCCGCCCGGTGGCCAGCACCACATGCACCCCTTTGCGGCGCGCCTCGGTGATTGCCTGCTTTACCGCCGGCGTAATTTGGTGCTGCGGGTTGAGCAGCGTGCCGTCCATATCAATCGCAATCAGTTCAATAGCCATTCGATCCTCTCCCAGTGGTTTTTTCCCATGCTAACGCGTTTCAGCCCGCCGTGTCAGCGTCAAAAACGGCGTAAAAAAATCCGCGCGGGTTGCCCGGCGCGGATTTTCACAGTCATCAATACGTTAGATATCGATATTTGCCGCTTTCAGGGCATTCTCTTCGATAAAGGCACGACGAGGTTCAACCGCATCACCCATCAGGGTGGTGAACAATTGGTCTGCAGCAATGGCGTCCTTCACGGTCACGCGCAGCATACGGCGGCTTTCCGGATCCATGGTGGTTTCCCACAGCTGCTCTGGGTTCATCTCGCCCAGACCTTTATAACGTTGTACCGCCAGGCCGCGACGTGACTCTTTCACCAACCACTCCAATGCCTGCTCGAAACTTTCAATCGGCTGACGGCGCTCACCACGTTCGATGAAGGCACCCTCTTCGATCAGGCCGCGCAGTTTCTCGCCCAGCACGCAGATTTTGCGGTACTCACCACCGTGGATGAAGTCGAAGTCCAGCGCGTAGTCGGTATCCACACCGTGGGTACGAATGCGCAGCACCGGCTCAAACATCTGGCGCTCGCGGTTCTCGAAGATCACCGAGTCATAGCTGCTGCCGTGCTGCTCTTTGTCGTTCAGCAGTTTCACCAGAGAATCAATCCAGGTCTTAACCTTGGACTGATCGCTCAGATCTTCTTCCTGCAGAGTCGGCTGGTAGATCAGGTTGTTCAGCAGCGCGCGCGGGTAGCGACGCTCCATACGACCGATCAGCTTCTGCACGCTGTAGTGTTCGGCAACCAGTTTTTCCAGTTGCTCACCGCCCAGTGCCGGGGCGCTGGCGTTGGTGTGCAGGGTTGCGCCGTCCATCGCGATGGCGATTTGGTATTGATCCATCGCCTCGTCATCTTTGATGTACTGTTCCTGCTTGCCTTTTTTCACCTTGTACAAAGGCGGCTGAGCAATGAACACGTGGCCACGCTCGATGATTTCCGGCATCTGACGGTAGAAGAAGGTCAACAGCAGCGTACGGATGTGCGAGCCATCGACGTCGGCATCGGTCATGATGATGATGCTGTGATAGCGCAGTTTGTCCGGGTTGTACTCGTCACGGCCAATGCCGCAGCCCAGCGCGGTGATCAACGTCGCCACTTCCTGCGAAGACAGCATCTTGTCGAAGCGCGCCTTCTCTACGTTGAGGATTTTACCCTTCAACGGCAGGATTGCCTGGTTCTTACGGTTACGTCCCTGCTTGGCAGAGCCGCCCGCTGAGTCCCCTTCCACCAGGTACAGTTCAGACAGCGCAGGATCACGTTCCTGGCAGTCCGCCAGTTTGCCCGGCAGGCCGGCCAGATCCAGCGCGCCCTTACGGCGGGTCATTTCACGCGCTTTACGCGCCGCTTCACGAGCACGCGCCGCGTCGATGATTTTACCGACGACGATTTTCGCATCGCCCGGATTTTCCATCAGATAATCGACCAGCTTCTCGTTCATCAGCGTTTCAACCGCGGTTTTCACCTCGGAAGACACCAGCTTGTCTTTGGTCTGAGAAGAGAACTTCGGATCAGGCACCTTCACCGAAACCACGGCAATCAGACCTTCACGCGCATCGTCGCCGGTGGCGCTGATTTTAGCCTTTTTGCTGTAGCCTTCTTTATCCATGTAGCTGTTCAGGGTACGGGTCATCGCGGTACGGAAACCGACCAGATGGGTACCGCCGTCACGCTGCGGGATGTTGTTGGTGAAGCAGTAGATGTTTTCCTGGAAACCGTCGTTCCACTGCAGCGCCACTTCCACACCGATGTCGTCTTTGACGGTCGAGAAGTAGAACACGTTCGGGTGGATCGGGGTTTTGTTCTTGTTCAGGTATTCAACAAACGCCTTGATACCGCCTTCGTAGTGGAAGTGGTCTTCTTTGTCGGTACGTTTGTCTTTCAGGCGGATAGACACGCCGGAGTTCAGGAAAGAGAGTTCGCGCAGGCGCTTGGCCAGAATGTCGTACTCAAATTCGGTATTGTTGGTGAAGGTTTCATAGCTCGGCCAGAAACGGACCGTGGTGCCGGTCTGATCGGTTTCACCGACCACTTTCAGCGGCGACAATGGCTCGCCCATGGCATAGGTTTGCTCATGCACCTTGCCTTCACGACGGATCACCAGTTCCAGCTTCTCAGACAGGGCGTTAACAACGGAGACGCCCACGCCGTGCAGACCGCCGGAGACCTTGTAGGAGTTGTCATCAAATTTGCCGCCAGCATGCAGCACGGTCATGATCACCTGTGCTGCGGAAACCCCTTCCTCTTCGTGAATACCGGTCGGGATACCGCGGCCATCATCCTGTACCGAAACGGAATTGTCGGCATGGATGGTCACCTGAATGTCACTACAGTGGCCAGCGAGTGCTTCGTCGATAGCGTTGTCCACAACCTCGAATACCATGTGGTGCAGACCGGTGCCATCATCGGTGTCGCCGATATACATGCCCGGGCGCTTACGCACCGCGTCCAGCCCTTTTAATACCTTGATACTTGAGGAGTCATAAGAATTCGACATCAACGTTTCTCGCTCATTTTAGTCCTGTGGTTGAACCTCTATTTTACCTTGTTCCACGCGGAACATCTTGCCCTTTTCACCGGCCATATCGGTCACTTGTTCAGCGCTCACGGCACTGACAAAGACCTGGGCCTGGGTGGCTTTCAGGCGATCGGCCAGCAACCGGCGACGGCCGGTGTCCAGCTCGGAGGCAAAATCATCAATCAGATACAGGCAACGCCGCCCGCTCTGCCGGGTGAGAAACTCACCCTGCGCTAAGCGCAATGCGCACATCAGCAATTTAAGCTGACCGCGCGATAACAAATCCTCTACCGGCGTGCCGTCGGCACGAATGCGGAAGTCCGCCTTATGCGGCCCCACCGCGGTATAGGTTAACGCCCTGTCGCGCTCAAACTGGCGCTCCAGCAGCTCTCCGTAGTCGCTCTCTTTGTCCCAGCCGCGCTGGAAAGAGAAACTCAGGGCAAATTCGGGCAAAAACTGCGCGCACGTCGCGGTAATATCCGCGGCAATCGCGTCGCTATAAGCTGCCCGCCACTCGCTGATGCGCTCTGCCAACGGGATCAGTTCCTGATCCCAGGCGCGGATTTGCGCATAGCGACTGACCTGGCGCAGCGCGGCATTGCGCTGCTTCAGTAACCGTTTCAGGTTGCTCCAGGCGGTGAAAAAACCGGGTTCGTTATGAAAACAGCCCCAGTCCAGGAAGGCGCGCCGGAATTTCGGCCCGCCGTTTAGCAGGGTAAAACCTTCGGGGGTGATCAGTTGCATCGGCAATAACTGCGCCAGTTCAGCCACTTTGTGGCCGTCGCTGCCATCGATGCGTACCTTGCTGTCACCCTGACGGCTCTTGCTTAATCCTACGGATATTTCACGCTCTGCACCGTCAATACGGCCGTGCAAAATGAACTCCGGCTGGTCGTGGCGGATCACCCGACCGGCCTGCAGGCTGCGAAACGCACGCCCGTGCCCAAGGGTATATACAGCCTCGAGCACGCTGGTTTTTCCGCTGCCGTTGGCACCAACCAGGAAGTTGAATCCCGGCGCCAGCGCCAAATCCGCCGCTTCTATATTGCGGAAGTCTTTAATCAGTAAACGCGTTAATGCCATGCTGCAGTTATCTTAATCATCGAACAGCCCAGGGCGTTATTGTCGCAGACCCTTTGCGTGCGGCCAGAGCACAGCAACCGGAGCGTACACAGAGTACGTGAGGATTGCGAGCACTGCCCAATCGCAAAGGGGCAAGTAAGATAGCCCGATAAATTCTACAGCCGCATTGGCATGACGACGTAAGCAGCAGACTTACTGGCACCGTCTTCGATCTGCACGCTGGAAACCGAGTCGGTCAGCAGCAGACGCACATCTTCACACTTGAGCGCGTTCAAAACGTCCAGCACGTAACTGACGTTAAAACCAATTTCCATCTCGGTGCCGTCATAGCTGACATCGAGGATCTCTTCCGCTTCTTCCTGTTCCGGGTTGTTGGCGGTGATCTTGAGCTGGTTCTGGCTAACGTACAGGCGCACGCCGCGGAACTTTTCGTTCGACAAAATGGCCGCGCGGGCAAACGCCTGCTTGAGCAAGTCGCAGCCGGCTTCCAGCGTTTTGTCCGGGTTCTTCGGCAATACGCGGCGATAATCAGGGAAACGGCCGTCAACCAGCTTGGAGGTGAAGATAAAGTCACCGACGTGAGCGCGAATGTTGTTGCTGCCGATCTGCAGTTGCAGCAAGGTCTCACCACCGTCCAGCAGACGCACCAGCTCCATCACGCCTTTACGCGGCACGATCACCGAATGCGACGGCAATTCCTGGCCGATCGGCATCGAACACACCGCCAGGCGGTGACCGTCGGTCGCCACGGTACGCAGCTCTTCCCCTTCGGTTTCGAACAGCATGCCGTTTAAGTAGTAACGCACGTCCTGATGAGCCATCGAGAACTGCGTAGCTTCAATCAGGCGCTTCAGCGTTGCCTGTGGCAGCGAAAATTCAACTTCGCTCTGCCAGTCGTCCAGGTTCGGGAAATCCGCCGCCGGCAACGTAGAAAGTGAGAAGCGGCTGCGGCCGGAACGCACCAGCATGCGCTCGCTTTCAAGCGTTACGGTGATCTCGGCCCCTTCAGGCAGACCACGGCAGATATCAAAGAATTTACGCGCGGGGACGGTAGTCGCGCCCGCTTCATGGGGCTGGGACAGGGCAACGCGCGCCACCATCTCCATCTCCAGATCGGTGCCGGTCAGCAGCAGGGAGCCTTCCGTCACCTGCAACAGCAGGTTACCCAGAATTGGCAAGGTTGGGCGGCCGCCCAGCGGGCTGCTCACCTGTTGCAGCGGTTTTAGCAGATGCTCACGTTCAACGATAAATTTCATAGCGCTAGGAAGATAATGTTCTGATTAAATTGGAGAAATCTTCTTTGATGTCGTGACTTTCCTCACGCAGCTGCTCAATCTTCCGGCAGGCGTGCAACACCGTGGTATGGTCGCGGCCACCAAACGCATCGCCGATTTCTGGCAGGCTGTGGTTGGTGAGTTCTTTTGCCAATGCCATCGCCATTTGGCGCGGGCGGGCAACGGAACGCGAACGCCGCTTGGACAACAAATCCGCGACTTTAATTTTATAGTATTCCGCCACCGTCTTTTGAATATTATCGATGGTGACCAGCTTTTCCTGCAGAGCCAGCAGATCGCGCAGCGCTTCACGCACGAAATCAATGGTAATGGCACGGCCGGTAAAGTTTGCGTTGGCAATCACGCGGTTCAGCGCCCCTTCGAGCTCACGCACGTTGGAACGCAGGCGCTTGGCGATAAAGAACGCCACCTCGCCCGGCAGACGGATATCGTTCTCGTCGGCCTTTTTCATCAGGATCGCCACGCGGGTTTCCAGCTCAGGCGGCTCGATCGCCACCGTCAGCCCCCAACCGAAGCGCGACTTCAGGCGATCTTCCACGCCGTTAATCTCTTTCGGGTAGCGGTCTGAGGTCAGGATAATCTGCTGATTGCCTTCCAACAGGGCGTTAAAGGTATGGAAGAACTCTTCCTGCGAACGCTCTTTATTGGCAAAAAATTGGATGTCATCGATCAGCAGCGCATCGACCGAGCGGTAATAACGCTTAAATTCTTCAATGGCATTGTTCTGCAAGGCTTTGACCATGTCCTGAACAAAGCGTTCAGAGTGCATATAGACCACTTTGGCGTTGGCCTTGCGGGCCATGATGCCGTTGCCTACCGCGTGCAACAGGTGAGTTTTACCCAGGCCGGTGCCGCCATACAGGAACAGCGGGTTATAGGCGCCGCCCGGGTTATCCGCCACCTGGCGGGCCGCCGCGCGCGCCAACTGGTTGGATTTACCCTCAACAAAGTTATCAAAGGTATGCTTTGGGTTAACGTTGGAGCGGTAGGAAAGTTCAGGCTGAGGAGCCGCGTTGTCCCAACTGGGGCGGGACGGCGCCACGGCGCGCGCTACCGGTAAGCTGGGTGCGCTTGCACTCACGCTGGCGGTAACGGTCTGGCTGATGATTTGGGAGATCGGTTTGCTGCCCACTTCAAAACGCAGCAAGGGGGCATCCGTACCGCAGAAATCATTCAACAGGCCATTGATATTGTTTAAGTACTTATCGCGAACCCAATCCAGCACAAAACGATTGGGCGCATAAAGCGCCAGGGTATTGTCACTCAGTTCCGCCTGCAATGGGCGTATCCACATACTAAATTCTGTGGCAGGTAACTCATCCTGCAATCGGGCAAGACACTGCTGCCAAAGCGAAAGTGACACGGCGGACTCCACTCGAACAAGATCAATAAAAGAAAAGAATCAGGCTAATTTTTTATAACTCATGATTTTTGACACATACCCGGCATCGGCTGTTTGCCTGTGGGGGATGCGAACCGCCTTTCACGGTTTATGTCCCTCACGATCCCCGCTTGAGAGATCGCGATCGGAATGACGGATCATAGCGCAATCCGCGCAAGAGATCCTCCCCTTCATCACAGATTAGATCCATTTTATCCACAGGCCCCGGCCTGCGGCGATCTTTTCGCCAGCCACGCCAAATTGCAGGCGAAATACCGCCTGAGGAACGGTATTTTTTACATTGTCAACCGGTTATACCCTGTTATCCACGTCGGATCCTTGGCTTTAACCACAAGGATCGCGTCGGGATCCTTGCGATTTACCCCCGAGTCCGTATAATCTTCGCCCTACGTGTGTACCTGGTTCCTTAATGGTGTGTCATTAACCAGACAGGATTCTGCGGTGACCACGGGCCAAGACCGGATTTTACTCCGTATTGGCAGACAACCAGGTAGGCTAGCGCGATGTGAATTGACTCAGGACTGTACAATTATTACAATCCCGCTTCTTTATATATTGCGATTGAGGCGTCGGTCGTCTTCACGCCGAATAGCCAAACGCGTTTACTGATCAGTAATTATTTAAGTTTAGGTAGAAATCGCCATGAAACGCACTTTCCAACCGTCCGTATTGAAGCGCAACCGTAGCCACGGCTTCCGTGCTCGTATGGCCACCAAAAATGGTCGTCAAGTTCTGGCCCGCCGTCGTGCGAAAGGCCGTTCTCGTCTGACTGTTTCTAAGTAATAAAAGCTAACCCGCTGAGTGGTTAAGCTAGCTTTTCCCAGGGAGTTACGTTTGTTAACTCCCACTCATTTCACTTTCGTCTTCCAGCAGCCACAACGGGCTGGCACGCCGCAAATCACCATCCTCGGCCGCCTGAACCAGCTGGGGCATCCCCGCATCGGTCTTACCGTCGCCAAAAAACACGTCAAACGCGCGCATGAACGCAATCGGATCAAACGCCTAACCCGCGAAAGCTTCCGTTTACGTCAGCACGAGTTACCGGCGATGGATTTTGTCGTGGTGGCCAAAAAAGGGATAGCGGATTTGGATAACCGCGCGCTGACGGAAGCTTTGGAAAAATTATGGCGTCGCCACTGTCGCCAGGCTCCCGCATCCTGATCGGGCTGGTGCGGGCTTACCAGCTCGTCATCAGTCCGCTGCTTGGGCCTCGTTGTCGCTTCCAGCCGACATGCTCTCATTACGCAATTGAGGCATTAAGCAGGTTTGGCATGATAAAAGGCAGTTGGTTAGCATTGAAACGCGTATTAAAATGCCACCCCTTGAACCCAGGTGGCGATGATCCCGTGCCGCCGAAACCCGACGATAACAGAGAACACTAACGATGGATTCGCAACGCAATCTTCTCCTCATCGCTCTGCTGTTCGTGTCTTTCATGATCTGGCAAGCCTGGCAAACGGACAATGCTCCGCAACCAGTCGCCCAGACCACGCAACAGACTTCGAACACTGCTACCGGTGATGCCGCAAGCTCAGCAGTTCCAGCCAGTGGTCAGGGTAAACTGATTACCGTTAATACTGACGTGCTGTCGCTGACCATCAACACCCGTGGTGGTGATATCGAGCAGGCTAAACTGTTGGCTTACCCGGACACTCTGGGTTCATCGACGCCATTCCAACTGCTGGAAACCACACCGTCATTTGTTTATCAGGCGCAAAGCGGCCTGACCGGCAGAAACGGCCCGGATAACCCGGCAAACGGCGAACGTCCTCTGTTCCAGGCGGCGCAGGACAGCTACACCCTGCCGGAAGGCCAGGAAGAGCTGCGCATTCCGCTGACCTTTACCGGTAAAGACGGCGCTATCTACACCAAGACTTTCGTGCTCAAGCGTAATCATTACGCGGTTGCTGTTGACTACAACGTCGACAACAAAGGCACCACCCCGCTGGAACTGACCCTGTTCGGCCAACTGAAGCAGACGACCGAGCTGCCTAAGCACCGTGACACCGGCAGCAACAACTTCGCTCTGCACACCTTCCGTGGCGCGGCGTACTCTTCCAGCGAAGACAAATATCAGAAGTATGCGTTCGATAAGGACGAAAACCTGAGTGTCACCACGCAGGGCGGTTGGGTTGCCATGCTGCAACAGTACTTCGCAACCGCATGGGTGCCGGCAACTCAAGGCAGCAACACCTTCTATACCGCCAAGCCTGGCGATAACCTGTCCACCATTGGCTTCAAATCTACTCCGGTAGTGGTGCAGCCTGGTGCGCAGCAGCAGCTGAATGCCACCCTGTGGGTGGGGCCGGAACTGCAAGACCAGATGGCCCAACTGGCGCCGCACCTGGATCTGACCGTGGATTACGGTTGGTTGTGGTTCATCTCTCAGCCGCTGTTCAAATTGCTGAAGTTTATCCACGGCTTTATCGGTAACTGGGGCTTCTCAATTATCATCATCACCTTCATCGTGCGTGGCATCATGTACCCGCTGACCAAAGCGCAGTACACCTCGATGGCCAAAATGCGCATGCTGCAGCCAAAACTGCAGGCGATGCGTGAGCGTATCGGTGATGACAAACAGCGCATGAGCCAGGAAATGATGGCGCTGTACAAGTCTGAGAAAGTGAACCCGTTGGGTGGGTGTTTGCCGCTGGTTATCCAGATGCCAATCTTCCTGGCGCTGTACTACATGTTGATGGGCTCGGTTGAGCTGCGCCATGCGCCGTTCGCCCTGTGGATCCATGACCTGTCGGCGCAAGACCCGTACTACATCTTGCCAATCCTGATGGGCGTGACGATGTTCTTCATCCAGAAGATGTCGCCAACCACCGTCACTGACCCGATGCAGCAGAAAATCATGACCTTTATGCCGGTGATCTTCACAGTGTTCTTCCTGTGGTTCCCGTCAGGTCTGGTGCTGTACTACATCGTCAGTAACCTGGTGACCATCCTCCAGCAGCAGCTGATTTACCGCGGCCTGGAAAAACGTGGCCTGCACAGCCGCGACAAGAAAAAGACCTAAGCGTATTGTAGGGGTTCGGCGCGCTGAACCCTTGCAGCAAAAGATAAGAGGCGGTCATTAAGACCGCCTTTTTGCATATTGAATCGTCAGAGAGAATCACTATGAGCACCACCGATACCATCGTAGCCCAAGCCACCCCGCCGGGACGCGGCGGCGTCGGCATTTTGCGTATTTCCGGCCGTGGCGCCAAAGACGTAGCCCAGGCCCTGCTCGGCAAACTGCCGAAGCCGCGTTACGCCGATTACCTGCCGTTCCGTGATGCCGAAGGCGCCACTCTGGACCAGGGCATCGCGCTGTGGTTTCCTGGCCCGAACTCGTTTACCGGCGAAGACGTGCTGGAACTGCAAGGCCACGGCGGGCCGGTTATCCTCGATTTGCTGCTCAAACGCGTACTGGCGCTGCCCGGCGTGCGTATCGCCCGTCCCGGCGAATTTTCCGAGCGTGCCTTCCTTAATGACAAGCTGGATCTGGCGCAGGCCGAAGCAATTGCCGACCTGATCGACGCCAGTTCCGAGCAGGCGGCACGTTCTGCCATGAACTCGCTGCAGGGGGCGTTCTCCACCCGCATCAACCAGCTTGTGGAAGCACTTACTCACCTGCGAATCTATGTAGAAGCAGCGATAGACTTCCCGGATGAGGAAATCGACTTCCTGTCTGACGGTAAAATCGAGGCGCAGCTCAACGGAGTCATGACCGATCTGGACAACGTACGCGCAGAAGCGCGTCAGGGCAGCCTGCTGCGCGAAGGGATGAAAGTGGTGATCGCCGGGCGTCCTAACGCCGGTAAATCCAGCCTGTTGAACGAACTGGCCGGTCGCGAAGCGGCTATCGTCACCGATATCGCCGGCACCACTCGCGACGTGCTGCGCGAGCATATTCACATCGACGGCATGCCTTTACACATCATCGACACCGCCGGCCTGCGCGAAGCCAGCGACGAAGTGGAGCGTATCGGTATCGAACGTGCGTGGAACGAGATCGAACAGGCTGACCGCGTGCTGTTTATGGTCGATGGCACCACCACCGCGGCAACCGAACCGGCAGAGATTTGGCCGGAGTTTATGGCACGTCTGCCGCATCGTCTGCCGATCACCGTAGTACGTAACAAAGCCGACATCACCGGTGAACCCTTGGGCATGACAGAAGTAAATGGTCACTCACTTATTCGCCTGTCGGCGCGCACCGGTGAAGGTATCGACCTGCTGCGGGACCACCTGAAGCAGAGTATGGGCTTCACCAGCAATATGGAAGGCGGTTTCCTGGCACGTCGCCGCCACCTGCAGGCGCTTGAGCAAGCAGCCCAGCATCTGGTCGAGGGCAAAGAACAGTTAGTGAGCGCTTACGCGGGGGAGCTGCTGGCCGAAGAATTGCGACTGGCGCAGCAAGCGCTGAGTGAAATCACCGGCGAATTTACCTCAGATGACCTGCTGGGACGCATTTTCTCCAGCTTCTGCATTGGTAAATAAGCGGCGGTAACGTAACAAGCGACCTATTCACGGCCAGGATAAACCTTTGTTCTGGCCGTTTTTCTTTGCCCCGCTCTGCGCCTTGGCTCACAGAGCCGTCATAACTCCCTAGATATACTGGTGGGTCAGGGATCCTTCTCAGGAACGAGCAAAGATGGCATTAACCTTCAAGGTGCTGCTGGAAAACCGCCGCGCCGCCAGCGCCAATCCGTCACTGCTGGCCAAGGCAGGCTTAAGCCTGCTGCTTCAGGATGAAACTGCCAGCGTTTTATTTGATACCGGCCCTGACGGCAGTTTCCTGCACAATGCGCGGCTG
Source organism: Serratia sp. Ser99 (assembly GCF_024519545.1). Lineage (NCBI taxonomy): Bacteria > Pseudomonadati > Pseudomonadota > Gammaproteobacteria > Enterobacterales > Yersiniaceae > Serratia > Serratia sp. Ser99. The sequence goes on along the minus strand of NZ_JALJRT010000007.1, from coordinate 46,496 downwards.
ATGGGCGTAGATCTCTCCAGAATAACCGCAACCGTGCTCTCTCATGGCCACTATGACCACTGCGGCGGCGTCACCTGGCTGCCTGACGGCAGCCGCATTATCTGCCATCCGCAGATCGGCGACGAACGCTATGCGGCGCTGAAGGTACTGGGCCACACCCGCAAAATCAAAAAGCTCTCTTTGGATATCGATTACTCACGCCACCGCATGGAGTACAGCCGCAAACCACTGTCTATCAGCGATCGTTTTATGTGGTCAGGCGAAATCGCAGTACCCGCACCGCGCGCCTATGGAGTGATTGTCGGGGAAAATGCAGGAGTGGACTATGTCATCGACGAAGGCGTGCTGATTTATAAATCCGATCGCGGGTTGGTGATTATTACCGGTTGCGGGCATCGCGGGATCATTCACATCGTGCGTCACTGCCAGAAAATCACTGGGATCGATCGGATCCACGCTTTGATCGGCGGTTTTCATCTGCGCTGCGCGTCGCCGCGCACCCTATGGCGGGTAAGACATTTTCTTCATCAGCAAAAACCGGAGAAATTAATGGGATGCCATTGCACCGGAACCTGGGGGCGCCTGTGGTTACCGGAGGTGGTGTCACCCGCGACCGGAGACACTTTCGTGCTGGAATAAGACGTTAACAAGCCAGCTGGTTTTCGCTTCCTGCTACAGAATCTGGCAGGAAGAACCCCCGACAAACGCCTGCTTTCTCCTCCTTCTTGCCAAAACTCACCTAAGCTTATCTCAGCAATTTCCATCAAAGAGATAAGAAAAAATGAATGAACCACTGGATTTACTCGGCGTCGGCCTTGGCCCTTTCAACCTCAGCCTGGCGGCGTTGGCCTATGAAAGTGGTGCACTGAATTATGCCTTTCTCGATCGCAACGCCAGCTTCCGTTGGCATCCCGGCATGCTGCTCCCTTCCGCCTATATGCAGACCTATGTGTTGCAGGACCTGGTTACGGCGGTAACGCCTCGCAGCCAATTCTCCTTTATCAATTACCTGGTCGAGCAGAAAAAAATTTATCGTTTTCTGATTACCGAACAGCAAATTATCAGCCGCGAAGAGTTCTCCGACTATTTGAGCTGGGCCTGTAATAGATTAGAAGGGTTACAGTTTTCACAGTCGGTTGAGAGCATTGATTTTGACGATGACAAACAGCTGTTCAAAGTACGCACCCCCGACCAAACCCTGTGGGCGAAGAATATCTGTCTGGGCACCGGCCACGACCCCTGGCTGCCTGAGGAGTTTTACCCGGCGCTGGGTGAAAACTGCCTGCATGCCGCCGAAATCGGCCTGCGTAATCCTGATCTGACCGGTAAGCGGGTGGCGGTGATTGGCGGCGGCCAAAGCGGTGCCGATATTTTTCTGAACGCGCTGCGGGGGCACTGGGGCGAACCGGCACAGCTCGACTGGATTTCCCGTCGGCCCAATTTTCAGCCGCTGGACGAGTCTGCCTTCACCAATGAATATTTCACCCCGGAGTACGTCGATTATTTTTATACGCTGCCGCAGGATATCCGCGAGCGCGAACTCAAGACTCAGAAACTGCCGGCCGACGGTATTAGCAACCATACGCTACGTACTTTGTACCGGGAGCTTTATATGCGTTTCGATGTGATGCACCAGCCGCGCAACGTGCGTCTTTTGCCGCATCGCACTCTGCTGGCGATCGAGCCGACAGGCAAAGGGTTCCAATTGCGAACCCGACACGGCCTTGAAAATCGCCAGGAAGGATTCAATGCCGATGTCGTCATTTTAGCAACCGGTTATCGCCCTTCACTCCCTGCCTATTTAAAACCCCTGTTGCCACGCATTCCTTTCGACGACCAACAACACTTGCCGTTACTGCCCGATTTTAACCTCGAATGGCAGGGGCCTGAGCAGAATCGCATTTATGCGGTGAATGCCGGTATCCACAGCCACGGCAGCGCGGAAGGCGGGCTCAGCCTGATGGCCTGGCGCTCAGCACGCATTCTGAATCATCTGCTCGGTAAACCCCATTTTGATCTGGCACCAAACGCCTCGCTGATCCAATGGTGGAGCGGCGCTGCCCCGGACGATGATATTACTCAAACAGATAAATAGGATAAAACGCATACTGTTTTTTGATGATAAATCCTCGACTTATGCTTAATCTAACTCCCCTGCGTTTTCAGCGACCCCTCTGGTATGGAGTGAATAATGGCGTGTCATTTTGCCCGATGGATCCCCACGTCCACCGCACTGGATACCCGGAGGCTCTCCGCCGAGGTCGTTGCTGCTACCACCGCTTTTTCCATTAAACGCCGCCAACGCTTTCTGCAGGGGCGTATCCTGCTCGCCGAAATGATGTTTTATCTCTACGGCCTGCCGACATTGCCCCCCATCGCTACCACACCTACCGGCCGCCCCTGCTTTGTCGATAACCACCTGCCCGATTTCAGCCTGGCCTACGCCAGCGATACGGTAGGGGTTTTATTAAGCGATGAAGGCAAGGTGGGGCTGGATATTGAAGTCATGCGCGCCCGGGGCGGGCAACAGAAAAGGCTGCAAGACCAATTTCAAACGCCGGCAGAAAGTGCCTGGATCAGTGCGCAATACGATCGGCTGGAGGCAGAAACGCAGCTGTGGAGCATCCGTCAAAGCGTGTTGAAAATTTCCGGCCTGGGTAACAGCGGGCAATCGTCGCTGCTGCTGCACCCTTTTTCCGGCCACCTGCGATCCAGCATCACCCCCCAGGTTCAGGTGATGAGCGATGCCGACGAATATCTGAGCTGGGCTTGCGCGCGCGAACCCAGCCTGGAACGTCTGGTATGCTGGCAGTATGAAGCCAATAAAGGCCTGCAGAAAAACGGGGAGATCTCTCCACGAGCACCGGCCAGTTCCACCCGCTTTATCAAACTGACCAGCCTGGCACTTCACCGCTGACATCGGCCGCTTACCCTGCGACGAACCCCTGAGATAAAACTTTCTTTAACGCATAAATTCCTGCATAAAACTGTAAAGTCAGCTAAATATTCAGCAATCATCTATTCTCTCCTGCAGCTTTGCCCTACTATCTCCTGATGTTCTAAGCTGAATCTGTTCATTCGAAAGGGAGAATCACCATGTCAGACCAAGCATTAAAAATCGTTACCCTGCTCGGCAGCCTGCGTAAAGGCTCGTACAACGCCATGGTCGCCAATGCCCTACCGGACCTTGCGCCACAAGGCGTCACCATCGAAGCGCTTCCTTCAATCCGTGATATCCCGCTGTATGATGCCGATGTGCAACAGGAAGAAGGTTTCCCTGCTGCAGTGGAAGCGATCGCAGAGCAAATCCGTCAGGCGGACGGCGTTATCATCGTTACCCCGGAATATAACTACTCGGTGCCGGGCGGGTTAAAAAACGCCATCGACTGGCTGTCTCGCCTGCCGAACCAGCCGTTAGCCGGTAAACCCGTAGCCATTCAGACCAGCTCTATGGGGCCGATTGGCGGCGCGCGCTGCCAGTATCACCTGCGCCAGATCCTGGTGTTTCTCGATGCCATGGTGATGAACAAACCGGAATTTATGGGCGGCGTGATCCAGAATAAAGTGGATGCTCAGGCTGGGGAGTTGATTGATCAGGGCACGCTGGACTTCCTGACCGGCCAGTTGTCCGCATTCAGTGATTATATTCGTCGACTGAAGTAAGATTATTTTACAGACGCCTTCGGCAGAAAATTGACTGAAGGCGTCATTCTTATGAGAGATCACTTTATAACCCATTAAAATTAAAGTCATAAAATTATGTATTTTCTCATTTTAGCCATATTACTGGCTTTCATCACCAGACCATTATCAGCCGCAGAAATGCGTTATCCCGCCGGAGAAGAGCCGATCGAGCTGCCGGTACATAGCCCTTTGAATGCCCAATACCCGCGCACCGCCCAGGGCCAGGAAGACAAAAAGATCGCGGCCATGTCGCTGTACCTGACGCTGATGCGCGAAGACGGGCGGAACATATGGGCCCCCTATCAACTGGCGGCCTCTTCGGCGGAAAAGGGCCAAACCGAACTGGCGGAGCGCTATCTGCAGCTGAGTGCCGATCGCGGGTTGTGGTATTACTACAACCTGTTGGAGGACGACGCCTTCAATAGCATTCAGCACAGCAGGACCTATCAATCAATATTGGCGGTCACCAAAGCCCGCTACCTGCAACATGCGCATTGGTACGAAGGCAAAGCCAGCTACGCCATTCCTGAAGGCACACCGCCTGCCGGCGGCTGGCCAACGGTGGTGTACCTGCATACCTACGGCAAGAGCGCCGGTATCACACCCGAAGAGCGTTTGTTGTTTAGCGAGATGGGCGTGGCCTATGTTGAGATCAACGGTACCCAGATGCTGTCGGAGAACAGCTTCCGCTGGTCGAATTACAGTGACGAAAGCACCCAAAGCGCGATCCAGCGGGCTTTGCAACCGGCCGCAGAACTAAAACTCAACCCGCAGCAGGTCTACCTCACCGCCCGTGGGCAAGGAGCGCTGCACGCGGCCAATCTGCTGGCCAAATATCCCCAGCTATATGCCGGCGCGATGCTGATCGCCCCCAATGGTGAGATCAAGCAGGCTCAGCAATCGCTGGCGACCAATAAGCGCTTGGTGGTGGCGTATTACGATCGGCAAAACTTCAGCGATCAGGCGCTGGCGATGCATTTCGCCAATTTGTTCAGTGAGAATAACCAGGTAGAAACGTTGCATTTTTCTCAGGGAGAGAACCCTGACGGCGGCTGGCAGGCCCGTTTTAAACGGCCTTTACAGTGGATGTTGCAGCAGGCGCCCGACGCTACGCCGGGTGCCTAAAAGATAACGGGGCCGACCAGCGTCGGCCCTTGCCGTATTAATGGCCGTCTACAAACACAATTTTCAGCACAAACAACAGCGCCACCACCACCACACATGGGCTGATTTCGCGCCAGCGACCGGTCCCCAGCTTCATCACGCAATAGGAAATAAAGCCGAGCGCAATGCCTTCGGTAATCGAGAAGCTGAATGGCATCATCACTGCCGTGACGAACGCCGGAACGGCTTCGGTCAGGTCATCCCACTTCACCCGCGCCAAACTTGATGTCATCAGCACGCCAACGTAGATCAGCGCGCCGGCTGCGGCATAAGCCGGCACCATACCCGCCAACGGCGACAGGAAAATCACCAACAGGAACAGGATACCGGTTACCACGGCGGTCAGGCCGGTACGGCCGCCGACAGACACCCCGGCGGAGCTTTCAATGTAGGCGGTAACCGAAGAAGTGCCGACAAAGGAACCGGCTACCGAGCTGATGCTGTCGACATACAGCGCCTGCTTCATGCGCGGGAACTTACCCTTGTCGTCAGTCAGCCCGGCCTTGTCGGTTACGCCAATCAGGGTGCCGGAGGAATCGAACAGGTTGACCAGCATAAAGGAGAAAATCACCCCGGCCAGGCCAATATTCAGCGCCCCGGCCAGATCAACCTGACCCACTACCGACGTGATGTTAGGAGGCATCGAGAATACGCCGCCGTATTTCACATCGCCCAGCGCCCAGCCGATCAGCGTAGTCACCACGATAGAAATCAGCACTGCCGCATGGAAGTTGCGTGAAGACAATACCGCGATGATAAAGAAGCCCAGCGCACCCAGCAGCACGTTGTGCGAAGTCAGGCTGCCGATGGTCACCAGCGTGTCCGGGTTAGCCACCACGATACCGGCATTTTTCAGCCCCATCATGCCGATAAACAGACCGATACCGCTGGTAATGCCCACCCGCAAGCTCATCGGAATATTGGCAATCATCCAGTAGCGAACGCGGAAAATGGTCAGCAGCAATAAACCGACTGCCCCCCAGAAAATGGCACCCATGCCGATCTGCCATGAGATGCCCATTGCGCCGACCACTACAAACGCGAAGAACGCATTGAGGCCCATCGCCGGTGCCAGCGCTACCGGCAGGTTCGCCAGCAGGCCCATGAAAATGCTGCCGAAAGCGGCAATCAGACAGGTTGTCACGAACACCGCCTGCGTATCCATGCCCGCCGCGCCCAGGATTTGGGGGTTAACGAACACGATATACACCATGGTCAAAAAGGTAGTAATACCGGCAATCGTTTCCGTACGCGCCGTAGTGCCATGTTGCTTGAGTTTAAACACGCGCCCAAGCAAGCCTTGCTCGACGTCAAGGCCAGATACTGGTTTGCTCATTATCAGAATTCCGAAGAGGGGAATGGACAGTCGCCGGCTATCCTATACCCAAAATAATTGGAGTCGCATCACGGCGGCAAGAACGCGAATCCCCAAGAGCTTACTCAAGTAAGTGACTGGGGTGAGCGTTCGCAGCCAACACAGATGCGGCTTCAAGTATGCCGGGTATATAACAAAAAGTCAGGGTTTTGATGCTGATCACAGGTTTTTTTCGCCGTCTTTACGGCTATAAACCCCAACAGGTTGTATTTGCTGATATTCATCGGAAAACCAGGATTCAGGAGTCGCAATCCTGCCTGATGCGGTTAAAGTGGCATTATCGCTGTTGACTCGAAGGACACTGACGCTGATGAACCAGATTGACTGTATTTTGTTTGATTGCGACGGCACGCTGGTGGACAGCGAAGTGCTGTGCAGCAAAGCCTATGTGCACATGTTTGCCCACTTCGGCATCCACCTGTCGCTGGACGACGTGTTCAGAAGATTCAAAGGAGTGAAGCTGTACGAAATTATCGAACAGGTTAATGCAGAACAGGGCACCACGCTGGCAAAGGAAGAGCTTGAACCGCTGTACCGCCAGGAAGTGGCCCGCTTGTTCGATAGCGAGCTGCAACAAATCGCCGGGGCGCGTGAACTGCTGGCGCAGGTGAAGGTGCCGATGTGCACCGTTTCCAACGGCCCGGTCAGCAAAATGCAACACTCGCTCGGCCTGACCGATATGCTGCACTATTTTGATGACCGGTTGTTCAGCGGCTATGACATCCAACGCTGGAAGCCGGATCCGGCCATTGTGTTCCACGCCGCTGAAAAAATGCAGGTGCCTGTGGAGCGCTGCATCCTGGTGGACGATTCCGCCGCCGGTGCACAGGCAGGAATCGCCGCCGGGATCCCGGTGTTTTACTTCTGCGCCGATCCGCACAATAAACCTATCGATCACCCCTTGGTCACCGCATTCGACAATCTGGCGCAATTGCCGGCGCTCTGGCGTGAACGCGGCTGGCAGCTGACTAACTAGCCGGCAACGGCGGTTTGTTGCGCCACCAGCGCCATGACCGTTTTACAGCCCGGGTCTGCGGGCTGTAGCGGCGATTGATCGCATTGGCCAGCAGATCCAACGCCAGGCAGAACACGAAGTACACCAACGCGATAAACAGGAATACCTCCATCGGATACACCATGCTGCGGTTGTTGACCTGTGTCGCCAGAAAGGTCAGCTCACTGACACCAACGATATAGGCCAGGGAGGTGTCCTTGATCAGCGAAATCCACTGGTTGATAAACGACGGCACCATCATGCGCAGCGCCTGCGGCAGCACTATCAACCACAGCGTTTGCCAGCGGGTCAGCCCCAACGATAACCCGGCCTGCCACTGCCCCGGCCCGATGGCGGCAATGCCGGCTTTCACCGCATGCGCCAGATAGGCGGAGGCGATCAACGCCAGAGCGCAAACCACCGTGGTAATTTCAGGAATATCTACGCCAAAAACGATGGGCAGCAGGAAATAGGTCCAGAAAATCAGCATGATCACCGGAATTGCGCGGAAAAAGCCCAAAACCGCCGCCAACAGCCCGGCCACCACGCCGCGTGACATCGCCAATGCCACCCCCAGCAGCGTGCCGAGAATAGCCGAAGCCACCCCCGCCATCAGGCTGATAGCCAGTGTCAGCGCCGCGCCCCCCAGCGGCCCATCCGGCCAGGTGCCCCACAGCAGATATCCCAGGTTGTCGTAAATGATGCTGAAATCCATCTTAATGTCCTCCCAGCGGTTTACGCTGCTGCCGCCACATGCCCCAGCCTTCCAATAGCGCAATGATGGCGATATACAACACCGTCGCCACGCCAAAGGCCTGGAAGGTGCGTAGCGTCTCGGTTTCTACCTGACGCGAAGCATAGGAAAGTTCAGCGACGCCGATCGCCATGGTCAGCGAGGAGTTTTTTATTACGTTCATGTATTGGCCCAGTAGCGGCGGCATGGCAATTTTCAGCGCCTGCGGCAGGACCACATAACGCATGGCCTGCCATCCGGTCAGCCCCAGCGCGTTGGCGGCGTACTTTTGTCCGCTGGCGACACCACGGATGCCGGAGCGGATCTCTTCAGCGATAAAAGCGGTGGAGTAAAGCGTCAGGCCGAAGAAACCGGCCAGAAATTCAAATGAGGGCCACTCAAGCAGGCCGATGTGGTGTGGCGTATTCAGCCACTGCATGGCGGCAGACGGCAAAATCTGCCCGGCGGCGAAATACCAGAAGAACAGCTGCACCAGCAGCGGCGTATTGCGAAACAATGAGCTGTAACCGACCGCCAGCCAGCGCAGCCCCCTCAGGCGGCTGTCACGCATCGCTGTCAGTAAAAACCCCAACAGCGTGGCTGCCAGGCTCGCACAGGCGGAAAGCCACAGCGTCAGCAGGAAGCCATCCCATAACCAGCTCAGATACTGCGGCGTCAGCAGCCAGTCTGAGAGTTGTTGCAGATTCATGCCTAATCCTTGTTTTGCACCATGCGCCAAGGGCGCAGCAAGCTGCGCCCCTCCGTTCTGACTTCACGACCCCGCAGAATCAGGCCTTAGGCTGCTGATCCAGGGGTGCGATGGTGAAATCGCCGCGCGGTTGAGCCGTTTTGGTTTCCGGCCCGAACCAGCGATTGTAGATTTTCACCGCTTCGCCGTCCTTTTCCAGTTTGATCAGCGTGTCGTTAACGCTGGCGGTCAGGCGATCTTCGCCTTTGGGAATGCCGACTCCCTGGTACTCTTTGGTAATGCTGAACGGCGAGATCTCGAAGTCAGCTTTCTGGGCGGCCGGCAGGTTGCCGAGCAGGCCCACCAGCTTGGCGTCATCCTGGGTGATCGCCTGCACGTTACCGTTACGCAGCGCCACGAACGCCAGCGGGGTGTCGTCGTAAGAGATCACTTTCGCCGTCGGATAATGTTCGCGCAGGGTAATTTCCTGCACCGTGCCTTTGTCCGCGCCAATGCGCAGCTTTTTGATGTCTTCCGGGGTTTTCAGTACGCCTTTATGGGCGATAAATTTCTGGCCGGTGGCGAAATACGGCACGCTGAAGTTCACTTCCTTGGCGCGCTCGTCGGTAATGGTGAAGTTAGCGGCAATCAGGTCGACCTTTTTCGAGACCAGCAAAGGAATACGGTTGGCCGGGTTGGTGGCTCGCAGCTCAACCTTCACGCCCAGCGCTTTGCCGATCGCATCGGCGACATCCACATCGTAACCCACCAGCTTTTTGCTTTGCGGGTCGATATAACCGAACGGCGGATTGCTGTCGAACACCGCGATACGCACTACGCCGGCTTTCTTGATGTCGTCGAGTTTGTCCGCATGCGCGGCACCGGTGGCGAGGCTGGTCAGGCTGGCTAATAAGGTTAAGGCCAAAGCGCGATGTTTCATGGGGAGCTCCTAAGGGTTGATGTCCTGCTGGCTGCTAAGCTAGCAAGCCCCACTTAGGTCAGGAAATAATATAAAAAGCTATATTTATAACCTTTTTGTCTTTAAGGGTTTTAAACAGCATAAAGGCGCAGTTTTCTGCGCCTTCAGGGGTAACTCTCGGGGGAAATTACTCTTTTTTATCGTCTTTTCCGTCGGATGACAGCAGCTTTTCCAGCGCGTCGCCACCGATATGACGGAAGTCCTGACCTTTGACGAAATAGAAGATAAATTCGCAAATGTTCTGGCAGCGGTCACCGATACGCTCGATCGAACGGGCACAGAATAACGCGGTCAGCACGCTTGGGATGGTACGCGTATCTTCCATCATGTAGGTCATCAACTGGCGTACGATGCCCTCATATTCCTGATCGACCTTCCGGTCTTCGCGGTAAATGCGGATAGCTTCATCCAAATCCATGCGCGCGAAGGCGTCCAGCACGTCGTGCAGCATCTGCACGGTATGGCGACCAAGCGACTCCAGGCTGACCAGAAGTGGCTGATGCTGGTGCGAGAATTTCTCCAGCGCGGTGCGGCAAATCTTGTCCGCCACGTCGCCGATGCGTTCCAGCTCGGAAATGGTTTTGATGATCGCCATCACCAGACGCAGGTCGCTGGCGGTCGGCTGGCGTTTGGCGATGATCCGCACGCAGGCTTCGTCAATCGCCACTTCCATCATATTGACCTTGGCGTCGCCTTCGATCACGCGCTTGGCCAATTCACCGTCCTGATTGTGCATCGCGGTGATAGCGTCGGTCAGTTGCTGTTCCACCAGCCCGCCCATGGTCAATACCTGGGTGCGGATATGCTCCAGTTCTGCGTTGAACTGGCCGGAAATGTGCTTATTTAAATTCAGGTTATCCATGATGCATCCTATCAACCATAACGGCCGGTGATGTAGTCTTCGGTCTGTTTTTTCTGTGGCGCGGTGAACAGGTTATCAGTATCACTGAACTCGATCAGTTCGCCCAGATACATAAATGCCGTGGAGTCGGAGCAACGCGCGGCCTGCTGCATGTTGTGGGTTACGATCACCACGGTGTAGTCAGACTTCAGTTCGCTGATCAGCTCTTCAATCTTACCGGTGGAAATCGGATCCAGCGCCGAGCAAGGTTCGTCCAGCAATAACACGTCCGGACGAATGGCAATGCCGCGGGCGATGCACAGACGTTGCTGCTGGCCACCCGACAGGCTGTAACCGCTCTGGTGCAGCTTGTCCTTGGTTTCGTTCCACAGCGCCGCCTTGGTCAAGGCCCACTGCACACGCTCATCCATGTCGGCACGTGACAGCTTTTCAAACAGGCGCACGCCGAAGGCGATATTGTCGTAAATCGACATCGGGAACGGCGTCGGCTTCTGGAACACCATGCCGACCTTGGCACGCAGCAGTGCGATATCCGAGTTGTCGGTCAGAATGTTCTGCCCATCCAGCAGAATGCCACCTTCGGCACGCTGCTCGGGGTAAAGCTGATACATTTTGTTGAAGGTGCGCAGCAGGGTAGATTTGCCGCAGCCGGACGGGCCGATAAACGCGGTGACCTTGTTCTTGGCGATATCCAGCGTGATGTTTTTCAGCGCATGGAATTTGCCATAGTAGAAGTTCAGATCGCGTACCTGAATTTTGCTGCTGGAAGCGTCAGTAACCATACTCATCAAGACTTCTCTCTTTTCATCAGCGCCGCCACGGCAGCGCTCAAAATTTTATGAATGCTTTTTCTTGGCGAAAACCACACGCGCCAGGATATTCAGTAGCAGTACGCACAGGGTTATCAACAGCACCCCGGCCCAGGCCAGCTCTTGCCATTCGGCGAACGGGCTCATGGCGAATTTGAAAATGGTCACCGGCAGGTTGGCGATCGGCTGCATCAGGTCGGTGCTCCAGAACTGATTCGACAGCGAGGTAAACAGCAACGGTGCGGTTTCCCCTGCGATACGCGCAATCGCCAGCAGCACGCCGGTGATGATGCCGGAGACCGAGGCTTTCAACGTGATGGCGGAAATCATGCGCCATTTCGGCGTGCCCAGCGCATAAGCGGCTTCGCGCAGCGTATCCGGCACCAGCTTCAGCATATTCTCGGTGGTACGGATCACGATCGGTACCTGCAACAGCGCCAACGCGATGATCCCGGCCCAACCGGAGAAGTGTTCCATCTTCGCCACCACGATGGTGTACACGAACAGGCCCACAACAATCGACGGTGCCGATAACAGAATGTCGTTAATAAAACGGATGACTTCCGCCAGCCAGGATTTACGGCCATATTCCGCCAGGTAAATCCCCGCCATGATGCCCAGTGGCGTACCGAACACGGTAGCCCACAGGATCAACAGGCCGCTACCGGCGATGGCGTTTGCCAGACCACCGCCCGCGGTATTCGGCGGAGGAGTCATTTCGGTGAACAGCGCCAGCGACATGCCGTCGATGCCCTTGGTCACGGTGGAGAACAGGATCCACACCAGCCAGAACAGGCCAAACACCATGGTCGCCATCGACAGGAACAGCGCCAGTCGGTTCTTCTGGCGGCGCCAGGCCTGCATTTTGCGGCGGCTTTCCAGCAGCGCTACGCTATTTTGCATATCCATAGTCGTCACGTTAGCGTCCCTCACTCTTTGCCAGGCGCATCACCATCAGCTTCGACAGCGCCAGCACGATAAAGGTGATAACAAACAGAATCAGCCCCAACTCCATCAACGCGGCGGTGTGCACGCCCGACTCCGCTTCGGCGAATTCGTTGGCCAGTGCAGAGGTGATGCTGTTGCCCGGCATATACAGTGAAGCGCTGTCGAGCTGGTAGGTGTTACCGATGATGAAGGTCACCGCCATGGTTTCCCCCAGCGCACGGCCCAAGCCGAGCATTACACCGCCAATCACGCCATTCTTGGTAAACGGCAATACGATGCGCCAAATCACTTCCCAGGTGGTGCAGCCGATGCCATAGGCCGACTCTTTCATCATCACCGGGGTTTGTTCGAATACATCGCGCATTACGGCGGCGATATAAGGAATAATCATAATCGCCAGGATCACCCCGGCAGCCAGAATACCGATACCGAACGCCGGGCCAGAGAACAGCTCACCGACAATCGGAATGCCGGACAGCACCTCGCCAACCGGGGTCTGGAAATATTCGGCAAACAGCGGGGCGAACACGAACAGACCCCACATGCCGTAAACGATACTCGGGATCGCCGCCAGCAATTCAATGGCGATACCCAGCGGGCGCCTCAGCCAGTTTGGTGCCAGCTCGGTCAGGAACAGCGCAATGCCGAAGCTGACGGGTACGGCGATAATCAATGCGATCAGCGAGGTGACGACGGTGCCGTAGATCGGTACCAGGGCGCCGAACTGCTCAGCAGGCGCGTCCCATTCTTTGGTCCACAGGAAGGAGAAACCGAATTTCTGTATGCTCGGCCAGGAGGCGAAGATCAGCGAAACAATAATGCCGCCCAGCAACAATAGGGTAATCAGCGCCGCCAGTTTAACCAGCGCGCTGAAGATGACGTCACCATTTTTACTCGGTGCTTTAATGGTCGGCTTGTACTCAGCCATAGATCACTCTCTGTGTTAACCCTGGCAGGCCCAACCTGAATTGAGCCCTGAAAAACTGAGTGGGGCGCGCCGAATCACGCGCCCCTGCGTTGTTAGTACAGCGCTTTACCGGAACTGTCTTTTACGTTGGTTTTCCATGCTGCACGCACCTGCTCGATAACTTCGTTCGGCAGCGTGGCGTAATCCAGGTCGTTAGCCTGCTTGGCGCCGGTTTTGTACGCCCAGTCAAAGAACTTCAGAACTTCGGTGCCCTGAGCCGGGTTTTTCTGCTCTTTGTGCACCAGGATGAAGGTGGTGGAGGTGATTGGCCAGGCGTTGTCGCCTTTCTGGTTAGTCAGGTCCTGGGCGAAGGTTTTGCTCCAGTCAACGCCTTTAGCGGCGGCGCTGAAGCTCTCTTCTGTTGGGCTAACCGCTTTGCCGTCGGCAGAAATCAGCTTGGTGTAAGCCAGGTTGTTTTGTTTGGCATACGCGTATTCAACGTAACCGATGGAGCCTGGCAGACGCTGTACGAATGCGGCGATGCCGTCATTGCCCTTGCCGCCCAGACCGGTTGGCCAGTTAACGGTAGAACCTGCACCGATTTTCTCTTTCCACTGCGCATTGGCTTTAGACAGATAGCTGGTGAACACGAAAGAGGTGCCTGAACCGTCTGCGCGACGAACAACCGCAATGTTCTGATCCGGCAGCTTGACGCCTGGGTTCAGCTTGGTGATCGCCGGGTCGTTCCATTTTTTCACGTTGCCCAGGTAGATATCACCCAGGGTTTTCCCATCCAGGGTCAGCTCACCGGATTTGATGCCCGGGATGTTAACGGCCAGCACCACGCCACCGATCACGGTAGGGAACTGGAACAGGCCATCGGCCGCCAGCTTGTCATCACTCAAAGGTGCATCGGAGGCACCAAAGTCAACGGTATTGGCGACGATTTGCTTCACGCCACCAGAAGAGCCGATGCCCTGATAGTTAACTTTGTTGCCGGTTTCTTTCTGATAAGAATCTGCCCACTTGGCATAAACCGGAGCGGGGAATGTCGCACCTGCACCGGTCAGGCTAGCAGCAGCGAACGCGGACACGGCGGTCAGGGAGAAAGTCGCTGCCACAATACTGGCGACGGTGGTACGCATCAGTTTCATAATCCCTCCTAATGGGATATTCAAAAATCGACTTTGAGTCGTTTTCATCAGAGTAAGTATTGCTGCAGGAGGGAAAATAGGACAGTTTGGTGACAGTAAAATGTACGAAATATGACAGTTATATTACAGTGAGAGTGCGGATATAATTACTCTATAAAAATCAAACCATTAAACATAAAACCACTCAGTAATTAATCAATAAAAAAACCCTTTCCAGCGCCGCTATCCGTTTGAATATGACAACTTTTATCTCCGCTGTAGCACTCTTGTCATATTTGATCCCGTTATGAAAAAAGCCGGCACAGTGGCCGGCTTTTAGAGATTAACAGCAGCGGATTACTCTACGGTGACAGACTTAGCCAGGTTACGCGGCTGGTCAACATCGGTGCCTTTGATCAACGCCACATGGTAAGACAGCAGCTGCAACGGCACGGTGTAGAAGATAGGGGCCACGATTTCTTCTACGTGCGGCAATGGAATGATGGTCATCCCTTCGCTGCTGACGAAACCGGCATCCTGATCGGCGAACACATACAGCTGGCCGCCGCGCGCGCGAACTTCTTCGATGTTGGATTTCAGTTTTTCCAACAGTTCGTTGTTCGGCGCTACCACGATCACCGGCATATCGGCATCGATCAACGCCAGTGGGCCGTGTTTCAATTCACCGGCCGCATAGGCTTCCGCGTGAATGTAGGAGATCTCCTTCAGCTTCAGCGCACCTTCCATGGCAATCGGATACTGATCGCCACGGCCGAGGAACAGTGCGTGATGCTTGTCGGAGAAGCCCTCCGCCAGCGCTTCAATGCTTTTGTCCAGCGACAGCATCTGTTCGATACGCGCCGGCAACGCCTGCAGGCCGTGTACGATTTCATGCTCAACGCTTTCCGCCATGCCTTTCAGACGGCCCAAACGTGCCACCAGCATCAACAACACCGCCAACTGGGTGGTGAAGGCCTTGGTAGAGGCCACGCCAATTTCGGTCCCGGCCTTGGTCATCAGCGCCAAATCGGATTCACGCACCAGCGAAGAACCGGCCACGTTACACACCGCCAACGAACCGAGGTAGCCCAATTCCTTCGACAGGCGCAGCGCCGCCAGGGTATCGGCGGTTTCGCCGGACTGTGACAGCGTGATGATCAGGCTGCCCGGACGCACGGCAGATTTGCGGTAACGGAATTCAGACGCGATCTCGACGTCGCAAGGCACACCGGCCAGAGATTCGAACCAATAGCGAGCAACCATGCCAGAGTGGTATGACGTACCGCAGGCAATGATCTGCACATGCTGCACCTTCGCCAGCAGCTCATCGGCGCGCGGGCCCAGCTCGCTCAGGTTGATTTGGCCATGGCTGAAACGCCCTTCCAGGGTGTTTTTCAGCGCCAGCGGCTGTTCGTAAATCTCTTTTTGCATGTAATGGCGGTAAGCGCCTTTATCACCGGCGTCGTATTGCACTTGAGATTCAATCTCAGGGCGTTCAACGGCGTTACCCTGTTTGTCGAAAATGTTGACGGTGCGGCGGGTCATTTCCACCACGTCGCCTTCTTCCAGGAAGATAAAGCGACGGGTCACCGGCAGCAGCGCCAATTGGTCGGATGCCAGGAAGTTTTCACCCACGCCGCGGCCGATCACCAGCGGACTGCCGGAACGCGCTGCCACCAGTACGCTCGGGTCGCGGCTATCCATTACCACGGTGCCGTAGGCGCCACGCAGCTGTGGGATCACGCGCTGCACCACTTCCAGCAAGCTGCCGCCCTGGCGCTGTTCCCAATGCACCAGGTGAGCAATCACCTCGGTATCGGTCTCGGAGCTGAAGTGATAGCCCCGTTCGATCAGCAATTCACGCAGCGGTTCGTGGTTTTCGATGATGCCGTTATGCACCACGGTAATGTAATCAGAAACATGCGGGTGCGCATTCGCTTCGGTAGGTTCACCGTGCGTTGCCCAGCGGGTGTGAGCAATACCGGTGCCGCCGTGCAAGGGATGTTGTTCCGCGGCTTCGGCCAGTTTATTGACCTTGCCCACGCGGCGTAAACGGTTCACGTTGCCTTCCGCATCCACCACTGCCAAACCGGCTGAGTCATAGCCACGGTACTCAAGGCGGCGTAAACCTTCCAACAGGATCTCTGCAATATCACGTTGCGCTACTGCGCCTACAATTCCACACATCAGTTGTATTCCTAATTAAACGCCTTTCGGGGCGCTTTCGATGTCTTGACCTGATTTTGCCGGTTTTTACCGTGCGTCCCCGAGCCTGTAGAGAATGGGGATTATTATGTTTTGTATTGGGCTCGTCCGCGGAGCCCAACGCAAAACACAATGCTTATTTCTTTTTCACCGGACGCTGCCAGCCCTGGATGTGTACCTGCTTAACGCGGCTCAGCACCAGTTCGTCCTCGCCGATATCACGGGTAACCGTAGTGCCAGCGGCGATGGTAGAGCCTTTGCCGACGGAGACCGGTGCCACCAGTTGGGTATCGGAACCAACAAACACGCCGTCGCCAATAATGGTTTTATGCTTGTTGGCGCCATCATAGTTACAGGTGATAGTACCGGCGCCGATATTCACATCGTCACCAATCTCGGCATCGCCCAGATAGCTCAGATGGCCCGCCTTGGAACCTTTGCCCAAGCGTGCTTTTTTCATTTCGACGAAGTTGCCGACATGGGCGCCCACCGCCAGCTCTGCGCCCGGACGAAGACGGGCGAATGGCCCCACGGTGCATTCCGCTGCCAGCACCGCATCTTCCAATACGCTATACGGGCTGATCTCGCAGTCGTCGCCAATTACGCAGTTTTTCAGCACGCAGCCGGCACCGATTTTCACGCGGTCGCCCAGCTTGACCGAACCTTCAATAATCACGTTGGCATCAATAGAGATGTCGCGACCGTGTACAAGTTCCCCACGCAGATCAAAACGCGCCGGATCCAACAGCATTACGCCGGCCAGCAGCAACTTTTCAGATTGTTCTGCCTGATAAATGCGCTCAAGTCGCGACAGCTGCAGGCGGTTATTCACGCCTTCCACTTCACTCAGGCGAGATGGATGGACCGCCTCAATTTTCTTGCCGTCGGCATGTGCCAACGCGATGATATCGGTGATATAGAACTCACCCTGCGCGTTGTCGTTGTTCAGCATCCCCAGCCAGCGCTTCAGATCGCGCCCGTTGGCCACCAGGATGCCGGTATTGATTTCAGTGATCTGACGCTGGGCTTCGCTGGCATCCTTGTGCTCAACAATTCCCACCACCGTATCCTGCTCGCGCACGATACGACCGTAACCGCTCGGATCAGCCAGTTTTACGGTCAGCAGACCAATGCCGCCCTGTGGCTTCGCCGCCAGCAGGCGCTGCAGGGTATCGACAGAGATCAGCGGAACGTCACCGTACAGCATCAGCACGTCTTCATCATCGGCAAAATGCGGTGCAGCCTGCTGCATGGCGTGGCCGGTCCCCAACTGCTCGGCCTGCAGCACCCAGTTCAGCGCACTGTCGGTCAGGGTCTTTTTCAGCAACTCACCGCCGTGGCCGTAGACCAAATGGACGTTTTTCGCGCCCAGTTTCATCGCGGCATCAATGACGTGCTGCACCATCGGCTTACCGGCCAATGGATGTAACACCTTGGGAAGATCGGAATACATGCGTGTTCCCTTGCCCGCGGCGAGGATCACCACACTCATTGCGCTGTTCGACATAAGCAACCTGATAACTCCATTTTGATAGACGAAAGTAGAACTCTTTAGTGACGATATTACTACATATTTCTCTTCACGAACCCGGCGCAGGCCATGGGGCACTAGGCGCGCCGCAGTTAACATTCAGATAACCCCAGTCTGGCTGGAACTGTCGGCGATCGGAGACATTTTTAGCCTCTCTCGAGGGTTATACATCACAATGCCCACTGGGTTGAAACGCTTATTTTAAAGCAAAAAAAAAGCGACCAAATAGGCCGCTTTCTTAATTTTGGTTGCGTTATGCACGCGCCAAAATGTTACATCGCTCTTCTGGTGAGCTCGATAACGCGCAGTTTTGCGATCGCTTTCGCCAGTTCCGCAGATGCCTGAGCATAGTCGACATCGCCATGAGAGCTACGGATGTGCTCTTCAGCTTTACGCTTAGCTTCCAGCGCTCTCGCTTCGTCGAGGTCCGTTCCACGGATGGCAGTGTCCGCCAACACGGTGACCACGCTCGGCTGTACCTCAAGGATACCGCCGGACAGGTAGATGAACTCTTCTTCACCGTGCTGTTTAACAATACGCACCATGCCAGGCTTGATGGCAGTCAGCAGCGGCGCATGGCCAGGGAAAATCCCCAGTTCGCCTTCGCTACCTGTCACCTGGATCTTTTGCACCAGGCCGGAAAACATATGTTTTTCCGCGCTGACTACATCCAGATGGTAAGTCATAGCCATATCACCCTCCTCTCAAGGCGTTACAGTTTCTTGGCTTTTTCCACTGCTTCTTCAATGGCGCCAACCATGTAGAACGCTTGTTCAGGCAGGTGGTCATAGTCGCCGTCCATAATGCCTTTGAAACCACGAATGGTGTCTTTCAGCGATACGAACTTGCCCGGAGAACCGGTGAAGACTTCTGCCACGAAGAACGGCTGAGACAGGAAGCGTTGGATTTTACGCGCACGGGATACGACCAGTTTGTCATCTTCTGACAGCTCGTCCATACCCAGGATTGCGATGATATCTTTCAGTTCCTGGTAGCGTTGCAGAATAGACTGCACGCCACGCGCTACATCGTAGTGCTCCTGGCCAACTACCAGCGGATCCAGCTGACGGCTGGTGGAATCCAGCGGGTCAACGGCCGGGTAGATACCCAGAGAAGCGATATTACGGCTCAGTACCACGGTTGCATCCAAGTGAGCAAAGGTGGTGGCTGGTGACGGGTCAGTCAAGTCATCCGCAGGAACGTAAACGGCCTGTACGGAAGTGATAGAACCGGTCTTGGTAGAGGTGATACGTTCTTGCAGAACGCCCATCTCTTCCGCCAGCGTTGGCTGATAACCTACCGCAGATGGCATACGGCCCAGAAGTGCGGACACTTCGGTACCGGCCAGGGTATAACGGTAAATGTTATCAACGAACAGCAGAACGTCGCGGCCTTCGTCACGGAATTTCTCCGCCATGGTCAGACCGGTCAGAGCAACGCGCAGACGGTTACCCGGTGGCTCGTTCATCTGGCCGTAAACCAGGGATACTTTGTCCAGTACGTTGGAGTCGTTCATTTCGTGGTAGAAGTCGTTACCCTCACGAGTACGCTCACCCACGCCTGCAAACACGGAATAACCGGAGTGCTCGATCGCGATGTTACGGATCAGCTCCATCATGTTTACGGTTTTACCAACACCAGCACCACCGAACAGACCAACTTTACCGCCCTTAGCGAACGGACAAATCAGGTCCATAACCTTGATACCGGTTTCCAGCAGATCCTGGGAGTTTGACAAATCTTCGTAGCTTGGCGCTGGACGGTGAATCGCCCAACGTTCTTCTTCGCCGATGTCGCCTTTCATGTCGATTGGTTCACCCAATACGTTCATGATACGGCCCAGGGTAGCTTTACCTACCGGTACTTCAATTGGGTGTTCCAGATCGTTCACTTTCAGACCGCGGCGCAGACCATCTGAGGTCCCCATCGCGATACAGCGAACTACGCCACCGCCCAACTGCTGCTGAACTTCCAGCACCAGCTTCTCGGTACCGTTTTCTACCTCAAGAGCATTGTACACTTTTGGTACGGCATCCTGAGGGAACTCGACGTCCACTACGGCGCCGATTACCTGGATAATCTTTCCAGTAGCCATCTTGAATCCTCTACGTAATTCGTAAACCTAGCTTAAACCGCGGAGGCTCCCGAAACGATCTCGGTGAGTTCCTGAGTGATGCTGGCCTGACGAGCCTTGTTGTATACCAACTGCAGCTCTTTGATCAGGCTACCGCCGTTATCGGTTGCGGCTTTCATCGCTACCATTCGTGCGGCCTGCTCGCTGGCCAGGTTTTCCACGACGCCCTGATAAACTTGCGATTCCACATAGCGGCGCAGCAAGGTATCAAGCAGCACTTTTGGATCGGGTTCATACAGGTAATCCCAAGATTTTTTCTTCAGCTCACCGTCATCGGAAGGCGGCAACGGCAGCAGCTGAATAATCTGTGGTTCCTGGGACATCGTATTGATAAATTTGTTGCTGACAATGTACAGCTTGTCCAAACGACCTTCGTCGTAGGCTTGCAGCATCACTTTCACCGGACCGATCAGTTCCGACAGGGAAGGTTTATCCCCCATGCCGGTAACCTGGGCAACCACGTTGCCGCCCACGGAACCAAAGAAAGAGGCCGCTTTAGAGCCAATCAGCGCCAAATCAACTTCAACGCCTTTTTCGGACCAGCCTTTCATCTCTGCCAACAGACGCTTGAACAGGTTGATGTTCAAGCCGCCACAGAGACCACGGTCAGTAGACACCACCAGATACCCGACGCGCTTAACGTCACGCTCATCCAGGTACGGGTGCTTATATTCCAGATTACCCAACGCAAGGTGACCAATCACTTTGCGCATGGTCTCTGCATAAGGACGGCTGGCCGCCATGCGTTCCTGCGATTTACGCATTTTGGAGGCGGCGACCATTTCCATCGCTTTAGTGATCTTTTGCGTGTTTTGCACGCTCGCGATCTTACTACGTATCTCTTTTGCGCCGGCCATCTCTGCTTCTCCTCATTGCCAGACGGCCTGCTGTCTTTCAACTGCAGGCCGCTGAGCGTTACCAGGACTGGGTTTTCTTGAAGGTCTCGAGGACGGCTTTCAGTTTGCCCTCGATCTCATCGTTGAAATTGCCAGTTTGGTTGATGTGGTTCAGCAACTCGGCATGCTCGCGGTCTGCGTAAGCAACCAGCGCGGCTTCGAAGCTCACGACTTTCGCGACTTCAACGTCGTTCAGGTAGCCACGTTCTGCGGCAAACAGCACCAGAGACTGTTGTGCGACGGACATCGGCGCATACTGTTTCTGTTTCAGCAGCTCGGTCACTTTCTGACCGTGGCTCAGCTGTTTGCGGGTCGCATCATCCAGATCGGAAGCGAACTGAGAGAACGCAGCCAGTTCACGGTACTGTGCCAGCGCGGTACGAATACCACCGGACAGTTTTTTCATGATCTTGGTTTGCGCTGCACCGCCCACACGGGATACGGAGATACCCGGGTTAACCGCCGGACGAATACCGGAGTTAAACAGGTTGGATTCCAGGAAGATCTGACCATCGGTAATCGAGATTACGTTGGTCGGAACGAACGCGGAAACGTCACCTGCCTGAGTTTCAATGATCGGCAGAGCGGTCAGTGAACCGGTTTGGCCTTTGACTTCACCTTTGGTGAAGGCTTCAACGTAGTCGGCGTTAACACGCGCAGCACGCTCCAGCAAACGGGAGTGGAGGTAGAATACGTCGCCTGGGTAAGCTTCACGACCTGGTGGACGACGAAGCAGCAGGGAAATCTGACGGTAAGCAACGGCCTGTTTGGACAGGTCATCATAAACGATCAGTGCATCTTCACCGCGGTCACGGAAGTATTCGCCCATCGCACAACCGGCGTATGGCGCCAGGTATTGCAGTGCAGCGGATTCAGACGCGGTAGCAACCACAACGATGGTGTTTGCCAGTGCGCCGTGCTCTTCCAGCTTGCGCACCACGTTAGCGATGGTAGACGCTTTCTGGCCGATAGCCACGTAAACACATTTGATGCCGGAGTCGCGTTGGTTGATGATCGCATCGATAGCCAGAGCGGTTTTACCGGTCTGACGGTCACCGATCACCAGCTCACGCTGGCCACGGCCGATTGGGATCATGGCGTCGACAGATTTGTAGCCAGTTTGAACCGGCTGATCTACGGACTGACGCTCGATAACACCAGGGGCGATAGCTTCAACCGGGGAGAAACCGTCGTTATCAACCGGGCCTTTACCGTCGATAGGTGCACCCAGGGTGTTAACTACACGGCCCAGCAGGCCACGGCCAACCGGAACTTCCAGAATACGGCCGGTACATTTTACCTTCATGCCTTCGGCCAGATCCGAGTACGGACCCATAACCACGGCACCTACGGAGTCGCGCTCCAGGTTCAATGCGATTGCGTAACGGTTGCCTGGCAGTGCGATCATTTCGCCCTGCATAACTTCGGCCAGACCGTGTACGCGGATGATCCCGTCGCTGACGGAAACAATAGTACCTTCATTGTGAGCTTCGCTCACCACATTGAACTGAGCAATGCGCTGCTTGATCAGTTCGCTGATTTCGGTGGAATTCAGTTGCATGCTCCAGTCCCCTTAAGACTGCAAGACGTCTGTCAGGCGTTCAAGACGACCGCGAACGCTGCCATCAATCACCATATCGCCAGCACGGATAATTACGCCGGCCAGTACAGACTTGTCAATTTTGCAATTCAGCTTAACTTTGCGTGACAGACGTTTTTCCATCGCAGCGGCAATATTAGCCTGCTGTTTGTCGCTCAGTGCGCTCGCAGAGAGCACGTCGACTTCGACGGTGGATTCCAGCAAGGCGCGCAGTTCATTGAACTGCTGCAGCACGGCAGGAAGAACCAGTAAACGTCCATTTTCGGCCATTACACGGATAAAGTTCTGGCCATGTTCGTCGAGTTGATCGCCACATACCGCGATGAACGTCTTGGACAGCGTCTCTGGCGCCATAGCGCCAGACAGCAGTTCAGAAATCTGTTCATTGCGAGTGACATCAGCAGCAAACGCCAGCATATCTTGCCAGCGCTCTACGCTTTGATGCTCAACGGCAAAGTCAAAAGCTGCTTTGGCGTAGGGGCGAGCTACAGTTACAAATTCAGACATCAGCCCCTCCCTCCTTACAGTTCAGCGACCAGTTTATCAACGATGTCGCTGTTAGCAGCTTCATCCACGGAACGTTCGATGATCTTCTCGGCGCCGGCAATTGCCAGCATCGCGACTTGCTTACGCAACTCTTCACGAGCGCGCTTACGTTCGGCTTCGATCTCAGCCTGAGCCTGCGCCACGATTTTGTTACGTTCCTGCTCGGCTTCGGCTTTCGCTTCATCCATGATCTGAGCTTTGCGTTTGTTTGCTTGCTCGATGATCACCTGAGCTTCTGCTTTAGCAGTTTTCAGCTGGTCGGTCGCATTGGCTTGCGCTAAGTCCAAATCTTTTTTGGCACGTTCTGCAGAAGCGAGACCGTCAGCAATTTCTCCCTGACGCTTCTCGATGGCTGCCATAATCGGCGGCCATACATACTTCATGCAGAACCAGACAAACAGAACGAACGCGATGGCCTGGCCGAGGATTGTTGCGTTAAGATTCACAGCACAATGCCTCTTTAAAAGTTAATAGTGTGGTTTCAGTGTAGAGAAATTCTCTACTTACGCGACAGCGAACATCACGTACAGACCCAGACCAACAGCGATCATCGGGATGGCGTCAACCAGACCCATAACGATAAAGAACTGTGTACGCAGCAGAGGAATCAGGTCAGGCTGACGTGCAGCGCCTTCCAAGAATTTACCACCCAGGATGCCGATACCGATCGCAGCACCGATTGCCGCTAAACCCATCATCACAGCGGCAGCCATGTACAGCAGATCCATACTCAGGTTTTCCATGACAGTCTCCAGTTTGTTTCAGTTTAAAAGTGCAAGTGTTTTAAGAAAATCAGTGCTCTTCAGATGCCATCGAGAGATAGACAATCGTCAGAACCATGAAAATAAAGGCTTGAAGCGTAATGATCAGGATGTGGAAAATAGCCCAAGGCAAGCTCAGGACCCACTGTGACCACCACGGCAACAGGCCGGCAATCAGGATGAAGATCAACTCACCCGCATACATGTTGCCGAACAGTCGCAGGCCCAGTGAAACAGGCTTGGACAGCAGGCTGACACCTTCAAGGATCAGGTTGATAGGAATGAATACAGGGTGGTTGAACGGCTGCATGGTTAACTCTTTAACGAACCCACCAACGCCTTTCATTTTAATGCTATAGAACAGAATCAGGATAAATACGCCCAACGCCATCGACAGGGTGACGTTCACGTCAGCCGTAGGCACCACACGCAGTGCCGGCAGACCGAGCTGAGCACCGATGAATGGCAGGAAGTCGACCGGGATCAGGTCCATCATGTTCATCAGGAATACCCAGACAAACACCGTCAGCGCCAGCGGAGCAATTACCTTGCTCTTGCCGTGGTACATATCGCGTACGCTGCTGTCGACAAACCCGACGACCAGTTCCACTGCGGTTTGCAGCTTACCCGGTACGCCGCTGGTGGCGTTTTTGGCAACCCGGCGGAAAATCACCAGGAACAGAACCCCGAGGACAACGGAGAAAAACATCGAGTCGAGGTTAATCGACCAAAAACCAGTCCCGACCTGAAGTTGCGTCAGGTGGTGACCGATATACTCCTGTGGACTGTTGTATCCCTCTGCAGACATGATGCCTCTACCCTTATTTAGTTAATTTCGGTAACTGTTAATCACGGCGGGTGCGATAATTTGCACCGCTAACACCGCTAAATAGGTCAGGCCAAGCGGTATAAACTCCGCTTTGAACACCCCAAGCGCCACGATCAACAAAACTATGGTGATCAAGACCTTTAACCCCTCGCCGATGGCGAATGACCAGGCGACCCGACCGGGTGCCTGCGTCTGCGTCTGATGACGCAAGGCAAACAGCATAAACATGGTACTCGGCAACCAGGCTGCGAGACCGCCCGCCAGTGCCGAACCGCTCCATTCCAGGCTTTTCAGTCCGAAAGCAGCGCTGATCAGAACAAAAGTCATTAACTGCAGAAACAGCAATTTACGAGCAACTTTTCCGCTGTAAAGGGACACAGACATGACGTTTGTTCTCTCCGTACCCCAGAGGGGGTATGCTGAGTGACGTATAAAACTGTTTTTACTGATCTGAGTCAAGCAGCAAAAAACGAGCAAATTATACGGGGCATACCAACGAATTCAATCGATAAGTAGCGAAAAGGTGAACAATTATTTAAATTCCCCTATTTCAGGCTATTTTCACAAGAAAACGGTCGGAATATAGGGCGCATTAAATTGTCTGATTATTCCAGCGTTACAGTACGAAACGTCGAACCGCTCACAATAATGCCTCTTTCTGATTTATAACTCACCGACGTGTAAACCGTCTTTAGCAAATTGAGTGATCAAAAAACATTATAAATCAAAATATTACAAGTTAACCGTTCAAAAACAATCCATCTACTCGGTAAAAACCTTTTATTGACAGCTTGTCGCGTAATATTACAACAGCCAATTAACATTAGCGCCAAAGCAGAATCGTTAACTTATCGTTGCTAACGTGACTATTTCGAATTGCAATTACTCTATTGTCGCTAATTGGCGGCTATTTTTGTGTTAATAAAAAGTAAATTAACTAAAAAAACCGCCATTTGATTAGCCTGCTTACATTTACTCTAGACACTATCTTTTAATTCACGCTTATTTGATCAAAAACAAACTCAGTTTGCTTTAAGTATCACCAAATGACGTTCGCCTTCGAGTTCCGGCACCTGCAAGCGCACCACCGACTCGAGTTCGATACCTTCCGGCAGCTGCGTCAGCTCTTCATCAGGACGAACCCCTTTCAGCGCGTAGAAACGCCCCTGCCCTTTCGCCGGCAAATGGTGGCACCAGGACAGCATGTCCTGCAGCGAAGCAAAAGCACGGCTGATCACACCGTCAAACGGCGGTTCGGCCGGGAACTCCTCAACGCGGCTCTGTACCGGCTCAATGTTGGTCAGGCCCAGTTCGTGCTGCACCTGACGCAGGAAGCGCACGCGCTTGCCCAGGCTGTCCAGCAAGGTGAAATGGGAATCAGGACGAACGATCGCCAACGGAATGCCCGGCAGACCGGGGCCGGTGCCTACGTCGATAAAACGGGAGCCCTGCAAATGCGGGTTTACCACGATGCTGTCGAGAATATGGCGTACCAGCATTTGCTGAGGATCGCGCACCGAGGTGAGGTTATAAGCCTTGTTCCACTTGTCCAGCATGCCGACATAGCCTAGCAATTGCTGTTTTTGCTGATCGGGAAGCGCAATGCCTGCTGCAGTGAGCAGCGAGTCTAATTTTTTCTGCACAACGGGTCCTCTGACTGGCGTGGAACGACGAGCCAAATTGGGGCTGGCCAAGAAGCCAAGCATGATAATTCAGGCACGGGACGATGTCAGCGACCGTTTGTCTATCAAGTAGACAAACGGTCGCACAAAAACAAGATTTATGCGCTGCGGCGCAGCAAACCCTGCTTTTTCAGCCAGATCAGCAAAATTGAGATCGCCGCCGGTGTGATGCCGGAGATGCGTGAAGCCTGGCCGATCGAGTTCGGCTTGTGGTCATTCAATTTGGCAATCACTTCATTCGACAAGCCGGAAACTTGCTGATAATCGAGATCCAACGGCAGCACGGTGTTTTCGTTACGCTGCTGTTTTTCGATCTCTTCCTGCTGACGAGCAATGTAGCCTTCGTATTTTACCTGGATCTCAACCTGCTCTGCGGCCTGGGTATCGGCCAACGGCGGCGCAAATGCGGCTACGGAGGTCAGCTGTTGGTAATCCATTTCAGGGCGACGCAGCAACTCTTCGCCATTCGCTTCACGCGACAGCGGCGCTTTCAGCAGTACGTTGACCTGATCGACATTCTCCGCATGCGGGTGCATCCAGATGTCGCGCAGGCGCTGACGTTCTTGTTCGATGTGTTCCAGCTTTTCGCTAAAGCGCGCCCAGCGGGCATCGTCCACCAGACCCAGTTCGCGGCCTTTTTCGGTCAGGCGCAGATCGGCATTGTCTTCGCGCAGCATCAGGCGGTATTCGGCGCGTGAAGTGAACATGCGATACGGTTCTTTGGTACCCAGGGTACTGAGATCGTCCACCAGCACGCCGAGGTAAGCCTGATCGCGACGTGGTGACCAGCCTTCATCTTCGTTGGCATAACGTCCGGCATTCAGACCGGCCAGCAGGCCCTGTGCAGCGGCTTCTTCGTAGCCGGTGGTGCCGTTAATCTGACCGGCGAAGAACAAGCCTTGGATAAATTTGCTTTCCAGCGTCGGTTTTAAATCGCGCGGATCGAAGAAATCATACTCGATGGCATAACCCGGACGAACGATACGGGCATTCTGCATCCCTTCCATCGAACGCACGATCTGCATCTGTACGTCAAACGGCAGGCTGGTGGAAATGCCGTTAGGATAAATTTCGTTGCTGGTCAGGCCTTCCGGTTCAAGGAAGATCTGGTGAGCGTTACGATCGGCAAAGCGCATGACTTTGTCTTCGATCGATGGGCAATAGCGTGGGCCGATCCCTTCGATGATCCCGGCATACATCGGGCTGCGATCGAGGTTATTGCGGATCACGTCATGGGTTTTTTCGTTGGTATGGGTGATGTAGCACGCCATTTGCTCCGGGTGTTGCCCGGCATTGCCCATAAACGAGAACACCGGGATCGGTGTATCACCGTGTTGCGGCGTCAGAACGCTGAAATCGATAGTGCGTGCATCGATACGCGGTGGCGTACCTGTTTTCAATCGATTAACGCGCAAAGGCAATTCACGCAGGCGCTGTGACAACGAGATCGACGGAGGATCCCCGGCGCGGCCTCCGCTGTAGTTTTCCAGGCCGATATGGATCTTGCCATCCAGGAAGGTGCCTACGGTCAGTACTACCGCTTTGGCACGGAACTTCAGCCCCATTTGGGTTACCGCACCGACAACGCGATCGTTTTCCACAATCAGATCTTCGACCGGCTGCTGGAAGATCATCAGGTTCGGCTGGTTCTCCAGGGCGGTGCGCACAGCCTGGCGATACAGTACGCGGTCAGCCTGGGCACGAGTGGCTCGCACCGCCGGGCCTTTGCTGGCGTTTAGTATCCTAAACTGGATGCCGGCATGGTCAATCGCCGTGGCCATCAGGCCGCCAAGTGCATCAATTTCCTTAACCAGATGCCCTTTACCAATACCGCCAATCGCCGGGTTGCAAGACATCTGCCCCAGCGTATCGATATTGTGCGTCAATAATAAAGTCTGACGCCCCATGCGTGCCGCAGCCATTGCGGCTTCGGTACCGGCATGGCCACCACCGATGATGATGACGTCAAATTGCTCTGGATAAAACATGGAACTGCACCTCGCCGTATTGCGAACGATCGTTGTTTGCCCTGGGGAGGGCGATTCTACTCAAGTTTAGTCGATCGACCAAGTGGTCAGGATCGTCGGTAATTAAAAGAAGATCTTTTTTATTTAAAGATCTCTTTATTAGATCTCTTATTAGGATCGCGATCTTCTGTGGATAAGTGATTATTCGTGATTGAGATCAGCGGATTAAGGAGGATCGTTAGCTGTGAATGATCGGTGATCCTATAGCTTATAAGCTGGGATCTAAATGGCATGTTATGCACAGGTCAAAAAGAGACCTAAGGTTGTTATTGGGATAACTACCGCTTTTACCCTGCTTTTAAGCATAGTTATCCACAATCGTTCGGGTGATCTTTGAACAAATTAGAGTAAATTAATCCAATTTTTCACCCATTCCTCTGCCGGATCCTCAGGAATTTCGTGTTCAGTCACGTCGATCTCGAGCCGATCGCCGATCCTTTTCGCCCCGCGAGCGATCAGAAGATCGTCGATCTGTTGGATCGCACCACAGAAAGTGTCGTATTCCGAGCTGCCCAAACCGACTGCGCCGAACTGCACCTGGGATAAGTCAGGAAGCTGTTCTTCTATTTGTTCCAGCAGCGGTTGCAGGTTATCCGGTAAATCGCCGGCACCGTGGGTAGAAGACACCACCAGCCAGCGCCCGGACAGGGTCAGTTCATCCAATTCAGGGCCGTGCAGGGTTTCGGTCGTAAAGCCCGCAGCTTCCAGTTTTTCAGCCAAGTGCTCGGCTACGTACTCGGCGCTGCCAAGCGTACTGCCACTGATCAGAGTAATGTCTGCCATGAAATGAATGATCCCAGCCTTCTCAAAGTGGCAGCATTGTACGCTGTGAATCGGCTGGGATCTACCTGTGGATAATATGGGTATAGTAATTAATTGGCTAGGGCGTGATGGTACGCATGATGGGGTTCTGCAGCGAGATCAGCGTTTCGGTGGACTGGATCTCGTCAATGGTCTGGATCTTGTTGATAAGTACCTGTTGCAACGCATCTATTGAGCGGCACATCACTTTGATAAACACGCTGTAGTGGCCGGTGGTGTAGTAAGCCTCAACCACTTCCTCCAGGCTTTCGAGCTTTTTCAGTGCCGAAGGATAGTCTTTAGCACTCTTTAATATAATGCCGATAAAACAGCAGACATCGTAACCCAGGCGTTTAGGGTTCACGTCAACCCGTGCGCCGGTGATGATACCGGCCTGCTTCATCTTTTCTACTCGCACATGAATGGTACCGGGACTGACGGCAAAGTTCTTGGCCAGTTCGGCGTAAGGCGTGCGGGCATTTTCCATCAAAGCGTTAAGAATGCCGCGATCGAGATTATCGATCTGATAATTTTCAGCCATTTAATCCCCCACTAATTGCTGATTGTTGAATTATTACCGCATCAAAATGAACGATTAAAAGTGAAAAGGCAATATTGATTAGCGGATATTGAATTACGGTGCCGTTCTGTTGCTTAATCGTTGGCAACAGAGACAGGTTTATAAGAGATACGGCAATGAAAAAACAGTTTATTCAAAAACAACAACAAATCAGCCTGGTTAAATCCTTCTTCTCACGCCAGCTGGAACAGCAGCTTGGCCTGATCGAAGTGCAGGCGCCGATCCTCAGCCGCCTGGGTGACGGTACCCAGGATAACCTGTCAGGCAGTGAGAAAGCGGTGCAGGTAAAGGTCAAAACCCTGCCGGAAGCCACCTTCGAAGTGGTGCACTCACTGGCGAAATGGAAACGTAAAACGCTGGGCAGCTACGATTTTGGCGCCGGTGAAGGCCTGTATACCCATATGAAAGCATTGCGTCCTGATGAAGATCGCCTGAGCGCGATCCATTCGGTCTACGTCGATCAATGGGACTGGGAGCGGGTGATGGGGGATGGTGAGCGCAGCCTGGATTACCTGAAAAGCACCGTGAGCAGTATTTATGCGGCGATTAAGGCCACTGAAGTCGAAGTGAGCCGCGAATATGGCTTAACGCCGTTCCTGCCAGAGCAGATTCATTTTGTTCACAGTGAAACCCTGTTGCAACGCTACCCGGAACTGGATGCCAAAGGCCGTGAGCGGGCGATTACCAAAGAGCTGGGCGCGGTATTTCTGATCGGGATCGGCGGTAAGCTGTCGCACGGCAAATCACACGATGTCCGTGCGCCGGATTATGATGACTGGACGACACCGGCGGCAGAAGGCCTGGCAGGTTTGAACGGCGATATTCTGGTCTGGAACCCGGTATTGCAGGATGCCTTCGAGCTTTCTTCTATGGGGATTCGCGTTGACGCCAGTGCGCTGAAGCGCCAGTTGGCGCAAACCGGCGATGAAGATCGTCTGGCGCTGGAGTGGCATCAGTCATTGCTGCGTGGCGATATGCCGCAGACTATCGGTGGCGGTATCGGCCAGTCACGCCTGGTGATGCTGTTGCTGCAACTGTCGCACATTGGTCAGGTGCAGTGTGGCGTGTGGTCACCGCAAGTGCGTGACGCGGTCGAAGGGCTTCTGTAACAATCAGCGCCGCCAGCGGCGCATCAAGCGGCTTTTTAACCCGGTATCAAAGCGCCAGATATGATCGAAGATGCGCATGATGCCGGGTTTGCCATAGCTGGACATCGCCACCGCGTGAAAGCGTTGCTGGTGGTTCTGCTGCTGCTGTTTGACCTTCTTTATGACCTCCTCCGGCAACCGCTGGGCAATAAAGTCAGAAATGATCACCGCATCCGCGTCGAACCAGCCGCTCTCCGCCATTTTACTCACCGTGGCGTTCAGGCAGGCTGCCAGATCGGTGCCGCCGCGAAACTGCTGACCGAGAAAACGCACTGCCTGTTCAATTCCGCTGGCGGCCGTAAGCTCGTAATGCACTATCTGGTTGGCAAACAGCATGATGTAGCAGCGGCGATTATCCGCCAGCGCAATGCGCAGCAGCGCCAGACAAAACGCCTTGGCGCACTGCTCATTGAACCCACCCATGGAGCCTGAGGTATCGACACAGACGATAAACGGGCCGCGCGGCTGCTGATCCTGCTGCTGGTGGGTGACCTGCCGGATCGTTATCTGTTCCTGCCAGACATCGCCCTGCAGGCGGTAGCTCAATAACTGCTTTTCCAGCAGGCGCCGGTAAAACTCAAATTCCAATTCTTCGATACCCAACGTGACCAATTCAGGCGGCAGCAGGCGCAGAATATCGTCGCTCTGATGAATACCGCTGACCTCTTCCGGCAGCGTGGCGGGTACCTGCACCATGACGCGAAACGGCTCTGGCAAAGCATCCTGTTGCTGTACCGCTTTGGCCTGATAGCTGCGCCCAAGCTGCTGCGCCAGTTTTTTCAGCTCCGGTTGTTGCTGCAGGAAGTTGCCGTATTCCACCAGCCGTTGATAATCGCCGCGCTGAAGATGGCCTTTGCTCATGTCCCACAGTCGCCCGGCGGCGGTGTCGTTTTCCGACAGCAGCGGTTCCAGCGCCCCACTCAGTGCCAGACGCTCCTGCAGCTCCGCCATCAGCTGTTCGCGTTCCTGTTCCAGCAACTGGTGGTGCATCATGGTGGCCTGCAGCGTCAGGCTGATACGCCAGCGTTGTAAAAACAGGGTCTGGAAACTGTCGTCCAGCGGATGATTGGGCAGATCGGCGGCGTCCACCAGCGAGCGGGCCTGCTCATAGAAAGGAGAAACCAGCTGGCGGAGCAGGTCCAGAGTGTCATTGAGGTTATGAAAGAACTGGGTATTGTTCTCTAACTGGCACTGTTGATAGCGGTAAAATTCTTGCGCCAGCGCAGGTGGCACCATGGCTTCATGCAGACGCTGTTTCAACTGCAGCTTCCAGCGCGGCAGGTCGCGATCCAGCGCCCGGCGGATCGCCGGAAACTTCTTGAAGAAAATCGACAGCTGCGGGGCCGCCAGCATACCGATGATCATTTCCTCGATCAGTTCACCTTCGGTGATCGCCAGCAGCAGATCGAGCGTTTCCAGGCTGAGCATGCTTACTGACCGCGCATCTGCTGGTGCTGCTGTTTGATTTGTTCCGCCACCTGCAACAGGCTGGCCTCAATTTTTGCCAGCCTGGCGGCCGGGGTAAACAGGCAGGGCTGATGCTGACTGAACAACCGACGCTGTTCCGCCAGACGCTGAGCCAACTGGTCCATTTCGTCGAGCATTGCCTGAGGCGTTCCCCCGGTCTTTATACCGGGCAGGGCCAGCAGCGAAGGCTGACGACTGACGTCCAGTACCGTCAGATGCAGTTTTTCGTCCACTTCCAGATCGATCTGCTGGGCAAAGCCGATGCCGTTCAGTTTGGCGCGTACGTCGCCGCCTTTTTGCAGCCAGTTTTCCAGTACGCTGTTTTCAATACTCAGATGGTTGACCTGAATATCATGCAGCTGCAGCGGTTTTTGCAGCAACAGTGTCAGGGGGCCGGTGCCGAGCGGCGTGGCCAGGGCAAACTGCGGCTTTCGGCTGAACATGCCGCCTTTTTTTACCAGTGTGATCGCCTGACTGTCGCTCTGCTGTTGTTGGTGCTGCAGCCAGCGGGTGTGGATCTGTTGCAGCTGGATCAGCAGCGTTTGCTGTTGGTAGGCCGACTCGTTCAGCAACTGCTCTACTTGCTGCTGCAGCAGTTTTAGCGAGGTGAGATCGTGCCACAGGCAGTCTTTCAGCAGCAGCAGGTCGATCGGGGCCACGGCGTCGCGACCACTGAAAAAGGCGCAGGCCTGCAACAGGCGCAATGCCTTTTTCCATCGGCGATCGGAAACGTAAGGAGCATGGTCCAGCGCATCCAGCCGCTGACGCAGTTGGAATATCAGTTCGAAGCAGCTTTCAGGCAGCTTGATTTTGTCGATCTGCGATTGCCACTGGTGATACTCCTCGTCGGTGATGCTCAGGGCTTCCGGCACCGGGTTTTCATTCTCGTTCTGGCGGCTGACCAGCAACGAGCGAAAGTTCTGCTTGTCCTGCACTTTGTCCAGCCACAGGCGTATCAGCATGCGGTCGTACAGCGCTTCCAGGCTGCTGTCGGCTTCCGGTAATTCATTGGAGGCGGTGACCAACAGCCGCAGGGGGATCGGTTCCTCCGCGTTGCCGTTACGGAAGCGACGTTCGTTGATCGCGGTCAGCAGGGTATTGAGGATTGCCGGGCCGGCTTTCCAGATCTCATCCAGAAATACGATTTCCGCTTCGGGCAGGTAGCCGGCGGTCAGGCGCTGATAGCGGCCTTCGTCTTTTAACGCCTGGATGGATAACGGGCCGAACACCTCTTCCGGCGTCGAGAAGCGCGTCATCAGGTATTCAAAGGAGCGCGCATGGCGAAAGGCGAATTTTAACCGGCGTGCAATCAGGCTTTTGGCAATGCCCGGTGGACCGAGCAGGAACACGCTTTCACCGCTGAGCGCCGCCAGCAGACACAGGCGAATGGCTTCCTGACGTTCATAAAGACCGCTCTCCAGCGCGCTGCTGAGGCGGGAAATCCGTTCTGCAAGAAGTGATGATGGCGCCATATTATTGTCGTGTTGTCCGAGAGTTAGCCAATCTTGGTGGATAATCCGATGATAAACCACCATTATTTTTAATGGTATAGCTTGTTGATTAGTAAAATCTTTCTATTATCAAAAGAGCGGCCGGTTCACATTTTGTTTATTTTTTGGGTCTGATATAAGAGTAGGCAAGCAGTATAAATCGTGCATACTGTGCGCCTTTTAGTGGGCGTAACGGATCTTAGAGCCCGTATCTCTGGCTGATGCGGATGCATCGCTAACGGATGTTCTAATAAAGAAACGAATTATGAGCACAGAGCATAAACAGTCCTTATCGGCGGTAACCTTGGCGGCAATTGGGGTGGTTTACGGTGATATCGGCACCAGTCCTCTCTATACTCTCAGAGAGTGTTTCTCCGGCCATTACGGCTTCGATGTTCGTCCAGACGTAGTTTTCGGCTTTCTGTCGCTGATTTTCTGGATGCTGATCATCATTGTTTCCCTTAAATACCTCACTTATGTCATGCGGGCAGATAATGCCGGCGAAGGCGGGATCCTGACGCTGATGTCGTTGGCCGGGCGTAATACTTCAGCGCGCACTACTGCAGTGTTGGTGATCCTGGGCCTGATTGGCGGCAGCTTCTTCTATGGCGAGGTGGTGATCACCCCGGCAATATCGGTGATGTCCGCGATAGAAGGTTTGGAAATCGCCGCTCCGTCGCTCGATGGCTATATCGTTCCGCTGTCGATACTGGTGCTGACGCTGCTGTTCGCCATCCAGAAACACGGTACCGGCAGCGTCGGTAAGCTCTTTGCACCGGTGATGCTGCTGTGGTTTATCGTCCTGGCGGTACTGGGGGCGCGCAGCATTATGGCTAACCCGGAAGTGTTGCAGGCGTTGAACCCGAAATGGGCGCTGAACTTCTTTATTGAATATAAGAAGGTTTCGTTCTTTGCGCTGGGTGCGGTGGTGCTGTCGATTACCGGCGTTGAGGCGTTGTACGCCGATATGGGCCACTTCGGCAAATTCCCTATTCGCCTGGCCTGGTTCACCGTGGTGCTGCCTTCACTGGTGCTGAACTATTTTGGCCAGGGCGCTCTGTTACTGAAAAATCCGGAGGCGATCAAGAACCCATTCTTCCTGTTGGCGCCGGACTGGGCGCTGATCCCGCTATTAATTCTGGCGACGCTGGCCACGGTTATCGCCTCGCAGGCGGTGATCTCCGGCGTGTTCTCCCTGACCCGTCAGGCGGTGCGCCTGGGTTACCTGTCGCCAATGCGCATCATCCATACGTCTGAGATGGAATCCGGCCAAATCTACATTCCGGTGATCAACTGGACGCTGTATATCGCGGTGGTGCTGGTGATTGTCGGTTTCGAACACTCCAGTAATCTGGCGGCGGCCTACGGCATCGCCGTGACCGGCACCATGGTGCTGACCAGTATTCTGGTGACGTCGGTGGCGATTAAAAACTGGCACTGGAATCGCTTCTTCGCCGTCGGCATTCTGGTTGTCCTGCTGATTATCGACATCCCGATGTTCTCCGCCAACGCCCTGAAACTGTTCTCGGGTGGTTGGCTGCCGCTGATGTTGGCGCTGGTGATGTTCATCATCATGACCACCTGGAAGAGCGAACGTTTCCGCCTGCTGCGCCGCATGCACGAGCACGGCAATTCCCTGGAGGCGATGATCGCCTCACTGGAAAAATCGCCGCCGGTGCGGGTGCCTGGCACCGCGGTCTTTATGTCACGCGCCATCAACGTGATCCCTTTTGCGCTGCTGCATAACCTAAAGCACAACAAGGTACTGCACGAACGCGTGGTGCTGTTGACGTTGCGTACCGAGGATGCACCTTACGTTCACAACGTGCGGCGAGTGACCATCGAACAGCTGTCACCGACCTTCTGGCGGGTGGTGGCCAGCTATGGCTGGCGTGAAACGCCGAACGTTGAAGAAGTGTTCCACCGCTGCGGGCTGGAAGGGCTGCCGTGCCGGATGACGGAAACCTCGTTCTTTATGTCGCACGAGTCGTTGATCCTGACCAAACGGCCGTGGTACCTGTTCCTGCGCGGCAAGCTGTTTATTGCATTGAGCCGCAATGCGCTACGCGCGCCGGACCAGTTCGAGATCCCGCCCAATAGGGTGATCGAGCTGGGAACCCAGGTCGAGATTTAACTCCCGCTCAAGGGCTCAGCCACCGCTGGGCCCTTTCTGTTTAACCCCGTCATACTTGAAGCTGCCTCTTTGTTGGCTGCACCAGCTCATCCCGATCACATAGTGGATTATGCTCCCGGGAATTCGCAGGCTTGCCGCCGCGATGCAACGTCAATTATTTAGGGTATCTGTTCTCGGTAACACGAGCGAAACGTTTCGATGACGATCACACTTCTGCATTATCCCGGTTGCCTTCTACTGACGTTTTTTTAAACTCCAGACACAAGCGAAACGTTTCGCTGGCGGAATGAGAAGAACAAGATGAAAAAAGGCGTGTTGCTGAATGCTGATGTCTCTGCCGTGGTTTCCCGTCTCGGTCATACCGATCAGATAGCTATCGGCGATGCCGGGCTGCCTATTCCGGCGGCCACGCAGCGCATCGATTTGGCGCTGACCCAGGGGGTGCCGAATTTTCTACAGGTACTCGAGGTCGTGACGCAGGAGATGCAGGTCGAAAGCGCCATTCTGGCGGAAGAAATCGTTAAGCAAAATCCACAGCTTCATAGCGCGTTATTGGCTCAGCTGACCGAACTTGGCCAACGCCAGGGGAAGAGCATCAGCCTGAGCTATATCAGCCACCAGGCTTTTAAAGCACAAACGGAACACTGCCGTGCGGTGATCCGCAGCGGGGAATGTTCGCCCTACGCGAACGTGATCCTTTGCGCCGGCGTAACTTTCTGAGGCACCTATGCAACCTTTACTGCAACTGAAAGGGATCGATAAAGCCTTTCCCGGCGTGAAGGCGCTTTCCGGCGCTGCGCTCAGCGTGTACCCGGGCAAGGTGATGGCGCTGGTGGGTGAAAACGGCGCCGGGAAATCCACCATGATGAAGGTGCTGACCGGCATTTATAACAAAGACGCCGGCAGTCAGTACTTTCTCGGAAAAGAGGTGGCGTTCAACGGCCCAAAGGATTCGCAGGAAGCGGGCATCGGCATCATCCATCAGGAACTGAACCTGATCCCGCAATTGACCATTGCGGAGAACATCTTCCTCGGGCGTGAGTTCGTTAACCGTATCGGCCGCATCGACTGGAAGCGCATGTATGCCGAAGCAGACAAACTGCTCGCACGACTGAACCTGAGTTACAGCAGCCACCGGCTGGTGGGGGAACTGTCGATCGGCGATCAGCAAATGGTGGAAATCGCCAAGGTGCTGAGCTTCGAATCGAAAGTCATCATTATGGATGAGCCGACGGATGCGTTGACCGATACCGAGACGGCCTCTTTATTTAAAGTGATCAATGAACTGAAGGCCGAAGGGCGAGGGATTGTTTACATCTCCCACCGGCTGAAAGAGATTTTTGAAATTTGCGATGACGTCACGGTGTTTCGTGACGGGCAGTTTATCGCCGAACGTCCGGTCAGTGAGCTGCAGGAAGATTCGCTGATAGAAATGATGGTCGGCCGCAAGCTGGAAGAACAATACCCGCGCCTCAACCAGCCGCGCGGTGAAAAACGGCTGGAGGTCAATCAGGTTTCCGGTCCGGGTGTGCATGACGTCAGCTTTACGCTGTACCGTGGCGAAATTCTTGGCGTCGCCGGGTTGATGGGCGCCGGGCGAACCGAGCTGATGAAAATTCTCTACGGGGCTGCACCACGCAAGGCCGGCACGGTCAGCCTCGATGGCCGCCAGGTGGTCACTCATTCTCCACAGGACGGTTTGGCGAACGGCATTGTGTATATCTCCGAAGACCGCAAGCGCGATGGTCTGGTGTTGGGGATGTCGGTGAAGGAAAACATGTCGTTGACCGCGCTGCGCTATTTCAGCCGTGCCGGCGGCAGCCTGAAACAGGCCGAAGAACAGCAGGCGGTGGGGGATTTCATCCGCTTGTTCAATATCAAGACGCCGTCGATGGAACAGCCCATTGGCCTGCTCTCCGGCGGCAATCAGCAAAAAGTGGCAATCGCCCGCGGCCTGATGACGCGGCCAAAGGTGTTGATCCTCGATGAACCGACACGCGGTGTCGACGTCGGTGCCAAAAAAGAAATCTATCAGTTAATTAACCAGTTCAAGCAGGAAGGTCTGAGCATCATTCTGGTGTCGTCGGAAATGCCGGAGGTCATGGGCATGAGCGACCGCATTCTGGTGATGCACGAAGGACACCTTAGCTGCGAGTTCCCGATTGAACAGGCCACCCAGGAAGCGTTGATGGCTGCGGCCGTTGGCAAGCAATACGGCGTAAAGCAGGAGTAATCAGATATGAGTTCCCAGAGTGTGGCAAAGCGCTGGTTCAGTAAAGAGTGGCTGTTAGAGCAAAAATCACTGATTGCTCTGCTGGTGCTGATCGCCGTGGTCTCTTCAATGAGCCCGAATTTCTTCACCCTAAATAACCTGTTCAATATTCTGCAGCAAACCTCGGTTAACGCCATTATGGCGGTGGGGATGACGCTGGTGATCCTCACTTCCGGCATCGATTTGTCGGTGGGATCGCTACTGGCGTTAACTGGTGCGGTAGCGGCATCGATCGTGGGCTTTGAAGTTAACGCGGTGGTGGCCGTGGCGGCGGCACTGGCATTGGGAGCCGCGGTCGGCGCCTGTACCGGGGTGATCGTTGCCAAAGGCAAGGTGCAGGCATTTATTGCGACCCTGGTGATGATGCTGCTGTTGCGCGGCGTCACCATGGTGTACACCAACGGCAGCCCGGTGAACACCGGCTTTACCGACGTGGCCGATACTTTCGGCTGGTTCGGCATCGGCCGGCCGCTGGGCGTACCAACCCCGATCTGGATCATGGCGATCGTCTTTATCGCTGCGTGGTACATGCTGCACCATACCCGCCTGGGCCGCTATATTTATGCTCTGGGCGGCAACGAGGCGGCGACCCGCCTGTCCGGTATCAGCGTCGATAAAGTGAAGATTATCGTTTATTCGCTTTGTGGTTTGTTGGCGGCATTGGCGGGTGTGATCGAAGTGGCGCGCCTGTCTTCCGCGCAGCCGACCGCCGGCACCGGCTATGAGTTGGACGCCATTGCCGCAGTGGTGCTGGGCGGTACCAGCCTGGCCGGCGGCAAGGGCCGCATTGTTGGTACCTTGATCGGGGCGCTGATCCTTGGCTTCCTGAACAACGGATTGAATTTACTGGGTGTTTCTTCTTACTACCAAATGATCGTGAAGGCAGTGGTGATACTGCTGGCGGTTCTGGTAGAGAACAAAAGCAACAAATAACCTCCCCCTACAGGAATCACGATGATGAAAATGAAAAAACTGGCAATTTTGGCTTCAGCCTTCGCACTGAGCGCCACCCTGAGCGCTAACGCGCTGGCGAAAGACACTATTGCGCTGGTGGTTTCCACGCTGAACAACCCGTTCTTTGTCTCAATGAAAGAGGGGGCGCAGCAGGAAGCCAACAAGCTGGGTTACAACCTGGTGGTGCTGGATTCGCAGAATAACCCGGCGAAAGAGCTGGCTAACGTGCAGGATCTGATGGTGCAGGCGCCTAAGCTGCTGCTGATTAACCCAACCGATTCCGATGCGGTCGGTAACGCCATCAAGATGGCCAATCAGGCCAAGATCCCGGTCATCACCCTGGACCGCGTGGCGAGCAAGGGCGAAGTGGTCAGCCATATCGCTTCGGATAACCGCGTTGGCGGCAAAATGGCCGGTGATTTCATTGCCAAAAAAGTGGGCGCAGACGCTAAAGTGATCCAACTGGAAGGGATCGCCGGTACCTCCGCTGCCCGTGAGCGTGGCGAAGGCTTTAAACAATCACTGGATCAGAACAAATTCAAACTGTTGGCCAGCCAACCGGCAGATTTCGACCGTACCAAAGGCCTGAACGTGATGCAGAACCTGCTGACCGCTCACCCTGATGTGCAGGCGGTGTTTGCCCAGAACGATGAAATGGCGCTGGGCGCCCTGCGTGCGCTGCAAACCGCCGGTAAAACCGACGTGGTCGTGGTAGGCTTCGACGGCACTGCCGACGGCGTGAAAGCGGTTGAAGGCGGCAAACTGGCGGCTACCGTCGCGCAGCGTCCGGATCAGATCGGCGTGATCGGCGTAGAAACCGCCGATAAAGTGCTGAAAGGCGAGAAAGTGTCGGCTACCATTCCGGTGGATTTGAAACTGGTCACCCAATAAGTCATACCAGCGCCATCAAAACGGGGCGTTTATGATGGCGCGTAATTCAGGAATCAATGCGATGGCAACAGGTAAGCTGGTGGTTCTGGGCAGTATCAATGCCGACCATATCCTTAATATTGAGCAGTTTCCTCGCCCGGGCGAAACGGTGATCGGGAAACAGTATAAAGTAGCGTTTGGCGGCAAAGGCGCAAACCAGGCGGTGGCGGCTGGGCGCAGCGGTGCAGATATCGCTTTTATCGCCTGCGTGGGTGCCGATGACATCGGTGAACGCGTGCGTCAGCAACTGGCGAGCGATCGCATTGATACCCAACCGATAGAAGCTATTGCCGACAGCACCACGGGCGTCGCGCTGATTTTCGTTAATGCGGAAGGCGAGAACGTGATCGGCATCGATGCGGGTGCCAATGCCGCAGTGACCCCCAATTATCTTGCACGTTATCAGCAAAAGGTTATCGACGCCGACGCGTTGCTGATGCAGCT
This sequence comes from Serratia sp. Ser99, assembly GCF_024519545.1. Lineage (NCBI taxonomy): Bacteria > Pseudomonadati > Pseudomonadota > Gammaproteobacteria > Enterobacterales > Yersiniaceae > Serratia > Serratia sp. Ser99. The sequence continues at coordinate 5,789 of NZ_JALJRT010000007.1, read as the reverse complement.
CGAGTCTCCGTTGGAAACCGTTATCGCAGCCGCCAGCCTGGCGAAACAGCATCAGACGCAGGTTATCCTTAACCCGGCGCCTGCTCGTGAGCTGCCGGACGATCTACTGGCGACTATCGATATGATTACGCCAAACGAAACCGAAGCTCAGCGCCTGACCGGTATTGCTGTCAATGACGATAATGATGCCGCGCGCGCCGCTCAGGCGTTGCACGATAAAGGTATCGCAACGGTGATCATCACTCTTGGTAGCCGTGGCGTGTGGCTGAGTGAGAACGGCAACGGCAAATTGGTACCTGGTTTCAAGGTTAAAGCGGTCGATACTATCGCCGCTGGCGATACCTTCAACGGGGCGCTGGTCACGGCGTTGCTGGAAGGCAAAATCATGGCGGATGCGGTGCGCTTTGCTCATGCAGCAGCGGCAATTGCGGTGACCCGTCCCGGCGCCCAACCTTCCGTGCCCTGGCGCGAAGAGATTGACGCCTTCTTGCAGCAGCAGGAGTAACCCCCTTGGCCACCATGAAAGATGTCGCCCGCCTGGCGGGTGTTTCAACCTCGACGGTTTCGCACGTCATTAATAACAATCGCTTTGTCAGCGACAGCGTGCGAGCCAAAATCATGGCGGCTATAGAACAACTGAACTATGCGCCTTCCGCCCTGGCGCGCAGTCTCAAACTGAATCAGACGCGAACCATCGGCATGCTGGTCACTTCCAGCAACAACCCCTTTTATGCTGAGGTGGTGCGTGGCGTCGAGCGCAGTTGTTATGAACGTGGCTACAGTTTGATCCTGTGCAATACCGAAGAAGATGCCGCGCGCATGAACCGCAATATGGAGACGCTGCTGCAAAAGCGCGTCGACGGTTTGCTGTTGATGTGTACCGAAAACCATCGGCCATCGCAGGATGCGCTGAGTCGCTACCCGTCTCTACCAATAGTGATGATGGACTGGGCGCCGTTCGAAGGGGCTAACGACATCATCCAGGACAACTCTTTGTTGGGTGGCGAGATGGCGACCGATCATCTGATCGCTCGTGGGTATCGCAAAATCGCCTGCATCGCCGGCCCGCAGGATAAAACCACGGCACGCCACCGACTGGAAGGATACCGAAGCGCCATGCAGCGTGCTGGGCTGGCGATCCTGCCGGGGTATGAAGTGCACTGCGATTTTGAATTTGAAGGCGGTGTCATCGCCATGAAACAGCTGTTGGCCTTGGCTGAGCCACCCCACGCGGTGTTCGCCGGTAACGACGCGGTCGCGGTGGGAGCTTACCAGGCGTTGTATCAGGCTGGGTTATCGGTACCGCAGGACATGGCGGTGATGGGTTACGACGATATCGAACTGGCCAAATACCTTGCGCCGCCGCTAAGCACCATTCATCAACCTAAAGATTCGCTGGGTGAATTGGCGATCGATGCGTTGATCAACCGCCTGCAGAATCCGGAACGTGAAGCTCAGGTTCTGGTACTGACCCCTGAGCTGGTGGAACGCGCTTCGGTTGGCCGCCGCTAGCGGGGAGCTTCGGCTTCTTTCTTGCTGTCACGGCCACTGATCAGGTTACGGCCGTCCTTCCTTTTTAACAGCATAAAGACAAACGCTGAGGCCAGGGTGACAATCCCCATGGTAATAAAGGTGTAGTGGAAGTGATCGACCATGGTGCCGAGCGATATAGATTCATAGAAACGCAGCACCGCTGCGCTGATCGCCACGCCGAAGCTGATGGAAAGCTGCTGAGTAACCGCCAGCACGCTATTGCCGGAGCTGGCATTGGCATCGTTTAAATCCGCCAGGCTGATGGTATTCATGGCGGTGAACTGCGTAGACATCGCCATCCCCAGCACGAACAGCGGCAGGATCATCAACCACAGCGGCATTCCCGGGCTTTGTAATGCAAACTGGGCGATCAGCACGCCGATAATCAACGTGATGCCAACCAGCGTTTTGCGATAGCCGAACCAGCGCAGCACTTGAGTCACGGTGGATTTCGCCATCAGTGAGCCGATGGCCGTCGGTGCCATCATGCAGCCCGCAATAATCGCCGAGTAACCGAAACCGACCTGCAACATCAGCGGCATCAGGAACGGCACGCAGCCGGTACCCAGGCGTGAAGCGACATTGCCGGCGATCCCCACGGAGAAGGTGCGAGTCTGGAATAAATCCAAACCAATCAGTGGCTGAGGGTGCCTGCGGGCATGAGCGATATAGCCGAACAGCATCACCACGCCGCTGAGCAGAATACCCAGTGAGATATAGCTGGCCAGCACCTGTTCGCCAAACAGCTCAAGCCCGGTAGAAACCAGCACCAGACTCAGGCCAAACAGCATAAAGCCGAGGAAATCGAACCGACGCTTGGGCGTGGTGAAGTCCGGCATATATTTGCGTGCATAGAAGATGCCGAGCAGGCCAATCGGGATGTTGATAAGGAAAATCCAGTGCCAGGTGGCGTAGGTGACCAGCCATCCCCCCAGCATCGGCCCCATGATCGGGCCAACCAGCCCGGGCATGGTCACGAAGTTCAGAACCGGCAACAGCTCGCTGCGCGGGTAGGCGCGCAACAGGGCCAAACGTGCTACCGGCATCATCATCGCACCACCAACGCCCTGAATGACGCGTGAGGTCACCAACACGCTTAGCGTTGGGGAAAGCGCACACAGCAGCGAACCGAGAGTAAATAGCGAAACCGCAAAGATAAACACCCGCCGGGTACCGAAACGGTCTGCCAGCCAGCCACTGACCGGGATCAGCATGGCAACCGTCAACGTATAGCTGATTACGGCAGACTGCATCGCCAGTGGCGAGCGCTCCAGGCTTTGCGCTATCGCAGGCAACGCCGTGTTGAGGATGGTGGCGTCCAGCGCCTGCATAAAGAATGCCATTGCGGCGATCCAGGGGAGCCCTGCCATACTGCGCGCGGATTTAGTCATTATGATTCCCGGTTAACTGTCGTATTCGTCCCTTCATTGTTCTTCTATATATAAGTAGGGCATGAGTTAGTCTTTCTCTCTGAGCAAGATCTGGCAGGCGGCTAATGCCCCTGCGCCGTCGCCGGCGAGTATCGCATCGACAATGGCCTGATGGTTCTGGAGCTTAATCACTTCGTTACCGGTGATGGCGCGGAAGTAACTTTGATACACCGAACTGAACAGGTTGGCGAATGATGTGAGAAACGGATTACCGCTGGCCTCATAGATAAGCTGGTGGAACTGGGTATCAACCTGGATCCAGTGCTCGCGGTCAAACTGAACATGCAGTGCCCGCATTTCCGCCATCAGTTCAGCCAACCGCGCAGTTTGCTGCGTGCTGGCGTTGGCAGCCGCCAATGAGCAGGCCTGAGGTTCCAGCGAGGTTCGCAGGATAAGGAAATGCTGCATCACCTGATCGAAGTTCTCTTTGGTCATCCACCAGGTCAGTAAATCCTGATCGAGAAAGTTCCACTGGCTTTGCGGCATGACCCGGGTGCCGATGCGCGGACGGGGGAGCAGCATGCCTTTGGCGGCCAGCATCTTCACCGCTTCACGTACCGCGGTGCGGCTCACGCCAAATTGTTCCCCGAGTTCCATCTCTCCGGGCAGGATACTGCCGGCCTGATAATCGCCTGCCAGAATTTGTTGGCCGAGTTTTTCTGCAAGTAGATAAGAAAGATTGCGTTGGGCGGCCTGTTGTTGAGCATTAAATTGCATGGCTGCGAGTCCTTACTGACATTGTTACTCTTATTTTACTCTACGGATCGCCAGCTTTTGTCGCTGATTTCCGGAAAAAGTGACGAAAACGCTGGCTTGTTCAGCGTTTTGTCGAAAAATACCGCGCTTGAAAAGTTTTTTGCATTTAGGGGTTGCGGCCTTCTGAGAACTCCCTATAATGCGCCTCCACTGACCGGGAACAACGACTCCTCTAACGAGAACCAGTCGCCCAGCCAGAAAGATTCAAGCCGGTGAAAACACCGTTTCTTAATAAGAAAAAAGCTTGACTCTTCAGGTGAAAAGCGTAATATACGCCACCTCGAGTTAGCAACCTAACTCACTGCTCTTTAACAATTTATCAGACAATCTGTGTGGGCACTCCACAAGACGATATCCAGAACCTTCGGGTTCAAAAAAATATCAAGTCTTGAAGAGTGACCAAGCAGTAATTCATTTAGTTGAATTATTACGAAAGTTAATTTTCGAGCATCGCTTCACGAGTTGAAGCAAATCAAGCTTTTAATTGAAGAGTTTGATCATGGCTCAGATTGAACGCTGGCGGCAGGCCTAACACATGCAAGTCGAGCGGTAGCACAGGAGAGCTTGCTCTCTGGGTGACGAGCGGCGGACGGGTGAGTAATGTCTGGGAAACTGCCTGATGGAGGGGGATAACTACTGGAAACGGTAGCTAATACCGCATAACGTCTTCGGACCAAAGTGGGGGACCTTCGGGCCTCATGCCATCAGATGTGCCCAGATGGGATTAGCTAGTAGGTGGGGTAATGGCTCACCTAGGCGACGATCCCTAGCTGGTCTGAGAGGATGACCAGCCACACTGGAACTGAGACACGGTCCAGACTCCTACGGGAGGCAGCAGTGGGGAATATTGCACAATGGGCGCAAGCCTGATGCAGCCATGCCGCGTGTGTGAAGAAGGCCTTCGGGTTGTAAAGCACTTTCAGCGAGGAGGAAGGGTAGTGTGTTAATAGCACATTGCATTGACGTTACTCGCAGAAGAAGCACCGGCTAACTCCGTGCCAGCAGCCGCGGTAATACGGAGGGTGCAAGCGTTAATCGGAATTACTGGGCGTAAAGCGCACGCAGGCGGTTTGTTAAGTCAGATGTGAAATCCCCGCGCTTAACGTGGGAACTGCATTTGAAACTGGCAAGCTAGAGTCTTGTAGAGGGGGGTAGAATTCCAGGTGTAGCGGTGAAATGCGTAGAGATCTGGAGGAATACCGGTGGCGAAGGCGGCCCCCTGGACAAAGACTGACGCTCAGGTGCGAAAGCGTGGGGAGCAAACAGGATTAGATACCCTGGTAGTCCACGCTGTAAACGATGTCGACTTGGAGGTTGTGCCCTTGAGGCGTGGCTTCCGGAGCTAACGCGTTAAGTCGACCGCCTGGGGAGTACGGCCGCAAGGTTAAAACTCAAATGAATTGACGGGGGCCCGCACAAGCGGTGGAGCATGTGGTTTAATTCGATGCAACGCGAAGAACCTTACCTACTCTTGACATCCAGAGAATTCGCTAGAGATAGCTTAGTGCCTTCGGGAACTCTGAGACAGGTGCTGCATGGCTGTCGTCAGCTCGTGTTGTGAAATGTTGGGTTAAGTCCCGCAACGAGCGCAACCCTTATCCTTTGTTGCCAGCACGTAATGGTGGGAACTCAAAGGAGACTGCCGGTGATAAACCGGAGGAAGGTGGGGATGACGTCAAGTCATCATGGCCCTTACGAGTAGGGCTACACACGTGCTACAATGGCGTATACAAAGAGAAGCGAACTCGCGAGAGCAAGCGGACCTCATAAAGTACGTCGTAGTCCGGATCGGAGTCTGCAACTCGACTCCGTGAAGTCGGAATCGCTAGTAATCGTAGATCAGAATGCTACGGTGAATACGTTCCCGGGCCTTGTACACACCGCCCGTCACACCATGGGAGTGGGTTGCAAAAGAAGTAGGTAGCTTAACCTTCGGGAGGGCGCTTACCACTTTGTGATTCATGACTGGGGTGAAGTCGTAACAAGGTAACCGTAGGGGAACCTGCGGTTGGATCACCTCCTTACCTAATGATATTGATTCGCGTGAAGTGCTCACACAGATTGTCTGAT
>NZ_JALJRT010000006.1:51392-318093 GCF_024519545.1 Serratia sp. Ser99 | reverse complement strand
GAAACACCTTCGGGTTGTGAGGTTAAGTGACTAAGCGTACACGGTGGATGCCTAGGCAGTCAGAGGCGATGAAGGGCGTGCTAATCTGCGATAAGCGTCGGTAAGGTGATATGAACCGTAATAACCGGCGATACCCGAATGGGGAAACCCAGTGCAATTCGTTGCACTATCATACGATGAATACATAGTCGTATGAGGCGAACCGGGGGAACTGAAACATCTAAGTACCCCGAGGAAAAGAAATCAACCGAGATTCCCCCAGTAGCGGCGAGCGAACGGGGAGGAGCCCAGAACCTGAATCAGTTCTTGTGTTAGTGGAAGCGTCTGGAAAGTCGCACAGTAAAGGGTGATAGTCCCGTACACTAAAATGCATTAATTGTGAGTTCGATGAGTAGGGCGGGACACGTGACATCCTGTCTGAATATGGGGGGACCATCCTCCAAGGCTAAATACTCCTGACTGACCGATAGTGAACCAGTACCGTGAGGGAAAGGCGAAAAGAACCCCGGCGAGGGGAGTGAAATAGAACCTGAAACCGTGTACGTACAAGCAGTGGGAGCACCTTCGTGGTGTGACTGCGTACCTTTTGTATAATGGGTCAGCGACTTATATTTTGTAGCAAGGTTAACCGTATAGGGGAGCCGTAGGGAAACCGAGTCTTAACTGGGCGAATAGTTGCAAGGTATAGACCCGAAACCCGGTGATCTAGCCATGGGCAGGTTGAAGGTTGGGTAACACTAACTGGAGGACCGAACCGACTAATGTTGAAAAATTAGCGGATGACTTGTGGCTGGGGGTGAAAGGCCAATCAAACCGGGAGATAGCTGGTTCTCCCCGAAAGCTATTTAGGTAGCGCCTCGTGAACTCATCTTCGGGGGTAGAGCACTGTTTCGGCTAGGGGGCCATCCCGGCTTACCAAACCGATGCAAACTCCGAATACCGAAGAATGTTATCACGGGAGACACACGGCGGGTGCTAACGTCCGTCGTGAAGAGGGAAACAACCCAGACCGCCAGCTAAGGTCCCAAAGTCATGGTTAAGTGGGAAACGATGTGGGAAGGCATAGACAGCCAGGATGTTGGCTTAGAAGCAGCCATCATTTAAAGAAAGCGTAATAGCTCACTGGTCGAGTCGGCCTGCGCGGAAGATGTAACGGGGCTAAACCATGCACCGAAGCTGCGGCAGCGACGCTTAGGCGTTGTTGGGTAGGGGAGCGTTCTGTAAGCCGTTGAAGGTGGCCTGTGAGGGTTGCTGGAGGTATCAGAAGTGCGAATGCTGACATAAGTAACGATAAAGCGGGTGAAAAGCCCGCTCGCCGGAAGACCAAGGGTTCCTGTCCAACGTTAATCGGGGCAGGGTGAGTCGACCCCTAAGGCGAGGCCGAAAGGCGTAGTCGATGGGAAACAGGTTAATATTCCTGTACTCGGTGTTACTGCGAAGGGGGGACGGAGAAGGCTAGGCTAGCCGGGCGACGGTTGTCCCGGTTTAAGCGTGTAGGGGGAGTGACCTGGTAAATCCGGTTACTTGTTAACCCTGAGGCGTGATGACGATGCACTACGGTGCAGAAGTAGTTGATGCCAAGCTTCCAGGAAAAGCCTCTAAGCATCAGGTAACACAGAATCGTACCCCAAACCGACACAGGTGGTCAGGTAGAGAATACCAAGGCGCTTGAGAGAACTCGGGTGAAGGAACTAGGCAAAATGGTGCCGTAACTTCGGGAGAAGGCACGCTGGCGCGTAGGTGAAGAGACTTGCTCTCGGAGCTGAAGCCAGTCGCAGATACCAGCTGGCTGCAACTGTTTAATAAAAACACAGCACTGTGCAAACACGAAAGTGGACGTATACGGTGTGACGCCTGCCCGGTGCTGGAAGGTTAATTGATGGGGTCAGCCGCAAGGCGAAGCTCTTGATCGAAGCCCCAGTAAACGGCGGCCGTAACTATAACGGTCCTAAGGTAGCGAAATTCCTTGTCGGGTAAGTTCCGACCTGCACGAATGGCGTAATGATGGCCAGGCTGTCTCCACCCGAGACTCAGTGAAATTGAACTCGCTGTGAAGATGCAGTGTACCCGCGGCAAGACGGAAAGACCCCGTGAACCTTTACTATAGCTTGACACTGAACATTGAGCCTTGATGTGTAGGATAGGTGGGAGGCTTTGAAGCGTGGACGCCAGTCTGCGTGGAGCCAACCTTGAAATACCACCCTTTAATGTTTGATGTTCTAACTCGGCCCCGTAATCCGGGGTGAGGACAGTGTCTGGTGGGTAGTTTGACTGGGGCGGTCTCCTCCCAAAGAGTAACGGAGGAGCACGAAGGTTAGCTAATCACGGTCGGACATCGTGAGGTTAGTGCAAAGGCATAAGCTAGCTTGACTGCGAGAGTGACGGCTCGAGCAGGTACGAAAGTAGGTCTTAGTGATCCGGTGGTTCTGAATGGAAGGGCCATCGCTCAACGGATAAAAGGTACTCCGGGGATAACAGGCTGATACCGCCCAAGAGTTCATATCGACGGCGGTGTTTGGCACCTCGATGTCGGCTCATCACATCCTGGGGCTGAAGTAGGTCCCAAGGGTATGGCTGTTCGCCATTTAAAGTGGTACGCGAGCTGGGTTTAGAACGTCGTGAGACAGTTCGGTCCCTATCTGCCGTGGGCGTTGGAAGATTGAGAGGGGTTGCTCCTAGTACGAGAGGACCGGAGTGAACGCACCACTGGTGTTCGGGTTGTCATGCCAATGGCACTGCCCGGTAGCTAAGTGCGGAAAAGATAAGCGCTGAAAGCATCTAAGCGCGAAACTTGCCTCGAGATGAGTCTTCCCTGGGCCTTTAAGGTCCCTGAAGGAACGTTTAAGACTAAGACGTTGATAGGCTGGGTGTGTAAGTGCAGCGATGCATTGAGCTAACCAGTACTAATGATCCGTGAGGCTTAACCTTACAACACCAAAGGTGTTTTAGAGAGATTGTAGAGATTTTCAGCGAGTTCCGAGATTGGTTTCAATGGCTGCGGGAGTGGCGGTTGGAATGAAACAGAATTTGCCTGGCGGCAATAGCGCGGTGGTCCCACCTGACCCCATGCCGAACTCAGAAGTGAAACGCCGTAGCGCCGATGGTAGTGTGGGGTCTCCCCATGCGAGAGTAGGACACTGCCAGGCATCAATTAAGCCAAGAGGCCATCCGCAAGGATGGCCTTTTTGCTATGTCCGCTATATAAATATTTGCTGTTATTTCGCCCAGTTTTCACGCCAGTCTTCAATGCGCATCACAAAAATCACGCTATATTCTTCGCCCGCTATTTGTTTTAATTGTTAACTCAACGTTAACAATTGAGTTGCATTTAAACGGCGGGACGCCGACTTCACGGTTTATCTGGCTCGGAGAATAGAAAATGACAGAAACAACCTCGGCCATTGAGGATGGAAATACCGTCGACCCGGCAGTACAGGACAAAAAGAAACGCATTTTCGCTATTGTTGGCGCTTCATCGGGTAACCTGGTGGAGTGGTTTGATTTTTACGTCTATTCCTTCTGTTCTATCTACTTTGCCGCTTCATTTTTCCCCGCCGGTAACAGCACCACCCAATTGCTACAAACTGCCGGTGTGTTCGCCGCCGGTTTCTTCATGCGCCCGATCGGCGGCTGGTTGTTCGGTTATATTGCCGATAAGCATGGTCGCAAAAACTCGATGCTGATCTCTGTTTGCATGATGTGTGCAGGATCGCTGGTGATCGCCTGTTTACCGACCTATGAGTCGATCGGAAGTTGGGCTCCGGTGCTACTGTTGGTTGCGCGTCTGTTCCAGGGCCTGTCGGTCGGCGGTGAGTACGGTACCAGCGCCACCTATATGAGCGAGGTGGCAATAAAAGGGCGACGTGGTTTCTATGCTTCTTTCCAGTACGTCACGCTGATTGGCGGCCAATTGCTGGCGTTGCTGGTTCTGGTGGCTCTGCAGCAGATCCTCTCTGCCGAGGAACTAAAGGCTTGGGGCTGGCGTATTCCCTTTGCGATTGGCGCGGTATTGGCGGTAGTGGCGTTATATCTGCGTCGGTCGCTGAATGAAACCTCCGATGCCAAAACCCGTAACCATAAAGATGCGGGTTCACTGAAGGGGCTGTGGAAAAATCGTAAAGCCTTCCTGATGGTGTTGGGCTTTACCGCCGGTGGTTCGCTGAGTTTTTATACTTTTACGACCTATATGCAAAAGTATCTGGTCAATACTTCCGGGATGGACGCCAAGCTGGCCAGCGGCATTATGACCGCCGCACTCTTTATCTACATGCTGCTGCAGCCCTTGGTCGGGGCATTGTCAGACAAGATCGGTCGCCGCAGTTCAATGCTGATCTTTGCCTCGTTGGCGACCTTGCTGACCGTGCCTATCTTGCTGACGCTGAAAAATGTCAGCAACCCTTATGCGGCCTTCGGTCTGATTGTGCTGGCGTTATTTATCGTCAGTTTCTATACCTCGATCAGCGGGCTGCTGAAGGCTGAAATGTTCCCGCCGGAGGTGCGCGCGTTAGGCGTTGGTCTGTCTTATGCGGTGGCTAATGCGATGTTTGGCGGCTCGGCGGAATATGTTGCACTGTCGCTGAAGTCGTTTGGCTTCGAGAATGCCTTCTTCTGGTATGTTTCCGGCATGTGTCTGCTGGCGCTGATCGTTTCTCTTCGCTTGCACCGCAAAGGGAAAGAGATCCAGCTGTGAATCAGCGGGTTGCGTGGTAAAGGCTATAGCCGGTCGCTGCTCCCGCGACATCCCAGGCAAAATCTTTCCAACTCCAGCCGGTGCCGCCTTCGCGACTGTCATACAGTTCTTTGGCGGCGCCGAGCCCGATTGAAAACATCAGGCCAAAGCTGCGGCTGCGTGCCTCATTCCAGTTTTGATGATCGCCATAAGCGGCACCGGCGGCAGCGAAAGCCGCAGAGGCGACAAAGTGTTGTGCCTTGTCTTTCCCGGTCCAGCTGTCATTTGCCAGGTGGGTACAGCCGCTGGTGAGCAATAGAAAGGGGAGCACGGCCAGGCAGCGGAGTGGGCGCATAATGAAAACATCCTGTTGTCATGACACATAAAAACCCCGGCATAGGCCGGGGTCTGCGATAGCTAAATTATAGTGGGATTACAGTATACGGCTAATCAACCGGTCAATACGGATACGGCGCAGACGGCGGATCAGCTTGCGCACTTTGATCGGGTACTGCTGGATGCTTTGCAGTTCCAGGTAATTCTCCACCACGGTGGTGTGAGTGCGGATGCACTCCAGCTCTTTATGCCGTTGCTCACGCATCTCCTGCTTGGGATCGTGGATCAGAATGGCATTTTCCAGATCCAGTCGCCAGGCGCGCGGATTGAGGTTATTACCGGTAATCAACTGCCATTCGTCATCCACCCACATGCCTTTCAGGTGGTAGCTGTTATCGCCGTCTTTCCACAGGCGAACAATCAACTGGCCGGTATCGACGTAGCGCTGCAAGCGGCTGAGAAAGCGTCGCAGGTTGATTTCGTACAGATAAGGCAGGGCGCCGATAATTTTGAACGGCTGATCTTCCGGAATATAGAAATCATTGGCGGTTTTGTCGCCCACAATAATTTCCACCTGTTTGCCCTGGCGCAGCAGATAGATGATATTGCGCACCAGCAGGGCCGGCAGGTTGAAGTAAGGGGTGCATAGCGTCAGTTTCTGATCGGCACAGGACATCAGATGGTGAATGGTTTTATTCAACACGCTTTGCTTACCCAGCCCAACCAGCGGCGTTACCGCCAGCTCATCGTTGCCCGCCTGGTTGCGAAACTGATAACCGGCTCGGCGCAGACCGAAACGAAATAAGCGAGTTTCGTTTTTGATCTCCGGGCTCTTGGGACGATCGTCACGATCCAAACGTTGCACGGCACCGGCGGTCAGCAGGTGCTGCTTGATGTAATCGATCATGGTATTGGCCAATTCGCCATTGGTGATCAACTGGTAACGATCGTAGCGGTATTTCTCATGCTGATGCAGGTAAACGTCATTGATGCTGGCACCGCTGTAAACCACGGTATCGTCGATCACAAAACCTTTCAGGTGCAACACGCCCAGGGCTTCGCGGGTATTCACCGGCACGCCGTAGATTGGCACGGCAAGCTCTGGGTGCTGGTCTGCCATTGAGCAATACCAATCGGCGTTGGTATTGGCGGCCGCGGCGCCGATGCGCCCACGCTGGGCACGATGCCAGTCGACCAGAATGCAAATCTCCAGCGCCGGGCACCGCTGCTTGGCTTGATAAAGCGCGTTGAGAATATCGCGTCCGGCGTCGTCATGCTCCAGATACAGAGCGACCAGATAAATGCGTTGGGTGGCGTTAGCGATCAATTCCAGCAGCGTGGCACGGTAATCAGACGGTGTGTACAAAGTACGTACATCAGCTACCGTCTGGGGGAGTTTGGGCAGTTGTGCAAGGTGTTGTTGATGTTTGCTACGTTTAAATTTTGACAACATCACAGTGCGCTTCTTCTCTCATGATTAGATGGCCGGAACGCCAAATACGGGAAAACAGTAAATCGAATAATCGGGCGATAATACCACTAGTTGTCCCGATTGTGCGTATGTTTTGGCGTTAAGTGGTGGATTCGTAGCGCATTGCGACACAGGTCACTGCGCTTCTTCCGCCTGCAGCGGCAGGGTCAAATTGACGATACCGTCCTCAAGCTGCACATCGATGCCAAAGCCCAGCCGTTGCGCCAGCGCTATCATTCCGCGGTTATTAGGCATGGTGATGCCGGTCAGGCGAGCCAACCCGTGGGCGCGGGCATAGGCAATCATTTTTTCCAACAGTTGGCGCCCCAAACCGAGCCCTTTCAAATCTGAACGCACCAACACGGCAAATTCCGCGTCGGTATTATCCGGGTCGGAGAGAGCACGTGTTACGCCAATGATTTGGTCATCTCGCACCGCGACAAAAGCCATCTCCCGATCGTAGTCGATCTGCGTCATGTTAGCCAAATCGTCATGGGTAAACTCGTTGATCTCACTGAAGTAGCGATAGTAGAGATCTTCCTTGGTCACGCGATCGATAAAGTGTTTCAGCGCGGGTTCATCTTCCGGCAGGATTGGCCTGAACAGGCATTGCGAGCCGTCTTTTAATCCGATAGTTTCTTCCAGCTCATGAGGGTAAGGACGGATCGCCAGCCGTGCCTGCGGATCACCTTCGAACGGAGCAAGCTGCATGGAAACGTCGAGCAGGGTGAATTCGCTGCCAGAGGCCAGAACCGGATGGATATCCAGACGGGTAATTTCCGGGCAGTCGAGGATCAGATTGGACACCTGCACCAGCAAGCGGCTCAGTCCAGGGATATCCAGCGGTCGTAAAGCGCTGCGGCCGCGAATTTTTCCGCCTTTCACCGCCTGCAATACCAGATAACGCGCCAGCGCCATATTCAGCGGCGGCAGCGCTACGGCGACCTGATTTTCCTGGCGCCATTCGATACCGCCTTCACCCAGCATGATCAGCGGGCCGAAAATGGCATCTTGCTCCACCGCGATACGAAGCTCCTGCGCTCCGGCGCGGTTGGCCATGCTCTGAACCAACAGGCCGTGAATGCGCGCTTGTGGATAGGTACGTTTAACGCGGTCGAGAATTGCCTCAGCGGCGCGTTGTACCTCGGTAGCGGTGCGCAAATAGAGCATTACGCCCTGAACTTCAGACTTGTGCGGAATATCGGGGGAGCGCAGCTTCAGGGCCACCGGATAGCCGATTTGCTCGGCAATATGCACGGCTTCGGCGCTGTCTTCGGCAATCCAGGTAGGCAGCGTCGTCAGGTCATAGGCCTTTAGAATCGACTGTACCTCGTGGGTATCGAGCTGCGTTGCGCCTTCCGCCAGCGCCTGCTGAATCAATCGGTGAGCGTCGGCGGTGTTGGCCGTCAGACCGACCGGAAGCGCCGGGGTTTCTTTAAGCTGTTTCTGATTACGACGATATTCCACCATATGCATAAACGCGGTTACTGCACCTTCCGGCGTTCGGTAGGTGGGAATACCGGCTTCGGTAAATAACCGGCGGGCTTCTTGCGAAGAGTACTCACCGCACCAGTTGGTCAGCAAAGTCACGCGTTTACCACGCGGGTGCTGACGCACGGCCTCGATAATACGTTCGGCGGTCAGGGTGCCTGGGGCTGCCGCGCTAGGAGCGTGGATCAGCAATAAAGCGTCGTAGTCGTGGCTGTCGAGCAGGGTCTTGACCGCCGCCAGATAGCGCTGCGGTGTTGCATCGTCTCGCAGGTCAATCGGGTTGCCGGCGCGTATAAAGTCGGGCAAGGCGTCACCCAATTGCGCCAGGATCTCGTCTCCCAGCGGCGCCAGCTTGCCGTTGCGCCCCAGCAGTTCGTCCAACGCCATTGCCGCCGGTGCCGCACCGTTGCTGACGATCATCAACCGCTCTCCGCGCAACGGATGCATATGGCTCAGCGTTTCCACTGCCGAGAACAGCTCGTGGGTATCCTGTACGCGCAGTAAACCGGCGCGTTGGATTGCGGCATCGTAAGCGGCATCCAGCCCCTGCTGACTGTTTAGCAACAGCTGGGCCTGCTGACTGCGTCCGCTTTTGACCACCAGAATGGGTTTGTTGCGCGAAGCACTGCGCGAGGCAGATAAAAAGCGGCGCGCATCGCTGATGTTTTCCAGATACAGCAGGATGGCGCTGGTTTTACTGTCGCGTGCCAGAAAATCCAGCAGGTCGTCGACGTCAATATCCAGGCTGTCGCCCAGCGCGATAAAATAGGAAAAGCCGACTTCGCGTTGCTGTGCCCAGTCGAGAATGGTATTGGCCACCGCGGCGGACTGGGAAATAAACGCCAGCTTGCCCTTCAGGATCGGTACCGGCGAGAAACTGGCGTTGATGCCTTGCCAGGGGGCCAGCAGGCCCAGGCTGTTCGGCCCCAGCAGGCGCATCGAATAACGCTGCGCGCAGGCTTTCAGCTCGGCGAACTGTTCTGGCGGCGAGGAGAGCACAATGGCCGTTTTGCAGCCGCGTTTGCCCAAATCCTCAATCAAGGCCAGATTGCGATGCGCATGGGTACACAGTATGGCCAGATCGGGGCTGAGCGGCAGGCTGGCGACGTCCGGGTAGGCCATGACTCCGCATACCGCCTTATAACGCGGCGTGACGGGCATGACCGGCCCGTTGAAGCCGCCGGCCAGCAGGTTGCTCATCATCAGGTTGCCGGCGCGGCCAGGCTGCTGTGAAGCGCCGAGAACGGCAATCGATTTAGGACGTAAAAGCGCTTCTAACCCTCGCTGGCTCATGCACGGCTCCTTTATATCCGTTATCCTTCAAAAGACAGGGGTGTTGGCTGCCCTCTCTCACCCTGGTCACTTAGTTAACTAAGCTCCCTGGGATTCGTTCAGTTGCCGCCTACCTGTCTTTCGAATGCTATTGGCTATAGGCAACGTTACCGACTTGATTCTAGGCGTTTTACAACGGCTTTGCTGTGACCGGTGCCTCCGGGCGAGTAGGTTTCCCTGCCAGATACTGTTGACGGAAGTAGCGAAAATGCTCAGCCAGGCCGTCGGCCGCGGCGGTATCACCGGCCTGTTGCAACAGCGCTGTCGCCACTTCCGCGGTGCAGTGCTGCTCGGTGCGGCTGGCTTCACGCAGTTGGTAATTTGAGGCGGCGGTAACATTGAGCGAAAACACCGGAAACTGATTGAGGTACGGGCTTTTGCGGAACATCTTGCTCGCCTCGGTCCAGGTGCCGTCGAGCATAATAAACAGCGGCGGTTTGCCACCGACGGGCAGTTCGCTGAATACCGGTCGTTCAGGGGCGGCATAAGATGCGGGAAACACCACGTAAGGCTGACGTTCGGGATCGTTAATCGCCGCCAGCAGGCCAGGATCAACCTCGGTACGCGACCAGAGAAACGCCTGGGTGTCCGGCAGAATATCGGCGATCAATCTGCCGGTATTGCTTGGTTTGAGCGGTTCTGCGCCAAACATGATCAGGCAAAAACGGCTGGCGGCCGGCTGCGGCTGGATGGTGTCACACAGGCAGTTTTTTTGTGGCAGCAGACACCCCTGACAACGCGTAATGCGGTTGCCACGCGCCAGAAAAGGGCGGGTTGATCGTTCCAGGCGAAACTGGCGCAGGCGAAGTACGGCGTTGTCGGTCATAAAGATCCCGGGGAAAAAACGCCATTGTAACGCAGAAAAAAGCCCGACGGGAGCGTTCGGGCCGGTTTGAAATGCGGCGGTGTCATTGACAATGGGCAACACCGCCTGGACTTTCTGCGTTAAACTAGTTCATTGAGCCAGTTATCAAACGGCGTTTTCGGCATGGCGCCATTGAGCATGTCGACCATTTTTCCGTCGCGGAAGAGCATAATGGTCGGGATGCTGCGGATGCGGAAACGGGCGCTCAGTTCCGGTTCAGCTTCGGTATTCACTTTTACGAAGCGGACTTTACCGGCGCGCTCTTCGGCAACGTCTTCGAAGATCGGCGCAAAGCTGACGCAAGGGCCACACCACGGTGCCCAAAAGTCGACCACCACCGGCAGGCCATCCTGCAGCAGCGCGTCCAGTGTCGCGGCGGTGGCATTGATCACTTCACCGTCAAAAAGCGCATGGCCGCAACGGCCGCATTTTGCGCCGTCAGCCACACGATCTTCAGGTACGCGGTTGGTGGCATTACAAGCGGGACAAACTGTATTCATGATGACCTCGGATACTGGGAAAGCACGACATACCGCATTCGGGTTGCGGAGATGTATCTTTAATGCTGCTTATTATCGTTAAAAGCGCGTCAATGAACAAAGAGGTTTGTTCAATGAATACGATAGTTGTTAGCTTTTAGCGCAAGTAGGTGGCTTAGCACCCCAACATCAGGTAATCTTCGCGCCCTGCGCGTTGGTGGAGAAGAAAATGAACGATTCATTTAGTGGCAAGAACGGTAAAGTTAAAGTGATGTACGTCCGCAGTGACGACGACAGTAACGGCGACGACCGTAACAAGAATAAGCGTCCGGCCGGCAAAGGCCGTCCGGCAGACGGTGCTCGCTCTTCGGGCCGTACCGGTCAGGACAAGCCGCGCGGTAACAACGATCGCCGTGGCTCTGGCTCTGATTCCCGCCGCAGTGAAAGCGATCGTCCTCGCCGTCCAGCGCGTACTGAAGACCGTGGCGGTTATGATTCGCCATGGAAAACCGTGTCTCGTGGTCCGGAAGAAGAACCGGCGTTCGATCACGGTGGCATCAGCGGCAAAAGCTTTATCGATCCAGAGCAACTGCGTCGCCAGCGTGCGGAAGAAACCCGCGTGTACGGTGAAAACGCCTGTCAGGCGCTGTTTGCCAGCCGTCCGGACGCGATCGTCCGCGCCTGGTTCGTGCAGTCGGTCACGCCGCGTTTTCGTGAAGCGCTGCGCTGGATGGCGGCCAACCGCAAAGCCTACCACGTGGTAGATGAAGAAGAGCTGGCCAAAGCGTCCGGCACCGAGCATCACGGCGGCGTATGCTTCCTGATCAAAAAACGTCAGGGCCTGGATGCGCAAACCTATCTGAAAGAAGCACCGGCGAAAGACTGCGTGCTGGCATTGGAAGAGGTGGGCAACCCACACAACCTGGGCGCTATCGTCCGTTCTTGCGCACACTTTGGCGTGAATGGCGTTCTGTTGCAGGATCCGGCATTGCTGGAGTCCGGTGCGGCGGTACGTACCGCAGAAGGCGGCGCGGAACACATCAAGGCGATCAGCGCAGATGACTTCCTGTCGGTGCTGGATACTTTCCGCAAGGCCGGTTACGCCATCGTGACCACTTCTAGCCATAAAGGCACCCCATTGGCACAGGCTAAGCTGCCGGCCAAAATGGTGCTGGTGTTGGGGCAGGAGCGTGATGGCCTGAGCGACAGCGCCTGGCAGCAGGGTGATATGAACGTGTCTATCGGCGGTACCGGCAAGGTAGAAAGCCTGAACGTATCGGTCGCGACCGGCATTTTGCTGGCCGATTGGTGGCGTCAAAACCAGGCTTAATATCCGTCGCCTGGCTGCAACGGTATAAATAAAAAACGGGCGCCTCTGGGCGCCCGTTTTGCTTTCTCTGGTTTAGTGAGCGCCGCCGCCCCCACCGCCGGAGCTGAACGGCGGTTTCGCCACCCAGACCAGCACCAGCAGGATCAGGAACACCCCGGCCGACAGCCAGAAGATCTCGTTGGCGGAGATAATCAGCCCCTGCGCGGTGATCTCGTTGGCGATGTAGGCCGAAGCCTGCTGCTTGCTCATGCCAATTTGTTCCAACTGCCGGTACATCTCTTGCGACTGCGGGTTGTAAGGATTCACAAACTCCGTCAGCTGCGAGTGATGCTGCGATTCTCGCTGGGTCCACAAGGTCGTGGTGATCGATGTCCCGATCGACCCCGCCAGTGTTCGAGTAAAGTTCGACAGGCTCGATGCCGCCGCCATGCGCTCGGGCGGTAGACCGGACAGCGTAATGGTGGTCAATGGCATAAAGAAGCAGGCGATGGCGAAGCCCTGAATAAACTGCGGCCAGGCCGAGGCGCCAAAGTCCATTCCCGGTTCAAAGGTATAGGCGCGCCAGTAGAAGCACACCGCATACATAATGAAACTGAAGGTCACCAATCGTCGCATATCGAGCCGGTTGCCGAACTTGCCGATGATCGGCGACAGCAATACCGGTATCAACCCGACGGGCGCCGAAGCCAGCCCTGCCCAGGTGGCGGTATAGCCATAAACCTCCTGCAGCAACTGCGGCAATAGCACAATGGCGCCGAAGTACAGCATGTAGGCCAGGCTGATACACAGGCAGCCGACGGTAAAGTTGCGCGATTTGAACAGTGACAAATCCACCACCGGATGGTCGTCCGTCAGTTCCCAGATAATCAGGAACAGCAGCGCCACCACCGCCACCACCGTCAGAACGATGATCTCGGTCGAGTTGAACCAGTCGAGCTCCTTGCCCTGATCGAGCATCACCTGCAAAGATCCTATACCGACAATCAGCAGCACCAGACCGACGGTATCGATCGGTTTGATCTCGGTTTTGGTTTCCCTGCCTTTCAGCGTTGACATCGCCACCAGGATCACCACGGCACCGATCGGGATGTTGATGAAGAAGATCCAGCCCCAGTGATAGTTGTCACTGATATAACCGCCGAGGATAGGCCCGAAAATGGGCGCAACGATCACCGTCATCGACCATAGTGCCAGGGCCATCGCTCGCTTGGCGGGCGGATAGTTGTTCAGCAACAGACTCTGCGACAGCGGGATCAACGGCCCCGCGACCACACCCTGGATCACGCGGAAGAAGATCAGCATGCCCAGACTGTTGGAAATGCCGCACAGCCAGGAGGCGAGTACGAACAGCGCGGTGGACCAAAGGAACAACCGCACTTCACCGATGCGCTTTGCCAACCAGCCGGTGATCGGGATGGAAATGGCGTTCGCCACGCCAAACGAGGTGATCACCCAGGTTCCCTGCGAGTTGGAAGACCCGAGGTTACCCGCAATGGTTGGGATCGCCACGTTGGCAATGGTGGAGTCCAGCACCTGCATAAAGGTCGCCAGGGCAAGCGCGACCGTCATCCAGGCGAGCTGAGCGCCTTCAAGCGGTTTCTGTGCCAAGGTAGCCTCCCGCGCGCTTAACCGGCATTCGCATGGATCACGTCGGCGATCATTTGGTTAACCGGTGCCAGGTTCAACGCCAGGGCGTCGCTTTGGTACAGCGGTTTGTCGCGCACCACGTCAGACAGCACGCGGCCGTCCAGATTGGTGGTGTCAACTTTAACCAGGGTCGACAGACCGATACGCAGCGGATGATCGGCGATTTGTTTGGCGTCCAGTTCTATACGTACCGGCAGACGCTGAACCACTTTGATCCAGTTACCGGTGGCGTTCTGCGCAGGCAGCAGTGAGAAGGCGCTGCCGGTACCCATATCGATACCGACCACTTTACCGTTGTACACCACGTCATCACCGTAAATGTCACTGACTACGGTAGCCGACTGGCCGATACGCATATTGGCGATTTGGGTTTCTTTGAAGTTGGCATCAACCCAAATGTGATCGGCTGGCACCACCGCCATCAGCGGGGAACCGGCGGCGATTTGCGCGCCAACCTGTACGCTGCGGCGTGAGACATAACCGGTGATCGGGCTGATGATTTTGGTCCGTTGCAATGCCAGCCAGGCGTCACGCATTTGCGCGGCGGCCTGTTGAATGGCCGGCTGCTGCTCCAGCGGGGTATTCAATACCATCGCCTGGTTAGCGTTGTATTGCTGCACCGCCACTTCCAACGCCGCCTTGGCGCTGTCGACTGCATCGCGAGCATGTTGCAGTTCTTCACGGCCGATAGCATCAACGCTGCCGAGCACGACGCGGCGTTTCAGATCGTTTTCAGCCTTGCTCAGGTCAGACTTGCGCAGGGCAATGTTGGCCTGATACTGCTTGCTGTTGATGAGCAGCTGGTGGGTCTGACGCACGCTATTGGCCAGGCCGGTTTTGGCGCGTTCCAGCGCCTGTTCGGCATCGGTCGGATCCAGGGTAACCAACACGTCACCCTGTTTCACATAGTCGGTATTGTCGAAGTTGACGCGGTTAACGCTGCCGTTCACCTGGGCCATGATCTGGACCTGGTTACCGGAAACATAGGCGTTGTCGGTTTCCTGATGATGACGTAACACCAGGAACCAATAGACTAAATATGCCACCCCAATAACGATGAAAATAACCGTCAGCAGCAGCAGCCAAAATTTACGCTGCTTCTTTTTACCTGCCGGTTGCTGCGGGTTTTGAGTCTCCGCGCTTGCGCTCATGGTGTTCTCCAAGCTCTCTATTTTATTATGCTTTTGAACCCGTAGCGGCCGGGGCCTGATAGCCACCGCCCAGCGCACGGATCAGTCCTATCTTCGCCTGCAGCAAATTGCTGCTGGCATTCAGTTCCGCCTGCTGCTGCTGCAAAAGCTGCGTTTGGCTGGTCAACAACTGGTCGCGCCCGATAATCCCTGCCTGGTATCGAGCGTTAGCGACGCGGTACACCTGTTGCATCGATTCGGACGCAGATGCCGCCTGCAGCTGCTGTTGCGCAGTGCTTTGTTGGACGGTGATGGCATCGGCGGTTTCCTGCACGGCATTCAGGATGGTTTGGTTATAGGACTCCACCGCTTGGTCATACAGCGCGGACTCCTCACCCAGCTTGCTGCGCAGCGCACCGGCGTGGAAGATCGGCAATGAAATTGCCGGCATCACGTTCCAGGCCTGGCTGGCCGCTTCAAACAGATTCGGGCTGGTCCCACTGGTGTTGGTGGTGGTCAGGCCGGCAAAGGCTGAAATGGTCAGGCTGGGGTAAAATTCTTTACGGGCGGCGCTGACGCGCTGGTTATAGGACTCCACCAACTGGCGCTGTGCGGCGATATCCGGACGTTTACCGAGCAGATCGGCGGTCAGTTCACCTTTTGGCGCCATCAAACTGCTGGCGGGAAGGGCCACCGGGCGCAGGTGTTGCATGGCGTTCGGGCCCTGGCCTGCCAATGCGGCCAGTTGGTGTCTGAGTTGTTCAATCTGCGATTGCAGTTGCAGGATCTGCTGCTTGGCGCCGTCGGCTTGCGCCTGGGTTTGTTGCGGAATATCAACGCCGGTGATGCCGGCTTTGTATTGCTGTTGGCGCAAGTCAGCCAGGCGTTGGTTGTTGTCCACTTCCTGTTGCAACAGTTTTTCCAGCGCGAAATTGCTTTGCAACTGATAATAGGCGGAGGCTACTGAACTGGTCAGCGTCAACGCGGCCTGTTCCTGCTCGGCGCGGGCCGCATCGACCTGTGCCTTGGCGGCGTTGACCTGGTTGCGGTATTTGCCCCACCAGTCGAATTCATAGGCCAGGTTCAGCCCCAGCGAGTTGGAGGTTTCGTAGATCGGTTGATGAGGATACCCCAGCCCCAGGTTCACGTTTTGCGGCACTTTTTGGCGGTTGCTGCTGGCGTTGAGATCCAGATTCGGCCCGTTGGCGGCGCTGGCTTCCCCCATTACGCTTTGTGCTTCGCGTACGCGTGCCGCTGCCTGTCGCAGCGAAGGGGAGCTTTGCAGCGTCTGGGTCATCAGCGCGTCAAGTTGCTGGTCGTTAAGCGCGCGCCACCACTGCGGGCTGACGTTCAACGAGCTGACCTTCGGCTGCGCAAGCTGCAGAGCCTGCGGATCCATCAGGGTGGATTGCGGGGCAATATTATCGGTAGACGCACACCCGGCCAGCAGTAATACGGCGAACAGTGGGGTGAATCTCCAGTTAAATGGGGATCGCATAGTATGTATGTACCTGAACAGAAATTATTGGGATAACTGTTCTGTAACTTCCATCTGGTCCAGGCGCGTCAACAGCTTACGCGTCAGCTTTTCAAGCTGTTGCTGTTCATCATCGTTCAGCGTGGACCACAGGAAATGCAGACACTTGTGCTGCGGTGGCAGCAATTGATTGAGAAACTCTTCTCCCTGCGGCGTCATGTGCAGGTGCAGGCAGCGACGATCGTTGTCGCTTTCACGGCGTTCAATCCAACCGCGTTTCTCAAGTTCGTCGGCAATGCGCGTGGCATTGGTCCGTGACGAGCCCAGGGCAGAGCTTAGCTCAGAAGGCTGAATGCTGTGGCTTTCCTGCGCATCCAGGGTAATCAGCGCCATAAACAATGTTTCGTTAATCCCTTGTGCTTTCAGCATTTTATTGCGATTTTCCAGCAGCTTGCTTTGCATGTGCATGCACAGGCGGGTCAGCAGGATTTCCTGATAAGGGAAATCTTTCTGACGCTTGGCGCGGAAATTAAGCATTTGTTCAATGGGAGCAAACGAGCTTTCCATAATTTTGGGCCTCATTAGTTTCGTCCGAGATAGTAACGATAGTGATTAATAATGTAAATGTTCAGCAGGGTGATTAATTTAGCAATTCGTGTCATTTGTCAGCGGATTGTCAATAAACCCACTTTAAGCAAAAGGGTTAATGCGACGTGCTGCCTAAGATTAAAGGTTACCCTGACTGAAAATCATAAATAACTTTAATGTAATGCCAAAGGATGCCGCGCCAATCAGCGTCGACAAAATGATGCTTTTGGTTCGGTAAAAACACAGGCCCAGCGCGGCGAAACCGACCAGAGTGGGCCACAGCTTGTCCGGTTCACGCATCACTACCGGGGTGCTAGAAACCACCAGCAACGCGCAGATTGAGGCGATGCCGATGCTGTCGAGTAACAGTGCGGTTTTACCGCGTTTGATTCCCGGTTGTGCCCGCGCAGGCGCCAAACGCAAGGGTAAGTAGCGGAACAGATAATTAGCACAGCCGACCACCAGGCCGATCACCAGCACATCAGTGTTCATCAATGGACTCCGTTGCTGTGGGTTGGAACAGGGCTGCGATACAACCGGCGCTGATGCCGGCCAAAATGGCCACTGGGATAGAGAACAGCACTACGCCAAGCAGCGCACCGGCCAGCGCGGCGGCAATGGTCAGGCTTTGCGGACGTTTGAATGCCGCCAGCAGGAAGCTGAGGAACAGCGCCGGCAACATAAAGGATAATGAGGCTTCAATCACCGGGAACTGCTCTAGAGGCCCATTGCCGAACACGGCACCCAGCGCGGTGCCTGCGACCCAAGACAGCCAGGAGCATAGCGAGATGCCGATCATCCAGTTCTCGCTCCAACTGCGGTTATTGCGCATCAATTTAGCGGTGGCCGCGGCGAACACTTCATCAGTCAGGCCAAAGGCCCAGAGCGCAGTTTTGCCAGCCGACATGCGCGAGACGATGCGGTGGCGCAAAGCAGGACCATACAACAGGTGCCGTATATCCATTGCCATCACGGTCAGCGCGGAAACCCACAGTGACATACCGGCGCTTAACAAGGCGGTGATCACGAACTGGCTGGCGCCCGCATAGATGATGCAGGAGAAGAAAATGCTCTCTAGCGGGGAGAACCCCAGCTTAACGGCGCTAAGGCCAAACGCAAAAGCCACCGGCACATAGCCGATAACGATCGGTAAACTGTCGACAATGCCGTGGGTGAAGGTGGAACTGACGGCTGGGGGATTGATACTTTCTGCAGCTTGGCTTTGCATAATGTATTTGAATCGCAGGGTATATAGGGAACCAATAGTTTATCCCCAGAACATTACCAGAGAGTAAGTAATGTTTATACCCTGCGCCGCTAATAAATTTCTGCTATGACTATTCGCTTGCTAATCAGATGGCCGCCGGTCCCTGGGGATCATGACGCTTGCCCAACCACCAGGTGAGCAGGTTAAACAGGCACAAAATGCCCCCTGCTGCAGCGACCCCTGTCCACCCCGCGTGCTGATAGGCTGAGGCAGACAGCAGCGAACCCAGAGCGCCGCCGATAAAATAGCTGGTCATGTAGCCGGCCGTCAGGCGATTGCGCGCTTCCGGCATAATGCGATAAATCACGCTCTGGTTGGTAACGTGTACGGCCTGCACGGCCAGATCGAGGATCAGAATGCCGACGATCAGGGCCCACAGCGATTGTTTAGCGAAAGCGATAGGTATCCACGACAGCAGCAGCAGTACCAGGCCTACCGTAGTGGTTAATCCCGCCTTGCCCTGATCCGCCAAATGCCCGGCACGGGAGGCGGCCAACGCTCCGGCGGCCCCCACCAGCCCGAACAGGCCGATGACCCCTTCGGAATAACCAAAAGGCGGAGCCGCCAACAGGAAGGCCATTGAGGTCCAGAGCACGCTGAAGTTGGCAAAGGACAGCGCACCGAGCACTGCACGGGTTCGCAGCAGCGGTGAACCGCAAAACAGGGTGAAAATAGACTTCAGCAACTGAGGGTAATTCAGTCCGGAGTGCTGTTTGTAACGTGGCAGCGCGCGCCACAAGATCAACGCCATCAGGATCATCAGCACGCTGGCCACCCAGTAAATGGTGCGCCAACCGCCGATTGATGCCAGTGCGCCCGCTACGGTACGTGCCAGCAGAATGCCGAGCAGCAGGCCGCTCATAATGATGCCAACGGTTTTTCCGCGTTTTTCCGGGTGTGCCAGCGTAGCGGCCAACGGCACCAAAATTTGCGCCACTACCGAGAACAACCCGGTGAGGGCAGTCCCCAGGATCATCATCGGCAGCGTGGTGGAGCTGGCGGTGATCAGCATGCCTCCGGCGGCCAGCAGCGTCATAAAGACGATCAGCCCACGACGTTCAAACATATCGCCGAGCGGCACCAGCAGCAGCAGGCCTACGGCGTAGCCCATTTGGGCGGCGGTGACGATAAAACCGGCCTGATTGACCGATAGCCCAAAGTTTTGGGCGATGGTTTCCAGCAATGGCTGCGCATAGTAGTTACTGGCGACGGCCAAACCGGTGGCGATGGCTATCAGCACAATCAGTGCCGGGCTGAGGCCTGGAGGTGAATTTTGTTGGCTCATTGATTTCAATCACAAGAAAAAGTGGTGCAAGTATCGGGCAGGACAGCGGGTTAAACCAATGTATAATTTTCATCTTATTAATCTCATTTAGAGATAAATGAATGAACCTGAAACAGATTCGTTTTGCGCTGGCGGTTGCTGAAGAACAGAGTTTTACCCGGGCGGCGCAGCGCTGTCATACGGTGCAATCGGCCCTCAGCCACCAGATCGCCAAATTGGAAGAGGAGCTGGGCTGTGCATTGTTTGAGCGTACTTCGCGCCGGGTCAGGTTGACCACCGCCGGGCAGGCATTTATTCAACCGGCGCAGCGACTGCTGGCGGCAAAACAGATGCTGGTGGAAGAGGTTGTCGCCGCCAGCGGCACAGTTTCCGGTACCCTGACCATCGGCACAATTTCCACCATAAACGCGATTGATCTGACCGAAAAATTGGGTAACTTTCACCGCCATTATCCCGCAGTGAATATCCGGCTGTACGTGGGCATGAGTGAAGAGCTGTTGGAAGACGTTCGGCAGCAAAAGACCGATGTGGCGTTTGTCGGCCTCTGGCCGGGGGATATCGATATGCTGCCGGTGTCCCATCGGCAACTGACCGACGAGCCACTGGTGGCGTTGGTGTCACCACAACACCCGCTAGCCAGTCGGGAACGCGTGAATTTGCAAACCTTGTCGGAAGTGCCGCTGGTGGACTTTTACAGCGGGACCGGTGCCCGGCGCCAGACCGACCGCGCGTTTCAGGCGGCAGGCATCAAGCGTCACGTCAGTTTTGAGATTGACCATATCGAATGGCTGGAGAATTTGGTACGCCGTGGGTTGGCGACGGGCATTGTGCCGATTTCGACGGCGCAGCGCTTGAGCACGCTGGTGTCGATTCCGATAGAAGATGGTCCACGGCGTCAGGTGTACTGCGTTTGGCCACAGCCGCTGCCACGGACCGCCGAGCGTTTTTTACAGTTTAGCGGGATTGAAATCAGCGAATAGGGCGCGACAGGCTGCCGCGCCCAGGGTGATTATTTCTTCGCGGCTTCCGCGGCGGTTTTCACCCAGCCGTCGAAGGTGGCCTGATGCGCCTTGATCCAGCCATTTACATGGTTTTGGATATCGGCTTCGGAGGCCTGGCCTTCATGCATCCGCAGGTTCTGCGCATTCACGTCGGCAATCGGCAGCTTCATGATGGCAAACAGCTTGGCGGCCGCCGGGTTGGCTTCGGCCCACTGCTTGTTGGCGGCGATGCGCATGGTGTTGACCGGGAAACCATAGTTGGCGCCGTTAGGCAGCTTGGTATCGAGGTTTTTCTGCTCGCCCGGCATGGCGGAGAACGGTACCTGCAACCAAACAACGTCGCGGCCTGGCACCAGCACGTCGCTCACCCAGTACGGCGTCCAGGTGTAGTACAGCACCGGCTTACCTTCTTTGTAGCGAGTAATGGTATCGGCAATCATCGCCGCGTAGTTGCCCTGGTTGTGCTCGACGGTTTTCTCCAGGCCGTAGGCTTTGATGTGATGGTTAATGGCCGCCTCGCAGCCCCAGCCTGGCGTACAGCCGGTCAGGTCGGCCTTGCCGTCGCCATTGGTATCGAACAGCTTGGCAATATTGGGATCTTTCAACTGTTCAACGTTGGTGATGTGATATTTATCGGCGGTTTTCTTGTCGATCAGATACCCCTGTGCCGCCCCGTTGACGTAAACCCCTTCACGGTAAAATTTGGCGTCACCGCCTGCGGCCTTGTATTGATCGGCGTGCAGCGGATCCCAGTTAACCGCCAGGAAGGTCGCGTCGCCGGAGGCGATGGAAGTGTAGGCGACGTTGTAGTCCACTTCGCGGGTGTCTTTAACGTCATAGCCCAGCTTTTCCAGCGCCTTGCTGACCAGCAGCGTCTGGAAGGTCTCTTCTGAAATGGTGCTTTGCACCGGCTGAACGGTGACGCCTTTACCGGGCAAGTCGGCGGCGGAAACCGCCTGTGAGCTAATCAGTGTGGTAAGGGCAACCGCCCAGATTCCTGTAGTGCGCATAGTGAAATACCTTTTTATGTTATGAAGCCGGGATTTCCGGCACCCTGGGATTATTTCGCTGCTGCCGCAGCCGTAGTGATCCAGCCGTCAAAAGTGGCCTGATGCGCTTTGATCCAGCCGTCTACGTGACGTTGTATGTCGGCGGCGCTGTTCTCGCCTTTGTGCATGCGCAGGTTTTGCGCGTTCACGTCCGCCAGCGGCAGTTTCATGATGGCGAACAGTTTGGCGGCGGCCGGGTTAGCCTCGGCCCATTGCTTGTTGGCGACGATATGTTCGTTGTTGACGGAAAAACCGTAATTTTTGCCGTTCGGCAAGGCGGTATCGTTATCTTTCAACGAACCTGGGCTGGCGGAGAACGGCACGGTTAACCAAACCACATCACGACCCGGTGCCAGCTCATCGCTCACCCAGTACGGCGTCCAGGTGAAATACAGCACCGGTTTACCCTGTTTGTAGCGAGTCAGGGTGTCGGCGATGATGGCGGAGTAATTGCCCTGGTTTTGAGTCACTGTGTTGCTCAGACCATAGGCTTTGATATGGGTGTTAATGACGTTGCCGCACACCCAGCCCGGTTCGCAGCCGGCCAGATCGGCCTTGCCGTCGCCGTCGGCATCGAACAACTTCGCCAGCTTGGGATCTTTTAACTGGGAGATATCGCTGATGTGGTATTGATCGGCGGTTTTCTTGTCGATCAAATAACCCTGGGCCGCATTTGTGATATAGGCCCCCTGACGATAGAATTTCTTGTCGCCGCCGGCGCTTTGGTACATGTCGGTTTGCAGCGGATCCCAGTTCACCGCCATGTAGGTGGCGTCGCCGGAAGCGATAGAGGTGTAGGCGATATTGTATTCCACCTCGTCGGTAGGCTGGACGTCATAGCCCAGCTTGACCAGGGCGCGGTTGACCAATTCGGTCTGGAAGCTTTCTTCGGCGAGGGTGCTTTGCAACGGTTTTACCGTGACGCCTTTGCCGGGTAATTCGACGGCGAACGCCTGTGTGCTTAGCAATGAAGTCAGGGCCAGAGCCCAAATTCCTGTCGAGCGCATAGTGGTTCCTTCGTTTTTATAAATGCTGTCGGTACCCCCGACGTTTGGCCGGGGGCAGGGCGATTAAGGCTTTTTGATGAAGGGCCGGGTGACTAACCCGATCGGTCCGTGAGCATACCAACGGCCGATGCCTTTGCTGCGGCGATCGCGCCCCAGCGATTGGGTGAGGCGGTCGAGAATAATCGCCAGGATCACGATACCGACCCCGCCAACGGCGGCCAGCCCCATATCCAGACGACCGATACCGCGCAATACCATCTGGCCCAGGCCGCCAACGGCGATCATCGAGGCGATAACCACCATCGACAGCGCCAACATCAGCGTTTGGTTTACGCCGGCCATAATGGTTGGCATTGCCAGTGGCAGTTGCACTTTAAACAGCAGTTGGCGCGGGCTGGCACCAAAGGATTCGGCGGCTTCGATCAGATCCTCAGGCACTTGGTTAATGCCCAGAATGGTCAGTCGCACGATCGGCGGCAGCGCAAAGATAATGGTTACCACCACCCCCGGCACGTTACCGATACCGAACAGCATGACGATCGGCACCAGATAGACGAAGGCCGGCGTGGTCTGCATGGCGTCGAGCAGTGGCCGGATCACCTTGCCGGCATGTTTGCTGCGCGCCAGCCAAATGCCGAGCGGCAGACCGATGACGATACAGAAGAACAGGGCGGTCAGGACCAGCGCCAGGGTCACCATGGCTTGCGACCAGGCGCCAATCGCGCCAATGGCAATCAGCGAGACCAGCGTCGCAGCACCCATACCAAGGCTGGAGAGCTGCCAGGCAATCAGCGAGAACAGCAGAATGGCGATCGGGGCAGGCATGCCGAGCAGCAGCTGCTGAAAGCCGCTGAGAATAAAATCGACCGGTACGCGAATGCCCTGAAACAGCGGGCGAAAGTGCAACACCAGCCAGTCGATACCGTGGGTCACCCAGGAGTCAAACGGCACCCAGGTTTTGTGGAACGGATCCAGCAGGCTGAAATGTTCCTGTTGGACCGGTGCGCTGTTAAGCCAGTCGGCACCCTGAGCGGCCTGATTGGCGGCGTCATGGGTTTCCGGTGGCGGTGCGCTGGACCAGGCATCGCCGGCGGGCGCTGACGAGGTTGCGGCGTCAGTCGCCGGTGCGGCGCTGGGGTCGGCAGGCGCAGTCGCCCATTGATCCTGTGTAGTGTCACTCATTCGCTGGGCCCTCTTTATCTAAGGCCTGCAACAGCATGGCCTTGGAAATAATTCCGATATAGTTATTTTCTTCGCAGACCACGGGGACCGCACAGGGCGCCAGGGCAACCAATGAAATCAGTTCGCTCAGCGGCATGTCGGCCGGGACCGGGGCAGGGGCTTCCAGCAGGGCGTCATCCAACGTCTGGTTGGCCGCCAGCGCCTGCTTGAGTGAATCTACCGACACCACGCCGATAAATTTCTTCCCGCGTTCAATAACATAACCATAATCGCGGTCTTCATCGCGCAGCAGCTGCAGTGCTGAACGCGGACCAAAACCGGGGGTTTTGCGAATAAGGGCGACAGGACGACGCTGGGCTATATCCTTGGCGCTGAAAACGTGGCTGATATCGACGCCACGGAAGAAGGTGCGGACATAATCGTTGGCCGGATTATTTAATATTTCCTCCGGCGTACCGACCTGAATAACCTCTCCGCCTTGCATAATGGCAATACGATCGCCAATACGCATTGCCTCATCCAAATCATGGGAAATAAAGACGATGGTGCGCTGATGCTGGGCCTGTAATTTGACCAGTTCATCTTGCATCTCGGTACGGATTAATGGATCCAGCGCCGAGAAGGCTTCATCCATCAATAATATGTCCGGATTATTCGCCATGGCACGGGCTAATCCCACGCGCTGACGCATCCCGCCGGAAAGTTCATCGGGATAAGAATAGGCATAATTCTCCAGCCCGACCTGACGTAATGCTTCCAGGGCTTTTTCCTGGCGCTCCTGCGGTGGAATGCCGGCCAATTCCATACCGAACGCGGTGTTATTCAATACATTCATATGCGGCATTAAAGCGAATGATTGAAACACCATGCTGATCTTATTACGGCGTACGGCGCGCAGTGCGCTGTCGGATATTTTAGATATATCCTCGCCATCAATCAGCACCTGACCGCGGGTGGGTTCTATCAGACGATTGAGAAGGCGTACCAGGGTAGATTTTCCAGAACCGGAAAGCCCCATGATGACAAATATCTCGCCTTCTTCAATGGCCAGAGAGGCGTCTTTTACGCCCAGTGATAATCCGGTTTTTTCAAGCAATTGGTCTTTTGTCAGGCCTTTTTCAATCAGTTTGAAAGCGCGATCCGGATGTTCGCCAAATATCTTATACAGGTTCTTTACTTCGAGTTTAATTGCCATGCAATTTGCTGTTTCCTCTGATGAATTATCAAACGATAAAAATTTCCCAATAGAAAATAATAGTCCCCTATACCCTAACACAGTGAATATCTGAGACAACCCTCAATGTCCTATGAATGGGATATTGACGATTTACATCAAGTTTTCGATTAGTTATGGTAATGAGGTGAGTGCTCAATTATCAGTGGCTGATATTTCCGATAAACGGTTGGTTTTAAGTAAGAATAATCCGTTCTGATTATTGCTGTTATTTGCCTGCCCAAGCCTGTTTTCGGACAATAAAAAACCCGACCAGAGGCCGGGTAAAAGTCATCAGTATTTCATCAATTTTCAACGACAGGTGCCGATATCGAGGGGATATCGCCGAAGTTATATTACCCCTTAAATATGACAGCCAGATGGCAGTTTATGCCTTGCGATACAGACGCCGCGGATGACCAATATTGCCGTACATCATTTCGACGCGCACAAACTGGGTGGCGACGCAGTATTCCAGATAACGTCGGGCCGTGGTTTTGCTGATCCCGACCTGTTCGACCACGTCTTCTACCGCATGCGCGGCTT
Source organism: Serratia sp. Ser99 (assembly GCF_024519545.1). Lineage (NCBI taxonomy): Bacteria > Pseudomonadati > Pseudomonadota > Gammaproteobacteria > Enterobacterales > Yersiniaceae > Serratia > Serratia sp. Ser99. The sequence goes on along the minus strand of NZ_JALJRT010000006.1, from coordinate 292,728 downwards.
CCGGTTGCTTGATAAACAGCGCCTGCACCAGCTCCAGCGTGTTGGTTTCTATGCCTTTGGCGCTGGGTTCGCTGGAGAACTGCTTGGATTGCAGGTTATACAGCGCGTCGACGTTGCTTTGGTCGATTACCTTGAAGGTGCGCTGGGTTTGCACAAACTGCATAAAGCGCTCCAGTGAGTTGCGCAGCCGCTTGTAGGAGACCGGTTTAATGATGTAATCGAAGGCGCCATTGCGGATCGCCTGGCTGCAGGTATTCATGTCGCTGGCGGCGGTAATAAAAATCACTGAACAGCCGGGGTTTTTCACCGCCGCTTCTTCCATCAGTTCAATGCCCTGGCCGTCAGGCAAAAAATTGTCCAGCAGGATCAGCCGTGGCTGGTGGGCATTGACTTTGACTCTGGCCTCGGCCAGCGTGGCGGCATAAGCCACCACCCGCAGAGCAAAGTTCTGCTCAATAAATTCCGCGTGCAGCGTCGCCAGCTGTGGCTCATCTTCCACGATCAAAACGTCCAGTGCTTCTGGTTGCATCATTCGGGTGCTCAAGATTGTTTAGGGATAAACAAAGAAAAAATAGCGCCGTGCGGATCGTTGTCCGACACTTCTATGCTGCCGTGCGCCTGCGCCACGTGGCTGGCAACCAGGTGCAGGCCGATGCCGTGGTCACCCTTGTCATCTTTGGTGGTGACGCCCTGTTCGAACAGCGTATCGCGCACCTCAGGGGCAATACCGGTGCCGCGATCGGCCACTTCAATCACCAGTTCATTGCTGCTGTCGCTGATATAAAGTTCTACCGCCTCATAGGGCGCGCCGTAATGCAGCGTAGCGTCTACCGCATTATCCAGCAAATTGCCGATGATCGACATCAATTCGGTTTCATTCAATGCCGCCGGGATCTGCCGCAGCTGGCAGGCCGGGTCGAAGCGAAGCTCCACGCCTTTTTCCTTCGCGCTGGAGTATTTGCCCAGCAGCAGGCCGCATAATGCCGCCGAACTGAAACGCTGTGAGATAAAGTCGAGGATCTCCTGCGCACCTTCAGATTGCGCCTCCACATAGCGGATGGCCTCGTCGTAGCGTTGCATATGCAACAGGCCGGCGAGCGTGGCGGTCCAGTTCAGCTGTTCGTGGCGCATGATGCGCAGGTTGTCGGCATAGCGCTTCACCTGGCTAAGCTGGCTGCTCAGGGTGTTGATGTCGTTTTTGTCGCGGAAGCTGATCACCCAGCCCTGCAGCTCTTCTTCCTGCATGATGCGTACCCGGCTGGCGATAACCCGGACATGGTTGAAGCGACAGACCTCGTCATGGGTGTCATGCCCTAACTGTGAGGCGCCGAAGAAATCCGGCTGGGATTGGATCACCTCACCGATTTCTCTGCCCATCAGGGCGGCGGCGGGCTGACGCAAATCCAGCAGTTCGCGGGCCGCGTGGTTAATGGTGATGATCCGCAACTGAGGATCGACGGCAATCACCCCTTCATAGATAGCTTCCAGCAACGCTTTCTGTTGGCGTACCAATAGGGCAATTTCTTTCGGTTCCAGCCAGAACATTTGGCGTTTTAAATTCTTCGATAACAGCCACGAAAATACGAACAGCGCGATTAATAAAAGCACTATCGACCCAAGAATTTGCGTCAGAGTTCTGGAATTTAAATTGTCGATATGTGATTTGAGATAACCCACCGAAACAATGCCGATGACGTTATTATTTTCGTCCAAAATGGGCGCTTTACTGCGCAATGAAATGCCGATGCCACCTTTGCGAATGGAAATAATGCTTTTGCCTTCGAGAACCTCTTTATTATCGCCGCCGACCATCGGCGTGCCGATACGGTTGGCATATTCAGAGTGATAAAGATGCCGGGTTTGCTTATCGCCGATAACGATATAGCTGGCATCGCTGCTGGCGCGAATTTTCTTCATTAGCGCTGCAATTTTAACCGGGTCTTTTTTTTCCACTGCGGTGATCAGGGAAGGGATCAGGGCAATCTCTCGGGCCTGCACCTGCGCTCGTGCACCGAGATCGCGGTGCAGTTGCGCATCGAGCTGGTAGTAGGTGTAAGCACCAATAAACGTCAACAGCAGGCAGGAGAAGGCAACCAGGCACAGGAATAGCTTGATTTGAAATGAGAGTTTTATACGCATGACCGGGGTTCGCCCTGATAAATCCTGAAGGCTTACCCTATCATGAGTGGCCGTTAATGTAATATTGCGCCGGATCAACTTGTGATCGCAGCCACGGGATTATTCTTGTCTGGGTGGTTAATGCAGCAGCTGCAATAAAACTGATAATTCTTAAAGTAAAAATAACGTTAACACCATTAAAACCATGGCAAATTTTACATAATCCTAATTAACACCATAGAAACCATAACCACCATTAAAAACCCTTTTTAACTTTGAACAAAATCACAGCAGATAATCCGTGCGTTTCTCTATGATGGCTGAACAAACTAATAAGAGGCCAGATTATGAGCACAACAGATGATTCTTTCCTCGCCGCCAAAGACAAAACCGCTGAAATACCGCTGCGGGAGAAATGGTGGCATATACTGGACAATTACAAAGTAGGAATTATTCCGTTGCCGTTCTTTGTTCTGGCCGGCGTACTTATTTTATTGGATTGCCTGGAAGGGAAATTACCGAGCGATATCGTGGTCATGGTTGCCACATTGGCGTTCTTTGGTTTTGCCTGCGGCGAGTTTGGCAAACGCCTGCCGCTGATCGGCAAAATGGGGGCCGCGGCGATCTGCGCCACCTTTATTCCTTCTGCGTTGGTGCATTACGGCTTGCTGCCGGACGTGGTGGTGGAATCGACCACCAAATTCTATAAATCGACCAATATTCTGTATCTCTACATCTGCTGCATTATCGTTGGCAGCATTATGAGCATGAACCGTCAGGTGCTGATCCAGGGCTTTCTGCGCATTTTTGCGCCGATGCTGTGCGGTGAGATTGTCGGCATGCTGGTAGGAATGGCGGTGGGCATGGCGTTGGGGCTGGAGCCGTTCCAAATCTTCTTCTTCCTGATTTTGCCGATCATGGCCGGTGGCGTCGGTGAAGGCGCGATCCCGCTGTCGATGGGGTATGCGGCGATTCTGCATATGGAGCAGGGGGTAGCCTTGGGGCGCATTCTGCCTATCGTCATGCTTGGCAGCCTGACCGCCATTGTTCTGGCCGGCTTGCTTAACCAACTGGGTAAACGTTACCCGCACCTGACCGGCGAAGGCAGCCTGATGCCGAGCAAGCAGGGCGAAAGCGAGATGAGCGCGGTGGAAAAAATCAGCGGTAAGGTGGATGTCAGCACCATCGCCTGCGGTGCGCTGCTGGCCATCCTGCTGTACATGGTAGGGATGTTGCTGCACCGCATGATTGGCCTGCCGGCACCGGTCGGCATGCTGTTCGCCGCGGTGGCGGTGAAGCTGGCACATGGCGTGTCCCCACGCATTCAGGAAGGTTCGCAGGTGGTCTATAAATTCTTCCGTACTGCGGTCACCTACCCGATTCTGTTCGCCGTCGGCGTAGCGATCACTCCGTGGCAGGAACTGGTTAACGCCTTCACCTTCCAAAATCTGGTGGTGATCGTCAGCACCGTGTCTGCACTGGTGGCGACCGGCTTCTTCGTCGGCAAGAAAATTGGCATGCACCCGATCGATGTGGCGATTGTCTCCTGCTGCCAGAGTGGGCAGGGTGGCACTGGCGATGTTGCCATCCTCACCGCCGGCAACCGTATGTCGCTGATGCCTTTTGCGCAGATAGCTACCCGTATCGGCGGCGCGATCAATGTCTCGCTCTCTTTGCTGGTACTGGCCAAATTCTTCGTATAACTCAAAAAGATCCTTAGTGTTTCTTTGCCTTTCCCCGCCCCCGCGGGGATTTTTTTTTCATTTTTTGCCTCCGGCAGGCGTCATTTCCGCTTTGGGTTAATACTTAGCGCTCAAACGACAACAAGGAGTCACCATGTTCTGGAAACGTTACCTGCTGGGGGCGGCGCTGGCCGTTATGTCGCTGCAAACCTTGGCCGCCGCGCCGCAGGTGAAAACCCCCGCGCCGGGTTTTTATCGCATCATGCTGGGCAGCTATGAAGTCACAGCCTTGTCTGATGGCGTACTCCGCTTGCCGGTTGACAGACTGCTGCTTAACAGTTCGCCAAAGCAGATAGAGACCGCTCTGGCCGAGCACCATCAGGGCCTGCCGGTCGTCACCTCTGTTAATGCTTACCTGATCAATACCGGCAGCAAGCTGATCCTGGTTGATACCGGTGCGGGTTCGCTGCTGGGGGACGGGTTGGGCAAACTGGTCGTAAACCTCAAGGCTGCCGGTTATCAGCCACAGCAGGTGGATGAAATTTACCTGACGCATATGCACCCGGATCATCTCGGCGGTTTGACGCAAAACGGTAAAGCTGCTTTTCCAAATGCAGTGGTGCGTGCCGGGCAGCAGGATGCGGATTTTTGGCTTAGCGAGAGTCGGTTGAAACAGGCGCCGCCGAAGGAGAAAGCCTCGTTCGAGAATGTTATCGCCGCGCTCAAGCCTTATCAGACCGCCGGACATTTTAAAACGTTCAGTAATGATGGTGAGCTCTCGCCGGGGATCAGTGCGTTTGCCGCCCATGGGCATACGCCAGGCCACAGCATCTATCTGGTGGAGAGCCAGGGTAAAAAATTGCTGCTGCTGGGGGATTTGATCCACGTGGCGGCGGTGCAGTTCGCCCATCCGCGTGTCGCGATAAGCTTTGATAAAGATGCCAAAGCGGCAGTAGCCCAGCGGCTGCGGGTGTTTAGTGATAGCGCTCAACGCAGTGTGCTGGTGGGAGGACCGCATCTGTCATTCCCCGGGCTGGGTTACCTGAATAAACAGGGGGAAGGTTATGACTGGGTGCCGCTGGAATATGGCGCCATGTAAGGCGTTTATCGGTTACGGGCGGCGAACACTTTGCTGAACCAGTCGATGAAGACCCGAACTCGTGGTGAAAGTTGGCGGTTGCGCGGGTAGAGCAAGGAGACCGGCATCGGAGTGGAGGGGAATTGCGGCAGCAGGGGCAGCAGGCTGCCATTGTCCAGGCTGTCGCGCAGGTGATAACGCGGTACCTGAATGATCCCCAGCCCCATGCGCGCCGCAGCAACCAGGCTTTCCGCCGCGCTGACCGACACCGTGCAAGGCAATGTCACCTGCCGCGTCTGGCCAGCCACAGTAAATTCCAGCGGCATCAGGGTGCCGCTGGCCGAGGAACGGAAGCCCACCATGCGGTGGCCTTCAAGTTCGCTGATGGAATGCGGCGTGCCAAAACGTTGCAGGTAGTCCGGGGCGGCGCAGGTGACCTCTTCAAGCTCGCCTAACCGACGCGCCACCATATCGCTGTCTTTCAGTTTGCCGACCCGCACCACGCAGTCGATACCTTCCCGCACCGGATCTACCAGCCGATCGCCCTCGCTCATAAAAAGTTCGATATCCGGATATTGCGTCAAAAAGTCGGGAAGTTCCGGCAGCAAAAAGTGACGTGCCAACGTGCCGTGCACGTCGATGCGCAGCAGCCCACGCGGTTTGGCACCGGCAAACGCCATCTCGGCATCTTCGATATCCGCCAGAATGGTCAGGCAGCGTTGATAGTAAGCTTCGCCATCCAGGGTGGGGCTGACGTGGCGGGTAGTGCGTTGCAACAACCGCACCTGCAGCCGAGCTTCCAGTTGCTTGATGGCATCGGTCACCGTCGAGCGCGGCAGGTTCAGATCCTGTGCGGCCTGGGTAAAGCTGCGTTGTTCCACCACGCGGGTGAACAAGCGCATGGCATCGATTCTGTCCATGGTTATTGTTCGCTAAATTCGGATAGTGATAACGAAGAGTAGGGGATTATTCGCCAAGGCGAAAGGTGCATGATGTTGTCACGCCGGTAAGTCGCCGGCGCATAGCCGACGAGGATAGAGAGCATGAACACCAAGACTCAGCAAGTTGCCATTGTCACCGGCGCATCGCGCGGTATAGGCGCGGCCATTGCCGAACGCCTGGCTGCCGACGGTTTTACCGTGATCGTCAACTATTCAGGCAATCAGGCATTGGCCGATGAGCTGGTGCGCAAAATTGAACAAAGCGGGGGGCGGGCGCTGAGCGCCAGGGCGGACGTCAGCGACGCCGCTGCCGTTGCCCAGCTGTTTGACCGTGCCGAGCAGGCTTTCGGCGGCGTGGATATCCTGGTGAATAACGCCGGGGTGATTGCGCTGGCTCCGGTCGCAGAAATGAGCGATGCCGATGTCGATCGGCTGATCGGCATTAACCTGAAGGGGACCTTCAACACGCTGCGAGAGGCGGCGAAACGCCTGCGCGACAACGGGCGCATCATCAACTTTTCGTCCAGCGTGGTCGGGCTGCTGCAGCCGAGCTACGGCATGTATGCCGCCAGCAAGGCCGCCGTCGAAGCGTTGACCAGCGTGCTGGCGAAAGAGCTGCGGGGGCGCAATATTACCGTCAACGCCATCGCGCCGGGCCCGACCGCCACCGGGCTGTTCCTGGACGGTAAAACGCCGGAGCTGATCGACCGGCTGGCGAAAATGGCTCCATTGGAGCGTCTGGGTCAGCCGCAGGATATCGCCGCGGCGGTGTCATTCCTGGCCGGTGCAGACGGTGCCTGGATCAACGGCCAAACCCTGCGGGCCAACGGCGGCATTATCTGATTTTACCGGGGCGGTTTCTCTCGCGGCAGGATCGGGTATCCTGTCGCGAGAAATCCACCGGAGGAAGCGCCTTATGGTAGGCCGCAGCAGAAGAAGAAAAACCGGCAGTCAGATTGACGATGGCGTGCGTTCACCCTGCAATAATGTTTGCCAGATCGACACCGAAAACGCGTGGTGTCGGGGCTGTTGGCGCACGCTGGAGGAAATCGCCGCCTGGTCGAGTGCCGATGACGAGGAAAAGCGGGCCATTTGGCAGCGCATCCGACAGCGTACCGGAAATATCTAAACTGTAGGGGCGCGGTAGCCTGCGCCCGTTCAGCGGTTATGATTTAGAGCAAAGTGATTCGCCCCGCGATTTCACTCAGAAATCCCAGTCGTCATCTTCAGTGTTGACCGCTTTACCAATCACGTAAGACGAGCCTGAGCCGGAGAAGAAGTCGTGGTTCTCGTCGGCGTTTGGCGACAGCGCCGACAGAATGGCCGGATTGACCTGCGCCATCGACGGCGGGAACAACGCTTCGTACCCCAGATTCATCAACGCCTTGTTGGCGTTATAGTGCAGGAAGGTTTTCACGTCCTCAGTCCAGCCTACACCGTCGTACAGCTCTTCGGTGTAACGCACCTCGTTATCATACAAATCCTGCATCAGATCGAAGGCGAAATTTTTCACCTGTTGGCGCCGCGCCGCGTCGACCTTCTCCAATCCTTTTTGGAATTTATAACCGATGTAATAACCGTGCACCGCCTCATCGCGGATGATCAGACGGATCAAATCGGCGGTGTTGGTCAACTTGGCGCGGCTCGACCAGTACATCGGCAGATAAAAGCCCGAATAGAACAGGAACGACTCCAGGAATACGCTGGCGACCTTCTTCATCAGCGGATCATCGCTGCGGTAGTGGGCCAGAATGATGCTGGCTTTTTTCTGCAGTGCGCGGTTTTCTTCGCTCCAGCGGTAGGCATCGTCGACGTCCGGCGTCTGGCACAGCGTAGAGAAAATTGAGCTGTACGAACGAGCATGCACCGCTTCCATAAAGCTGATGTTGGAGTACACCGCCTCCTCATGCGGCGTAATCGCATCTTCGATCAGCGCCGGCGCGCCCACGGTATTTTGAATGGTGTCCAGCAGCGTCAGGCCGGTGAACACCCGAATGGTCAACTGCTGTTCCTTTGGCGTCAACGTTGCCCACGACGGAATGTCGTTCGACAGCGGCACCTTCTCCGGCAGCCAGAAGTTGGAGGTCAGGCGGTTCCACACCTCCAGATCCTTGTCGTCTTCGATGATGTTCCAGTTGATCGCGCGCACCAACTGCGCCGGTTTAGGGGTATTCATAGATTGCCTCACAGTGCACAGGACACGCAGCCCTGCACCTCGGTGCCTTCCAACGCCATCTGGCGCAGGCGGATGTAATAGATGGTTTTGATGCCTTTACGCCAGGCATAAATCTGCGCGCGGTTGATGTCGCGGGTGCTGGCGGTATCGCGGAAAAACAGCGTCAGCGACAGCCCCTGATCGACGTGCTGAGTGGCGGCGGCATAGGTATCGATAATTTTTTCCGGCCCTATGTCGTAGGCATCCTGGTAGTACTCCAGGTTGTCGTTGGTCATATAGGGCGCCGGATAATAGACGCGACCAATTTTTCCCTCTTTGCGGATCTCGATGCGTGACACGATCGGATGGATGCTGGAGGTCGAGTTATTGATGTAGGAGATGGAACCGGTGGGCGGTACCGCCTGCAGGTTCTGGTTGTACAAGCCGTGCATCATCACCGACTGGCGCAGCGCCAGCCACTCTTCGCGGCCAGGGATGGCGATATTGGCGTCGGCGAACAGCGCGCGAACCCGTTCGGTTTGCGGCTGCCATTCCCGTTCGGTGTATTTGCTGAAGTATTCACCTGAAGCATAGGTCGACTCTTCGAAGCCGCCGAATGCGCTACCGCGCTCGATGGCCAACCGGTTAGAGGCGCGAATGGCGTGGTAAGCGACGGTATAGAAATAGATGTTGGTGAAATCAATCCCTTCTTCTGAGCCGTAGAAGATGCGTTCGTGGGCCAGGTAGCCGTGCAGGTTCATCTGGCCGAGGCCAATGGCATGCGAACTGCGGTTGCCTTCGGCAATCGACGGCACCGAGCGAATGTCGCTCATGTCCGCCACCGCCGTCAGCGCACGGATCGCGGTGTCGACCGCTTTGCCAAAGTCGGGGGCATCCATGGTTTTGGCGATGTTGAGCGAACCGAGGTTGCAGGAAATATCCTTGCCTACCTGGTCGTAGCTCAGGTCATCGTGATAGGTGCTGGCGCGGTTAACCTGCAAAATCTCGGAGCACAGGTTGCTCATGTTGATGCGCCCGGCGATCGGGTTTTCACGATTGACCGTATCTTCAAACATCATGTACGGATAACCGGATTCAAACTGGATCTCCGCCAGTACCTGGAAGAATTCACGCGCATTGATGCGTGATTTGCGGATGCGCTTGTCATCCACCATTTCGCGGTACTTCTCGCTGACGCTGATTTCCGAGAACGGCACGCCATACACTTGCTCGACGTCATAGGGCGAGAACAGGTACATCTCTTCGTTATTCTTCGCCAGTTCGAAAGTGATATCCGGGATCACCACCCCCAGCGACAGCGTCTTGATGCGGATTTTCTCGTCGGCATTTTCACGCTTGGTGTCGAGGAAACGCAGAATATCCGGGTGATGAGCGTTGAGATAGACCGCGCCGGCACCCTGACGCGCACCCAGTTGGTTGGCGTAAGAGAAGGCATCCTCAAGCATCTTCATGATAGGGATCACCCCTGAAGACTGGTTCTCTATGCGTTTGATCGGGGCACCGACCTCGCGAATGTTGGTCAGTAAGAACGCCACGCCGCCGCCGCGTTTTGACAGTTGCAGCGCAGAGTTCACCGCCCGACCGATTGACTCCATATTGTCTTCGATGCGTAACAGAAAACAGGACACCAGTTCGCCGCGCTGCTGCTTGCCGCAGTTGAGGAAAGTGGGCGTCGCCGGCTGGAAGCGGCCGGAGATCATCTCCTCCACCAAATCTTGTGCCAACGCGGTATCACCTGCCGCCAGCGTTAAGGCGACCATGCACACCCGGTCTTCGTAGCGTTCCAGGTAGCGCTTACCGTCGAAGGTTTTCAGCGTGTAGCTGGTGTAATACTTAAAGGCGCCGAGGAAGGTCTCAAAGCGGAATTTTTTCGCATAGGCCTGTTGGAAAAGCTGTTTGATAAAGGCGAACTCGTACTGCGCCAACACGCTCTGTTCATAATAACCTTCCTCCACCAGATAGCGCAGCTTCTCCTCCAGGTTATGGAAGAACACGGTGTTTTGATTCACGTGCTGCAGGAAGTAGTGCCGCGCTGCTAACCGATCCTTGTCAAACTGGATACGGCCTTCGGCATCATAAAGATTGAGCATCGCGTTGAGCGAATGGTAATCCAGCGCGCTTGCGGCGGGCCGGGTCAGTTCTGTCGTTGCCAAAATGCGGTTACTCCCTGTCGAACGTTTGCAACGTCTTGTGTGGTGCCGAGCAGCTCAAAGCGGTAAAGAAAAGGCACCTGACATTTTTTGGCGATGATGTCGCCGGCAATGCCGTACGCTGCGCCGAAATTGGTATTCCCGGCGGCGATAACGCCGCGCAGGAAAGCGCGATTTTGTGGATCGTTGAGAAAGCGGATCACCTGGATCGGCACGGCTCCTACGGCGCTGCCGCCGCCATAGCTGGGCACGATCAAAATATAGGGTTTATCCATCAGCAGTTTGCTGCGGGCGCCGGCGATAGGGATACGTATCGCCGGCAATCCCAGTTTTTCAACGAACCTGTGGGTGTTCTCCGAACTGCTGGAGAAATAGACCAGCGGGTTCATGGGCAACCTCAGGACGCCAGGGCGTGGGCCAGCGCGCCGATTTTGTCCGGCCGGAAGCCAGACCAGTGATCTTCACCGGCGATAATCACCGGAACTTGCTGATAGCCAAGGGATTTAACATGGTTCAGCGCCTGCTGATCCTGGGTGAGGTCGATCACCTGATAACCAATCCCTTGTTTATCGAATGCGCGATAGGTGGCGTTGCACTGGACACAGTCCGGTTTACTGTAAATAATAATGCTCATGATTCGCATTTACCTTTTAGGCTGAAGGAAAGGCGGACAGGTCAGATAACGGAGCATTGAACGGCGTTTCTGACGGCGTTACCAACCGCTACATGTTCCCTGCGGTTGATGGGTTAAATACTATATGTGGATATTTAATTTATCAACCACGCTATATATGGTGTTTTGGCAGGATTCACGTTGAGGCCGCATCAGGGCTGGAAAAGCAGAGGGAAAAATTTTTTTTGGCGGTTGTTGGCGGGAAACCCCTCTCGGGCGAGAGGGGGATAAGTGCGGTTTCGTCATTGACGCATGCTGATGGCCAGGCGGTTAAAGGCGTTCATGATGCTGATGGCGAAGGTTAAATCGGCAATCTCCGCCTCGCTAAAGTGCGTCTGCAGCGCTTCAAACGCGCTGTCCGGTGCGCCAGTTGCGGCGATCAGGGTCACGGAGTCTGCCCACTCAAGCGCCGCGCGCTCGCGGTCGCTGAACGCATGACTCACGCGCCAGCCCGCCAGTTGGTCCAGCTTGGCGTTGTCAACGCCACTTTCTCTCAGTGCTTTACCATGCATATCCAGGCAGTAGGCACAGCCGTTAATCTGCGATACGCGCATAAACATCAGCTCAATTGTCGCCTTGTCCAGCGCGCCTTTCTCCAGTGCCATCAGGGCGGTCACCATGCCTTTGTAAGGGGCGGGAGAGAGTTCGGAATATTTCAAACGTTGCTTAATCATGGTCAACCTCAGTTAGCGAACAGCAGAATAATGAGGCTACTTTAATGGCGATATGGACTATGCTATAGAGCCATAAAATGATTATTTAACCAGGCCATGATGCGTCAGTTTCTCTCCTCTTTGCGGCTGGATGCTCAGCTCGCAGATCCTTTGTACCGGCAGATTTATCTGCGAATTAAAGACGCCATTGCGCAAGGAAGCCTGCAGGCGGGCAGTCGGCTACCTTCTGTACGTGGGCTGGCGAGCGATCTGGGCGTGGCGCGGGCCACGGTGGAAAGCGCTTACGGCCAACTTATCGCCGAAGGTTTTCTGCAAAGCCGGGGACAGGCTGGCACTTATGTTTCGCCGCAGCTGCAGAATCTGCCGGTACGCGCAGCATTGACGACGGAAGTGTTGCCGGCGGTGGCGGCTAATCCATTGCATCCGAGTGGGGCAACGCAGCCTTTTCAATTGGGGCTGCCGGCGCTGGATGCTTTCCCGCGCGCACTATGGCAGCGGATTGTCGGTCGCCAATTGCGTACTGCTCCTTTGGCGGCCATGGCTCATCCGTCAACTCAAGGGTTGCCAGAGTTGCGCGCGGCGATCGTGAATTATTTGCAGCTTTCGCGTGGTATCAATTGTCGACCGGAACAGGTTTTTATTTGTGCCGGCTATCAGGCATTGCTGGATTTGGTGATCGGCACTTTACTCAAGACCGGTGACGAGGTGTGGCTGGAAGACCCTGGCTACCCGGTGACCCTACCGCTATTTCGCGCCGCCGGCATGCAGCCGGTGGCCGTGCCGGTTGATGAGCAGGGGATGAATATCGCCGTCGGTGTTGCCGCTGCACCCCGAGCACGCATGGCGGTGCTGACGCCGACCCACCAGAGTCCCCTGGGCGTCTCGCTTAGCCTGGCGCGGCGCATGGCCTTACTGGAGTGGGCACAGCAGCAGGGGGCATGGATCCTTGAAGACGATTACGACAGCGAGGTTCGTTATCATGGTCGGCCGCTGCCGCCGTTGAAAAGTCTCGATCGTCAGGGCAGGGTGCTGTACGCCGGGACTTTCAGTAAAACCTTGTTTCCGGCACTGCGTATGGCTTATTTGGTCGTGCCGCTTGAACAGGTGGACGCTTTTGGACGCAGCAGCCGGTTACGCGGTTGCGGCTGCCCGCCACTGATGCAGGCTAGCGTGGCTGATTTTATCCATCAGGGGCATTTCTATCGCCATCTGAAACGTATGCGGCCTCTCTATCGCCAGCGCCGTGAATGGCTGGCGCAGGCGCTTGCACGACAGCTGTGGGAGTATTTGACGGTATCGTCGCAGGCCGGGGGCATTCAATTACTGGCACGATTGACGGCAAAAGGCTTGGATCGGAGGATCGCGCAAGAGGCCTGGCAACGCGGGTTGTCGATACAGGCACTTTCGGATTGGCACATAGCCAGTGCGGCGGGAGATGGCCTGCTGATGGGGTTTGCCAACTTTACCCAGCAGAGCGAGGCTGAGCGGGCAGTGGCCAGGCTAGCCGAGTTGTTTGAAGCCACAAATTAAACGGCCCGCGGTTTCCCACGGGCCAGACGCACATCTGTTGTTTTATCTTTATGACTGCAAGGGGTGTTAACGCCGGGCCAGCAGAACGCCGAGGACGATGCCAACCGCGGCCCCGATCCCTACGCCCTGCCAAGGTTTGTCGCGCACGTAGCTGTCGGCTTGTTCGACGGCATCGCGGGCGTGCTGTGTCAGATTGCTGGAACCATTGAAGCGAGCACGGGCGTCGCGTAACACGCCTTTGGCTTTGCTGTGCAGCTCTTTCAGTTCCTCTTTGGTTTTGTCACCGGATGCACGTAGCACCTCATCCAATGTATCAGCCAAAAGAGTGACGTCCTGATCAATGTCGCGTTCTACTTTTTCTGATTTCTTAAACATTCGACTCTCCGTTTTTGACACATGTCTCTTAAGTGTAGACCATTTCTCAAAATGTGCCGGCGATCACGGTAAAATACCTGATGGGATTACGTCACCGGCGATGCCTGTCTGTGTTGTACATTTGGTTACTCGGCGAAACCAATCACTCACGGAAGCGGCTCATCGATTCCTCTAGTATCTGCTTCAACGGCCCAACGGGGCTTACTGAAAAAACACTCTGAGGAATTAAAGATGAAAAAAGTATTAGCCCTGATCGTTGCTGCCACCATGGGTCTGTCTTCTGTTGCTTTCGCTGCTGATACTGCTGCAGCTCCGGCAACGGCTGCTCCGGCTGCAACCACCACTACCGCTGCGCCAGCTGCTGCTGAGAAGGCTCCTGCTAAAGCCACTCATCATAAGAAAGCGCACCACAAAGCGACCAAGAAAGCCCCAGCTCAGAAAGCCCAGGCGGCTAAAAAGCACCACAAAGCCACCAAGAAAGCCCCAGCTCAAAAAGCTCAGGCCGCTAAAAAGCACCAAAAAGTAAGCAAAAAAGCTCCAGTACAGAAAGCTCAGGCTGCTAAAACTCACCACAAAGTAAGCAAAAAAGCGCCAGCTCAAAAAGCCCAGGCTGCTAAAAAACACCACAAAAAAGCGCCAGTGCAGAAAGCTCAGGCCGCTAAAAAACACCACAAAGCCACCAAAAAAGCAGCAACTCCAGCCGCTTAATTGAGTGAGGAATGCGGTGCCTGAGGGGGCCGCATCATCCCGACGTTATTGAGACACCCGGCTTGGCCGGGTGTCTTCTTTTGAGGGCTAGCTCATGATGATCAATCGCTATCTGTTCGAAGTGATTTTCAGCGCCGTCACCCTGTGTGGGCTGATCGTGGCCTGGGAACTGTTTCTGGCCGACGGTTTTCTCTGATTACTGCGCGATGGGCGTTTCATGCAGGTGCCGCCAGCCCAGCCCGGTTTGGGTTTGTTCAAACACCACGGTGGAATTGCGCAGCGTCGCCGCCTGTCCAGGCAGCCTCTGTTTCTCGCGATAGCTGACCACAGCCCCCGTCGGCCATTCGGCCACCAACGTCATCTCTTCTATGCTGATTGCCAACCCCGGTTTGGCGGCCCGATGCGCACGGAAAAAAGCGCTCAGTGCGGCAAAATCGAGTCGGCTGCCGTTCAGCGCGATCATGCTGAAGGCGGGATCAAAACGCGCCAACAGCCCCTGTTCATCTCCGGCCCCTTTTTCCAGCCAGTTTTCAATGGCGACGTGTGCGTCGATCACTTCGGTAAAATATTGGTTCATTGGTGTTCCTGTTGAGTATTGAGACGGCGCACTATGGCGCGGTTTGCGATGCGCAGGCACAGCAGCATGGGGATCAGCGTGCTGGCGGCGGCCAGGTAAAAACAACTTTTGTAGGCGACGGCGGGGGTAAAATGTTCCAGCAGCAGGTTGAGTAACAAGCTGAGCAGGGCGACACCCAGGCAGAAGCTGAGCTGTCGGTTGATATTCCACAGCGCACTGGCGTCGGCCAATTGCTCATCGGCAATATGCAAAAAGGCGCTGCTCTGCGCGGTGCTGCTGCACAGGCTGCCGCCAAAGCCCATCAGGGCGAAGGCCGCAACCTGCAATCCGTAATCCCCAGCGTGCGCAATCTGTGACAGCGCCAAAATGCCCAACCCTTGCAGCAGACAGCCGAAGATAAACAGCGGTTTCGGGCCAAAATGGTTAAATTTCCTGCCGGTCAACGTGATGGCCAGGAACGAGGCCAGCGACCAGGGCAGCATCAGGCTGCCGACCTGCGCGGCACGCATGCCCAACTGATTTTGCAAATACAGCATGGCGATCAGGCTGACGCCGATAAACAGGCCGGGGATGCACTGATAAATCATCATCGACGTGCGCAACAGCGGATCCTGAACCAGGCGCAGATTCAGCAAAGGGTGGGTAATGCGCAGGCTACGGCGCAGGAAATAGGTCAAGGCGATCGCTCCTGCGGCCAACAGTAACGCGCCTTGCGCAAGGCCCCCGTTTTCCCCCAGTCGGGTGAGGCCCAGTAAGATCAGCGTCAGGGCCGTACAGGCGCTAAGCAACCCCTTGATCTCGAGCGGTCGACGTTGCGGATCGGGTACCTGAGGACGCAGCCAGAGTGCGGCCAACAGCAGCGCCAGCGCGGCGAGCGGCAGGTTGGCAAAGAACACCCAGCGCCAGTCGAGCCGGTCGACAATAAGCCCCCCCAATGCCGGTGACAGTGCCGGGGCCAGCAGGCCTACCAGCATAATGGCGGCGGAAAGCCCCGCGCGCTCATGGCTACGGTACAGTTGGTAGGTCAGCGTTTGGCCGATCGGGATCAACAACCCGCCGCCCATGCCCTGCAGCACTCTCCAGCCAACCAGTTCGCCGATGGAATCGGCATAGCCCGCCGCCGCCGTTGCCAGCATAAACAAGGTTAACGACAGCAAAAACACCCGCCGTCCGCCAATGCGCTGCGCTAACCAGGCGCTGAGCGGGATCACCAGCGTCAGGCCGAGAATGTAGCCGTTACTGACCCAGGCCAATTCACCGACCGAAGCCTGCAGCGCATGGCCGATTGAGGGGTAAGCGACGTTGGCGATAAACATGTTGATCAGATCGACAAAAAATCCGAGCAGGTAGACGATTGCGACTTTGATGCGATAGGGCATGGTGCCTCCGGTTGAAGGCCAGCAGTGTAACGGGCGGGAAAGTGCGGATAAATCGGCTACGAGCGATTACACTGTCAAAATTATTTTGACAATAAGGGGCGACAACATGCTTAACCTGCAGCGTTTGGCTATATTCGTGGCCGTGGTGGACGCTGGCAGTTTCACCGCTGCTGCGGTGGCGTTGGGGCAAACTAAGGCGGTGGTCAGCTTCAATGTCAAACAGCTGGAGAGCGAACTGGGGGTGTCGCTGCTGGTGCGCAGCACCCGACGGCTGGCACTGACCGACGCCGGCGAACGTTTTTATCAACGTTGTCTGCGGTTGTTGCAGGATGCGGAAAACCTCTTGGATGACGTACGTCGGGATCACCATGGATTGAGCGGCGTATTGCGCATCACCACTACGCCGGAATACGGCGCTCAGGTGGTGGTACCGGCGTTGGCGGCGTTTTCCCAATTGCATCCGCGCCTGCGCATTCAGCACGTTTCCTCTTCCTATCATGCCGATTTGATTTCAGAGCGTTTCGACGTGGCCATCCGGCTGGGACAACTGGCGGATTCCAGCCTGCGGGCGGCACTGCTCGACAGCTTTGCTATTGTGCCGGTCGCCTCGCCAGCCTACCTGGCCCGCCATCCCATTGCGTCTCTGGCCCAACTGGCACAGGCACAGTGGATTGCCCACAGTCGCCTCAGTTCGCCGCTGAGTTGGCAGGTCATTACCCCTGATCGCCAGGCGGTGCTGTTCAAGGTGGAAGATGCCGCCACGTTGATGGGCGACAGTGCCGCAGCGCTGTTGGCGTTTGCTTTGCACGGTGCCGGGGTGGCGCTGTTGCCCGAATGGCTGGTGCGGCCTGCCCTCGCCGAGGGCAAGCTGTGTCCGCTACTCACGGACCATCAGTTTCCTGCGCAGAGTATTTATGCGCTATACCCCAACACCCGCCACGTACCGGAAAAGGTGAGGGCGTTTATCGATTTCCTGCGGGCGCGGGTAGCCACGGATGAATAAATGCCATGATGGCGGCCAGCGTTTGCCGGTGTACGGCTTCGCGTTGTTCGCTGGAAGAGGCGCAAAGCACCGCCCCATCATCTTCTTCACTCGCCAGGATTTGCCGGCCTTTGGGCTGACAAACCGGCAGGAAATCGAAATGATTGCCGCTGGATAGCCTCAGTGCATGAATAGGTTGCTTTCCGTTATCCGCCGCCAGCGTGGCACCGCCAAGCCCGGGTTCCTGGCCGTCGGGCAAAAAGTGCTGTGGCTCGACGATCAGTAACGGTGCGCTGAGCCGACGCAGGCTGGTCGGCAGCAGGTAGGGCACCATGCCGGGATCTAGAGCCACCGCAAAGCGAATGCGCGGGTCGGTGTAGTCGGCGTCAAATGCCCTGGCGGAAAGCTTCGTCAGTGCGACGTTGGCTTGTGTATAAAACTGACAGTTGGGCGACTGCGGTGCTTGTCGGCAGCCATCGATGAAATCGCTCAGCCGGACTTTACCGCCGATAGCTGCAATGGTGCTGTAACCGCCCTTGGAGTGGCCGATAACGCCAATCGCCTGAGGGTTGAGCATCGGCTTCCAATGAGGGTCGGTGGTGACGGCGCTAATCAAGGCGGAAATATCGCTGGTTTGTAACCACAGCTCGGCAGATAAAGCCGGAACCGAGTTACCGGTAGTGCTGCCTGGGTGGTTGGCCGCCACCACGATCGCGCCTTGTTGGGCCAGCGCTGCCGCCAGCCAGGCCTGGCTGGCGTTATTGCCGCCGCTGCCGTGGCTGATCACGATCAGCGGAAAATGCCCACTTGCTGCCGGCGCGTCCGGCTGACTCTCAATGCCGGTAAAGACCGGGTTTGCACCGATGAGCTGCGGTTTAGCCGTTTCGGTGGTGGGGTAGTAAATTCGGCTGACTAACGAACGCGAGCCGGCCTGAAAGGTTTCATCGTGGGTGGCGACCTGATAGGGGGACGCGCTCGCAGCACCGCACCACAGCATCAACAACAACAAGGTTGTTTTCATTTTCACTCCTCAAGGTATCGAGATTGAGAGGGTGGCATTGGCGGTGCCATCCGGCGACCTCGATCGCGATCCGGGTCGTTAAATGATTGTTTTAACAGTACACTGTTGATTCCGTGTGCAAACGACAAGACCTTGATGATGCCGCTTATTCCTCTCACATTTCTGTTCGGTCTGCTGTGCCTGGGGCTGCTGTATCGCCTCGGTCGTCCAACGGCGCGGCGCTGGGTCTTTCAGCTATTGTTGTTGCTGTGCGCGTGGCAAAGCCTGCTGGTGGGTATCCGTTATGGCTACGGCATAACGCAATTCAATGGGCTGCAACCGTTCGGCGCGATGGCGATCCCTTCACTGGCTTATGTCGCGTTTTTGGTGAGTACCCAGGGCCGTTTGCGGCGGCGCGAACTGTGGCATCTGATGCCACTGTGCCTGACGCTGTTGGCCAGCCTGACGGCGCCCTTTTTGCTGGATGCCATGATTGTCGGGGGTTATTTGGGGTATGGAGCCGCATTGCTGTATGCGTTGCGGCGCGGTGAAAACGCTTTGCCGCAGGTGGCGCTGGCGGAAAGTTGGCTGAACTATCGACTATGGCGCGGTGTGGGGGGCTTGCTGATCATGGTGGCGGTAGCCGAAGGGGTGATTGCGCTCGACTTTTCCCTGTTTGACGGGCGGCACGCCGGTTGGCTGGCAACGATCGATAATCTGTTGGTGGCGTTGAGCCTATGCCTGGTGCTGTCGCGCAGCCGACCTGCGGAAAGCCCGGTTGAGGTCATATCGGAAACGGCGGATAGCGGGGGGGAAGATGAGGATCAACTGGCCGAGTGGTTTGAGCGGGTGCAACAACGGCTGCGGCAAGATGACTTTTACCTGGAGCCTGAGCTGAACCTGGCCCGGCTGGCGCGCAAGGTGGGTTTGCCGGCGCGACGGGTTTCGCAGGCTATCAATCGGCATACGGGAATGAATGTGTCGCAATATGTGAATCAACTGCGTATTCGTCAGGCGGCGCAGTGGTTGCTCGCCGGTGATGAGCCGGTGACTGATATTATGCAAAAGGCCGGATTCACTACCAAATCGAATTTTAACCGCGAATTCTTGCGCATTCAGGGTGTGAGCCCAAGTGAATGGCGCAGGCAACAACAGCGGCTTTAAATAATACTTTGTTATCCCTTGCCGGGTTTGGATCGGAGCTATGCTAAATGCTGTTGATGAGCCGTACGGGCGTGCCGTAGATCTCTTAATTTTACGGTACTGAGGGTGTTTCCGGGCGTGATGTTGACGCTGCGCCTGCTGTTGCAAAAACGGCAAAATACCTAGTTAAGGAATATTCCTAAACCCACATCTATACCGAAAAATTTATTGTTTCATCTCATGATTACGGTAAGGTCGCTCAGCGGTCCAGAACGAGAGGAGAAATCGATGTATTTACGGCCGGATGAAGTGGCTAGAGTGTTGGAGAGTACGGGGTTTGAGCGTGATTATGTCACCGATCAAGCCTATGGTTACCGCAAGGGTGAGCACTACGTGTATGTGAATCGTGAAGCGCGGATGGGCAGAACCGCGTTGGTGATCCACCCGGCGCTGAAAGAGAAAAGCGTGCATTTCGCCACGCCGACCTCGCCGATACGCACCAGCGATCAGTACCTTGAGTTTCCCCTGGATTTAAGCAGCGATACCCCGAGTGCGCGTTATGGCATTCCCCACGGTTTCAGCTCGCGTGACGCGCTTTCGCGCTATATCTACAGCATGTTTCTGTAATGCCTCCCCCGCCTGCGGGGGACATCTTCACCAATTGGCAATGGCTTCCTGGTTAAAACGCTCGTTGTAGGCGCGGCGGAACTGTGCCAGCTCGAAAGCATCGATATCCAGATCGGCAAAATAAAACAGCGCGGCTTCGGTGTGCTCGGCATGTAACTCTGGCGACAGACCGGCACGCAGCAGGGTTTCCCGCCACAGGGCAATCTGGTGGTCGTCTGCCTGTTTGATAAAGGTCAGATAGATAAACAGCAAATAGGCCGCCTGGTGCATCTCTTCGGTGTAACCGTTGTTCAGCATGCGGATAAAGGTCTGGCTGTTGCGGCTACCCATCTCCTGAATCATCGATTCAATAAGCATAGGTTTCACTTTCAACAGGTGGGCCAGAGAGTCAATGGCTTTGCGAGTATCGGAAGTCAGAATGCGGTAACCAATAATAAATACAACGATCAGGGCAGCGATGATGATCCAGGTCATTTATGATTTATTACACTCTCGGAACGCCAGTATTTGGCAGGAGGCGCTGCAGGACAGCGCCCGGTGTCAACGCTGTTCGCCGCTGAAATTGTCGGCTGCCCGCTGCTGATTGCGCAGGTGGTGGTTGAAGCTGGCGGCATCTTTGGCCAGTGCGTCCAGATGGGCGCCCAGCATTTTAATTTGCTTCACCAATGCGTGCTGCTCCGGCACTGAACTGGCGGTGCTCAGCTTGCGTACCAACTGTTCGTTCTGCATACGCAGTGCGACTTCGCGCTGTTTAGCCTCTTCCAGCAACTGCTGCAGGGCCTGATAGCTGTGCTGCCATTCACGGTGCTGCTTTTCGAAGCTGGCCTGCAACTCACTCATGGCATTTTGAAACTGGGTTTCCAGCTCGCGCATTTTCATGGGATCGATCCTTTGCGGCACTCAATAATGGTTTTGCAGTATAACGAAAACTGCACAGAACCTCACCCGTTGACGACGATTGCGGAAAATTCCCGGCTTGCAACCGGAGCTGTGGGTCTTACAATCAGGCTTATTCCGGCATGAAAGGCTTAGTGTCCAAGAGTGGCTTTGAGATGAGCAACCAAGACAAAGATTTTTTTGAACAGGCGATGGCGGATGTCATTCCGTTATCCCGTGGTCCCGAGACGTTGTACTTGAAGCCGCAGGAGACCATGGATAAGCGCGCGCGCCGTGAAGCGCAGGCGCTGCAGCAGGAAAACTTTCTCAGTACCGGCTTTCTCGAACTGATCCCCTGTGAGCAACCGTTGGAATATAAAGGCGAGGGCATTCAACAGGGCGTGCTCGACAAGCTGAGCCATGGCCGCTACCCGCCACAGGCCAGTCTGAACCTGTTGAAACAGCCGGTGGAGGCCTGTCGGCAAGCTCTGTTCCGCTTTATTGTGCAGGCGGAAAAGCAAAGTCTGCGTTCGCTGCTGATCGTTCACGGCCGTGGGCGAGATGATGAAAGCCATGCCAACGTGATCCGCAGCTATGTCGCCAAGTGGCTGGCCCAGTTTGAGCAGGTGCAGGCTTTTTGTCGGGCGCTGCCGCGTGATGGCGGTGAGGGTGCCTGCTACGTGACGTTGCGCAAATCTGCACAGGCGAAAGCCGATAACTTCGAACGTCACGCCAAACGTAGTCGATAAACGGGGCAACAGAAGGCCAGCCGGTAGCGAGGCCACCGGCTGGTGGGGGTTATTTATTGAAGAATTTATAATCCAGCGAATAACGTCCGGCGCCGGTGACCGCCAGCAGCAACAGCCCGCCAATAATGCTGATGTTTTTGAAGAAGTTTATTTCATTGCCCATCATTTCCATGCCGGTCATTTTCCAGAATGGGTGGCCGATAAACGCGGTGCCGAGTACGTAAAGGGCAAAAATAACCGCGATAGGGCGGGTAAATAACCCAAGAATAAGCGCAATGCCGAAAAAGAACTCCACCACCACGGCGATAATCGCCGCTAAATAAGGCATGGGCGTACCATACCCTTCCATTGCCGTGACGGTTGCACCAAAGCCAACCAGCTTCATCCAGCCAAATATGATAAACAGGATCATCAACAATATTCGGGATAGCAGAATAACGCCGTCTTTTGAGCTTTCACCCATTTTGAACTCCTCAGCCACTGTCACAATTATGTTGTGTTACTGATTAAAGAGTAGACTAATATTGGCTTTGTTGTAGCGACAACCGAGAGTTACGCACTTTTTTATAGGAATAAATTCTATGGATCTTAAATTTTTGGAAGATGAAAAGCGTTTCTATATAAACGATCAGCAGGGGAAGATGATTGCCGAGATATCTTTTGTGCCCAGCGGCGACAAATTAACCATCATTGATCACACCTGGGTTGACGAAGTGCTAAAAGGCCAGGGGGTAGGTAAAAAGTTGGTGGCGCTGGTGGTTGCCAAAATGCGCGCGGAAAACCGCAAAATCATTCCGTTATGCCCGTTCGCCAAACACGAATTCGACACCACGCCAGAATATCAGGATATACGCGCCTGAAACCTAGCGGGGCGTAACCACGTCCCGCTGCTCAGCGCATGTCAAAGTTGCTACCACTGCGTTGGCCGGAACCTGCGGTCTTTGCGCGTAATCCATGCTGATAAGCTTTTCCCCCAATAGCTAACTCGCTCTTTGTGGCAGCGCTGGTTGCATAATAATCGCTGTATAATATATTACATAACGATTATTAAAACAGGGGGATAGCCATCTAATGCCGGGATTATTGATGTTCTATGTGGGCGGCACCGCACCGGGTGCCAATATCGAATTGCACGACGTACAATTCGTTGCAGCGGAGCGGCCAGAACAGGCTTATCCCTTGCTGCGCGAGAAATGGTTTGGCGATAAGAACAAGGTGCATGTTGATGGCTATGCGCGTATTGAATGGGCGGATGGCTATGACGTGGCGCTGAAGGCTGAGCCGTTCGTCGGGCCGGAGAAGCTGTTCTTCGTTAACGTGGGCGGTTATCGCAGTGACGAGTTGGCTGAGCTGCACGAGTTTGGCCTGTTTGTCGCGCACAGTGCGGATGAAGCCAAAGAAAAAGCCAAGCAGACGCTACTGACCAGCAGCTTCAAGCAGCATAAGGATGATCTGGCTGAGGTGGACGATTGCCTGCTGTTGCAGTCACTACAGGGATACCATGTACATTTGCAGGCCAATGCGCAGGGTAAAGCGGCGCAACCGCTGTGGCAGGGCTATTTGCCGATCGGCGAGTAGAACGTGATAGTGGCGCCGATGCCTGCAACCGCGCCCTAAGCCATTGGGGGGAGGCAGCCTCCCCAATATTGGATGTGTTCAGGATTTATTGCGGAAAAGAAGCATTAAGCAGGTTTATGAGCGGCGAGAATAAATATCATTGGGCGCTCTTTTTCTTCGTCCAGCGCCGGGTTTTCTGCGATTTGTTGAGCCGAAGGGCCCCATTCGTTCAGATAGCTAATGACGAAGCCTTGCCGGATCAGCAAGTTTACGTAGCTGCCAAGCGTGCGGTGCTGCTTGATGACCCCATCTGCCAACCAATTTGAAATCCGCTGACCTTCCTGCTGATAGCCGTTAACCGGCCACGACTTCTGCCCGTTTTGATCGACCCACCATCCCTGATGCTGCGGTGCGGTATAAATGGGGTGCTCAGCGGTGAAGATAAACTGCCCGCCAGCCGCCAGCGCCTGATAAACCGTGGCGAACAACCGCGCCAGATCTTCGATGTAGTGCAGCGTCAGTGAGCTGTAGGCGATATCAAAAGACGCCTGCGGCAACTGAAGCTGTTCCAGATCCTGCTGGCGGTATTCAATGCCGGCATCCTGGGTCATCGACTGCGCTTTACCCAGCATTTTTTCTGAGACGTCCAACCCCAGTACGCTTACGGCACCTTGTTCACGAGCGCTGCGGCAGAACCACCCGTAGCCGCACCCGAGATCGACTACCCGCTTGCCGTGCAAATCCGGCAGTATGCTGCGGATAGTCGGCCATTCCGGTGCGCCGTCCAGCCCGTTCACCGAGCGGCTGAGCTGGGCATAGCCGTCGAAGAAGGCCTGATTGTCATAAATATTTTGCGTCATAATGACTCCTGTTTTGGTGAAATCGCTGCCGGTTAAGGGGCAGCGTTGCCATATTATCTGCCCACCCTGCTGATTTCCATGATAAAGGTCGTGCTAACCTCCACGGGTTGCCGCATAATTTTACGCCAGAAAAAGAATGAAAAATCACCTCAGGAAAAGATATGAAGATTATTTCGGTGCGTCAGTCCCCCGAGTTTAAACAGCAAGCGATCGGTTATTTCCAACAACAATGGGCTTCGCAAGAAACGTTGATGATGTATGAGGATGCCATCACTCGTTGCATCGGTGCGGCTAATCCATTGCCGCAGTGGTATTTGCTGGTGGATAACAGTCAGATCCTGGGGTGCGCAGGATTAATCACCAATGATTTCATTAGCCGCGGTGAACTCTATCCATGGCTGTGCGCGCTGTATGTGGAGGAGGCCCACCGTAACCGCGGTTACGGCAGGTTGTTGATTAACCATGTGGCGCAGGAGACTCGTCAGCTGGGTTTCCCACAGTTGCATTTGTGTACCGATTTGGAAGGCTACTACGAGAAACAGGGATTTGCCTTTAATGGGTTGGGTTACCACCCCTGGGGTGAGGCTTCGCGAGTGTATACACGGGATCTGTAAGAGGATTAACTGGCTCTGATAGCCAGTTAATAACGCTTTGGCAGCCGGTTAACCGCCAGCAAAATACCTTTTTCGACGGTAATATAATCTCCCTTGCGCAGGTCAGATAATATTTTCATGATGCCACTGCGCGAGAGCTGCGTTCGTTGCTGAATATAGCGTGGAACCGTGGTGGATAAGCGAAAGGCTTCTTTTTCATTCATTAGCATCAGCAAGTGATTGCAGACAACCTCGTAGGCATCGTTGCCTGACAATAACCTGTCGCGGATGCTCAGAGCTTGGATGACATAGGCTTGTATATGCACTAAGTTTTGCCAAAGGTTTTCCCGTGCTAGCGTTTCCAGTACATCACTTTCCTGGTACATCACCAGTTCAACCGGTGATTCGGCCAGGAAAAAGATCAACTCTTTAGGGAAGAAGGTTTCCGCGATACCGGCGAGCGAGGGTTCTCTAAAGTTGGCTATTTTCAAACCATCACTGTCGCGGCATGCGGACATTTCACCGGACTGGAGCAAGAACCAATGCCGAATACCATTGTGAAATAAGCGAATTTTTTTGCCCGCTGGAAAAGAACATTTTTTACCATAGGGCATTAAGGCGTGCTTAATCGCCAAGATATGCTCTATCGGCTTATCATCTTTATTAAATAAAGTGGCTGAGTTTCTTTTCCCAAGAGTGAAGGGAACGTCTGTTTCCATAATGTCATGTTCCAGGGGCGTAAATTTATTACGGTGAAGCCAGGGTCGAATTTTTCCGCATACTATATTATGCCTTGTAGCTATGCAATTATGCGGCTCTGTCTGGTGGGTGGTGGCGGGCAGTGAATGGTAAAATAGGGTGAATGTGATTAAAAATCAATTTGTTGCCTGGTGTGCATTTTTGGACACTTAAGCCGCTATCAGACAATTACCCTGGTGGAGTAGTATGCACGGCGTTTGATGCTCCCACTATGGATGATAATAATGAAACCGTGCTCAGATTTTCTAACTCCTCGCATTAGGGGGAGTAAGTTTAGTATTTCTCTTTCGCTAATTTTTGCTTACCTTATTTATTCGCCTTTTTCAGTTGCAGCGAGCTGGTCCTTAGGGGCAGCTGCGATGGTGAATGATTATGGTTATGTTGATACCGATGCTAAAACCCAGGGATTGCCCACGTTAAACTATGAGAAAGGGAACTTTTATATTCACTCTTTGGCGGCGGGATATTATCTGCTGAATATGCCAAAGGATCAGATTTCGATCATCACCTATTATTCCCCCCTGGGTTTTGATCCGGATGATAGCAATAACAGCCAAATGAAAAAGCTGGATAAGCGCGATGGCACATTAATGGCCGGGATGGCCTTCACCCATAAAGAGAAATGGGGGGTTATTCGCGCCTCGCTGGCTGGTGATACCCTTGATAACAGTAACGGTGTGGTAGGGGACGTGGCCTTCCTGTATCCAATCAAGGCGGGCAAGCTACGCCTTGTTCCCGGTATTGGCGCGGTCTACAACAACGGTAACCAGAACGATTACTACTATGGCATTGGCCATGCGGAGGCAAAAAGCAGCGGTTTCTCAACGTATTCGGCCGGAGAGAGCTGGAGCCCTTATGTGGAGCTGAGCGCCAACTACCAGTTTAACGAACATTGGTATGCCTTGGCGTCAGTGCGTGCCGTGCAGCTGAGCAGTGAAATCACCGATAGCCCAATGGTGGATAAAGATATCTCCAGCCAGGCTTTACTGGGCGGTGGATACCGGTTTTAAGCTACATGTTCGTAAGCCTGTGCCGCCTTCAGGGCATGCGTGCCTGTCTGCTCTGGCGACGCGACCAGGTTGCGAGCGAAGTGACGATCGGGAAAGACCGGTAAACGAGTAACTGTCGACGGTTCGGAAAGACGAACAGCATCACCTCGCTTCGGCGGGGTTTTGCTTTTAGTGTTTGTGGCCGTTATCGCTAAATCAGGCGCTGCTCATGCAATTTCATGTTATGCATGATGCTGTCCATCATCACCTGAACCCTGTGGGGTAATACTCCACGCTGGCGATAAATAAGAAAGGCTTGCATATCGATACAGCGCTCACGTTCAATGCAAGGCATCAGTGACCCCGATTCCAGCGCAGAAGCGACGGAGTAATAAGGGGCATAGACGATGCCAAGCCCCTGTTTTGCCAGCTCGATGGCCGGCAGAATATTGTCGCATATGCTGCTGCCGGTGACTGCTACCTGCATCAATTGGCCCTGAGAACTATAACAGCTCCAGGTATTGTGGCTCCCTCCCAGCACCCGCAAGGTAATGCAGCGATGCGCTGTCAGCTCCTCTGGCTCGACAAGAGGGGCGTTTGCGATATAGTCCGGTGAGGCAAATAACCCGACGCGAAAACGGGTCAGGGGCCTGGCGATCAGGCTTTCATTTTGCGGCTGGAAGAAACTGATCAACAGATCGCAGTCACTGTCGAATACCGCACCGTACTTCTTCTCACGTTCATCCGGATTGCGGGTGACCAAATCGACGATCAGCTCCGGCGATTCGCGTAACAGCGGCGGCAGCAGATAACGGGTCAGGAATGAATGGATACCAATAGGTGCGCCCAGCGTCACCATGCCATTCAGACTGCGTTTATAGGTACCTGATATATCGAGCAGATCGTTATGCTCATCTAACAGCTGAGTGGCTCGGCGTAAAAATTGTTCGCCAAATTCGGTTAGCGACAAGCTGCGCGGGGTGCGTAAGAAGATCTCCAGGCCAAGCCGGCGCTCCAGCGCCGTCAGGGTGCGCGACACATTTGACTGTGGCATGTCTAGCCGCTGAGCGGCCTTGCTGACGCTGGCCGTTTCGGCAATGCAGCGAACGATCCTGAGTTCGTCGATCTTGAAGTCTTTTGATTTCACTCTACGCGCCAGTCTGATTTTGTATATCAAAAATGATATACATTTTTGCCTGTATTGTCATATGACTTATCAGTCACTAGCGGGTACTATTTCGATTAATTATTTATTGCTTATTAAATTAATATTGGAAGTTATGATGAGAAAAAAACGTGCGGCCATTTTGCCCTTGGTATTCATTCTGGCCGCTTGTTCATCCAAGGTCACCGAAAAAGAAAAGTATTCTACGTTCCTGAATAATTACAATGATATTACCCAGGGGAAATCGGCCTCCGGTAAGGACGTTTTATATTGGAAACAAACTAACGTTGACTATTCTAAATATAAATATTTGGTTTATCAGCCGATGATCTATTTCCCGCGTCCGAAACCCACTGAGATGGTAAGCCAGCGCGCACTTGATAATATCCTGAACTACACCAACCAGCAGTTTAAGCAGTCTATGGCATCCCATTTTATCTTAGAAGATGTGCCACGTGAAAATACGCTTATTTTCCGAGGGGCTATAACGGCTATCGATACCCATAAAAAAGGGCTTCAGGTGTATGAGGTACTGCCAATCACGCTGCTGGTGGCGGCAACACAGAGCGTAACCGGTCACCGCACCATGGAGAGCTCTGTGTATATGGAAGGCGAGTTTATCGATGCTTCGACTAATCAGCCGGTTATCAAAGTGGTGCGCAAAGCGTCCGGAAATAATTTGAATAATGAAAAGGCAAAACTCACCGTGGACGATGTTAAAAATGCCATTGATATCATTGCCAAAGATATCAAAGAGTATAAGACAACATAAGCCTCGATGCGTTATTTAGCGTTACCAGCCAGGGTGTAGCATGTTTCTAGATTATTTTGCTTTAGGCGTATTGATCGCCGTGTTTTTGATTTTATTTTACGGCGTGATAATTATTCACGATATTCCTTATTTGCTGGCCAAAAAACGGCAACATCCCCATCAGGATGCCATTCACGTTGCAGGCTGGGTCAGCCTGTTTACCCTGCATGCTATTTGGCCACTGCTGTGGATTTGGGCGACGTTATATCGGCCAGAGCGGGGCTGGGGCATGAGCGAGAAGGCCGAACACCCTGAAGTGCTGCAAGCGCGAATTCATCAGTTACAAAGCGAGTTGCAGCGAATGCAGATGCCTGCTGCGGATGAAAGCTCGTCGTCCAATAAAGGGTGTTGAAAGGGTATGGATCTCTTAATTATTCTCAGCTACGTAGCGCTGAGCTACGGCGTTTTCAAACTGTTCCGTATCCCCATCAATAAATGGACCGTGCCGACCGCGGTATTGGGCGGCATTTTTATCGTAGGAGCTTTGATTCTGGGGATGAATTACAACCATCCTTATACCTACCGGGCGCAGAAAATCGCTGTTTCGGTGCCCATTGTTCCCCAGGTATCGGGAGTGATTGCCGAGGTTACGGATAAGACCAATGTGCTATTGCATAAGGGCGATGTGCTGTTTCGCCTGGATGATACCCGCTACCGTGCCCGGCTGAACAAGCTGCAGGCAGATCTTGCCAGCGCGCAGGCGGATGTCAGAACACGACAGGCTACGCTAAATGAGTCCTCGGCCAATGTGCAGCGGGTTTATGCCGAGTATGAACGCACGCGCCAGGATTATCAGCGTTACGCCAAAGGCGCGGCAATGGCAGTTAACCCTTTCTCTGAACAAGACATCAATCATGCCCGGCAGCAGTATCAAGCGCAATCTGCAGCGCTGCAGGCTGCCAAAGCTCAGCATCAGCAGGCGCAGGAGCGGCTTTCGGGCCACTACAACGGTGAGGACGCCCGCATTGCCAGCCTGAAATCACAGATTGCGGAAGCGACCTACAATTTGGAACAAACGACCATTCGAGCACCCAGCGAGGGTTATGTTACCCAGGTGCTGGCTCGGCCTGGCACCACCGCAGTGCGCTTGCCGTTCAAGCCGGTGATGATTTTTATTCCGCAGCAAAAACGGCAGGTGGTGGCGGTATTCCGTCAAAACTCGATCCTGCGTTTAACCCAGGGCGATAAAGCCGAGGTGGTATTTAACGGCTTGCCGGGGAAAATCTATGGCGGCTCGGTCACGCGGGTGCTGCCGATAGTCCCCGACGGCAGCTATCAGGCCAGTGGTGTTATGCAAGGGCTAAACGTTGGCGCTCAGCAGGAGGGGGTTTACGTAATGATCGATTTAGACCCTGTTCCCGCGCTGGACAAATTGCCCGATGGGGTTACCGCACAGGCTGCGGTCTACACCGAGCACTTTGAGCATCTTTCCATCATGCGCAAAGTCCTGCTGCGCATGACCAGCTGGCTGCATTATCTCTATCTGGATCACTAACGACCAGTCTGCGCTACAGACACAAAAAAGCCCGCAACGTGAATTGCGGGCTTTTTCGTTATTGCCACCGGATCTATCTGGGGTCACCGGTGACCTATTTGGTGGGCTGGGGGGATTTGAACCCCCGTCCGAAATTACAACGGTGCAGGCCAAAGATAAAACCATGGTGCTGGTCACGTTAACCTTGCTGGCCGGTGCAGTGCAGCATATTGCCGAGGGGGATTACAGCGTAGCGACCAAGGGTAATTTGGTGGCCAGTGTGGGAGGAGATGCCACCACGGCAGTGGCCGGCAGCCTGACGGAGAAAATAGGCAATATCCGAAGTAGCATTGCAGCAGTGCACCAGAATGTTATTGCCCCGGTGGTGTGGATAGGTAGCCAACAAATCAACGTGATGGCGCTGATATTGGAAACCCTGGAAGTGTAGCAGGAGCTGGCGCAGCAGACTGCCGTCCATACGTACAGTAACACCGGCGCGCCGCAGAACGCGGCGGCACTCAGCGCCGCCGGCACGAAGTCCAGCCAGCTGAAAAGAAAATACGCGCCAGTGATTGGGTAGGGCTAAATATTGGTCGCCCACACCGATCAATAATGAGTAATTGATCTACACAACCAATTATCTTTTGAGCGCGTAACCGTGTAGAAATTGAACAAACAAGAAAGCAAGCACCAGGAAAGACCAGCCCGCATTGCGCGGGCTTTTTTAATGTTTTGATCTGACATGGAGGTGTTAGTAGGATTACGTGAAAGTCCAGAAAGTGCCAAGAGCAGACGTTGGTCACATCATTGCCCATCAATCAATTGACAGTTATTAACTTTATATATCTGTAAGATACAGACGGTGGGTAACTTTATCGACATCTACTAGCGGAATAAAGCCAGCACGTTCATAGAAGATGAACGCTGATTGAGGCGCGTTAGTGTTGATAAAATCAAACCAGCGGCCAGAACCCTCCAGTATTGCCCTGAGCAAAGCAATGGCAACTTGCCTTCTTCTCCATTCAATTCCTACATAGAGATGACGGAGTCGTCCAGTCCGAACTGAAGGCGTGTAGGGGTCTTGGTTTAATCCACACACGCCAATGAGTAGCCCGTCGGCATAAAAACCTAACAGGTTCTCACCTGCCTTATCAAAGCGGTTTCGCCCGTTCAGCCAGTTTTCTTCCAGTCTGTGTAGCATGTTAAATCCAGGAGCCATGCTCTCTGCTTTTAACGCAAAAAAGCCTTTGTTATCCGGGGTAATGCTCTCGATAAGAATATTCATGAGTAGTCCCTTTGCATT
This sequence comes from Serratia sp. Ser99, assembly GCF_024519545.1. Classification (NCBI taxonomy): domain Bacteria; kingdom Pseudomonadati; phylum Pseudomonadota; class Gammaproteobacteria; order Enterobacterales; family Yersiniaceae; genus Serratia; species Serratia sp. Ser99. Next base: position 261,779 of record NZ_JALJRT010000006.1, on the reverse strand, counting down.
TAAAGTATTAAGTATCCCGAATAGCTGACTGTGCGCCAGGAGCGGCAGTTAGATCCGATAAATGCAATCAGTACAATAACTTTGAGAAACAGACGGCTTCTTCTCTGCCTATGTATGGGCCATAATTATCAATACGAACATATCCATTTTTCTCGTAAAAATTGACAGCCCGGAGGTTGATATGTCGGGTTTCCAGCTTAAGTTCTCGATATCCCATTTGCTTTGCAGAGGTTTCCAGAAAAGTAAGTAATGCACTACCCACGCCTGGCTCGCTTCGGTCCGAAAACATTCTTTTAAGCTCAGCTATGTTTTGTGTTAATGGGCGGATTGCACCGCATCCTATCGCGTCGCCATGTGCATTTTTTGCCAATACCCATAATGTTTTGTCATTGTTCATAGCTTCAACGCTGAAGTTGGTCTTGCCATTATCGCCAGTAATAGCAGCAAGTTCAGCTGACAGCATTTCGATTAAGCGATAGGATTCTGAAGAAAATGGGTTTGATTTCGCTACTGTTATCATGGCCATATCCTGTAAAGGGAGTTTAACCAGAATACAGTGCGCCGCCTAAAAAATCACCATATTGGAACAGATAATGGTGCATGCATCCCTGTAATCCGAACCATTCACTTTTAGAGATCTTCCGACATACTGATTATGTCCCCGGAGGAGATCGCTATGCGTAAGATCCGATTCACCGAACACCAGATCATCGCCGTATTGAAGTCCGTCGAAGCCGGACGTACCGTCAAGGATGTGTGCCGTGAAGCCGCTATTTCGGAAGCCAGCTATTACAACTGGAAGGCAAAGTATGGCGGGATGGAAGCGGCCGATATTAAAAAAATCAAAGATCTGGAAGACGAGAACCGGAGGCTCAAACAGATGTTTGCTGACCTCAGCCTTGAGTGCCGGGCACTTAAAGACGTCATCGAAAAAAAGCTTTAAAACCAGCGATAAAGCGTGAACTCGTCAGCTATCTGACAGCGCAATTTGCCATGAGTTTACGTCAGGCCTGCAGGACGTTATCGCTGAGCAGGACTGTCTATTTTTATCAGCCCGATACCCGGCGTGATGAACCGGTGATCCATGCGCTGACTGAACTGGCAGAACGCTATCCGCGCTACGGTTTTAAGAAGCTGTTCCAGCTGCTGCGCAGGCAGGGCAATACCTGGAACCACAAACGCGTTCACCGGATTTACTGCCTGCTGAAACTGAATTTTCGTCGTAAGGGAAAACAGCGGCTGCCGGTACGCAACCCGTCGCCACTGGTTACGCCTGAGGCACTTAACCAGAGCTGGTCGATAGATTTTATGCATGATGCGCTGGTCTGTGGTAGACGCTTCCGAACCTTCAATGTGGTGGATGATTTTAACCGGGAAGTACTGGCGATAGAAATTGACCTGAATATCCCGGCTCAACGTGTTGTCCGGGTACTGGAGCGGATCGTGGCAAACCGTGGCTACCCGCTGAAAATGCGGATGGACAACGGACCAGAACTGATCTCACTGACGCTGGCACAGTGGGCTGAAGAACATGGTGTGTTGCTGGAATTATCAAGCCTGGCAAGCCGACACAGAATGCCTTCATCGAACGGTTTAACCGGACGTACCGGACAGAAATCCTGGATTTTTACCTGTTCAGAACACTGAATGAGGCCCGGGAAATCACAGAGCGCTGGCTGACGGAATATAACAGCGAACGCCCTCACGAATCGCTGAACAACCTGACGCCGGAAGAGTACCGGCTGATGGCTGAAAACACGGAAGTCTCAAAAAGTGCGTGGAACTAAAACGGGTATGCTTACAATGTGATCTCGTTTAGCTTTCATACGTTCCGCCGGGATACGCCATTCACGGTTTTCTATATCGATTTCAGCCCATGCGGTTGCCGAGGCTTCTGCAGGACGTATAAGCGTAAGTAGTTGCCACTCAAGTAAGCAGCGGGTAGGGATTGATAAATTGCTCATCGAGATTGTGCGCATCAGCTTAGGCAATTCTTCGGGGCGTATAGTTGGCATATGCTGTTTCTTAGGGCGCTCGAACGCATTGCCGATACCAGAAGCCGGGTTAGCATCAATCAATCCGGTGTTGACGGCGTAGATCATGATTTCGTTGATGCGTTGCACTAATCGGCGAACAGTCTCTAATGCACCACGAGCCTTGATAGGTTCCAGTACCTGGATCAGCAAACGTGCTTTGATGTCCTGAACCGGGACATTTTCGATAGACGGTAATATGTCCTTCTCGAGAGAACGCCAGATGTCCTCCGCATGCTTAGCGCTGACGCTGGCCTGTTTCAATGTGAACCATTGTTTTGCCACATTCAGGAAAATGCTTTCTTGCGCTATCTGCTGCTGTTCCGTTTCTGCTGCCTCTTTAGCCTGCGGGTCAATGCCTCTCGCCAGTATCGCGAGCTTTTCGGCGCGTATTTGTCGGGCGTCGGCAAGTGACAGGGCAGGGTAGGCACCGAGGCTAACCATAGTTCGTGAACTGGTGCCGGGGCGGAGGTAGCGGAAACGCCACAATTTCTTGCCGGTGGTTTTGACTAACAGGAACAGACCGTCACCATCGTGTAGGGTGAGGTCTTTCTCGATTGCTTTGGCTTTTTGTACTTCGGTATGTGTGAGGGAGCGTGTAGTCCGCGCCATGTAAGGATTCTTCCATAATTGGTATACGTTTATGGCATACCTTTTAACGTATACCTGAATGTATGCCAATAAACCCCCGGATTTAGCCGGATATTCTTGGACTACTACAGACACAAAAAAGCCCGCAACGTGAATTGCGGGCTTTTTCGTTATTGCCACCGGATCTATCTGGGGTCACCGGTGACCTATTTGGTGGAGCTGGGGGAATCTGAATAAATCGATTAGTTTGTTGTAATCATTGATAAAAAATGAGTTCAGATTTGTTGGGTATACCTAAACGTATACCAATGCAGGAAAGTGACACCGATTTAGAGGGTGATTCTAGAATCTGGTATCAGCAGTTAGCGCCTTTTTTCCCATGCTTGTTTGATGAGCTGCACATCAGGTTTGAAGCGCGACATGTGGCGGATACCTACCACAGGCACATCGAATTGCTTAAACCGTGCCGTAAAGCAGAACGTGGAGTAGTAGCGGTTTCGGCTTATGTACTCGGGTTCATCAACATCGCCGAATGCTTTTAATAGCAAGCGAGCTGCTGAGTGGGAATTCATTCCGTTACTGTAAGCAATAATTAGCTCAGGTTTGCATAGGGGGACGGTAACGTTTTCAAAGAAACCCATCGATTTTTCAATCAGTCGATCCAAACTGCCAATTGCGCTCTCTTGAGCACTTTTTTTGAGCGACAGGGCATCTTTAGAGCACATGAGTAGTGCGTTGGTGTAGACAGTATCTTGCCATCTAAAGCCTAGCTGCTCAGGGATTGATTGCAGGCGGTTTGCCAAATGTTTTATACCCCATTCACCTTCAGTACCGGCCTGAACATTAGAGAAATAAGGTGAATTAAAGCCGCTTATCACTGCTTCAGCATTTGTAAAACCGTCATCCGCAGATGAACCATTGAACCCAACCATGATTAAACGCTTTCTTGCTGGCTTGGCGGCCAGTAATTCGAAGGAACAGTCATAAGGGCGGCCGGGGAGTTTGCTTAAACCATGCCGCTCTAATCCTTCCATAATTATTTTCTTGGTCGTTTCCATCTTAGTGGTTACCCCTTAAATGAGTCTGTTTTTGGCTCTGCCCCATGATAGATGCAATCCGTCATCTCACTCAGAAAAAAAAGATTTATAGAAAAACTGGTCACACTGTTCACTTTTTGTTTTAGTTGTTTTAAAACAATACATTAACTGGTTATTAGTCGGTGATGAGTTTGCCCTGACTGGTCACTTACCGTGAACAGTCAGCCCCAAAAAGGCAAAATGCCGACTTGAACCGATTATTGAGTTACTTTTCACTATGATGTCGGTGATTTCTGCTGTCGCAGAATTTGAGCGGGATCTGTTGCTTGAGCGCACGCACTCAGGTATTGCGAGGGCAAAACAGCTGGAAAGCGATTTGGTCGTCCTTCAGCACTGAATGAAGAACAGCAACTTACTGTGATTATACGTATAAACACCGGGATCAGTGTCAGCGCCTTTGCACGGGAATTTGATAACACCTGATAAACAATACTCTGGGTTAACAGGTTGCTATGTGCCAGAAGCAAACCCTGCGAGCATCACTGTGTAGTAAACGGGTATTACCATATCTCCAACCTTTATTAATCAGGTTTTTTATAAATAGGTTTTTAGTAATGTGATGCTCTCCCAAGTTAAAGGCAGCAGTTAGAAGTATGATGCTGGCTAGATTGTGGCAGATGCCCATTACATCGTTGCAAAAATGACCAAGCCCAACAAATTTAACAAGATATCCGAGAAACCACGTTATTTGAGATTTTCATTTACCTGTTGGAGTGATTTAATCGAGTCTCAATTTATTTAGGATACCTGTAGCCTCGGGATTGCTTAGATGCAATATTTTGAAGTGGATACGTTTTATGACGAGGTCCCTACATGGGCTGCTACTGCTCTAAGTCTGGGCTATCGGTGGAACCTAGGTTGCGGTAATGCTCGCCGGATCGGTCTGTTGTCTATGCCGTGCGAGTCGGAGGCTGCTGGTCTTATCGCTCTGGGCGCCCTGCGGAATGATCTGGAGCGTACGACGGCAAACCACGTGGATATGCACTTCGATTTTCTGCTGCGAACATGCCACGAGCGTATTGCCGCGAAGGTGCGATGCGGGGCCCATCCTGAAGAGCTCTCGTGGGATGTGCGTGACTCCGTTGACGATACTCGCTGGCGTTTTGTTGCCTTTAATGGCGAGTTAGATGCCATTGTTCTCGAGAAAGCTACATACCGGCCTTTTGTCAAAAGGAAGGGCAAAAGCATCCCTAATCCGCACGGGGTCTGCACCTGTTACATCATGCGTGGCAACGCCATCCGCTGGCAGTTGCGCGATTGCCCCTTGCCGCAGTTACCTCATGACGGGAAGGGGCTGGAATACTCCGAGTATCGCGATCTCCCGGGATGCGTCGGCCCTATCTTGGAAGCAAATCTGCGTCAGTCCTATGATGGCCTAGTCTTGGTTGGGCAGGGGGGGGCGCGTGACTCCAGTTATATGCAGAAGCTTTATTCTGCGGGTTTCGCAACAGCTGACCGCAGATTTTCGCTGGGCGATCTGCTGACTCTGCATCACACTGAGCGGCAATACATACGGCGCCTTCGCTTCCTCAACGAGAGAGTGCATCAAGACGAGGCCATACATGCGGCCTGGTTAGTGGTGGCCGATGGCATATCGGCGCTGCTCTGTGCGGAGAAACTGTTCCCTTCGAGCGACATCATTGGTGTCTGCAACCGTGATGCATCTGTCGAGTCGATCCTCCAGCTCAAGGACTGGTTGAATAATATCAGCCGCTACTACAAAGATAGGGACGCCAGCAATTGTCTGTTGGGTGAAATGCAAACCGGAATGCAGCTGCGCGTGCTGCAACGAAGGATGTGACCATGATTATCCCGACAACCGCGCGCTTGCAGTTTCTAGATAGTAATCCGCCGTTCCAAGAGCTCTTTATTGGCGAGTCTCCGCTTTTTTCCGCGATCCGCCACCATATGCGGATACTTTATTCAGCACTTTACCAGCTAGATAGCGGCCCTGACGTGAACGAGTCGGCCCTGCTGCTTCGCTTCGAGATGCAGAAGTGGCTGACGTCACCTTTGATACCCGATATTGGCCTCTTTCCCCGCTGTGGCCTTGCCGATGCAGCGCAGATTCGCCGGCAGTGGGGGGCGCATGCCGTACAAACCGTCGAGCTCCTGAAAGACCTGATCACCTGTTACGCTGAGGAGGGCTCTGTACTTAATGCGGAGTTCGTCCGGTTATTCATCGAACTTAAGTACGAATATGGGAAAGACAACGTCAGGATTTGGTGCCATCCCAAAGAACGCGACCTTTTTCGCAAGCTGCTCGAAGGGTTGGTGGACCTCAATGATGGGGGATTCGTAAGCACACTTGCAGAGTACCGCAAGATCCCTCCGGCAGATGCGTTGATCCGATTCGGACCTTTGCGCACGCGTGGCTTCGGCAGTGCGCCGGAGGCATTAATTACTTCCCCATCATACCGTCGGCTGGTCCGCTTTGTTTGGTCAGGGCTGGCAGATGAGGAAGGATTTGCCGATGATCCGGTACTGCCCACCTACAACTATCTGGCCAGCCTGCGTTCAGTTCGGACTACCGTCAGCGAGAATCCCAGAACGATGACTGTGCCTCCTACGGCTGAACAAGTTGATGATCTTGTGTACCTTGACAATAAGACGTCCACGGGCAAAGCCTTGCATCGATGTGTGCTAGTGGAGTTTCCAGCTGAGTACGGAGTGCTTCTTCGTCCGGGGTCCCGCTTGCTGGTATTCAGTCCCCATCGCACCGACATTGAGGCCATTGGCTACAGACAGATTAATGAAGTAGAAGCAGATGATTACCTGCTGATTCACGATGCTGATGCTGACCTTGGTGAGGTTAGTGTCGATGCCTCTAAAGCGCCGCTGGCTGCCCTCTGGAAAAAGGCGCTGGCTGATGCTTGGAAACGACATCCCAATATATGTCTTCAGAAAATGCAGCAAGCTGGCATTGATCTCCAAGATCTGCATCGTGCGGTCCACAAATGGAAAGAAAGCAATGGTACTGTGATTCCGGCGCCGCTGCGTAAGAGGCATTTCGAAGCATTGCTGATAAAGGTACTTGATCCGGATCTTATTCCACCGATGGTGGTTAATGGCAGAACTGTTCCTGGATGGCGTCGGGCGTGGAGAGAGGTCGAGGCCTCTCGGGTTAACGCGATACAACATGGAGCGGTTGAGCATGCCATTGTAAACGAACAACTAACTGCGGAGCTGCGTAGAGAATTGCCTGCTATTCGCAGTATGCTCTCGTTAGTATATGTATATCCTCACCGGCTTGAGCCGGAAAGTGGCCTGACCGGCAGCGTGTTATTTAAACCTGTGATTAGTATTTCGCCGGACTTTGCTGCTCCGGCAGAGGTGCTGGAAAAACTGCTCAAGCTGCCGATTGCTGAACGGTATCGCGCAGGCTTAGGAGGCGAGCATTTGTGCGTATGATTCCCGGATTTATCGACGAGACTTCACCGCCCGGTGAGATTGACCTTTACCGGAAACTCGAAAGTGCCCGGTGCAACTGGACCGTTATCCATTCGCTGGATCTGGCACCGAGCAACCATAACAGGCGCACCGAACTTGACTTTGTGATTGTGATTCCCGACGTTGGCATTCTCTGCATTGAGGTCAAATCGCATCGAGAGATTGGCTTCGACGGCGATCACTGGTACCCAAAAAGCATTACAAAATCGCCGTTCCGCCAAGCACAGGATGCTCGTTATGTTCTGCGTCGTCGGCTGGTGGAGCGGTTAGCGATCTTTTCTCAAGTCCCAGTGATTCACTGCTGTGTTTTCCCTCGGGCAGATTTTACCGTGCCGCCCAATCTGTCGGTTAGTCCATACGAGGTGATGGACCGTTACCGGTTCGATGCCTGTACAACGGGCGATGCGCTGTGTGAAGCTCTTAAAAAAATGGCCCTGCGGATCATCTATGCGGATCCAATGATCGCCCTGCTGAAGGCACCACTGTCAGGGTCGCAGGTAGAAGATTTCGTCAGTTTCTGCTTCCCCATCCGTACACGCCGGCCGGAAAAATTCACCGAAATTCGCTATCGCGAGGAGGAGCTTGAGAAGCTATTGCGCGATCAACAATACCCGGTGCTTCGTTTGACGGATTACAACCCGAGGGTGCTAGTTGAAGGGGGGGCAGGAACCGGTAAGTCACTAATAGGTATTAGCGTGGCTCGGCTCAAGGCGGCTCAAGGTCTAAGGGTAGGTTATCTCTGTTTTAACAGGTTGATCGGTCAATGGGCTGCCAGTCAGCTAGAGGAAGAACACAACCCGCTTTTGGTCGGGGGCTCTGCCTTAAGCGTGTTGATGTCCCTTACTGGGGTAAGTGTGCCGGAAAATCCAAACGATGATTTCTGGTCCAGCGTAGCGCTGGAGGTTCAAGACCGCCTCACGGATCCATCTTGTGCGCATGATGCTCGGTTCGACTATCTGGTCATCGACGAGGCGCAGGATATTCTCGGGCGCCCAGACCTGTTGGACTGCCTCCGTCTGCTTATAGATGGTGACCTAGATGGCGGCCGCTTCCTTATGTTAGGTGACTTCCGCAATCAGGTACTGACAGGAGCAACGGCACTGGAGGTCCCCCTAGCTACCGTGCGGAAGAGTTCAGCCCGCTGGGTACTTACGGAAAACTGTCGCAACTACAAGACCGTTGGCCAGTTCGCAATGAAGCTCTCTCAGGCAGACAGGAGCACCTACTCCGGTTACCTACGACAGGGGGGCGGCCTGAATGCATGGAACCTTGAGCTGTACAAGGACGCAGCGGATCAAATCCGCAAGATAATGATATGTATAGATTCAGCTTTGGCCAGCGGATTCCGGGAGGCCGACATTACGGTGCTTTCCTTCGGGTCTGAACGTCGCTCAGTGCTCCCATTGCTTCGCGAGGCCTGCAACCGCGCATTCGTCTCCGTCGGAAATTCGAGCACCAAGGGTATACGCTACTCCACTGTTCCAGCCTACAAGGGGCTGGAGAACAAGGTCATCATCATCACTGATGTAATTCCTTCTGATAGTGGGTTTGATCGCAACCGCTTTTATACGGGAATCACCCGGACCCAAGAGCGGCTCCATCTATTTTGTCATGCATCAGGTGCATCACAGCTAGCTGAATGGGTGACAAGTGCCAGGTAAAAAGTATGAATAAGGAACGATCTGCAGAAATCGAGTCTCTTCGTGGAGAGCTGGTGGGGCCCTCGCGCGTCATCGAAACCGTTACAACCTTCGGAATGGTTACTATTGATGCACAAGGCAGCTTCCGGCTTTCCGGGGAAGAGTTCGGGCCCCTTTACTACCAATGCGGAGACAGCGATGTTCTGCAGGAAATCGTCCACTACAATGGCGAAACGCCTATGCAACGTTATGGCGCGGGCCTTTTGTACCCACGTAAATATATGCAGGGGATGGTAATTGACGATCATGCGGACCCTGGATCATCCGCTGGGCTAATAAACGACGGTGAGAATGGAGAGAACGCATTGACTGAGACAGTGCTGGCAGTGGTCTCCAATCCGGAAGTGTCGACGTTGCCTGCAATGTTTACCAGCGGTGACCCAGCTTCAGAGGGAGGTGGCACTGAGGCGGATGACGATGATTTCGAGGTTGGCAGTGACGATATGTACCAACCCTCGGTCATGGGTATTAGCTTCTGCCTGGAGGAGAGTGAAGGCGAATTTGTCGTATCGCTTCCCGCTGCTAAAAAGTTCTTTTGGCAGCTACCAGAGGCCGCCGCGTTCCCAGTCAACGGAAGGTATGAACCCTGTATTAAAGTAACGAGCAAGGAGAATGGTGAACATCGTGCGGAGGCGTGGCGGCGTGTGCCGGCTACAACTGTTGCTACGTGTGAACGATTTCTGTTGGCTAGCCTAAAGCCCGGAAAAACCGAGTCAAGGAGCCTGAGCTTGCCTGGGGGGCTTGCTTTACAGATCCAAGTTTTTCCACGACGCATGCATGGCAAGTGGATTGTCACATGCGTACTGCGCAACCAACAGGATGCCCAAGTGGCCAAGAGCAAAGCAGATCAGATCCGAAGCATCCTCTTTCAGGCGTACTTCCAGGTGCGGGTGCAGGGCGGTGCAGTCTTTAGCCGTTACCCTGAAGGAGTCAGGCCGTTCGAACAGCTCGATGATGACGAGAAAACGCTCTCCCTGCTGTACCGTGACCAAGCTACTTGGGCGATCGGACACGGTTGTGCGGCGGGATGGGATCTTGTCGAAGGGGGAGTACCGGATGCTATTTTCGCGGATGTGATGCCGGCCGTGGAACTGCCGAGTATGACTCCTGACATCACGGACCGCGAGGGAGACCCTGTCACCCTATCTATGCGTGATCTGTCGGGGCTTACAACCTTTGCCCCGGGCGCTCAGGACTGGGCACCACTCGATAGTCTCGTGCAAGAGTATGCTGCTTGGATTGATGCTCGCGAGGCAGGCAGCGAGAAGCTATCGCCCCAGTTGCGTGATGTAGCCACAAGCCATCTGGAAGACTGCCGCCAAAGCCTCAAGCGCATCAGACACGGCATTGCGATCCTGCAAACCGACACCACTGCACTAGAGGCATTTCGTCTGGCCAATCAGGCAATGCTGCTCCAGCAGGTAGCGTCCAAACAGATCTCTCGTCGCCCGCTAGTCCTCCTCAACAACTATGTGGTTGCTGAGGAGGTACCTGAAGGACAGCCACGCACACCATGGGAGGTGTGGATTGATGGTTCCGAAAAACAGGGTGTCGGCAAATGGCGAGCCTTCCAGGCAGCGTTCTTGCTTATGAGTATCGCCGGACTGGTTGAGGAACGTTGTGATGACCGGGAAATCGTCGACCTGATCTGGTTCCCCACAGGCGGAGGCAAGACCGAAGCCTATCTCGCAGTCGCCGCTTTCTACATGTTCCACCAACGCTTGATTTCGCGCGTAGATGATGAACTGCGTCGTGATGGCACCAATGTATTCATGCGTTACACCTTGCGGATGCTGACCACACAGCAATTCCAGCGTGCTGCCAGCCTGATCTGCGCTATGGAACAAATCAGAGTACGCCGGGAAAAGGAGGCCGCCAGCCCCTCGCTAGGGACCTCCTGCTTCACACTTGGACTCTGGGTTGGTGGTGATGGTTCACCAAATAAATGGGCTGATGCCAGCAAAGCGGTCCGCAAATATGACTCCGGAGATGTGACAGGAAATCCGTTAGTCTTGACGGAGTGCCCTTGGTGCCGGAGCACAATCGGCCGGTTGACTCAAGCCTCGTCCAGTAAAGGCAAGAAGAACAAGAACAGCAATCTCGCTGGGCTGGTCGGTGGAAGGCAGCCGTACCTGATGTGCTCTGACACTGGATGTGAATATGGTGGCGAACGCAGCAGGCTACCTGTCGAGGTTATCGACGAAGCCATCTACAAAGATCCACCATCCATGTTCATCGGGACCGCTGACAAGTTCGCAATGATGGCCTGGAAGCCGGAAACCGGCGCACTGTTTGGCTTGGATCATGGCAAAGAGGGAGAAGTGATTCCTGTCAGACGCCCCCCAGGATTGGTGATCCAAGATGAGTTTCACCTGATTTCAGGGCCTTTGGGTACGATCTATGGGTTATATGAGGGGGTGATCGAGCAGCTTTGCAGCGCAAAGAACAGGCGTTATCTGATAAAGCCCAAGATAATCGCCTCGACCGCCACCATTCGGGGGGCGGCAGAGCAGGTACGTACTGTCTATGCCCGTGAGAAGCTGCAGCTGTTTCCCAGCCCAGGGCTGGAGATGGGCGACTCGTTTTTCGGCCGTTACGCCAAGGACAAAGATGGACAGCTGAAACAAGGCCGACTCTACCTAGGAATTCACGCCAGCGGTTATCGGTCTTTCCTGACAACTCAGGTCCGTGCATTTTCGACTGTGTTGTTCAGAGCGTGGATGTTCGATGACAACAAGAAAGATGCATGGTGGACCCTGCTGGCGTTCTACAACAGCTTGCGTGAGCTGGGTGGTGCCCAGACCCTGTTCCAGTCTGACATTGCTGCGCGTCTAAAGGACTATTCATCGCGTTATGGGCTCAAAGGCGGCCCTCAACGCTACCTCAATACTGTGGAAGAGTTGACCAGTCGTCAGAGTCAGGCACAGCTGGTTGAGTTAATGGATCGGTTGGCGCTCCCTTGGGATGCCAAGGACAGCTTGGATGCCTGTCTTGCGTCCAATATCATCGAAGTTGGAGTGGATATCGACCGGCTAGCGTTGATGGCTGTTGTCGGTCAGCCCAAGTCAACCGCTCAGTACATTCAGGTGACAGGCCGGGTAGGACGGCGCTGGTGGGAACGTCCTGGACTGATTCTGAGCATGTTCAACCCGGGGAAGAGTCGCGACCGCTCGCACTTTGAGCAGTTTCATAGTTATCACCGCCGTCTCTATGAGCGGGTCGAGCCGACTTCGGCTACACCATTTTCGGTTGAAGCAGTGGAGCGCGCACTGGCAGGAGTAATGCTGCTCTGGGCACGGCAGCGGCATGGTGCCAGCTCGCCTGGTGAGGCCTTCGGCGACTATGCCGACTATTTGAACGAGGCGCTTGAGCTGCTGCTTGAACGATGCGGAGCCATCATGGAGGTTCAACCAGATGAATTGGATCGAGTATGCGAAGCCATGCGCAAAGTACACAGTGAACTCCTCAATAAGTGGAAAACCAATCCACAACAGTGGTGGGAGTACCCGCAAAAGAAAGATGGAGAGTATCTGATGCTATGGACAGGTGAGTTCGCGACTAGGGAGCAGAAACGAAAAGGGATGCGGGTTCTCAGCAGCATGCGCAATGTTGACGGCACTGCCCGGGCAGCAATCAGCAGCAACTATTTAGGCGAGGAGCATACAGAGCATGGCCAGTGACATTCGGCTGGGGCAATTGATTGTCCCCTTCGGGCCGGGGAGCATCTATACCGACAAGAACGGTGTACCTAATATAATCTGCGGGCTAGACTTCTGGCATAAACAGATGGATGAGAAAGGCAAGTGGACGGTGGATGAGGCCGCCATGCGCAGGCATGTGATTGACGAGCCTCGACTATCTGCTCTGCTTCAGGTTCCACAATTCCGCCAGCCGCCAGAATACTGCCGTGACGACCAGAATCCAGGGCTATCGGGGCTGGAAATCCAGACTCACCGCTTTCCTACTTGGTATGTCGACAGCTACAGCGGAAAAATGCGCCGTTTCAGCCTAGAAACCCGGAAACTTACCCCGCTCCCAAATGACAAAAAACCAAATTGGCGCCCCGTGCGTTTCATCAGCGTCTGCAGCCAAGGGCATATTGCAGATTTCCCATGGAAAGCTTGGTGTGGATGTACCTGCCCAGGGGATAGCGGACTGGTGCTTAAGGATTCCGGCGGCCCAGACCTGAGGTCCGTTAAAGTCACCTGCTCGATATGCAAGAAATGGAAAACCTTGGCGGGAGCAATGAGCATGGTTCGCGATCCAGACAGTGGCAAAATCGATAAATCCGGACTTAAGTCGGCAGGGATCTTCTGTAGTGGTGAGCGTCCTTGGTTGGGCTTGGCAGCTCAGCCATGCCAAGAACCCCCTGTTGCAGTGCTGATCAACCAGTCGAACATCTATTTTGGAAAAGTGCTGTCTTCAATCTATCTGCCGAATATGAGCAGCGAACAATGCGTTACTGACATTCAGAAGATACTGAGAAATGATGATCTGGATTTAAGCGTCGTAAAGCTATTTATCCAGCTCGGAATTATCTCGGAAGCACTAAAAAAGCTCCATGAGATCCTGCTCCCCTATTACCCCAGCCTGCCTGATGACGCGTTGATAATGCGGGCCATGGACGCTCTCAACCAAGGCAGCTTGCTGGCAGATGGAGGCCCTCAGCCTGTAATGGCAGAATCAGAGTCTCAGAAATACCGTCGAGCCGAGTACAACGTACTGCGCAATGAAGTAGCCCTCGGAGTAGACAACGAACTAAGGGTAATTCCAAGCTTGGTTCCGCTTGGGCTGAAATCTTGGTTCGGGCGGATCAATCTGGTTGAAAAGCTGCGGGAAACCCGGGTTTTTTGTGGCTTTGACAGACTTATACGGGAAAGGGAGCCGTTGGCTAGCATGCCGGACTCAGCTATGAACCAGCTTTTCCTTCACCCGCCGGCACCAGAATCCCAGTGGCTGCCTGCTATCAAGAATTATGGTGAAGGTATTTTCGTCGAGTTGGATGAGGGCGCCATCAGCAATTGGCTTGCAGAGAATGCTGAGTGGCTTGCACATCGGCTGGATCAGGCGTTTGTGGCACGCATGGCTGACGAGAAAAACCTGATGCCACCGCTCCAGAGTAATTACGTTACGTCGCAATGGGCTGCCCGATATCTTCTGGTTCACACCTTGGCTCACATCATGATCAATCAGATGGTGTTTGAATGTGGTTACTCCTCAGCCTCGCTGAAAGAACGCATCTTTGTATCTAACGATCCAGATGCACCAATGGCATCCTTCCTCATTTACACTGCAGCCGGAGATTCGGAAGGTAGTCTGGGGGGGCTGGTTCGTATCGGCCGGACTGAGCTTTTCGAGCCGATGGTTCTTAGGGCCATTTCCCGTGCGTCTTGGTGTTCTGCTGATCCTGTCTGTTCAGAGGATTTGGGTGGGACGGGTTCGCGACGGGTCAACAAAGCAGCCTGCCATGCCTGTGTACTATTGCCGGAAACAGCATGCGAAACACTCAACAGCGGGCTGGATCGTGCTATGGTCATCGGGACGCCGCAGGCACCGCATCATGGATTCCTATCGGAATTGATTAAGGGTTTTCTATCTGACTTGCTTTAGCAACTCAGCACAGTAATCCAAGGAAAGGCTACGATTAAAACTGATCTAGGCGGTACCATTAAAGTGATGAAGATATAATCTCACATTTTCTCAACAGGTTTAGAGCTATGCCGTGTCCCGCGTTAGCTGTTATCAGCTGAACAATGTACAATGAAAAATGGGGCTCATCGAGCCCCATTTTTCTTATCGTAGTCTGAGTGGACGGCCTACACGTGAACCAGTCTTAGTGCTCAATGGTATTCTCTTTAATCACTAGCCTGTGAACAAGCTTGTGTGGCTCTACCACCGAGCAAAGAATTAGGAGCAGAGCATAACAGGCCAATCCAGCTGGTTTGTGTCACTTCTAATAAGTTTCGGTAGCATTTCTAGTGCCGACTCATCAGTGTAAACATCCCGCTTAACCTGACTATTCACTTTTAGATATCTTCCGGCAAACCAACTTCTGCTCTTCGCTCAAAGCTGCCAGTGAGCTGTACCTAGGCCGTTCAGTGCCAGAAGCAGACATTGCTTGTTCCTCGCTGTAAAAAAATCATAATGCTAACTAGCGAGGACTATAAGTTGTCAATCGACAGTATTGTGTTTATTTTGTGACTCATAAGTTAAATTGGAGGCGTTGTTATATGGATATTAATGAATTTCCATCGGGAGTAATCGAACATCTTGGCTGGTATGTATACCGCTTGATTGACCCGAGGGATGGCAGTACGTTCTACGTAGGAAAAGGGAAAGGTAATCGTGTCTTTGCTCATATGCGAGGTGAGGTTGCAGGAGTGGATGATGATGAGTTACTTAGTAACAAACTCAAGCAACTTCGAGAGATTAGATTAGCAGGTCTTGAGGTTATCCATGTTATCCATCGGCACGGCATGGCTGAAGAAAAGACCGCTTACGAGGTTGAAGCAGCACTCATAGACGCCTATCCCGGTTTAACTAACATCATGAACGGTTCTGGCAGTAATGAATTCGGTGCTGCGCACATCAAAGAGTTAATCGCTACGTACCAACCTGAAACAATTACGTTCCAACATAAGACCCTGATGATATCGGTTAACAGGAGTTCAAAGGATATTGCCCTCTATGATGCTGTACGTTTTAGCTGGCGTGTCAGCGTTGAACGCGCTCGTAAAGCTGAGGTCATCCTGGCGATAGTAAGAGGAATAGTGAGGGGCGTATATATCGCTGATGAGTGGCTCAAGTCTACCCGTGAGAATTTCCCAGAAATACCCTCATGGGATGCAGACGATGAGTTTGAAGCGACTCAAATTTCCCGCTTTGGATTCCGGGGGAGTGTGGCATCTCCAGAGATCACGCAGCTTTATTTAGGTAAGAAGATCCCTGATGACCTCAGAAAGAAAGGTGCTATGTCTCCTGTGAGATATTCTCCAGGTTTTTGATTTCTTAATGGAGCTGGAGTCACTTTTCGCGCATGACTACTGTGGGAGCCCGTCATAACTGGCTCCTCCGTGTCAGGAGCGGACAATGAATAAAAAAGCATTAAAGAGGTGTTTAAAAAATGGACTGTAGTGAGATTCGAAAGTTGGACAAAGGAGAGTTGCATGTTCATCTAAATGGTTTGGTGAGCACTTCGGTAATTAAAAAATTATTGGAGAAAACTGATAATGAAATCCTGAATCAATGTGATTTGGATACTGACCTTAACATAATTCGCCCTGCAGGTTCACTTGTTGAGTACCTAAAACCTTGGAATCTATTAAGGTTAGTGCCAATCAGTAGGTATGACTTGAAATTAATTGTTGAAAGTGCCTTCTTAAACCTTTTAGAAGATAATATTAAGTTTGTAGAGTTACGAAACAGTGTTATTTATATAGCGCTTTTAAATAATATTTCTGTTACTGATGCTTTGGAATGGGTGCTAACAGAGATAAACACGTGCTCGAATAAATTTAATATTCAAGCTGGTCTTATTTTAACAGTAACTCGTGGTGAATATACTTCTGAACATTTACGTTCTCTTCTCAATGCCTACAAAAATTTAGGATGTCCTAAAAATGTTATTGGCTTGGACTTGGCTGGCAATGAAGATATTGAACCACCACGAGATACCGCGGGGTTATTTCGCGAAGCAAAAGATTCGTACGGCCTAGGAATAACAATCCATGCAGGAGAAACCGGAAACTATACAAACATAAAAGATGCAGTAATTAATTATGGAGCTGATCGCATTGGACATGGCACTGCAGTTGTTAAATCTCATGAGATTATGGACCTAATTATTGACCGAAATATATGTATAGAGGTTTGCCCTATAAGTAATCGATTAACAAAAGCTGTACCTGAACTTGAATCTCATCCAGTGAATGAAATGATAAAGTATAGTGTACCATTTGTTTTATGCTCTGATAACCCAGCGATTCATGCTTCAAGTCTTAGCGAGGACTACCTTGTTTTTATGAGAGAAACTAACAACAAAAAAAACTTAGATGAAATGTATAAGACTCAGAAAAAATATACTTTTTTAGAAGGTTTAAAATGAATATTAGATTCATAACTAAAAACAAATATAAAATAAAGGAGATAACATCACTCCTTGAAAACACAGGGGTGTCTATTATTGCCGCAGAATACTCCATAGATGAAATTCAAACGGAAAATGTAGAGGCACTCATTAGAGATAAGCTTTTAAAAGCCTTCAACTTAGTAGGGAGGCCAGTTTTTGTTGAACACACAGGATTGTACATCGAAAGCTTAAACGGATTCCCTGGCGGTTTGACTCAAATATTTTGGGACAAACTTCAAGCCGATAATTTTTCGAAGCTATTAGGTGTCGGAGAAAATACAAAATTAATAGCTAAAACAATCATTGGATATTGTGACTCGATGAAAATACATATATTTGAAGGTGAGGTATATGGAAAGATCTCCCCAGTGCCAAAAGGTCCTCGAGATTTTCAGTGGGATTGTATATTTATTCCTGATGGGGAAAACAAGACATTTGCCGAAATGGGGGGAATGAAAAATGAAATTTCCATGAGAAAAAAAGCGTTTGATAAATTTAAACATTATTTGTTAGGAGAGTGAGAATGATGGAACAGTTACTTGCTGACTATAAAAGGGGAAATGTTATTCTTTTTGTCGGTGCTGGAGTTTCAATGAATTTAGGCTTGCCGTCATGGAATCAACTTATTGACCATATTGCGACAGAGTTGGGTTATGATCCGGATATATATCGTACATTCGGAAGTGCGCTTGAATTAGCTGAGTATTATAAATTAAAAGTTGGTAAAATAGGTCCACTTAGAAGTTGGATGGACAGGAAGTGGCATTCTAATGACATAGATATAAATAAATCAAAAGTACATGAATACATTGCAAAAGCCAATTTCCCGATAATATACACGACAAACTATGATCGTTGGATAGAAAATTCATTAGAAAACTATGGAAAACAATTCACAAGAATAGCTTCGGTTTCTGATATAGCTAAGATTGATAACAAAAAAACTCAAATTATTAAGTTCCATGGGGATTTTGATGATGATAGTTCCATCGTTCTCGATGAAACAAGTTACTTTCACCGCCTTGAGTTTGAAACACCATTAGACATAAAATTCAGAGCCGACGTCCTCGGTAAGTCTGTACTATTTATTGGGTATAGCCTTTCAGACATTAATATTAGACTTCTTTTCTATAAATTATCTAAACTATGGAAAGAACAAAATCTCGAAGAGGCACAGCCTAAATCATATATTTTTTCACCTCGGCCCAATCCAATCCAGGAAGAGATACTAGAACAGTGGCGAATAAGTATGATTTCTTCCGAGATTGACAACCCAGGGGAAGCACTAGAGGAGTTTTTGAAAAATTTTGTATCTGCTTAGACATTGAATTCAGGAGATAAAGTGATGGTTGCATTTTGAACATCACTTTATTACACATAATTAGCTAAAATCATTATTTTCGCTCACAGTAGCCTGCTTCTAAAGGTATTCCATATAGTTAACCGCTTTCATCAACTCATTTTCTATAAGCGGCGATACCACACTTTCCCCTGTATCTTTCTAAACTTTTATCAAAAACTCGCCGCAAGCAATTCCCAATCATTTCGCCAAGTGGTTAATGCAACTCGGTGCGTGGGATGCTCTGTGCGTCAAGGGGCATGATGTATCCAAAACCTTTCTTTATGATGACGAGTGAGACAATAATTCCTCCTTAAGTCGAAACTATCATCCATACAGGCATTATCCGATAAGAGAAATGATAGATGTTGCTCTTCAACTTCTACCCAGAGACACCGCTTGTATTATTTCTTAAGCCACAAGATCTGAAGATGGTTATAGTGTCTGCTCCTCGCTCACAGCAGACCTGTAGCTCTGTTACCTTGTCCGCTCCGAGCCAAGAGCGGATCTTGCTAATCTGCCTGTGTATGGAGCAATGGGAACTAGTCACAGGACAATCTGCTTCTAATTGCTTAATATTCTGGGCATCGGTTGTACAAAATTTCAATTTTCTGTCAGGACTATGCCGTGGCGATCTTCGATATCGATAAAGATGAATTACTCGGACTCTCAGATACTCTTTTGGAAGAGTTAATTGCGCGCCTTGCTGAAGCCGAAGTGGCGGCCTGCGGTCATAGCCCGGCTCGGGTGCGCTGGTCGGGATCGATAAACGCACCTGATGGTGGAATTGATGTCCACGTGCAGGTGCCGGTTGAACAGCTCAACTCCGGGTATATTGAGCGACCGGATACCGTATTCCAAGCAAAAAAACACAGAATGCGCAGGGCAGATATTCTGCGAGAGATGGCTCCTTCTGGCGTCCTTTCTCCCATGATATCCGGCCAGGCCACAAAGGGGGGAGGCTATATCATTGTCAGTCTGGATGAGGACTGTTCCCCCTCTATGCTTGCCGAACGCGGCAAGGCGATGCATGAGGCCGTCAGGCATGATCCCTCTCACCCAACTCTTCATCTGGCTTTCTATGATCGCGCAAAGTTGGCTCAGTGGATAAGACAGCATCCGTCAGTAATGCTGTGGGTAAACAGAATTCTGGGGCGGGGATATTCCGGCTGGCAGCCATATGGAGCATGGAGTTGCCCTCTAGAGGGGGCGGAAGATACCCTGATTACCGCGTCAGGTATCACGATCTCACTTCCGTCAGAAAAAGGTCACCCCCTTAGTATTAAGGATGCCATCGGGCCGATACGCCAGCTTATCCGGACCACTCGGAAGGCCGTGCGTATTACTGGTTTATCTGGCGTCGGTAAAACGAGGATTGTTCAGGCCTTGTTTGATGAATCCATAGGAGCTGATTCCCTGGACCGCACCCTGGCGGTCTATGCCGATGCAGGTGACGGTCCGCTTCCTTCGGCTGCAGCCATGCTGGAACGCCTCATCGCTGACCAGCGCAGCGCAATTATGGTTCTTGATAACTGCCCGTCTGAACTGCATGCTTCCCTAGCGGCGAGAGTTACCTCGGTGGGGAACAGGATCAAGCTAATTACCGTTGAGTATGATATTCGGGAGGACAAACCTCAGACTACGGAGGTTATCCACATTGAGGCGATAGGAACGGAAGTCGCGGAAAAACTTCTGCTACGGCGGTTCCCCGGTATCGGACAATTGAACGCCCGTAGAATCGCTCAATTCGCTGACGGGAATGCCAGAGTCTCGCTAGCTATTGCCGAGAGAGTGGAGGAAGGGGAGTCGCTGGCCGTTCTGTCTGATGCACAACTCTTCAACAGACTTTTTGAACAACGTCATGAACCGGACGAGGGATTACGGGAGCAGGCCGAGCTACTTTCACTGGTCTACTCGTTTTCGATTAACTTTTCTGAAACAGGCAATAGTGAACTGGCGAGCCTGGGTACGCTCGCGGGCTATTCACATAACCAGCTGTACCGGACGCTCAAAAAGCTGACCGATCGCCACACTCTTCAGGCCAGGTCGCACTGGCGAGCCATCTTACCCCATGCTATCGCGAACAGGCTGGCCGCCTCCGCGTTGGATAGCTTTCCGGTGGCGTTTCTTCGTTCATGCTTTGAATTGCCGGGACGGGAGCGCCTGCTTATGTCGTTTGCTCACCGGCTGGGCCATTTACACGATCATCCGGTGGCAAAGGAGATTGCAGCTGCATGGCTTCAGCCGGGGGCGTTGCTGAGTAACTTGCTGGTGTTAGAGGACTTACCAGCTCGTATGCTGGAGTACATTGCACCGGTGGTGCCTGACGTTCTACTTAACCGGATTGGCGAGGACCTCAGGACTACAGACTTTAAAGGCCTGAAAAGACATTACGATCCGTGCTGGAGCACTATCCTCGACCTTTTACAGGCACTGGCCTGGGAGTCTTCATACTTTGACCGGTGCGCCAGCCTTCTGCTGCAAGTCGCGGATCATGAAACGGATAAGCCTGGTCAGAAGAATGCACGGGACAAACTCACCTTGTTCTGTCAGCCCTACCTGTCAGGCACACATGCTTCTCTGGAGCAGCGAATTGCGCTTCTTGAAGAATGTCTCTCTTCAGGTATGTCACAGCGTCGGGCGCTCGGACTGAGAATGCTTTCTGCTGGACTTAGCGGTTCGACGTGGACAGGTTCGGGTATCTGTGAGTTTGGTGCCCGGCCGAGGGATTATGGGGCAGAACCAGACTATAAGGCGTTGATGACGTGGCGGCGTGTGTTCATTGCGATTGCTGTTCGCGTCGGGAACTCTGGTGATATGCGTCTTGCCAGCGGTGCACGAACTATTCTGGCAAATTCACTCAGCGGCCTGTGGAGTGATAAGAAGATGGGCTCAGTCTTGGTTGATGCCGCACGTACACTACATGCTCATCATTCGTGGGGGGAGGGCTGGAAGGCTATTCGGACAAAACTGTACTTTATGCAGAAGGATCCTCAAGTATCACCCGTTCTGCTTGAAACTTTTGATGCTCTGCAAAGGGAGCTCAGACCGAATGATTTGCTTTCAAGTATCCGGCTTTACGTCTTGAGCAAAGGTCACTACAACTGGGTGCTTGATGACGAATTTAACCGAAATGATCAGGACCTATACGCTGAAGCTGAAGAGCGACTGATGGCCAGAGCAGAGCAACTGGGGCGTGAGTTTGCCGCTTCAACACTTTGCCTTTCTGATCTGACGCCCAATTTGTTCTCTTCTGAGTGGATGCCTTACCGGAGCGCATTCGGGCAGGGGCTTGCTCAGGGAACTGCGAGCCCTCGTGACATCTGGCAATTGCTTATAAAAGAACTAGAACAGGACTCTACAGAAAATAAAGATTTTTCGGTCTTTCTTGGCTTTATCGACGGTGCGGATCGTATTAATGAAGCTATGGCCCATGAATTTCTGGATCAGTGTGCTGTGCATCCTTCCCTATGTCGAGTTCTGGTTAAATTGCATCCTCGGCGAGATTTTACAGAAAGGGATTTGGATCGATGCATGTCGCTTCTGGATAAACCGGATATCCATCCGTTTATGTATGACACCTTTTTATGGGATAAAAAATGCTGGCATCTTCCAGTTTCCCGGGTGCTCGAACTGGCTGAACGACTATTAGTCATGGAAAGCGGCGAAGAACCGGTTTTGAATGGACTCGGCATGAGGCTACACGGCAAAAAAGCGACAGAGGACATGCCTGGGCCGGAACTTCTTCAAGTCGGTTTAAGGGCAGCCATTCAGGTTTTACAGAAAGATACTGACGCTCGGGGTAGTCTTGTAGATGTCTTTATGGAATCGGTTGTGGCGGCGGCATTGCAGTTAGACGAACATGACGTGCTCAAGCATCAGTGGCTGGATGCTGTCTTCTCAGCGATTGATAAACACTACGGCTATATGAATGAGTATCGTAAAACCATAGAGACAACAGTGGCACTTATACCTGAAGCGTTTCTCTCCCGCCTGTTTGCAGATTCTGAAGACCAAAGGTGTATGCGATTGTTCTTTATGCGTGGAAGCATTGGGGATACTCCGCTGCTTTCAGGCGTTGACATCGAAACCTTGATTGACTGGTGCTCCAGCAGTGACGATCCTAGGATATGGGCATTTGTGCCGCAGGGGTTAGAACTTTGGGTAATAATTCCTGACACAAGCGGGACGGTCTTACATGAAAATGCTGTCAAATTCCTAGAGGCGGCACCTGAACCATCCTTGGTCCTCGATTCTTTTGCAGAATTAACGAGTTCCACAAGCTGGAGTGGCAGCCTTGCAAACATATGGCAGTCACGGGCTGACGCTTTCAGTAAACTCATTGAACACGAGCGGGACGACATTTCAAACGTTGCAAAAAAAATCCACGAGGGATTGATGCTTATGATTGAGCGTCAAAGGAATCGGGAACAACAGGAAGATCGTAAAGGTGAACAGCGGTTTGAGTAATGATGACTATCCATAAGGATCTTAATGACACTTTAACACAAGTGTTTTCAGGCATCTCAATTGCAGTCAAATCGTCCGCTGTTGCTCAAAGCTGCCTGTCAGAATCTGTTTGCCTAAAAAAGTCTTAGAGTGGGATTTTTTCCGTTTTCCAAACGGCCCCTCTATGGCTGACGTTGAATAAGGCATATCATTTGAAGGTCTTTATAGATACCCAATGAAAGGATTCGGATGATGCCATTTGAAGATAAGAAGAAAAAGGCAATAGCCCTGATGGAAGATAAAAAGATGTGGCGGAGCAATTATGCACCACCGATCTTGCGCCTGTTTTGGAAAATGGGGGGTAAAATGCCACCGCCACCGTTTGCCCCCTTCTGGCTGAATACGTTGTTCTTCGCCGTTTGGTTTGGCCCTCTATGGGGTGTGATCATGTGGTTTAGTAGCTGGAAAAATCAAGACTTCAGCGTATTACTTGCGGTGTTTACCGCCCTTTTTGCCGGTTTGCTGTTTGGTTTATTCATGGCGTTAATCCACTCTTGGCGCAAGCGTGCCAACAAACTGCCAGACTGGAAAAGTCTCTAGCCGGGCGACAATCTAAAAGCCAGAAAAAAATAGATTTATAGAAAAACTGGTCACAGTGTTCACTTTTGATTTTAGTTGTTTAAAAACAATTAATTAACCGGTGATTAGTTGGTGGTGAGTTTATCCTGACTGGTCACTCACCGTGAACAGTCAGCCCTATAAATGCAAAATACCGGTCTGAGCCGGTTATTTATTGTGCTGTGGGTGAGCGGCAGGGAAAGATTTCAGGCATAGAAAAGGCCTGCAATGCAGGCCTGAGTAGTCACCGCTACGGGGTTCCCCGGTGTTGGGTGTATGCGGTTTGTACCGCTCGACTATAAGCGGCCCCGCGTAACAGCGTCCAATGGGTTCGGCAGATCAATAGCCGCCTATTGATCGGCAGAAACGATCGTGATGCCATTCACTCAACGCATTTCACACTTGGGGAGCCAGTCGGCTTCGCAGTCTTCGCTCAATATCAGGTTGGTCTGCATTCCCTGATTGGTCTTGCGCTTCAACAGCGCTATTTCGTACTCACGCAGGGTTTGCGGCACGGCACGCCCGAATGCGGTCAGATTCAATGGGTACTTGTGTCCTCGCGCTTCCATGTAAGACAGATACGCGTGATACAAGTACTTGCGCGGGTTAGCCGGGGTAATGTTGGCATTACCGATATACAGACCGTCGGGTGCACTGACTGCCAGCAGGTAGCCGCAAAAGTCGACCAGCGGATCGGCACTGCGTTTAATCTCCAGCGCCTCGTCGGAGTTCTGTTGCGCTTCGAGCAATACGCGTGCGTCATTGGGCACAGCAAAACGCTGCATCAGGTGGCGCACGATCACCGCCAGTTCGCCGGTGATTTTCGTCAGTAACTGCGGGTCACGCTCGTTGGCCGGTATCACCTCCGGGAACGGCAGGATCACCCGGCGACGGGACACCCCGCCGCTGCGGTCACTGAACTGCATCGGATTGTTATTCACCGCCAGAATCACCGCCGGAATGTGCGTGGAGTAGGCATCCCGGTATTTTGGGTCGATAGCTACCGCATCGCCGCCGGTGATCGCTTTGATGCCCGCCCCGTCACCGCTCCATTTCTCTTGGTCAGGCAGGATAATCAGCGAGAACCCAACCACAGAAGCGCGTTCCCGCGATGATTCCAGCGTATCGATGGTTGCTGAGGTGGTGTTGTCTTTTCCGGCCAGCAGGCTGGCTATGGCGGCCATCACGCTTTTGCCGCTGCCGCCCGGCCCGGTGACCTCAAGGAACAGTTGCCAGTCATAGCGGTTCGCCAGCACCATAAACAGCGCGGCAAGAATACGCACCTGCTTGTCGGGTTGCTGTCCGGCGGCACGGGTCAGCCAGCGCCAGAAGTGCGGGGCGTGGTCGGCCAGATTTTCCCCGGCCTTGGGGGGCGTGTAGTCCACGCTGTTGACGGTGCGCAGCCAGTGCGTTTTTTGGTGCGCACTGAATTGCTCGGTGGTGGTATCAAATACCCCGTTACGAAAGCCAATCAGGTAGCGTGCCGGCGTGCCCATTTGCGGCACCATCAGCCTGAGCGTGTCCAGAATGCTGTTGATACCCGCCGCCGAGAACGGGGCACGGATTTTCTGAAACAGCGCGGCAATCTCCCGGCTGAGTACCCGGTACGGTAACACCTGCCATGCGCCATTTTCATAACGGCACAAGTCTTCACCGACCTGTGGCACGGCCAGCAGATGCTGGTAGTGCTCCGCCAGCAGTTCAGCCTTTTCACTGGCGCTCAGGGCTTTCAGGTCGGCATCGCTGAGCGTATCAAACGGGCTGGGTTGCTTGGGCTGGCTGAAGGCCGCCAAACACGCAAGCGCGGCCAGCTTGCCCTGTCGCAGGTAAACGTCGTTCCAGTCTCCCGTCTCTGGCGGTAATGCCGGTTTACCGCCGCTCAGTTGCGCGGCTTCGGTGGCACGGGCCTGCCCGGTGCCGTTCTCATCATTGTCGGCTGCCAGCAATAGCAACGCATCAGGGTAGTGGGTGCGCAACTGCTGCGCCATCGCTGGCAGGTTATTGGCGCTGAGCGCGACACATACACTTTCCCCGGTCAGGTGGTGCACGGTCAGGCCGGTGGCGTAACCCTCGGTTAACCAGATAACGGCATTATCCTGCCCCGGCAGGAAATGGCAGGTGTTTTTCACCTGTCCCCCGGCCAGCGTGCGCTTGTCGCCTGCGGCATTGATTAACTGGACGTTAACCACGTCCCCGGTGCTATCGGTCAGCGGCAACAGCAGGTCGCCGGGCTGGTAAGTGATACCGCCCACGCGCAGTGACGGCTCCTGTAATGTCAGGGCGTCAGTGTCCGGCCAGCCCTTGGCGATAAGATAGCTATTCCCGGCCTGCTGACGGGCGCTGGCGAGCAGTTGTCTGGCCTGCTGCGCTGCATGATGCTGTGCCTGCGCCTTGTCCTGCTGTTCCTGCTGGGGATTGTGCTCCGGCAAGGCGCTGCCCGATGGCTCACCCAATACCCTGGCTACCTTCACAGCGGCCTCTTTGGCGGTCACGGCCAGTGCCTTTTCGACCAGATTCAGGCCATCGCCACCGCCGCACTGATTACAGAACCATGTGCCGCGCCCCTGCAGGTTATCAAAGCGGAAGCGGTCTTTGCCGCCGCAGACCGGGCAGGGCTGCGCCCGGCCTCCGGCAGTGATATGAATGCCCAGCGCGAGGAGTAAGACCGGCCAGTGGCCGGTCGCTGCACGTGAGGTGTGAGAAACGCTTAATGCGGTCATTGTTTTGCCCCCTCAGTGCACGGTGGTGTGACAGGCGACGGCCATCCTGCCACAGCACAGCTCATCCATCATCTTTTGCCCGAGCGTGGTCAGGCGCGGCGGCGCTACCAGAATATCTGGCTGCACCATGTCACTGAGCATGGTGCAGGCCATGTCCATGCCCACCTCTGCGCCGTGCTGGCGGACAAAGTAGCCCTCAATGTCCATCGCAATCGCCATTTGCAGCTCATCCAGCGTGTAGCCGGGATTCACCCGGTAAAAGGCGCAGGTATCGAGATAGGCATGCGCCAATGCGCGACGGTAAACAGCGGTACGGACTTCAACGGGTAAACAAGACTGTGGGGTGTTCATGCGGCGGAAGCCTCCATGCTGGCGATAATGTGGGAGTCGCAGGTTTTGACGACCTGTCCGAGCTGGTCTGTAAGTACCGCTATGACAGACGCGAAAGCGGCTTTTTGAGTGGCGTCCGGACACTGGCCGGTCGATTCGAGGATGTCCAGCATGTCGAGAAACAGCACGCCGGTAGAATGCGCGTGCTGAAGACGCAGGAAATCAGCATGCGGAATAGGATAGAAGGTTTCACTGTGGAAACGGGCGGCCAGCGTATTCATGCCACCCCCTGTACGGGCAGACGGCCCGCAAACGACAGAATGTAGTCACGCGCCAGCAGGCGGCGTGCGCTGTGCTCGGAATCTGCCATGGTGCGGAGCATGCACGGGGTTGCCGTCAGGGCAGTACGGCGAATGGCCGCAAACAGGAAACAGAATTCAGGGTGAGTCGGGGTGAGGATGGTAGCCATGGTGGCAGCCTCCAATAAGTATTGGTTATTGCTACCACCGAAGTTCCTACGCTTATGGGTGGTAGCCCAGACGGGGGTAGGAATACCGGCCTTATTGGAAACCGGCCAGCCCGAAGGCTGCCCCGCCTGAGCCACCATTGTTTGATAGCCACAGTAGCATATAAACCACTGTGCAAAAAATGAGCGCACTAAGGCCACGACATAAAAAAACACGCATGGCGCGTGTTGTGTCGCCAATAAGTAACACGGGTTCCTACGCCCGGCTGCCGAATGTGCGACAGCGGGGGGACTATAGCGCAGGGCCGGATGCGGGGGCAAGCGGTAAGACACCCCCGGATGTTCAATCGATCGCATAGTGATCAACAGTCGGTAAGCTGGTCATTGCGGGTATAACGTGGTTCGGCCAGGCTGCTGGCCAGGCGGATCACGCCGTGCTTATCGCTGCGGTGTTCCGGCAAGGCAATATCGGGCTGTTTGCGTTGCAACAGGATAGCCTCTGCGACAAACAGTGCGTCGTTATCGTTCAAGGTAAAGCTCTGTCGGCCGAGCGTTAACCGCATCATGCTGTGGCCCCCTGATGACGGTTGGCAATGCGTTCAGCCATCCAGTTTTCGATTTCTGATTCGAGCCATGCCACGGTTTTACCGCCAAGGGAGATTTG
The DNA here is from genome assembly GCF_024519545.1 of Serratia sp. Ser99. Taxonomy (NCBI): domain Bacteria; kingdom Pseudomonadati; phylum Pseudomonadota; class Gammaproteobacteria; order Enterobacterales; family Yersiniaceae; genus Serratia; species Serratia sp. Ser99. The sequence continues at coordinate 234,194 of NZ_JALJRT010000006.1, read as the reverse complement.
GGCCGGGAACTGACGGCGGGTCATCATCTCGTAGACGGTAGAACGTGAAAGCCCGGTGGTGTACAGCACTTCCGGCAGGCGAATGAAGCGATCGCGTGGCGTGTAATCAACCGGGACGGGCGAGAGTGTGGAAGGGGTCTCTGTGGCAACTGCAAGCATGGAATGCTACCTCGTTTATGCCCGGTGGGATCTCACCGGCGCTGTGTGGGTTCGTCTGGTAGCGCCCTATTATGTGAATATTTTCCCGGTTGGCAACAAGGTACTGTTGTGTGATGGACTAAGGAATTGTACGTAAAAACAACGAATTGCACTAATTTTCATTAGCTCATCTCTTCTCGTACTTCCACACCTTTAGTCCATAGTTTTCAACAATCAATAAGCGATTTATAAATAGGCAGGAATATTAAAAATAAATCTAACCATGGCTAGCCAGGGAAAAGGTCTTTTTTAGAAAAGTGAACAGTAGTGAACACTCGGTGATGAGTTTTAGATAAACTGGTCACTACTTTATTTACTGATTTATCTACCTTTTTAATTAAAGTGAACAGTAGTGAATAGTTTTTATAAGAACTAAAATCTCCTTGATGGTTTTATCGTCAGTTTTTGGGGCTGTTGTCCTGCAGACAGTCCAACGGGATGAATGGCGATGTTGTACGGCAGTCAGCAGAATAGCTTCACATTGACTGACACCGGAGATAGCCCCATGAGCACGACTGCATTACCCCAGCACATCAACGACAAGCTGCAAGCTCTGCGTGACGCACGCGCCGCCCACGACAAGAACTATCAGGCGCTGACAGACGTCATTACAGGGATCGCCCGCTGCCATCAGCAGAAGAAAGACACAGAGGTGGAAAGTCACGAGGCGGAAGGTCAGTGGCGCACCCTGTTCCGCAAGCTGCGTGGGGAAATGACCCCGGAGCTGCAAACACAGCACCACAGCCGGATCTCCAAACGGGAACTGGCGAAAGAGTTCGACGGTCTGGTTGAAGAAATGGAGATGGATAAAATGCAGCCTCACCTCAGTTGTGGCAGTACAGCCCCGAAGGTGGTGACGGCGCCCGAAGCGGCTCTGAAGGCCTTTGCCGAACATGCGATGGATAAGGCCGTCGATGCCCTCAATGCCGCCATGCTCAGTGCCGAGGTGGTTAATGCCTGCGCCCTGGCGAAACAGGCTTACGGCGTGTATTGGCGCGACCCGCAGGAAATGCTTGAAAAACGCCTGCGGGGGGCGCTGAGTGGTCGTGTTATTGCGGCCACAGCGCTACAGAATATTGAACACCTGGTGCTCAATGACATCGGTCTGACGATCCCTATTGAGACGGGAGTGTTGCCAGAACTAAAAAATAGCCCGATGACACGGATGAAGGTTGCGAGAGAACTGGCGGAAAAACGCCAGCGCTTGCAGCAAAAGGAGGCAAAATCATGATGCGTTGCCCACTGTGTACTCATTCGTCTTATACCCGTACCAGCCGTTATGTCACGGAACAAACGAAAGAGGCTTATTATCAGTGCCAAAACATTGTGTGCTCTTGCACCTTTAAAACGGTAGAGAGCGTCGATAAAATTTTATGTCAGCCCATTCAGATAGAGACGGTGACCGGTGATGATTTACCGCCGCCGAAAAAAAGGACATTAAATCGTTACCGCCGTTATAGCCGAAATCAAACACTTCACTGATGGAACTGGCCCCGCTGCAATGCTTATTTTGTTGCGGGGCTTTTACCGTTCCCCAAGTCCAAAAACAGCTTTTTTCTGGCTAGCCTGCCTTAAATCGAGCTTGCATGCATAGGGTGCATGATTTTGCATTAATCCCCAGCCTCTCAAAACACCCGAAACCCCGCGCCAAAAGGGCTTACAGGGCCTCTGAGTCATGCATGAAATGTGCATGATAAAGTCAGAGCGCGTAGGCGAGGGAGTATTGCGCGCGGCTTGATTCAGAGTCATTGCAGTTTGTCCAGCCTACTAGTGTATATCCAATGATTCGTTTTTAATTCAGATAAGGAAAATCGTATAATATATTCCCAATCATAATTAATGTTGTTATTTTTACAAATAAAAACATTGAGGAGAGTGTCATAAACTTGAGCAGATATCAGGTCAGTATCATAAAGTGTTTTATAAGTCTTCAGTTGTTTTGCATTTCTCCAAAATGAATTGCTTATCATTTCTTGATGGAGTAATCCTATTTTTACGTTTTTCAGATGAAAGTTAATATGTTTTTTTACAATGCTTGAAAGTTTGTTGTTGGCAGTAACAACGAAACTCATATCGACATTTAAAAATGGGTTTTCTTTGAAAACAACTACTATCGGTGGTTCATTTGGCAGTAGTGAATCATAATCATCATAATACGGGTTGATTATCCTTTTCCATTTTCCAAATGATTTTTTAACACTTTTATCCTTATTACAATCACCACAGCAAGGTATAAGGTTTTCGGGTAAAAATGAGAATTGAGGTAAAAGGGCTTTGTTATAATAGTGATCTAATGTTCTGCAGGGAGATACGCCGCAGTAAGGACACAGGATTCCGTTGTTTACGAAGGAATCTCTTATTTTTTTTATAAAATCTGTTTTTCTTTTAGCGCTAGGGTTATTATATATCCACTCTAGTTGTGCTTTAAATTTAGAAAAGTTAACTCTTCCATTATGAGTTAGTCGTTTGTTTTGTGACATCTCGGTATGGTAATTTGTAATTTCATCTAACCACTCTTGCTTTCTATTATTTAGTTCTGATATGCCAGCGGGTTCATCGAGTGAAGTTATTTCATCTATAGTTAATACTAGATCAATATCTCTTTCGATTATTTCTAATTCAGGTGGTTTAGTAAGGGTTCTCATCTTGATTTCACCTCCATTATTATTTTATTAATTAACTCTGAAGATAGGTGTGAGTAGTTACCCAATATTTCAGAGATACTCTTGTTTTCTGCTATTTTTGAAATCTCTTCTCGGAAAATTGCGTTTGAGTGAAGATCTCCAAATATATCAATCATTATTTGATGAGTATCTGCCCCAAATGTTTCTATGTTTGGTTTTTTGAATTTAGTGACATTTCCATTTCTATTCAAAATTGTCACTTGAATAGAAGGTATCTCTCTCAAAACCAAAGCCGAATGAGTAGATATTATAGCAACAGAATTTGTATCTCGTAATATATTGGTGATTGAGTTTATGAAGTGAGTCAAGAGGCTAGGGTGTAAGTAATTTTCAGGCTCTTCTATAATCACAAGGCTATTAGACTCAACAATTGAAATCAGTGAAAACATACAAGACATAAATGCTATTTGACCAGAGCTTAATTCGAAAATATCATTGTTTTTATAAAATACAATCTCTCCAAGAGGTAAAATATATTCTATTTCAGCGCCGCTAATTAAATCCAGATTACCATTGAGGTTGACAAGGCTGTAACGGTCAATTAAGCTTGAAAAACTTGGCGACCTTATTTCTGTGAGGTTGGTTTTAATGCCAATAGAGAAGCCCGGAATTATTGTTTCAGTAACGCGGTCTAATAATTCACTTTGCTTGAAAAAACCTTCTTTTGTTAAGTCTCTATCTTTAATTATTTCCATAAGAGATAGTAGGGTTAACTTTCTCCCGCGAGGAAAGAAATTATTGAAATATTTTTTAGAAGTAAGCGACACAAAGTGATAATTATTTGTCTTGGATTTATTTCTTGTTATTTTCTGTGGGCGATAACATTCATCATTGATCGTATTGGATAGTGCTATTATCCTACTGAATACCTCGCCTTTATAATATACCTCATGACCAAATGTTAAATAATCTTTCACTATCCTTCGTAATAAGTATGTTTTACCACTGCCATTTTTACCTATAAGCACGTGGAGTGGTATTCTTATATTTTCACGATTTGAGAAATGTAACTTATACTTTTCATTCTCAGAGCTTAATATTGTCAAGTGCTCTGGGGGTTGCGTTTGAAATATAATCCCACCTTCGGATCTTAAGTGTTTATATCCATTTTCAAATGCGTAACGGCTAGACGTGTTATGCATTAGTAGGTTAAAGAAAATTTTATTCGAATATCTTTTTATAATTCCACTTGATTTTCTTATGTTATAAATAGTCCCCATGTCTTTTATTAATGACAAGAAAGCTATGGAAATTTCGCTACTCATGTTTTTATTTATATAGCGATAGGTTTCTTCATCATCAACTTGGCTCAAGTGGTCATAGTTCATTTTAGAGGATAACTCTCTTAACGAAATTTTTCCAGAGTTTAGTTTTTGGAGTAATCCATATTCTGTATCGTCATCACCAATTAAAAGCATTGTGAGAATGTTTTGATTCTTTTCTTTACTATAGGACTTACTCCTTCCTTCAATAGAGCTGAAGTCCATAAATATCTTAATAACGAAAATGGTTTTATTTAAATATGTACTTTTCGATTTAGTCACATCAAGAACTTCGAGGTAAATACTGTTCTTGGAGTAAGCTAGTCTTTGTGCTTCCCCAAAAATAATATCATCAACTAATATCATTTAACTATCCCCTTATTGCAATAAACGTAAATTCCCCACCAACCCATTAAATCATTTCTCTGTTTGAGATAAATAGAACGGTTATATGCCTTTCTGACTTCATTTTTATCACTGTGCGCCAAAGCAGCTTCAATTACGTCCGAATTAAACCCAGCCTCATTCATGGCTGTGCTGGCAATAGAACGTAGACCATGAGCCACGAGCTTTCCACCATAGCCAATACGCTTCAAAGCAGCATTAGCAGTCTGACTGTTCATTGGCTTGCGTGGGTCGTTGCGGCTTGGGAATACGTACTCACGCTGGCCGCTGATAGGGTGCATGATTTCGAGTATCTCTAAAGCTTGGTCTGAAAGTGGAACAACATGATCACGCTTAGCCTTCATACGTTCCGCCGGGATACGCCATTCACGGTTTTCTATATCGATCTCAGCCCATGCGGTTGCCGAGGCTTCTGAAGGACGTATAAGCGTAAGTAGCTGCCACTCAAGTAAGCAGCGGGTTGGAATTGATAGATTGCTCATTGAGATAGTGCGCATCAACTTGGGCAATTCTTCAGGCCGTATAGTCGGCATATGCTGCTTCTTAGGGCGCTCGAATGCATTACCAATACCAGAAGCCGGATTAGCATCAATCAAGCCAGTGTTGACGGAGTAGATCATGATTTCGTTGATGCGTTGTACTAATCGGCGAACTGTCTCTAATGCGCCACGGGCTTTGATCGGTTCCAGCACCTGGATCAGCAAACGTGCTTTGATGTCCTGAACCGGGATATTTTCAATAGACGGTAATATGTCCTTCTCGAGAGAACGCCAGATATCTTCCGCATGCTTAGCGCTAACGCTGGCCTGCTTCAACGCGAACCATTGCTTTGCCACATTCAGGAAAATGCTTTCTTGCGCTATCTGCTGCTGTTCCGTTTCTGCTGCCTCTTTAGCCTGCGGGTCAATGCCTCTCGCCAGTATCGCGAGCTTTTCGGCGCGTATTTGTCGGGCGTCGGCAAGTGACAGGGCAGGGTAGGCACCGAGGCTAACCATAGTTCGTGAACTGGTGCCGGGGCGGAGGTAGCGGAAACGCCACAATTTCTTGCCGGTGGTTTTGACTAACAGGAAAAGGCCGTCACCGTCGTGTAGGGTGAGGTCTTTCTCGAGGGCTTTGGCTTTTTGTACTTCGGTATGTGTGAGGGGGCGTGTAGTCCGCGCCATGTAAGGGTTCTTCCATAATTGGTATACGTTTATGGCATACATTTTAACGTATACCTAAACGTATACCAATAAATCCCGGATTTAGCTGGAAGTTCTCGGACTACTACAGACACAAAAAAGCCCGCAAACCTAGGTGGAATGCGGGCTTTCCGTACTTCTCCGGACTTATCTGGTAATACCCGGATCATTATTTGGTGGAGCTGGGGGGATTTGAACCCCCGTCCGAAATTACTACACCGTCGGCACTACATGCTTAGTCCAATCTTTACATTCGCCGGTCAGCTGCGGATGGACACGCCACTAACAAACTAGCCTGATTGGATTTAACGCTTCAGCCCCAGGCAGGACATCCACGCGATCTCTTTTGGGTTTGACCTCTCTTGATCCCCGTCCTAAGAGCGGAGGCTAGGGAGAGAGGGCTCTTAGCAGGGTATTAAGCTGCTAGGGCGTAGTTTTCGTCGTTTGCGACTATTTTTTTGCGGCTTTTTACGAGGCCAACCGCCCCTCGGCATGCTCCTAGGGCTTCGCAAATCCCGTCGAATCCAGAATCAGCCCCAAGTAACTTTGTGCAGTATACCAGAAGTTTAACCCGTTAAGCCAGAGGCTTATCGGTTGGCGTGCTTCATGATACGGGCTTTCGCCGTCTGCCACTCACGATCTTTGATGTCATCGCGCTTATCGTGTTCTTTCTTGCCTTTGGCTACGCCGATTTTGACCTTGACCCAGGCATTTTTCCAATACATGGACAGGGCAACAACGGTATAGCCTTCGCGGTTAACGCGGCCGAACAGCGAATCCAGCTCGCGCTTGTTCAACAGCAGTTTGCGGGTACGTGTCGGGTCGCAGACCACATGCGATGAAGCCACGCTGAGCGGCGTGATGGTGGCGCCAAAAAGATAGGCTTCACCGTCACGGAAGGTCACGTAGCTGTCGCTGAGGTTGGCTTTGCCGGCACGCAACGATTTGACTTCCCACCCTTGCAGGGACAGGCCCGCCTCGATTTCTTCTTCAATGAAGTATTCGAAACGTGCTCGCTTGTTTTGCGCAATGGTGGCTGAACCAGGTTTGTGAGCTTTTTTCTTTGTCATAGTGCGTTCATTATACTGGATGCGACAGCGAAAGAAATCCTTTACCGCTCAGCACCTGCGCAATTTTTCGCATTTTTGGCTCCTGTCTTGCATAGCAGATTTTTTGTTTGCCGATAGATAAATGGTATGATTTGTATGTTTTGTGTCTCACAGGAAATGATATGCCCCAGATCAGTCGGTCTGCGTTAGTGCCGTTCAGCGCCGAGCAGATGTATCAGTTGGTTAACGATGTTCATTCTTATCCCGATTTTCTGCCAGGTTGTACCGGTAGCCGGGTGATTAACGCGTCCAACAATGAAATGACCGCCGCGGTGGACGTTGCCAAAGCCGGTATCAGCAAAACTTTTACCACGCGCAATACGCTGCTGGATAACCAGAGCATCAATATGCAACTGGTTGACGGCCCGTTCCGCAAGTTGATGGGGGGCTGGCACTTTACGCCGCTCAGTCCGGAAGCTTGTAAGGTTGAGCTGCACCTGGACTTCGAATTTACCAACAAACTGATCGAGTTGGCGTTCGGCAAGGTATTTAAAGAGTTGGCTGGCAATATGGTGCAGGCATTCACCCAGCGGGCGAAAGAGGTTTACAGTGTCTGAGATACGGGTTGAGGTGGTTTACGCCTTGCCGGAGCGTCAGTATCTGCGTAATGTGAAACTGGCAGAGGGCAGCAATGTTGAGCAGGCGATTGTGGCCTCCGGATTGCTGGAACTGCGCAGTGACATTGATTTGAAAAGTAACAAGGTGGGCATTTATAGCCGACCGGCCAAGTTGGGCGATGTGCTCAATGATGGCGACCGGGTGGAAATCTATCGCCCATTGATTGCCGATCCCAAAGAACTGCGCCGTCAACGGGCAGAGAAGGCAAAAAAATAAGGCGCTGAGTGCGCCTTATTTTTTATCAGAATTTTATCTTCCGAGTTGCAGCCTGTGACTGTCATGAAGAACTTGATTCGTCCCTCACGGGCCGGACGACAGTTCCTGTGCTGATTATTTGGTCAGCGCAGGCTTGTTCTGAATATCCGTCAATACGCCCGCGCTGTTAAAGGTCAGCGTCAGAGTTTGCTGGGTGATATTTTCATGACCCGGCTGCTGGCGGAACACATAGAACCACGTCTGAGTACCGAACGGATCCTGCAGCATTGGGGTTCCCAATGTATAAGCGACCTGTTGCTGGGTCATACCTTTTTGGATTTTAGCTACGTCGGTTGACGTCAGGTAGTTCCCTTGGTTGATGTCAGGCCGGTAAACCACCTTCTCAAAAGTAGAACAGCCTGCAGTCAGCATCACAAGAACCACAGCGGCGGCAGTCAGCGTTTTACAGCGCATAGTAATCACATTCCTTTAGGGCATAGGATGCCGATGATAATAGACCTTGCAGCAGTTGGAAACCTTTACAGGGCCCCAATATGACCTCAGGAAAGTAAAAAAGTTGAGCTTTTCTATGCAGCAAGCAGTTCTTTTGCGTTCGCCAGGGTGTTTCGGGTGACTTCGCTGCCGCCAAGAAGGCGCGCCAATTCTTGCAAACGAGCACGTTTATCCAACGGTGACATCTGCGTTTCGGTTTCCGTGCCGTCAGTTTGCTTGCTGACAAACAGGTGCTGATGCCCACAACCGGCCACCTGTGGAAGGTGGGTGACGCACATGACTTGGGTAGATTCTCCAAGTTGACGCAACAGGCGCCCAACAATGGCGGCCGTCGGACCGCTGATGCCGACGTCCACTTCGTCGAAAATCAGCGCCGGGGTTTCCATCTTGCGAGCGGTAATCACCTGGATAGCCAGCGCAATGCGGGACAGTTCGCCACCGGAGGCCACTTTCGCCAGCGCTTGCAGCGGTTGGCCTGGGTTGGTGGACACACAGAATTCGGTGCGGCTGGCCCCTTCAGCACTCAAATGCTGCGGCTCGAAGCGAACGTCGATATTGAATTTGCCGTGCGGCATGGAGAGGGCCTGCATGCTGTCGGTAATCAACGTGGTCAGCTCTGCGGCATAGTGCTGGCGCTTCTGGTGCAATTGTTCCGCTAACAGCAGCGCCTGCTGATGATGCAGAGTGACCGCCTCGTTAAGGTGTTCATGGTCGTTCTCTTGCTGCGACAGTAACTGCTGCTCATCCAGCATCTGTTGGTGCAGCTGTGGCAGTTCCTCTGGCGCAACGTGATGTTTCCGCGCCAGGTTAATTTGGCGCGACAGACGCTGTTCCAGCTCTTGCAGGCGGTTGGGGTCCAGATCCATGCGATCGGCATAGTGACGCAGTTCGTCGCTGGCCTCACTGATTTGGATCGACGCCTCTTCCAGCATGTCTAGCAGGCCGCTGAGTTTCTCATCCATGCCGACCAGCTCAACCAGCAGATGTTTGGCGGTGTAAAGCTGGCTCAGCATGTTGTTTTCTTCATCGTCAGCCAGCAATTGCAGGGTCTGCTGGCTGATGGTCAGCAATTGGCCGCTGTTGGCCAGGCGTTTGAACTCCGAATCTATCTGTTCGAACTCACCGGCCACAGGCGCAAACTCGTTCAGTTCTTTCAATTGGTATTGCAGCAACTGTTGGCGTGCGTCGCGTTCGATGGACTGTTGCTGATGATGGGCCAGTTCGCGACAGCTTTGGTGCCAACGCTGATAAACCTGCTGCATCTGCGCCAGCAGGGCAGGTTCGTCGGCATAGGCGTCGAGCAGCTGCTTCTGGTGATCGGGTTTGAGCAGCAACTGGTGGGCATGCTGACCGTGGATTTGAATCAGCAACTGACCGAGTTCGCGCAGTTGCGAAAGCGGCACGGAAGTGCCGTTGATAAAGCCGCGTGAGCGGCCGTCTGCATTGATGACCCGGCGCAGCAGGCACTCATTGCTGTCGTCCAGGTGGTTCTGTTCGAGCCATTGGCGTGCAGAAGGGGTATCTGCCAGTGAAAAACGGGCGCAGATATCGGCACGGGCGGCTCCCAGCCGGACGACGTTACCGTCGGCGCGGTTGCCGAGGCACAGCCCCAGTGCGTCGATGGCGATAGATTTACCGGCGCCGGTTTCACCGGTAATCGCCGTCATACCCGGTTGAAAATCAATTTCCAACTCACGAACGATAGCAAAATTGCTGATGGTCAATTGCGCCAGCATGGGAACCTTCCTGTGTATAAACACATAACTGTAGTTTCATACAGTATAAACTGGTTTTATATACAGTAAAGGGGCTGGCGATATTTTTAGAACAATTTTTTAGACCAGCCCAGCTTGGTGCTTAACGTGTTGAAATAGCTGTAGTCCTTTGGATGAATAAGATTCAAATGGAAATCACTGCGGCGTATCAATACTTCCTCGCCTTCCTGGATAGGCAGTGCGATCTGGCTGTCGCAGCTGATTTCCAGATCGCTGCCGATCTGCGAAAACTTCAGGCGAATGGTGCTGTTGCCGTTGATCACCAACGGGCGGGCCGAGAGGGTATGCGGGAACATCGGCACCAGCGCGATGGCTTCCAGCGATGGCGTCAGGATCGGGCCGCCGGCAGAAAGCGAATAGGCAGTCGAACCGGTCGGGGTAGCGATAATCAGACCGTCAGAGCGTTGCGAGAAGGCGAAGCGATCGTCGATATACACTTCGAACTCGATCATGTGCGCCACTTTACCGGGGTGCAGCACCACTTCGTTGATGGCGGTACTGATGCGGCACTGTTGGTTCTCTTTGTGCACGATGGTTTCCAGCAGGAAGCGCTGTTCATCGATGTATTCGCCCTCCAGCACGTCGGCCAGTTGCTGCAGTGCGTTGTCGGGGTCAAGATCGGTCAGGAAGCCGAGATTGCCGCGGTTAACGCCGATCACCTTGATGTCGTAGCGGGCCAGAACGCGGGCTGCGCCGAGCATATTGCCGTCGCCGCCGACCACTACTGCCAGGTCGGCCTTTTGGCCAATATCCGCCAGGCTGCCGGTAATCGCATCTTTTAACCCCAAATCCTGAGCGATTTGGCGTTCAATCATCACTGAATAGCCTCGGGCGACTAACCAGTGAAACAACATCTCATGCGTTGCCAGCGCCGAAGGGTGACGCGGGTGGCCAACAATGCCAATACAGGCGAATTTTTTATTCATTGTTGTGATTTTCCTCACCGGGACCAGTTTATGCCCCACATTGTGACCGGTTGACTTGAAACCCCGGTTTTGATCCCCATAATAAGCCAAGTTGCGAGATTAATGCTAAAACGCGGAGATATTCATGAGTAGTAAAGAACAGAAGACGCCAAACGAGCAAGTCTCGGAAGAAATGGAACAGCAGGAAGTCTTGCCGGAAGCGGCTGAGGGCGTCGATCTGCGGGATGAGCGCATTGCTGAGCTGGAAGCTCAACTGGCCGAAGCCCAGCAGCATGAACGCGACAGCCTGCTGCGTGCCAAAGCGGAAATGGAAAACGTCCGCCGCCGCACCGAGCTGGATATCGAAAAAGCACACAAATTTGCGCTGGAGAAGTTTTCCGGTGATCTGCTGCCGGTGCTGGATAACCTGGAGCGCGCGCTGGAACTGGCGGATAAAAACAATCCGGAACTGACGGCGATGATTGAAGGCATCGAGCTGACGCTGAAGTCCCTGCAGGACGTTGTGCGTAAGTACGGGATTGAAATCGTTGGTGATATTAACGTGCCGTTCAACCCGGATGTGCACCAGGCAATGAGCCTGATGGAATCTGCCGATCACCAGCCGAACCACGTCATGATGGTGATGCAGAAAGGTTATACGCTGAATGGTCGCCTGCTGCGCCCGGCGATGGTGGCGGTTTCCAAAGCCAAGGCTTAAGCCGAATTCAATAAGGAAAAGGCACCTGCGGGTGCCTTTTTTGCGTCTGGGTTATGCCTGCGGCAGCCGCGGTAGCCAGTCGATAGGCGCCAGCCCCTGCTGTTCCAACAGTTGGTTGGTTTGCGAGAAGTGGCGACAGCCCAAGAACCCTCGGTGGGCGGAAAGCGGCGATGGATGTGGCGCTTTCAACACGTGGTGGCGGTTGCGATCGATAAAGTTGCCTTTTTTCTGCGCGTGCGATCCCCAGAGCAGGAACACGATGCCTTCGCGGTTTTCATTCAGCGCGGCGATCACTCTGTCGGTAAAGGTTTCCCAGCCCAGTTTGGCATGGGAGTGCGCCTGGCCGCCTTCTACGGTCAATACCGTGTTTAACAACAGCACACCCTGTTCCGCCCAGCTTTGCAGGTAGCCATGGCTGGGGCGCTCAAAGCCCGGGATATCCGTCGCCAGCTCTTTGTACATGTTTACCAGCGAAGGGGGAGCGGGTACGCCAGGGAGCACCGAAAAGGACAGCCCGTGGGCCTGATTCGGGCCGTGATAGGGATCCTGACCGAGGATTACCACCTTCACGTCCGCCAGCTCGGTATAACGAAAGGCGTTGAACACGTCTTTTTGCGGTGGATAAATGGTCTTACCGGCCTGGCGTTCAGCGGCAACAAAGGCAAGCGTTTCATGAAAATAGGGCTGCTCTTTCTCCTTGCCGATAACATCATGCCAGGTGAGGGAGGTGGACATAAACGCTCTCCTTTGTTTTCGTTAACAATTCACTGGGCATAGCTTACCGTTTAGTGCCACGCAGCGAAACCCGCTTTTCTTTTTCCGCCGCACTCCTGCATATAAATATTTTTTAAAATTTACAAAAATAATTGCGATGTGCTCTACAGGGAAAATTGACATAAAACATAAACTTGCCCATTCTCGCTCTGTGGGTACCCCGTGAAAATTGACTTTAATCAAAGAATTGCCCCGGCCAGACTGGTATACAGAACAACAAGACAACAATGGTTTTACCAAATGGCCGAAACCAACATTGGGTTTTCTTTCGAAGTAGAATTTTTCGCCCTTGTACGGAGGCAACAAAATGATTACTGGTATTCAAATCACTAAAGCGAACGACCAGGCGCTGGTGAACTCTTTCTGGCTGCTGGACGACGAAACATCAGAAGCCCGCTGCGTTTGCGCTAAAGCCAACTATGCGGAAGATCAGGTGGTACCGGTCAGCGAACTGGGCCAGATCGAGTACCGTGAAGTGCCATTGGAAATGCAATCGACCGTTCGCGTAGAAGGTGGTCAGCACCTGAATGTGAACGTGTTGCGTCGCGAAACTCTGGAAGACGCGGTTAAGCATCCGGAAAAATACCCGCAGCTGACCATCCGCGTGTCCGGCTATGCAGTGCGTTTCAACTCGCTGACGCCAGAACAGCAGCGTGACGTGATTACACGTACTTTTACAGAAAGTCTGTAATTTTACGCACGCTTAATAAGGGAGCTTCGGCTCCCTTTTTTCTTGCCGCAACGGCCAGAAAGTGAATCCGGATCACATTCCTCGCAAAGATAATTCTTCTCATTACAGAACTGCTCCGACCTGCCGATAGCTACATCAGCACCCAATGAGGTGCGGCATTGATAAGTCTATCGACAAGGAGTCGGCATGAGTATGTCTTTGAGTTTTACCTCTGCGGTCAGCCCCGCGGCGATTCTGCCCCCGGCAACGCGTACGCTGCCAGAGCGTTTGGATCCTTCCCAGCCTACTGAACCCTCGGCATCAAAGGCCCCCGCGGCCACGCTTTCCCAGAATAGCCTGAATGCCCAGAACCTGCTGAACACGCTGGCGAGCGATTTGTCGGCAGCAGCGCCGGCGGCGGCGAATCAGGGCGTGACACGCGGTCAGCAGCCACAGAAGGGGGACTATACGCTGGCGTTACTGGCTAAAGACGTTTACAGCACCGGCAGTCAGGGCGTAGAGGGATTCAATCGGTTGAGTGCCGATGCTTTGCTGGGGGTCGGCATTGATCCTGCCAGTCTGCAAGATGCAGCGTCGGGTTTTCAGGCCGGGATCTACAGTGATAATCAGCAGTATGTGTTGGCCTTCGCCGGCACCAATGATATGCGCGACTGGTTGAGCAACGTGCGCCAGGCGACCGGCTATGACGATGTGCAGTACAATCAGGCGGTATCCCTTGCGAAAAGCGCCAAGACAGCCTTTGGTGATGCGCTGGTGATCGCCGGTCATTCGCTTGGCGGCGGTCTGGCGGCTACGGCAGCGCTGGCAACGGGTACGGTGGCGGTGACTTTTAACGCTGCGGGGGTTTCCGACTATACGTTGAATCGTATGGGGATCGATCCGGCAGCGGCGAAGCAGGATGCACAAGCCGGTGGTATCCGCCGTTACAGCGAGCAATACGACATGCTGACCGGCACGCAGGAATCCACTTCGCTGATCCCGGATGCTATTGGGCATAAAATCACGCTGGCCAATAACGACACCCTGAGCGGCATTGACGACTGGCGCCCGAGCAAACACCTGGATCGCAGCCTGACTGCTCATGGGATTGATAAGGTGATCGGCTCGATGGCGGAGCAAAAGCCATGGGAGACGAAGGCCAATGCCTGAACGGCGGCGCCTATGGCAGACGTTAATGGTCGCCACGTTGGCGGTAATCGCGATCGCCGGTTTGCTGATGATGGCTAAGGAACAACAGATGAATCAGGAAATTTCTCCGTTTAACGGGCGCAGCAATCTGGCACTGGCTCAGGCAGTGGCGCGTGGTGACACCAACGGGATTGCCGAACAGGCAACTGAGGCGCGCCTGCATGAACAGGGGGACCGTCAGGTCACTTTGCTGCAATGGGCCATACTGTCGCAGCAAACGCAAAGCCTAAGCTCGCTGCTGGCATTGGGGGCCGATGCGACCACTCCGGGCCTGGATGGCAATAGCGCGTTGCATACCGCCGCTGCGGTGCAGGACCCGCAGTATCTTCGATTGCTGTTGGCTCACGGAGTGCCGATGAATCCGCGCAATGCGGTGACCGGTGCTACGCCGCTGGCAGCGGCAGTCTTGGCGGGGCGGGAGGAGCAAGTACGGCTGCTGTTGGTGTCCGGTGCCGATGTCACCCTTAGCGATCGGCTGGGGGATACGCCTTTGCACTTGGCGGCAAAAATCAATGCGCCGCAGTTGGCGCTGATGCTGTTGCAGGCGGGGGCGGACGCCAAAGCGCGCAATCAGCAAGGCGTGGCCTTCCAGTTCTATTTATCGCAGACGCCGACGGCATTGCAGAATGAAGAAATGCGCGATCGCTATCGTCAACTGAACGCCTGGTTGAAAGCCCATCAACAGGCGGCGCAATACGGACAGCAGTAACGGGGCATAAAAAAACCGCCTGCGGAAAAGGAGGCGGTTTTTATTCACTGCGGCGGTATTACTTCGCGCCGCTGCCCTCAGGCTTGGCCTTTGGCTGGCGGCGTTTGCCTACGTTTTTCGCATCGCGATGACGTACTTTCACCTTGGCTTTTTCTTTGTTCTTTTCTTTGTCTGACGCGCGTTTGGCCAGTACCTTCTTCGAAGGCTTGCCGTTGCTCTTTTCGCTTGGCACTTTGGTTGATGGACGCAGTTCATCGATCACGCGTGCTTTCAGCGGTTCGTTCAGATAACGGCCCACTTTGCCCAGCAGCAGGTGGTCGTGTGCTTCAACCAACGAAATTGCGGTGCCCTTGCGCCCGGCACGACCGGTACGGCCGATACGGTGCAGATAGGTATCTGCGGTGCGCGGCATGTCGAAGTTGAACACGTGGGTGATATCCAGGATATCCAGACCTCGCGCAGCAACGTCGGTTGCGACCAGCACGTTCACACGGCCGTCCATCATACGTTTTACCGCTTCGTTGCGCTTGGCCTGCACCATTTCGCCTTCGAGGTAACAGGTGTTGATGCCAGCCTCGCGCAGCCAGCCGGCCAGCTCATGCACACGCTCACGTTTGCGCACGAAGATAACGGATTTCTGCACGTCCGGTTGCTGCAGCAAGTGCACCAACAGGGCGGTTTTATGCTGTACGTCGTCGGCGCGGTAGTACCATTGCAGGATCTTTTTACGTTCGCGGCGTGACGGATCGGCTTCGACCTCTACCGGTTCTTTCAGAATGCGTTCGGCGAATTCGCGGATGGCATCGCCTTCCAGCGTCGCGGAGAACAGCAGGGTCTGGTTACGCCAGCGGGTCTCGGCGGAAATGGTTTCGATGTCCTGCGCGAAGCCCATGTCGAGCATGCGGTCGGCTTCATCGAGGATCAGCGTCTCTACTGCGCGGCAGTCGAAGTTTTCTTCTTTAATATACTGCAGCAGGCGGCCGGTGGTCGCGACCACCACGTCCTGGTTTTCACTGAAGACTTCCGCGTGGTTCATATAGGCGACGCCGCCGGTAATGGTGGCGATATCCAGCGAAGTATGAGCAGCCAGTTCACGAGCCTGATCGGCTACCTGCATCGCCAGCTCGCGCGTCGGAGTCAGGATCAGTACGCGCGGTGGGCCGGACTTCTTACGTGGGAAGTCGAGCAGATGTTGCAATACCGGCAGCAAAAATGCCGCGGTCTTGCCGGTGCCGGTTGGCGCCGAACCCAATACGTCGCGCCCATCCATCGCAGGCGGGATCGCCTCGGCTTGAATGGCGGTTGGGCGTTCGTAGCCTTTATCGCGCAGGGCGTTTATCAGGCGTTCATCGAGTTCGAGTTCGGAAAAATTGGTTACTGTCATGGTCTACCTCTACTTGGGGCGCCGATTATAGACGGGTTGGCCGCGTTCTTCACCTATTTAAGCGGAAAGCATCTCTTTTCCCAAAAATCAGATTGCCTTATGCTACGCCAGTTTTGTCTTCAGGTGGTTATTGTGAGTACTCAATCGAAAGCAAATTTCACCCCGCGTCGCGGTGGTTTTACCTTTAAGCAGTTTTTTGTTGCTCACGATCGCTGTGCAATGAAGGTGGGCACCGATGGCGTGCTGCTCGGCGCATGGGCGCCCTTGGCGCAGGCGCAACGCGTGCTGGATATCGGCAGCGGTAGCGGACTGATCGCGCTGATGTTGGCACAGCGTTCAGCCGAGTCCGTGCTGATTGACGCCGTGGAGCTGGACGAGGCTGCCGCCGCGCAGGCGCGTGACAACGTGCAGGAATCGCCTTGGCCTGAGCGTATCCAGGTGCATGCGCAGGACATTCATTATTATGCCCAGCACCATGCCGGCCAATACGACCTGATCGTCAGCAACCCGCCATATTTTGAGCCGGCTGTCGCCTGCCGGGACCAGGCTCGTCACAACGCGCGTTATACTGAAACGCTTACCCACGATGCTTTGTTGGAAAGCGCGGAACGGTTGATTGCCCCACAGGGGAATTTTTGCGTAGTGCTGCCGCATGATATTGGTGAGGCCTTTGAAAGTAATGCACAACGCCGTGGATGGCATACTGCGCAACGGCTGAACGTCAGCGATCGTGCTGATACGCCGTTGCATCGCGTGCTGCTGGCTCTGACCCGTCAACCGACGGAAGAAAAAGCGGCGCAAAGCCTGGCGATCAAGCTGGCTGATGGCAGTTACACCGAGGCGTTCCGCCGTTTGATTACCGATTTCTACTTGTTCTATTGAAATGAAAAGGGCGCCACAGTGGGCGCCCTTGCGGTGTCGCTGCTAGGGTTGCAGTATGGTCGGAAGCGCTTCCGGCAGCATATCCGGATAGTCCAGCGTAAAGTGCAACCCACGGCTTTCCTTACGCGCCATGGCGCTGCGTACGATCAATTCCGCCACCTGCACCAGATTTCGCAGCTCCAGCAAATTGTTGGAGATACGGAAGTTGGCGTAGTACTCATCAATTTCCGCCTGCAGCGTATTGATGCGGCGCAGTGCACGCTCCAACCGTTTAGTGGTGCGCACAATACCCACGTAGTCCCACATAAATAGCCGCAACTCATGCCAGTTGTGCTGAATGACCACTCGTTCATCAGCGTCATCCACGCGGCTCTCATCCCATTGCGGCAGCTGTTTCGCCAGCTTGATAAACGGCAGGCGCATCATGATGTCTTCTGCCGCTGACCAGCCGTAAACCAAACACTCCAGCAGAGAGTTGGACGCCATGCGGTTGGCGCCATGCAGGCCGGTATAGCTGACTTCGCCAATGGCATACAGCCCGTCCAGATCGGTACGACCATGCTGATCGACCATTACGCCGCCGCAGGTGTAGTGCGCGGCAGGTACGATAGGGATAGGTTGCGTAGTCAGATCGAAACCCAGCGTCAGCAGTTTTTCATGGATCATCGGGAAATGCTGAGTAATGAATTCAGCCGGTTTATGGCTGATATCCAGATACATGCAGTCCGCACCCAGGCGCTTCATTTCGTGGTCGATGGCGCGGGCAACGACATCGCGTGGTGCCAGTTCGCCTCGTGGGTCAAAATCGGGCATAAAGCGGCTGCCGTCCGGGCGCTTCAGATAAGCCCCTTCACCGCGCAAGGCTTCGGTCAGCAGGAAGTTACGTGCCTGCGGGTGGAACAGGCAGGTCGGGTGAAACTGGTTAAATTCGAGGTTGGCGACCCGGCATCCTGCGCGCCAGGCCATGGCGATACCATCTCCGGAAGAGATATCCGGGTTGGTGGTGTATTGATACACCTTGGCTGCACCGCCGGTTGCCAGCACCACCGTTTTGGCACGATAGGTTTCTACCTGCTCCAGCTCGCGGTTCCAGACGTAGGCGCCGACGACTCTGCGGGTGCCCGGCAGGCCGATTTTGTTGGAGGTGATCAGATCGACCGCATTGCGGCGTTCCATCACGCAAATATTGGGGTGGGCGCTTGCTTTCCCTACCAGTGTGGTCTCTACTTCTTTACCTGTAGCATCAGCGGCATGCAGGATACGGCGGTGGCTGTGCCCCCCCTCCCGCGTCAGGTGGTAATGCTCTTCGCCCTGAGCGTTGACTTCGGTGTCGAACAAGACCCCTTGGTCAATCAACCACTGCACGCAGTGGCGGGCATTGCCAGCGATAAACTCAACGGCGTCTCTGTCACACAGGCCGGCTCCGGCAATTAAAGTGTCATCAACGTGTGAGGCAATACTGTCCGTTTCATCGAAAACCGCGGCGATCCCGCCTTGGGCATAGAATGTGGCGCCTTCGTTGAGCGGCCCCTTGCTGAGTACGGTAACCTTGCAATGCTGCGCCAGGCGCAACGCCAGTGACAAGCCCGCAGCACCGCTGCCGACGATCAGTACATCGCTAACATGTTCAGATGATGGTTGCATAACGTATGATGTGTGCAGAAGAAGAGTGAAATTCATGTTAGCCTAATTGTCCGGGCAAAAGCCACGGATGGGTGACATCAACATAAAAAACAATGGCAATACGGAACTTCGCGTTCTGTATGAACTCCAAGCGAGTGCTTGCTCAGGAAAATAATGTATGGCTGGCAGTACAATTTTACGCGTGGAGACGGATTTGGGGAGAGTTTACCTCGGATGAGCGAGCAGTTAACGGATCAAGTTCTGGTTGAGCGGGTCCAAAAGGGCGATCAGAAATCGTTTAACTTACTGGTAATTCGTTACCAGCATAAAGTTGCGAGTCTGGTTTCCCGGTATGTACCGCAGGGCGATGTGCCGGATGTGGTGCAGGAGTCGTTTATTAAAGCCTATCGCGCACTGGAATCATTCCGTGGGGATAGCGCTTTCTATACCTGGTTGTATCGAATTGCCGTGAACACGGCAAAGAATTATTTGGTTGCTCAGGGCCGTCGTCCGCCATCCAGCGATGTGGATGCCAACGACGCCGAAAATTACGAAAGTGCGGGTGCACTGAAAGAAATTTCGAACCCTGAGAACTTAATGTTGTCAGAAGAGCTGAGACAGATAGTTTTCCGTACCATTGAGTCTCTCCCTGAGGATCTTCGCATGGCGATTACCCTGCGGGAGCTGGATGGTCTAAGCTACGAAGAGATAGCGGCCATCATGGATTGCCCGGTCGGAACCGTACGTTCGCGTATTTTCCGCGCCAGGGAGGCTATCGATAATAAAGTTCAACCGCTGATTCAACGTTAGCAATGGCGGACACAGGAAGGGTACTTAGGCATGCAGAAAGAAAAGCTTTCCGCTCTGATGGATGGAGAATCGCTCGACAGCGAGCTACTGAGTTCATTGTCTAAAGACAGGGCGCTTCAACAAAGCTGGCAGAGCTATCACCTGATACGTGACACACTACGGGGTGATATCGGGCAAGTCATGCATTTCGATATCGCAGATCGTGTTGCTGCTGCACTTGAGAAAGAACCCGCACGTTTGGTTCCTTCTGCCGTGCCTGAGTCTCAGCCGCAACCGCATACCTGGCAAAAAATGCCGTTCTGGGACAAAGTTCGTCCTTGGGCCAGCCAGATCACACAGATTGGCATGGCGGCCTGCGTGTCGTTAGCGGTGATTGTCGGCGTACAGCAGTACAATCAGCCGGCTGCGCAATCGGGTGCTGCAGAATCACCTGCATTCACCACATTGCCAATCATGGGGCAGGCGTCACCGGTTAGCCTTGGTGTACCGGCAGACAGTTTCTCTACCGGCAGCGGACAACAGCAGCAGGTGCAGGAACAGCGCAAACGCATTAACGCTATGCTGCAAGATTATGAGTTGCAACGTCGTTTGCATTCTGATCAGCTGCAGCTTGAGCAAAGCACACCACAGCAGGCTGCTGTTCAGGTTCCCGGAACTCAGTCTTTAGGAATGCAACAGCAGTAATGAAGCAAATTTGGTTCTCCGTCTGTCTATTGACGGGCAGCCTGCTCTACTCAAGCATCGCCCCGGCGCAGCCCACTGCGTCCGGGGCGTTGTTGCAACAGATGAGCAGTGCCAGCCGTTCGCTCAATTATGAACTCGCCTATATCAGCATCAGCAAGCAGGGGATTGAATCGCTGCGTTATCGTCATGCGGTGATCGATCAATTGCCGCTCGGTCAACTGCTGCATATGGATGGTCCACGTCGTGAAGTGTTACAGCGCGGCGGCGGGATCAGCTATTTCGAACCCGGTTTGGAACCCTTTACGCTGTCCGGCGATCATATCGTCGATGCGTTGCCGGCGATTGTTTATGCCGATTTCAGCCGCCTGGCGAAATATTACGATTTCATCTCCGTTGGCAGCACCCGTATTTCCGATCGTCCCTGCGAAGTGATTCGCGTGGTTGCGCGTGATGGCTCACGCTATAGCTATATAGTCTGGATGGACGAAGATACCAAGCTGCCACTGCGGGTGGATCTGATCGATCGCGACGGTGAAACGCTGGAGCAATATCGGGTGATTTCGTTCGTGGTCGGGCCGCAAGTGCAGGGCGTGATGGAAGGGCTGATCAAAGCTAACCTGCCACCATTGCTGTCGCTGCCTGCGGTAGATAAAATCAAGCTGAGCTGGAGCACGGGCTGGTTACCGGCTGGGGTGGACGAGGTGGCGCGTAATCGCCGTAAACTGCCGAATGTGACAGAGCCGGTAGAGTCACGGCTTTACAGCGATGGTTTATTCAGCTTCTCGGTCAATATCAGCCCTGCGGGCAGCGGTGCGGGCCAGCAGTATTATCGTCAGGGTCGACGCACGATTCAAACCGAAGTGCGTAACGGCAATGAGATTACCATTGTTGGCGAATTGCCGCCGGCAACGGCCAAACGTATTGCAGACAGTATTTCCTTCAAGGTATCACCACAATGATGAAAGAGTGGGCCACGGTCGTCTCGTGGCAACAGGGCGTGGCGCTGTTGCGTTGTGAACCTAAAGCCGGATGCGGCAGCTGCACAGCTCGCTCTGGATGCGGTGCGCGCGCGTTAAACGAATTGGTGCCGGAAACCGAACACCAACTGCAGGTACGCATTGAGCAGCCGCTCGAGCCGGGTCAACGCGTCGAAGTAGGCATTGCAGAAGGCAGCTTGCTGCGTTCAGCGATGCTGGTTTATCTGACGCCGCTGGTGGGAATGATGCTGGGTGGCAGCCTGTTGCAATACTGGCTGGGTACTGACGCTTCTGCCGCGCTCGGTGCATTGCTTGGCGGTGGCCTGGCTTTTATTCTGGCGCGTGGTCTGGCTCATCGTCTCGGCGAGCAAGCTAATTACCAACCTGTCGTTTTGCAAATTGGTTTACCGCCTGGGGCCATGCGCCTGCAGACGGAAAACGAACCTCTGCGTTAAAACTTCGGCCGCGTCACCGCCGGTTATGGTAGGCGGGGATGCGGCTGTAGATCATATGCTCTAACAGTGCGACAAACAGGTCTGCGCTGAGCAGCGAAAAATACCCTATCGTAAACAACGCATTCCCCTGGTTATCCAGCAGTCGAATGGTGCCACGTCGTGGATTATTCTCGAGTTCACGGATCTGTTCAATCGGGATTGATCCTTGTGCCGTGATAACCGCCGTTGCGCTCAACTGCAGCGTTTGAACCTGTTTTCCTTGTCGGTTTCCGGGCAATAAATGATTCAGCCAGCGAGCTCCGCAGCTGAGATAGTGAAACGACAGCACTTCCCCCTGATACAACGCATTCAGCGCCAGTGGCCCACGTTGCTGGATCTGCTGATTAATAATGGTATCAGCCAGCCGCCAGGAGTGAGACAGGTTGCTGAACACCGGGTACCAGGGGTGTTCAGCCGAGGCACGAAATGCCATTACGTCGAATAGCCCGCCAAACAGTCGCCCGCCGCGAAAACGATAAATATCCCCAATTTTTTCAAAGGGGATAAAGCGTTCTTTGTGACTATGTTGGTTAATCACCCTAACGCCATGTTCGTACAGACGGTAAGTCACCGCTGGCCGCAGATAGTGGCGTAGCGCCAGAAGAATACAGCCGAGTACAATAGTGGCTGCGCCGGTTTGCAGTAGGGTCAGTATTGCATTTTCATCCATATGGCTCAGCAGCGGCAGCAACAGCAGCGCCGCACCAATGGTTAACAGCAGCGCCGCTGCCGTCAGAATGCCCCAATTGACCTTAGAAAAATCGTGCCGGCTCAGCATTTGCCCTTTATCGATCATTTTGCACCTTCCAATCAATACGTAGAGATATGCTGGTGAACCCCGGTGGGCATGCCGATGTAGTGCCCTGAATTATGTTTTGTCACGGTGTTCACCTTCATTTCTATAGAAGCTACCGGGAGGCGTATATGGGGTTTTTCCTAAAGCCGAAGGGGGAGACTGCAATTCTAAGATATTGATCCAGATATTATTTAATCAATAACTCGGAGAGGGTTTATTGCGTTATTGGCGGTTATGTATTACTGCCGGATCCCGCCGATGGCGGTGAAAGAAATGCGGAGGGCAACGGCTGTTGCAACTCGGTGTTGTGAGCACGCTGAGTTTTGTTAACATCGGCTTTCATAACCCGGGGCGCTCTGTAACATTAAAGTGCACATAATAGAATGCCTTCACTGCACCGATCGCTAGGTTTTCAGTGTTGTGACATGTAGAATGCAGCGATTCAGGCGCAAGACGGCCGAACCCATTCACTGTCGCTTTAGGTCCATGCGGGTTTCTATAGGCGAGTAATTCAGAAATACCAAGGCAGAAAAACTTTTATAATGAAGCATATACGAAATTTCTCCATTATTGCCCACATTGACCACGGTAAGTCGACGCTGTCCGACCGCATCATTCAAATTTGCGGTGGCTTGACCGAACGTGAAATGGCCGCGCAGGTGCTCGATTCTATGGATCTGGAGCGCGAGCGCGGTATTACCATCAAAGCGCAGAGCGTCACGCTGGATTATAAAGCGCAGGACGGTCAAACCTATCAGCTCAACTTTATCGACACCCCAGGGCACGTTGACTTCTCTTACGAAGTTTCGCGCTCACTGGCCGCCTGTGAGGGCGCGCTGCTGGTGGTCGATGCCGGGCAGGGCGTAGAAGCTCAGACTCTGGCTAACTGTTACACCGCGCTGGATATGGATCTGGAAGTGGTGCCGGTACTGAACAAAATTGACTTGCCGGCTGCCGATCCTGACCGCGCCGCGCAGGAAATTGAAGATATTGTAGGCATCGACGCGACCGACGCGGTGCGTTGTTCCGCCAAAACCGGTGTTGGCGTGCCGGAAGTGCTCGAACGCCTGGTGCGCGATATCCCGGGGCCGCAAGGCGATCCGGATGCGCCACTGCAGGCCCTGATCATCGACTCCTGGTTCGATAACTACCTGGGCGTAGTTTCCCTGGTGCGCGTTAAAAACGGCACCATGCGCAAGGGCGACAAGATTAAAGTCATGAGCACCGGCCAAACCTACAACGCCGATCGTCTGGGTATCTTCACGCCGAAGCGTGTCGATCGCGACGTGTTGAACTGTGGCGAAGTAGGCTGGTTGGTCTGCGCAATCAAAGACATCCTCGGTGCGCCGGTGGGTGATACCCTGACGTTGGCGCGCCAGCCGGCGGACAAAGCCTTGCCGGGCTTCAAAAAAGTGAAGCCACAGGTTTATGCAGGCCTGTTCCCGATCAGCTCCGACGATTATGAGTCCTTCCGCGATGCGTTGGGCAAGCTGAGCCTGAACGACGCCTCCCTGTTCTATGAGCCAGAGAGCTCCACCGCGCTGGGCTTCGGCTTCCGTTGTGGCTTCCTCGGCCTGCTGCACATGGAGATCATCCAGGAACGTCTGGAACGTGAATACGATCTGGAGCTGATCACCACCGCACCGACGGTAGTGTATGAAGTGGAAACTACCAGCAAAGAGACGATTTACGTTGATAGCCCGTCCAAGCTGCCGCCACTGAACAATATCGAAGAGCTGCGTGAGCCGATCGCCGAGTGCCACATGCTGATGCCGCAGGAATTCCTGGGTAACGTCATCACGCTGTGTATCGAAAAACGCGGCGTGCAAACCAACATGGTTTATCACGGCAATCAGGTTGCGCTGACTTACGAAATCCCGATGGCGGAAGTGGTACTCGACTTCTTCGACCGTCTGAAGTCTACGTCACGCGGTTATGCGTCGCTGGATTACAACTTCAAGCGCTTCCAGACCTCTGACATGGTGCGTGTCGACGTGCTGATCAACAACGAGCGTGTGGATGCGCTGGCGCTGATTACTCACCGCGACAATGCGCAATACCGTGGCCGCGAGCTGGTGGAGAAGATGAAAGAGCTGATCCCTCGTCAGCAGTTCGACATCGCCATTCAGGCGGCGATCGGCACCCATATCATCGCGCGCTCCACGGTGAAACAGCTGCGTAAAAACGTTCTGGCAAAATGCTACGGCGGCGACGTTAGCCGTAAGAAGAAGCTGTTGCAGAAACAGAAAGACGGTAAGAAACGTATGAAGCAGGTCGGTAACGTAGAGTTGCCGCAAGAAGCGTTCCTGGCCATTCTGCACGTTGGCAAAGACAGTAAGTAAGAGCGATAAGTTCGCGTAACTAGGGAGTTTGCATGGCGAATATGTTTGCCCTGATCCTGGCGCTGGCAACGTTGGCAACCGGGATCATTTGGGCCTTTGAGCGCTTTAGATGGGCGCCTGCCCGCCGGGCCAAGATTGCGGCGGTGAATGCACAAACTGCGGGTGCCGTGGACGATAAAACGCTGGCCAAAGTGGCGAAACAACCGGGTTGGATTGAAACCGGCGCGTCGGTGTTCCCGGTGTTGCTGCTGGTCTTCGTGGTGCGTTCGTTTATTTACGAACCTTTCCAGATCCCGTCCGGTTCAATGATGCCGACGTTGTTGATTGGCGATTTTATTCTGGTGGAGAAATATGCCTACGGCATTAAAGATCCTATTACCCAGACCACGCTAATTGAAACCGGCCATCCGAAACGCGGTGATATTGCGGTATTTAAATATCCGCTGGATCCTAAATTGGATTATATCAAGCGCGTAGTCGGCCTGCCGGGCGACCGTGTAAGTTACGATCCGGTCAATAAGCGCGTAACCGTTCAGCCATCCTGTAATAGCGGTCAGTCATGCGATACCGCGTTAGCGGTGACTTACAACGATGCGCAGCCAAGCGACTTTGTTCAATTGTTCAGCCGCAGCGGTATGGGCGAAGCCAGCAATGGCTTTTACCAGATCCCGTTGAGCGACAACGTGCCGCAGGGCGGTATCCGTCTGCGTGAACGCCAAGAGACGCTGGGCTCGGTTTCTCACCATATTCTGACCGTGCCAGGCACGCAGGATCAGGTGGGCGCTTACTACCAGCAGCCGGGTAAACAGTTGGCGGAATGGGTTGTGCCGGCGGGTCATTACTTCATGATGGGTGATAACCGCGACAACAGCGCCGACAGCCGTTACTGGGGCTTCGTGCCGGAGAAAAATCTGGTGGGTAAAGCCACGGCTATCTGGATGAGTTTTGAAAAGCAGGAAGGCGAATGGCCTACCGGCGTAAGATTTAGCCGCATCGGTGGAATTCATTAATCAGGCGTCTATAAACGCAGCATTATATTTCCACTCGTTGTAGAATACCGGCTCGAGCGATAAAAAGTTGGCTCCCTGTTGGGAGCCACTGCAAACGAAACAGCTTTGGATTGGCTTTCGGCGAAGCAGGCCTGTTCCGTATGCTGCAAGTTTTTGACGCATTCTTGATCTATTGGTAACTCATGAACCCCATCGTAATAAATAGGCTACAGCGGAAGCTGGGCTACACTTTTCAACAGCAGGAGCTCTTACTGCAAGCGTTAACTCACCGTAGCGCCAGCAGTAAACACAATGAACGTCTTGAGTTTCTGGGTGACTCTATTCTTAGTTTTGTCATCGCCAATGCGCTCTATCATCGTTTTCCTCGCGTAGACGAGGGTGATATGAGCCGCATGCGTGCCACGCTGGTGCGCGGCAATACGCTGGCGGAGATGGGGCGCGAGT
The DNA here is from genome assembly GCF_024519545.1 of Serratia sp. Ser99. NCBI lineage: Bacteria > Pseudomonadati > Pseudomonadota > Gammaproteobacteria > Enterobacterales > Yersiniaceae > Serratia > Serratia sp. Ser99. The sequence continues at coordinate 207,823 of NZ_JALJRT010000006.1, read as the reverse complement.
TCGATCTGGGCGAATGTCTTCGCCTCGGGCCGGGTGAGTTGAAAAGTGGTGGATTCCGCCGCGAATCAATCCTGGCGGATACGGTGGAAGCTTTAATTGGCGGCGTGTTCCTGGATAGCGATATTCAAACTGTTGAACGACTGATTTTGGACTGGTATCGCAGCCGGTTGGACGAAATCAGCCCCGGTGATAAGCAGAAAGACCCCAAAACCCGTTTACAGGAGTTTTTGCAAGGTCGTCATCTGCCATTACCTTCTTATCTGGTGGTGCAGGTTCGCGGTGAGGCGCACGATCAGGAGTTTACTATCCACTGTCAGGTGAGTGGTTTGAGCGAACCCGTGATGGGTACCGGCTCAAGCCGTCGTAAAGCCGAGCAGGCGGCAGCGGAACAAGCGCTGAAAAATCTGGAGCTTGAATGAGCGAAGTAAAACAATACTGTGGTTTTATTGCGATAGTCGGTCGTCCCAACGTGGGCAAATCCACGTTGCTGAACCAACTGCTGGGGCAAAAAGTCTCCATCACCTCGCGTAAACCGCAGACGACCCGTCACCGCATTATGGGTATAGACACCGATGGCGCCTATCAGGCGATCTACGTCGACACCCCGGGTCTGCACATCGAAGAAAAGCGCGCCATCAACCGTTTGATGAACCGCGCCGCCAGCAGCTCAATCGGCGACGTCGAGCTGGTGATCTTCGTAGTTGAAGGCACTAACTGGACCGCCGACGATGAAATGGTGGTCAACAAACTGCGCAGCCTGAAATGCCCGGTTGTGCTGGCGATCAACAAAGTCGACAACGTCACCGACAAGTCCAAGCTGTTGCCGCACATTGCGTTCCTCAGTCAACAGATGAACTTCCTCGATGTGGTGCCAATCTCTGCGGAGAAAGGCATGAATGTCGATACCATCGCCGCTATCGCGCGCAAGGTATTGCCGGAAGCGGAACACCACTTCCCGGACGATTACATCACCGACCGTTCTCAGCGTTTTATGGCGTCGGAAATCATCCGTGAAAAGCTGATGCGTTTCCTGGGTGAAGAGTTGCCTTACTCGGTGACGGTTGAGATCGAACAGTTTGTGCCGAACGAGCGCGGTGGTTACAACGTGCACGGTCTGATCCTGGTTGAGCGCGAAGGCCAGAAGAAAATGGTCATCGGCAACAAGGGTGCGAAGATCAAAACCATCGGTATCGAAGCCCGTCAGGACATGGAACAGATGTTTGAAACCAAAGTGCATCTGGAACTGTGGGTGAAAGTGAAATCGGGCTGGGCGGACGACGAACGTGCGTTGCGTAGCCTGGGCTATACCGACGATCTGAAATAACCTCTCCAATGGACGGCTGGGAGCGCGCTTTCGTCCTGCATGGACGACCGTACAGTGAAACCAGCCTGATGCTGGATATGTTCACGGAAGGTCATGGACGGGTGCGCTTGCTGGCAAAAGGCGCGCGCAGCCGTCGTTCTAATCTGAAGGGTTGTCTGCAGCCCTTTACCCCTCTGTTAGTACGCTGGGGCGGTCGTGGCGAAGTCAAAACGCTGCGTAACGCCGAAGCGGTGTCCCTAGGTTTACCTCTCAGCGGCATGATGCTGTACAGCGGCCTCTACGTGAATGAGCTGCTGTCACGGGTGCTTGAGCAGGAAGCCAATTACTCGGTATTGTTCTTCGACTATCTGCAATGTTTGCAGGCGCTGGCGGCAGAAGACGTTTCGCCGGAGCAGGCACTGCGCCAGTTCGAATTGGCCTTGCTGAATCACCTGGGTTACGGTCTGGACTTCCTGCACTGCGCCGGCAGCGGTCTGCCGGTCGATGATGGCATGACCTACCGCTATCGTGAGGAAAAAGGCTTTATCGCCAGTCTGGTGGTGGATCACTACAGCTTTACCGGCCGCGAATTACGCGCGCTGGCGGAGCGTCAGTTCCCTGATGTGCAAACCTTGCGTGCCGCCAAGCGTTTTACCCGCATGGCGCTAAAACCCTACCTGGGCGGTAAGCCGCTCAAGAGCCGCGAGCTGTTCCGTCAGTTTGTCCGTAAACAGCCGGATACGCCGGTCGACGACGCCTGACCTTTTCTCCTTTTGCGCTACTGCACCCGCGTGTAAACTACCGCCACTGAAAATCGTTTTTTAGAGGGTTGTCATGGCTGATTTGCTGCTGGGCGTCAATATCGATCACATCGCCACGTTACGTAACGCGCGCGGAACCCAATATCCGGATCCGGTTCAGGCGGCATTTATTGCCGAGCAAGCAGGGGCTGACGGAATCACGGTGCACCTGCGTGAGGACCGCCGTCATATCACCGATCGCGACGTTCGCATTTTGCGCCAGACCATCCAGACGCGCATGAATCTGGAAATGGCCGTGACCGATGAAATGGTGGATATCGCCGTTGAGCTGAAACCGCACTTTTGCTGTCTGGTACCGGAAAAACGCGAAGAAGTGACGACCGAAGGTGGGCTGGACGTTGCCGGGCAGCAGGAAAAAATGGCCATCGCCGTTGAACGCTTGGCGCAGGCCGGTATTCTGGTTTCGCTGTTTATCGATCCCGATCATCGCCAAATTGATGCAGCGGTCGCGGTGGGCGCCCCTTACATTGAAATTCATACCGGCGCTTATGCGGAAGCTGAAGGCGAACTGGCGGTCAAAGCCGAGCTGCATCGTATCGCCGTTGCCGCCACCTACGCCGCAGAGAAAGGTCTGAAGGTCAACGCTGGCCACGGCCTGACTTACCATAACGTTCAGCCGATCGCGGCCCTGCCGGAAATGCATGAGCTGAATATCGGTCATGCGATTATCGGCCAGGCGGTCATGTGCGGCCTGCCGGCGGCGGTGACGGATATGAAACTGCTGATGCGTGAAGCGCGTCGCTAATGGCCGTACTGGGGCTGGGCACCGATATCGTTGAAATGGCGCGCATCGAAGCGGTCGTAGAGCGCAGCGGCGATCGCCTGGCGCGTCGCGTACTGAGCGATGCCGAATGGGAAGTGTATCAGCAGCATCAGCAGCCGGTGCGCTTTCTTGCCAAGCGTTTTGCAGTGAAAGAAGCTGCCGCCAAGGCCTTCGGCACCGGGATACGAAACGGATTGGCGTTTAATCAGTTTGAAGTGTTCAACGACGGTCTCGGCAAGCCGAATATCCGCTTGCATGCTCGCGCCGCCGAGCTGGCGCAGCAAATGGGGGTGACCTCCATTCACGTTTCGCTGGCAGATGAACGCCGTTATGCTTGCGCGACGGTGATTATCGAAGGGTAAGCCGGCGATCGGCGATGAAAAAAAGGGCGCCTGTTGGCGCCCTTGTCGATCTGAATTTCTGTGTCACAGCCGATCGGCATGATGCAGCACCACAAATTTGTCCCACAGCTGTTCGTTGGTTTCGCGGTGCTCTGGATTGACGATAATGGTGTTGTCGATCGGGCACACCTGCTGGCAGGTTGGGATATCGTAATGACCGACGCATTCGGTACAGCGATCTGTATCGATCTGGTAGATATCATCGCCCATCGAAATGGCCTGATTTGGGCATTCCGGTTCGCACATGTCGCAGTTGATGCATTTTTTGGTAATCAGCAGTGCCATTTCAGTTATCTTTTAATCGGTGCACACGAACAGGCGCGCAATCTATCATAAAACCCATTTTATTAGGCGTTTTTCCACCGGCGCCCGCCAATGCGTTGCTGCAGAGCGCTCACCCCTTGAGATGGCCGTCATAATAACTCTGGCGGGTCATTGGCCAACTGATCGAAATCAACCATTTCCTGACCATTGAAGATGGAGCGCTCACCCGTACCAGTTGCTGCTGTATGAAGCTGCGGATATGTCGCTACCATGCCTGCCTGTTAGGCAAACAGACTGATAAATGCGAAGGCGCTGTGCGGAACCTAAAAAAGCTGCGTTTTTATACCTTGGTGTTTGTGACGCGGACACCATACGGCTCAGACGAGTTTTTTCATTAATTGTTCGCTGTGTTTGATGCGTTCGGGGGCGCGATCGAGATCGTGCTGAATTAAGGCCATAAACAGCAGGTCGGTGAGGGCGTATTGAGCGGTACTGGAAGAAATGGCAGCGCTGCGGGTATTGGGCTCTTCGGCAATGGTATATAAACAGTGATCGGCACGTTGCTGCAGGCCGTTGGGTGAAAAACTGGTGAGCGCCAGCACTTTTGCGCCGGCAATGCGGGCTTCTTCCGCCGCCAGATTGATTTCCCGCCGTTCACCGCTGAACGAAATTGCCAGCAATAAATCCCGCTTATCCAGCGCCTGAACCGCCGCCAACTGAACGTGCATATCCTGCTCGGCTACGGCAATAACGCCGATTTTCAACAGCTTGTATGAGAAGTCCTTGGCGACCAATCCGGAAGCGCCGATCCCCAATAAAATAACCCTCCGCGCCTGACGCAGCATTTCCAACGCTTGATGCAGGCGCTCTTCACTGTTGATATCCAGCGTGGCGCGCAGTGCAGCCTGCTTTTCCACCAACAGTTTTTCGCCGACGGCTTTCAACGAGTCGCTGCTGAGGATCTGGTTATGCACCGTGACCACAGGTTCCTTTTGCGGCTGGGCTAGCGTTTCACTCAGCGCCAATTTTAGCGCCGGGAAACCTTTGTAGCCCATCTTCTGAGCAAACTTCACCACGCTCGACTGGCTGATACCGGCCAGTTGAGCCAGCTTCTGCGAACTGAGATGGCGTGCCTGCTCCGCGTTATGCAGCAGAAAGTCCGCCAGCTTGCGGTCATTTTGAGCCAGCGTTGGATACATCTGGCGAATACGAAGAAGGGTACTCATTCATTTTTCCCTTGAGGCCAGCGGCCATTCTGCCACGTGGGAGGCGAAAACGCGCGGTGAAAATTTTTTGTGAGCGAGACTTTAAAATAGCAAAAAGCGCTCGCTTTGTTGAATAAAATATTCAAATAATGATTTCAGTTTGTGAATTAAAAATTCAAAGGTGAAGAGATGAATTTAGGCGCATTAGTATCCGAAAGCCGCAACCCGGCCACGCTTCGACTCGACGAGATGACAACGTTGGAAATGGTGAGTTGCTTCAATCAGGAAGACCGCAAGGTGCCGGAGGCGATTGAAAAGGTGTTGCCGGCTATCGCACAGGCAGTGGACCTGGCTGCGGCGGCATTGAAGGCGGGCGGTCGGCTGATTTATCTCGGTGCCGGGACCAGCGGCCGCCTTGGCGTGTTGGATGCCTCTGAATGCCCACCAACCTTCGGCGTGCCGCACGGCATGGTCATCGGGTTGATTGCCGGCGGTCCGGGTGCGTTGCTCAAAGCGGTAGAAGGCGCGGAGGATGATGCGGCGTTGGGTGAAGCCGATCTTATCGCACTGGATTTGACCGCGACCGACATGGTGGTGGGGCTGGCGGCTTCCGGGCGCACGCCTTATGTGATTGGTGCGCTGCGCTATGCGCGACAACTGGGCTGCCCGACGGCGGCAATCTCCTGCAATCCGGACTCACCGATCGCCCATGAGGCGCAGGTGGCGATTTCGCCGGTAGTGGGGCCAGAGGCCCTGACGGGGTCCACTCGGCTGAAGTCGGGCACCGCGCAGAAGCTGGTGTTGAACATGTTGTCGACCGGGGCGATGGTCAAACTGGGGAAGGTCTACCAAAACCTGATGGTGGATGTAAAAGCCACCAACGTCAAACTGGTGGATCGTGCCTGCCGCATCGTGGTAGAGGCCACCGGTGCTGAACGCAGTCAGGCCGAAGCGGCGCTGACACAGACCGGTTTTGAGGTTAAACCGGCAATCCTGATGATTCTGGCCGGCGTTGACGCTGAAGAGGCGCAGTTGCGCTTAAAGCAGCACGACGGCTATTTACGCGCGGCGTTGACGCGCTAACGACACCTGGGGCGGGCGATGGACAAAACAACGGCACTGGCAACACAGATTCTGGCAGGCATTGGTGGGGAAGGGAATATCCTCCGGCTGGAGAACTGCATGACACGGGTACGCGTCGAGGTTAGCGACGAGCAGCGCCTTGATCTGGCGGCGCTCAAGCAGTTGCCAGGCGTCAAAGGCTATATCAAACAGGGCGAACAGCATCAGTTCATTGTCGGGCCCGGCGCCGCCGCCAAAGTGGTGGACGCGATGCGTTCATTGCTCACGGGGGCCCCTGCGGTTGCGGCTGCCGGAGACAACATCGCCCGCAACAAGGCGCAGGCCAAGCAGAAATATGCCGCGCCGATGAGCGGTGCGCTGAAAAAGCTGGCCGATGTCTTTATCCCTTTGATCCCGGCTTTCATCGCCTCTGGCCTGATTACCGGCATCATCAACCTCTTGAAGCGGCCGGACATTGCCGGCGAACTGGCGGTGAATTACCCCAACGTGCTCGGGCTGCTGGCCATTTTCGGCAGCGCGGTGTTTGCCATCATGAATATTTTGGTGGGGGTTAACGCCGCACGGGTGTTTGGCGGTTCGCAGGCCATGGGCGGTGTGATGGCCGGGATTCTCTCAAGCCCGGCATTGGCGCAGATTACTTTATTCGGCGAAGCGCTGCAGCCGGGGCGCGGTGGGGTGATTGCCGTGCTGTTGGTGGTGGCGTTGATGTGCTGGGTCGAAAAACGCCTGCGCAACTGGCTGCCGGAGTCGATAGAGCTGATCCTAAACCCGCTGATCACCACCTTGGTGACCGCATCCCTGGCTATTGTGATCCTGCAGCCGTTGGGCGGTTATATTTCAGACGTGATTGCCCACGGCGCCAATCTGGCGATCGACAAAGGTGGCTTACTGGTGGGCGCGGTGCTGTCCGGGCTGTTTCTGCCGCTGGTGCTGTCCGGTTTGCATCAGGGCCTGGTGCCGATCCACGTCGAACTGGTTCAGGCGCATGGTTCCAACCCGTTATTGCCTATTTTGGCGATGGCCGGGGTTGGGCAGGTCGGGGCCGCGTTGGCGGTATTGATGAAAACCCGCAATGCGCGCCTCAAAAAGGTCATCAAAGGGGCGTTGCCGGTCGGCATTCTCGGTATTGGCGAACCCTTGATTTTTGGTGTCACTCTGCCGCTGGGCAAACCTTTTATTGCCGCCTGTCTCGGCGGTGCGGTGGGCGGTGCGCTGATCAGCTATTGGAAAGTGGCAACGGTGATCACCTTTGGCATCTCGGGTTTACCTTTGGCGTTAACCATCGTCTCGGGTAAGGTGATGTTGTATCTGACCGGCCTGGTGATTACCATTGCCGCTGGATTTATTTTCACCTGGATAATGGGATTCAACGATCCTGAGGAGTAGCCCTTGAGCGAGAAACAGAGCCAGCAGGCCGGGGAAGGCCGCCGCGTGGTGTTCTTTGATCTGGACGGCACGCTGCATCAGGAAGACATGTTTGGCAGTTTCTTGCGTTTTTTGCTGCGCCATCTGCCGTTGAATCTGCTGCTGGTGGTGCCGCTGCTGCCGGTTGTCGGGTTGGCGCTGCTGGTGATGGGCCGTGCAGCCCGTTGGCCAATGAGCGTACTGCTGTGGTCGATCACCTTTGGGCGTTCCGAGGCCAGGTTAAAGGCGCTGGAGCAGCGTTTTGTGACTTATTTCCGCAATAAGGTGACCGCTTTCCCGGTGGTGCAAATGCGTTTGCGGCAGTACCTCGAGGCGCATGATGCGCAGGTATGGTTGATTACCGGTTCACCGGAACGGCTGGTGGAGCAGGTGTATCAGGATTCGGCCTTTCTGCCGCAGATTCACTTGGTGGGCAGCCGCATCCTGCGGCGTTACGGTGGTTGGGTGCTGGCTTTACGTTGCCTGGGAGTCCAAAAAGTGACGCAGTTGGAACAACGTCTAGGCACGCCGCTTAAGCTGTATAGCGGCTATAGCGACAGCAAGCAGGATAACCCGCTGTTGTATTTCTGCGAGCACCGCTGGCGAGTCAGTAAACTGGGTGAGCTGCAGCAGTTGGAATAACCAAAGGGCGGATTTTCCGCCCTTTGCCGTTTTTGATGACTTACATTGCCGCGCGGAAAATGGCGACAATCTGCGCGTGAGTGGCCTGTATTGGGTTAGTGAAGCCGCAAGCGTCTTTCAGCGCGTTGGTGGCCAGCGTATCCAGATCCTGTTCTTTCACCTGCAAATCACGCAGCCCGGCCGGGATGCCAACGTCTTGCGCCAGTAACCGAATGGCGGCAATACAGGCCGCGGCACCCTGCTGGTCATTAAGGTAGCTTACATCCAGCCCCATGGCGGCGGCGATATCTTTCAGGCGAGACGCACAAACGCTGGCGTTAAATTCCTGCACGTGTGGCAGCAACACCGCATTACACACCCCATGCGGCAGATCGTAGAAACCGCCGAGCTGGTGCGCCATCGCATGCACATAACCGAGAGAGGCGTTGTTGAAGGCCATCCCAGCCAGGAATTGGGCATAGGCCATATTTTCGCGCGCTTGCATATTGCTGCCGTCGGCGACTGCGTCGCGCAGCGATTCGGCGATCATGGTGACGGCTTTCAACGCGCAGGCATCGGTAATCGGGTTGGCGGCGCTGGAAACGTAGGCTTCAATCGCGTGGGTTAAGGCATCCATCCCGGTGGCGGCGGTCAGGCCTTTCGGCATCCCGGCCATCAGATGCGGATCGTTTACCGACAGGATCGGCGTAACGTGTTTGTCGACAATCGCCATTTTTATGTGGCGTGCTTCATCGGTGATGATGCAAAAACGGGTCATTTCAGAGGCGGTGCCGGCGGTGGTATTGATGGCGATCATCGGCAACTGCGGTTTTGCAGAGCGGTCTACGCCTTCATAGTCCTTGATGTCGCCGCCGTTGGTGGCCAGCAGCGCGATGCCTTTGGCGCAATCGTGCGGTGAGCCGCCCCCCAGGGAGATCACGCAGTCGCATTGATGCTCCTGCAGCAGCGCCAGTCCCTGTTTCACGTTCAGCGTGGTGGGGTTAGGGTGAGTGCCGTCATAAACGCAGCTTTCGATCTGTTGTGCGGTCAGCAACTGTTGAACCTGAGCCACTACGCCAATGTTATTCAACACTTTGTCGGTCACGATCAACGCTCGGCGCAACCCCTGTTGTTTCATGGTCTTTGCCGCTTCGTCCAGACAGCCGGAGCCAATCATATTGACGGAAGGGATAAAGAAAGTTGAGGCAGCCATAAATCACTCCTGGATAAAAGCTTTATTGCTTGCCTCAAACACTACTCCGCTAATTATTAAGTCATCATGATCTATCGCAACATCAAGGTGGTTAGGTCAGGTGATTGATTTAGTTTTAGTTTAACCATTTACACTTTGTGGGTTTAACCCGATTAGAGTCAAACCCAGCAGCAACTCTTACCGTTAAAACCGCATGGGTTCAATCATCGGTTTGGTCGTGCGGCTTACGGCCCAATTGCCAGACTTTTTCCGCGTAATGCCCCAGCGCCCATAGGCTCAGGCCGAGCACCACAAAGAAAATTGCCTTGGGCATGGCGTTCCAGAAAAATTCGAAGAAGCGGGTATAAAGGTTAATACCGAGGAAGGTCAATCCAAACCCACGCAGCATGGCATCGTCGCGTTTCAGCCCCAGCCAGATGCACCCGACGGCGGCGATGCCGAACAACAGACCCCAGTGGAGCAGTTCAATCTGGCGTGCGTTATACCAGCTGTCGAGATCGCCATAATTACCAAAGATCGACAACAGCCACAGCGCGATGAACAGATACAGCAAGCCCATCGCCAGCGAAACTCGCTCCAGTCCACGGCGAGCGAGCAGTGGTTGCAACAGCAGCGCCGCGGCGATCAGCACCACGCCAAAGGCGATAAAGCGAATCGGGAAACTCATGCCCAGCCAATAAGCGCCCCAGCCGGACAGATAGCCGGTCTCGGCACCAAAAGCGTTGCCGAGCGACAGTAGTGCAAACCACCACACCAGCCCTGAGCGGCCGCACCAGCCAATTACGCCATACAGCAGCGCAGCGAACATCAGCAGCAATGAAACTCGGCCACTGCCGTTATCCAGCCAGACCCCCATTTGCCACAGGGCGCAGGCGGTGAACAGCACGGCAACGAACAAGGCGGCTTCATTACCATAGCGTTTCTCCGGATGTTGACTGCGACGGTTCAGCGCCCAGACATAGCAAAGAGCGGCTAACATGGCGGCAATTATCATACGTACCGGCGCATCGAAACGGAACAATTCACCCAAGCGGTAAAGTAACATGCTGTCGGCGAACAGGCTGCTTATGGCAATCACCAGCGAAGCCAGCGCGGCGAGAAATGCATAACGTGCCAGCCGTCGCCAGTCGAAGGGCTGTACTTCAACGTGTTGCAGCAGCTGTTGCTGCTGTTGCGCCGTTAGCGCACCTTCATCTACCCAGCCGTCCAGTGCTTTGCGCACGATGGTGGCGTTCTTCTTGCTGAATTTCATGTTTTCTATCCTTGAAAAACACTGTTAATAGACAAGTATATACCGGTTGAATTTCAAGCGATAGAAAGTCGCACTGCCGCCGTTTTCTGGGGGACAAATATATTCACCCCGGTTAACACAGGCGCAGCAAGCATCGCCCCTACTGTGTATAATGCCCGCCGCAAAGTGCACGAGGAATGATGCAATGACTGAATATAACGATGAATACTGGATGCGTCAGGCATTGCGGCTGGCCCTGCGTGCGCAGGAAGAGGGAGAGGTGCCGGTCGGGGCGCTGTTGGTACTGGACAATCAGGTGATTGGCGAAGGCTGGAACCGGCCGATTGGCCGCCACGATCCGACCGCGCATGCAGAAATCATGGCGCTGCGACAGGGCGGGGCCGTGTTGCAGAATTACCGCCTGTTGAATGCGACCTTGTACGTGACCCTGGAGCCGTGCGTGATGTGTGCGGGGGCGATGGTGCATAGCCGCATTCGTCGATTGGTTTACGGGGCTGCCGATGTGAAAACCGGGGCAGCGGGATCGCTGGTGGATATTTTACGCCATCCCGGTATGAATCATCAGGTGGAGATCCTCTCCGGCGTGCTGGCCGATGAATGCGCAGCTACCTTGAGCAACTTTTTCCGCATGCGCCGTGAACAGCAAAAGGCGTTGAAGCAAGCGCAACGCGCGCAGGCAGATAAGGACCCTGAATAATCAGAAGTTAAGTGCCAACTCCGGCGCCACCGCCGGATAGCCTTTCCCCAGCTCCGCCTGCTCGGCCGCTTCCTGCGCCGCCTTTCTTTCCCTTTCTTGCAGATACCCCACCAGGCTGACCTGATAGCGGCGGATGTTTTCCACGTAGTTATAGGCTTCGCGTCCGCGCGCATAGCCGTAGGTCAACTGCGGGTAGTAGCGCTTCTGGCTGAGCATCGGCAGGCGCTGTTTGACGTCGACCCAACTGTCCGGGTTGCCTTTTTGCATTTTGGTCAGCTTGCGGGCGTCGAGCATATGGCCCCAGCCCATGTTGTAGGCCGCCAGCGCAAACCAGATACGCTCATCTTCCGGCACGGTGTCGGGCACCTTGGCCATCAGCCGCTGTAAATAGAGTGCGCCCCCCTGAATGCTCTCCTCGGGATCGAGGCGATCGTTAACCCCCAGACCGTCGGCGGTGGCCCGCGTCAGCATCATCAGACCACGAACGCCGGTGGGTGAAGTGGCCTGCGGGTTCCAATGTGATTCCTGATAGGCAATGGCGGCCAGCAGCTTCCAGTCGATCTCGCTGGCGTATTTTTCAAACAGCGAACGGAAGGTGGGCAGAACCGAATCTATCGCCGACAGGAAGGTTTTGGTATCAACGTAATCGAAACTGCCCACGTGGCCGAGGTATTTCTCTTCCAGCCGCGCCAGCGTGCCGTCATCCACCATCTGGCTGTAAAAATCCAGCATGGCCGCGTACAGGCTGTCGTCGGTGCCGCGCTTCAGGTACCAGGTAACAGGTTCTTCATCGGTGACGTCGAAAGCCACCGCCAACTGCGGATGGATGCGCTGCAGCAGGGCGATGGTCACGGAGTCGCCGAGGGTGTAATCCAGTTTGCCGTCGGCGACCTGCTCGAGCAGCTCTTTGGAGGTGAGATCGCTGGAAGCTTCCCAACTGAGGTCCGGGAACTTACTTTGTTTGAGCTGTTTCAGCGTGCTGACGTGTGCCGAGCCGGAGGCGACCGCCAGCTTGCCTTTAATATCGGCAAAGCTTTTGGGGCGTGCGGTGCCCAGGCGATAAACCAACTGCTGGGAAACGGAATAGTAAGCCGGGCCGGTTCGGGCGCGGCTGAGGCGATCCTGATTGTAGATCAGGCCGGCGGCCAGCAGGTCGGCATCGTCATCGTCCAGATCGTCGAACAGGTCGTTGATGTTCTTATGCGGGATCACCACCAATTTCACCCCCAGATAGTTGGCGAAACGTTTCGCCAGCTCGTAGTCGAGACCACTTGGCCCCTGCTTGGTGGTGAAATAGGTTAACGGCGAGTTTAGCGTACTGATACGCAACTCTCCGCGGGATTTGATCTCTTCGAGTTGCCCGCCCTGGCCGCCGCGCCAGGTAATATTGGGCCACAGGGCGAGCGCCAGAAGCAGGGTGACAACACCGATTAGAATGTAGTTTATTTTAAGGCGTTTCAAATAGTTATCCAGTGGTGGCACAGGTGCACTGCCGATTGTCATCCCGCTTTTTCTTATGGTTAAATCACCAGTGCCGGGGCATTTTGCGCAACAAAACGCCAGCGTGCAACTTTATTGATACGTTATGACAATTCGATGGCGCGAACAGCTTTTATCAATAATAGCTACGCAAACGGTTTCGTCTATCGCGCAGATTCTCTATAATGACGCGCGTTTTCCCCCTGTTGCGCCCAATGAAGTGCTGAAGTCAGTTGCTTCGAAGACGAGAGAACTTTGATTATGGAAATACTGCGTGGTTCGCCCGCTTTGTCGGCTTTTCGTGTTACCAAACTGTTGTCCCGCTGTCAGGACGCCCAACTTCCGGTCAGTGATATCTACGCCGAGTACGTCCACTTTGCCGATGTTAGCGCACCGCTCAATGCCGAAGAACACGGCAAGCTCACGCGCCTGCTCAAGTACGGTCCCTCTCTCGCCGAACATGCCCCTGAAGGTCGCCTGCTGTTGGTGACACCGCGTCCGGGCACCATTTCTCCCTGGTCTTCCAAAGCCACCGATATCGCCCATAACTGCGGTTTGAAGCAGGTGGTGCGGTTGGAGCGCGGTCTGGCGTTTTACGTCAAGGCACCGACGCTGACTGAAGCGCAGTGGCAACAGCTTGCCGCATTGCTGCACGACCGGATGATGGAAACCGTCTTCAGCAGCTTGCAACAGGCAGAACAGCTGTTTGCTCAGCATCAGCCGGCGCCTTATCAGGCGATCGATATGCTGGGGGAAGGGCGCAGCGCGCTGGAACAGGCTAACCTCAAGCTCGGTCTGGCGCTGGCCGAAGACGAAATCGACTATCTGCTGAATGCCTTTACCGGGCTGGGGCGCAACCCGACGGATATCGAACTCTATATGTTCGCGCAGGCCAACTCGGAGCACTGCCGTCATAAAATTTTCAACGCCGATTGGATCATCGACGGCGAACAGCAGCCGAAGTCGCTGTTCAAAATGATCAAAAACACCTTCGAGCAGACGCCGGATTACGTGCTGTCGGCTTATAAAGACAACGCCGCCGTGATGGAAGGTTCGCAGGTTGGCCGTTTCTTCGCTGCGCCGCAAAGCGGTCAGTATGACTATCATCAGGAAGAGGCCCATATCCTGATGAAGGTGGAAACCCATAACCACCCGACGGCGATCTCCCCGTGGCCGGGTGCCGCTACCGGTTCCGGTGGCGAGATCCGCGACGAAGGCGCTACAGGTCGCGGTGCCAAACCCAAAGCCGGTCTGGTGGGCTTCTCGGTTTCCAACCTGCGCATTCCCGGCTTCGAGCAGCCCTGGGAGCAGGATTTTGGCAAGCCGGATCGCATCGTAACCGCACTGGATATCATGACCGACGGCCCACTGGGCGGCGCGGCGTTCAATAATGAATTTGGCCGTCCGGCGCTGGTGGGATACTTCCGTACCTACGAAGAACAGGTTAACAGCCATAACGGCGTCGAGTTGCGCGGTTATCACAAACCGATCATGCTGGCGGGCGGTATCGGCAACATCCGCGCCGATCACGTGCAAAAAGGTGAAATCACCGTCGGCGCCAAACTGGTGGTGCTGGGTGGCCCGGCGATGAACATCGGTCTGGGCGGCGGCGCAGCCTCTTCTATGGCCTCCGGCCAGTCCGACGCCGATCTGGATTTTGCCTCGGTACAGCGCGACAACCCGGAAATGGAGCGCCGCTGCCAGGAAGTGATCGACCGCTGCTGGCAGTTGGGCGAACAGAACCCGATTCTGTTTATCCACGATGTGGGGGCGGGCGGTTTGTCTAACGCCATGCCGGAGCTGGTCAGCGACGGTGGCCGCGGCGGCCGTTTCGAACTGCGCGATATCCTTAACGACGAACCGGGCATGAGCCCGCTGGAAGTCTGGTGCAATGAATCGCAGGAACGCTATGTGATGGCGATTGCCCCGGCGCAGATGGCGCAGTTCGACGAGATTTGCCGCCGTGAGCGTGCCCCTTATGCGGTGATCGGTGAAGCCACCGAAGAACAGCATTTGACGCTGAACGACAGCCATTTCGACAACCAGCCGATCGACATGCCGTTGGACGTGCTGCTGGGCAAAACGCCGAAGATGACGCGCGACGTGACTCGTTTGCAGGCTAAAGGCCAGCCGGTACAGCGCGACAACATTACTCTGGCCGATGCGGTAAAACGCGTTCTGCACCTGCCGGCAGTTGCCGAGAAAACCTTCCTGATCACCATCGGCGACCGTACCGTGACCGGCATGGTGGCACGCGATCAGATGGTCGGGCCATGGCAGATCCCGGTAGCCGACTGCGCGGTTACCACCGCCAGCCTGGACAGTTACTACGGTGAAGCGATGTCGATCGGCGAACGCGCGCCGGTTGCCCTGCTGGACTTTGCCGCTTCCGGCCGCCTGGCGGTGGGGGAAGCGCTGACCAACCTGGCGGCGACCGAGATCGGTTCGCTCAAGCGCGTCAAACTTTCCGCTAACTGGATGGCGGCAGCCGGTCACCCGGGTGAAGATGCCGGCCTGTATGAAGCGGTAAAAGCGGTGGGCGAAGAGCTTTGCCCGGCGCTGGGCATCACCATTCCGGTGGGCAAAGACTCAATGTCGATGAAAACCCGCTGGCAGGAAGGCAACGAGCAGCGCGAAATGACGTCGCCGTTGTCCCTGGTGATCACTGGTTTTGCCCGCGTGGAAGATGTTCGCCACACCGTGACGCCACAACTGCGTACCGACAAGGGCGACACGGCATTGCTGCTGGTTGACCTCGGTAACGGCCATAACGCGCTGGGCGCCACTGCGCTGGCGCAGGTTTACCGTCAACTGGGCGACAAACCGGCCGATGTGCGTAACGTCGAGCAACTGGCAGGTTTCTTCAACGCGATGCAACAATTGGTCGCCGACCGCGCACTGCTGGCCTACCACGACCGCTCCGACGGCGGCCTGTTGGTGACGCTGGCGGAAATGGCGTTTGCCGGCCACTGCGGTGTACAGGTAGATATTCAAGGGTTGGGCGACGACGCGCTGGCAGCGCTGTTCAACGAAGAGTTGGGCGCGGTGATCCAGGTGACGGCCGATCGGCTTGAAGCGGTACAACAGGCGTTTGCTCAGCATGGCCTGACGGACAATGTGCACCACATCGGCAGCGTACAGGCCGGCGATCGCTTTGTGATTACCCAGGGCGACAAACCGGTGTACAGCGAAAGCCGTGCCACGTTACGCACCTGGTGGGCGGAAACGACCTGGCAGATGCAGCGCCTGCGCGATAACCCTGAATGTGCCGATCAGGAGCACCAGGCCAAGCAGAATGAACGCGATCCTGGCCTGAACGTCAAACTGAGCTTCGCACCTGAAGAAGATATTGCGGCACCTTATATCGCCAAGGGGGCTCGTCCTAAAGTGGCGGTACTGCGCGAGCAGGGCGTTAACTCCCACGTTGAGATGGCGGCAGCATTCCATCGCGCCGGTTTTGATGCGGTGGACGTTCACATGAGCGATCTGCTGGAAGGGCGCCGTGACCTGCAGGACTTCCATACCTTGGTGGCCTGCGGCGGTTTCTCTTACGGTGACGTGTTGGGCGCAGGCGAAGGTTGGGCGAAGTCGATTCTGTTCAACGAGCGCGTGCGCGACGAGTTCGAATCTTTCTTCCACCGTCCGCAGACCCTGGCACTGGGCGTGTGCAACGGCTGTCAGATGATGTCGAACCTGCGCGATCTGATCCCCGGAGCCGAACATTGGCCGCGTTTCGTACGTAACCTGTCAGACCGTTTCGAGGCCCGTTTCAGCCTGGTGGAAGTGGCGGCCAGCCCGTCGCTGTTCATGCAGGGGATGGCGGGTTCGCGTATGCCGATTGCGGTATCGCATGGTGAAGGTCACGTCGAAGTGCGCGATACGGCACATCTGGCGGCGCTGGAGCATCATGGTCTGGTGGCGTTGCGCTTTGTCGATAATGCCGGTCAGGTAACGGAAAGCTACCCGGCCAACCCGAACGGTTCGCCGAACGGTATCACCGCCGTCACCAGCGCCAATGGGCGTGCGACGGTAATGATGCCGCATCCGGAGCGTGTGTTCCGCACCGTCAGCAACTCATGGCATCCGGAAGAGTGGGGTGAAGACAGCCCGTGGATGCGCATGTTCCGCAACGCCCGTAAGCAGCTGGGCTAAGCGATAACGCTGTGCTAGCCGAAAGGGACGCAAGAGATTGCGTCCCTTTTCTATTAAGGCTATGGCGAGGACGATGGCGGTTGTCTGCATTTTGCGACAGAGGGTATTTTCATTGTCTCTAAAAAGAGACACGTAACTTATTGATTTTTAATGACCTGAAATTAATTGGCTTAAGTTGTCGGTTTTTGGCGACAGGGCGGTGTTTTTTTCTTCGCCCGCATGCCTGAGAATGAGAGTACTTTGATGTTAATTTAATTTATTTTACTTTAAATTCATTGTGTTAATAAATATATTGAAAAGTTGGCACGTTAAGTGCATTATTCTGCCCAGTTGCTCATTCAACTTTTTATGACGGCCCCGTAAATAGACGGAACAGTTGCCTCATAAGCCCCCCGAATGATGCCAAAGAAATGGTGCCTATCGTCCAACCAAACCGATAACAGTCGCGTAAGCGCTTTATCAAGCATCGGGCGACACGTGGAGTGAGGCACCGCCTGTATCCAACTGTGATGAGTGTTCATCAATTCCGGATACTTACGGATGCTATTCGTCCTATTCGATGCCAGCCATTGTGCTACATCACCCTGGGGACGAGAATTAAGGGCATCCACACTTTCTTGCGATGGGGCAGTCTTGCCCCAACGTCAAATACCAAAGCATGCTCACCACTCTTTACCGACAAGTTCTGACCCGTACTCCCTATCTATGGCCTGATTCTCCTTATTTCCTGACGCTCCGCTGAACGCCGGGCTTTCCTCTCATCGGCGACTCGGTTAGCATCGAAGCAGACTAGAGACAATGAGATGATTTCGTTGAAAAGATGGCGTTTATTTCCCCGTTCGCTACGTCAACTGGTGTTGATGGCGTTCTTGCTGGTGCTGTTGCCGCTGCTGGTGTTGGCCTATCAGGCTTACCAGAGCCTGGATCACCTCAGCGCCCAGGCGGCGGACATTAACCGCACTACGTTGGTGGATGCACGACGCAGCGAGGCGATGACCAGCGTGGCGTTGGAAATGGAGCGTAGCTATCGCCAATATTGCGTGCTGGTGGATCCCACACTGGCGCGCCTCTATCAGAATCAGCGCAAACAGTATTCGCAAATGCTGGATGCCCATGCCCCTATCCTTCCGGATGAACGCTACTATCAAACCTTGCGCGATCTGTTGACTCAACTGGCAGCGATTAAATGCCAAAGCAGCGGTCCGGATCCGCAGGCTTCCACGCTGTTAGAATCGTTTTCACGCTCCAATGCCGAGATGGTACAGGCCACGCGCGCCGTGGTGTTTTCCCGTGGGCAGCAGTTACAGCAGGCGATTGCAGAGCGCGGTCAGTTCTTCGGCTGGCAGGCGCTGATGCTGTTTTTGGTCAGCGTGATGCTGGTGGTATTGTTCACCCGCATGATTATCGGCCCGGTCAAGGCGGTAGAGCGAATGATCAACCGTTTGGGGGAAGGGCGAGCCTTGGGCAGTACGGCTTCCTTTAAAGGGCCGCGTGAATTACGTTCGCTGGCACAGCGCATTATTTGGTTGAGCGAGCGCCTGGCCTGGCTGGAGTCGCAGCGCCATGAGTTCTTGCGCCATATCTCGCATGAACTGAAAACGCCGCTGGCCAGCATGCGTGAAGGCACCGAACTGCTGGCAGATGAAGTAGCAGGGCCGCTGACCTCCGATCAAAAAGAGGTGGTGACCATCCTCGATCAAAGCAGCCGACACCTGCAGCAACTGATTGAACAACTGCTGGATTACAACCGCAAGCTGGCCGATGGCCCGGCGGAACATGAAAATGTCGAGTTGACCGAAATGATCGAGATGGTCGTGGCTGCGCACAGTTTGCCGGCCCGGGCAAAAATGATCCGCACCGAGATCCAACTGGATGCGGAAATATGCTGGGCAGAGCCTACTCTATTAATGCGCGTGCTGGATAATCTCTACTCCAATGCGGTGCACTACGGCAAGGAATCCGGTAACATTTGGATCCGCAGCCGTCAGGTTGGACAACGGGTGCAGATTGATGTCGCCAACAGCGGCACGCCAATCCCCGAGGCCGAGCAAACCATGATTTTCGAGCCTTTTTTCCAGGGTAGCCACCAGCGAAAAGGGGCGGTAAAAGGAAGCGGTCTGGGGCTGAGCATCGCGCAGGATTGTATCCGCCGGATGCGCGGTGAACTGCAGCTGGTTGAAGTCGCTGGCGCAGACGTCTGTTTCCGTATTGAATTGCCATTAACCGCCGAGAATGAATAATAATGTACACATGGTCTAAACGCCTTCGTCTTACGCAGACCGAACGTTCACCGCGTGCCGCACTGGGTACGCCACTCGGCAAGCGTCGATTTTCTTTTTTAGGCAGCGTGCTTTTTATGCCGTTTCTGTTGGCAGGCTGTGTCGATCGCGCAGTCAGCGGTGGTCTGAATCAACCGCAGCAGGAAGCGATCCCGGACACCAAAGTGGTGGATTACCGCATTGCGGCCTGTGACAGTCTGTGGGCGCTGGATGATAAAGATGCGTTGAATAATTCACTGTACTGGCTGCGCGCTATGGACTGTGCCGATCGTATCGGTTCAACCCAGGCACGTGCGCTGGCGAAAACTCTACCCGGCAACAGCTGGGACGGAATTTTCAAACAGAGCATTCTGCTGGGCAGCGCCGAACCGACTTCGGGCGAGCGCCGTCAGATTATCGATCGCCTGAACAGCTATCGCCTGGAGTTCCCAAGCTCGCTGCGCCCGCTGCTGCAGTTGTGGCGTCAACAGCAGGTACTGCAGGTCACCCTGTTTGATGAAAAAGCACGTTATCAGCACCTGCAGGAAAGCTCCGACAGCCAGATAGATCTGCTACGCCAGAATCAAATACGCCTACAAGCGCAGCTGCAGGATACGTCACGCAAGCTGGAAAACCTGACCGATATCGAACGTCAGCTCTCTTCACGCAAGCAGCTGCAAAGTGAAATCCCGGATAACAGCGGGACACAGCCAAAAACCGACGCAGCGGGCAAGAAAGTGGCGCCGGCCAAGGCCGAAGAATCGGACGCCGAGCCGGAAAAGGGCACCGCCCTGCCGGTCGAGCCGGAAGATACCTACGCGCCGCCCGTTAATAAGGAGTCTCACGCGCAATGACAGCACGCAAACCGGCCAATTTGTTATTGGTTGACGACGATCCCAGCCTGCTCAAGCTGTTGGGCATGCGCCTGACCAGCGAAGGGTTTCATGTCACCACCGCCGAAAGCGGCCAGGAAGCGCTGCGCCTGTTAGGGCGCGAGAAGATTGATCTGGTGATCAGCGATCTGCGGATGGATGAAATGGACGGCATGGCGCTGTTTGCCGAGATCCAAAAACACCAACCGGGCATGCCGGTGATCATCCTGACCGCCCACGGTTCGATCCCGGACGCGGTGGCGGCCACTCAGCAGGGAGTGTTCAGCTTCCTGACCAAACCGGTGGACCGCGATGCGCTGTACAAAGCCATCGACGAAGCGCTGTCCCAATCATTACCGGCCGGTGACGACAGCTGGCGTGAGGATATCGTCACCCGCAGCCCTATTATGCTGCGCCTGCTGGAGCAGGCGAAAATGGTGGCGCAGTCAGACGTCAGCGTCTTGATCAACGGCCATAGTGGCACCGGTAAAGAAGTGTTGGCACAGGCGATCCACGGCGCCAGCCCGCGCGGCAAGAAGGCGTTTATCGCCATTAACTGCGGTGCGTTGCCGGAGCAACTACTGGAGTCCGAGCTGTTCGGTCATGCCAAAGGGGCGTTTACCGGCGCGGTCAGCAGCCGTGAAGGTTTGTTCCAGGCGGCGGCAGGTGGGACGCTGTTCCTCGACGAGATTGGCGATATGCCGCTTTCGCTGCAGGTGAAGTTGCTGCGCGTGCTGCAGGAACGCAAGGTGCGTCCGCTGGGCAGTAACCGCGATCTGGACATCGATGTACGCATTATTTCCGCTACCCACCGCGATCTGCAAAAGGCGATGGCGAAAAATGAATTCCGCGAGGATTTGTATTATCGCCTCAACGTGGTGAACCTGAAGATCCCGGCGCTGAACGAGCGGGCCGAGGATATTCCGCTGCTGGCCAATCATCTGCTGCGCGAATCTGCCAAGCGACACAAGCCGTTTGTCCGCAGCTTCTCTTCGGACGCCATGAAACGCCTGATGACCGCCACCTGGCCGGGCAACGTGCGCCAATTGGTGAACGTGATCGAGCAGTGCGTAGCCCTGACTTCCGCACCTGTTATCAGCGAAGCGCTGGTAGAGCAGGCGTTGGAAGGGGAAAACACCGCCTTGCCGACCTTTGTCGAGGCGCGTAATCAGTTTGAATTGCATTATTTACGCAAACTGTTGCAGATCACCAAGGGTAACGTCACCCAGGCCGCGCGCATGGCGGGCCGTAATCGTACCGAGTTTTATAAATTGCTGTCGCGCCATGAACTGGACGCCAACGACTTTAAAGAATGATGTTTTCCGCCGCGGCCTGCGCACGCAGGTTCTCAACAAACACGGCGGAATGATTTACACTCCGTTCTCAATTGCTGGCATGACCAAACGCAAAGCACCATGGAACGTATTAAGCGGGACCCTAAACAATGAGCAGATCACTTTCCATCGCACTGGCCCAGTTGAATCTGTTGGTCGGTGACATCGAAGGCAACACCGAACGAATGTTGCAAACCGTGCAACAGCAGCAGAAGGCGGGAGCCGATCTGGTCATGTTCACCGAACTGGCGCTGTCCGGCTATCCGCCGGAAGACCTGCTGTATCGCAACGATTTTTACCAACGTTGTGACGAGCAACTTCTGCGTTTGCAGCAGGCTTCCACCGACGTGGCGATCCTGGTCGGCCACCCGTGGCGCGAAGGCGACAAACTCTATAATGCGCTGTCGCTGTTTTCTGAAGGGCAATTGCTGGCGCGTTACTTCAAGCAGCAGTTGCCGAACTACGGCGTATTCGATGAGAAGCGCTACTTCCAGGCCGGTAACGACACCTGCGTGGTTGAGCTGAAAGGCTACCGTTTGGGCCTGCTGATTTGCGAAGATCTGTGGTTCCCGGAGCCGGTGGATGCCGCCAAGGCCGCCGGAGCCGAAATGATTCTGTCGATCAACGCCTCGCCTTACAACCGCGAAAAACCGTACATCCGTAAAACCCTGATGGCCGGTCATTGCCAGCGCACCCATTTGCCGTTGGTCTATCTGAACCAGATTGGCGGACAGGATGAGCTGATTTTTGACGGTTGTTCGAAAGTCTTCGACGCGGCCGGCAACATGACCCATCGCCTGGCGGCGTTTGCCGAGCAGGTAACCCTGCTGGAATTCAACGAACTGGACGTGGTGCCGATGACCGCTCCGGCCGCCGAGCTGCCGCAGTTGGCACAGGTCTATGAAGCCCTAGTGCTGGCGGTGCGCGATTACGTGACCAAAAACGGCTTCAAGGGTGCCGTGCTGGGGCTTTCTGGCGGTATCGATTCGGCGTTGACGCTGGCGATTGCCGTCGATGCGCTGGGCAAAGACAAGGTGCAGGCGCTGATGATGCCGTTCCGTTATACCGCGGACATCAGTATTGCCGACGCCAAGGAAGAAGCGGAAATCCTGGGCATTGAATTCGATATCGTTTCGATTGAGCCGATGTTCGACGCCTTTATGGGCCAGCTGACGCCAATGTTCGCTGGGACCGAGCGTGATACCACGGAAGAGAACCTGCAGGCGCGCTGTCGCGGCGTGGTGTTGATGGCGCTGTCCAACAAGCGTCGCAGCATCGTGTTGACCACCGGCAACAAAAGCGAGATGGCCGTAGGTTACGCCACGCTGTATGGTGATATGGCCGGTGGCTTCGACGTGTTGAAGGACGTGCCTAAAACGCTGGTGTTCAAACTGTCCGAATACCGCAATACCGTCTCTTACGTGATCCCGCAGCGTGTTATCGATCGTCCACCGTCCGCCGAGCTGGCGCCGGATCAGCTCGATCAGGACAGCCTGCCGCCGTACGACATTCTGGATGCGATTCTGGAAGGTTACGTCGAGCGCGATAAATCGGTTGCCGATCTGGTGGCCGAAGGCTTCGACGAGGCGATCGTTCGCAAGGTGATACGCCTGGTGGATATTAACGAATACAAGCGGCGTCAGGCCGCCGTCGGGCCGCGCATCACCGCCCGCAATTTCGGCAAAGACCGCCGCTACCCAATCACATCCGGCTTTGGCCGCAAAAATTGGTAAAGGAAAGAAGATGAAAAAGATCGACGCTATTATCAAGCCGTTCAAACTGGATGATGTCCGTGAAGCGCTGGCTGAAGTTGGCATTACCGGGATGACCGTGACCGAAGTGAAAGGTTTCGGCCGTCAGAAAGGGCACACTGAGCTGTACCGTGGCGCTGAGTACATGGTCGATTTTCTGCCGAAGGTGAAAATTGAGATCGTCGTGGCCGACGATATCGTCGATACCTGCGTGGAAACCATCATGCAGACCGCGCAGACCGGTAAAATCGGCGACGGTAAAATCTTTGTCTTCGACGTGGCGCGCGTAGTGCGTATCAGGACCGGCGAACAAGACGAAGAAGCGATTTAATGTGATCGTCTACCGAGCACCGCCAGCTTGAGCTTGGGCTGTGCTCGGCCTCCTCGTGTACTGCGTGTACACTCCGGGGCACTGCGCGCAGGCCGCACCCAATCTGGCTGGCGCTCGCTACGCCCTTGATTCCCGAGTCTGTGATCCTCTACCGAGCACCGCCAGCTTGAGCTTGGGCTGTGCTCGGCCTCCTCGTGTACTGCGTGTACACTCCGGGGCCCTGCGCGCAGGCCGCACCCAATCTGGCTGGCGCTCGCTACGCCCTTGATTCACGAGTCTGTGATCCTCTACCGAGCACCGCCAGCTTGAGTTTGGGCTGTGCTCGGCCTCCTCGTGTACTGCGTGTACACTCCGGGGCACTGCGCGCAGGCCGCACCCAATCTGGCTGGCGCTCGCTACGCCCCAAATCTCCGTCAACCTCTCCGCTGTTCTGATTGTTTTCATCATTAGCATTCTAAAAAAGCGAAGGCTATCGCGTTTTTGATACTTTTCCCGATCGCTTTACGCGCGGCGTCTACACTCAACTCAACTATTTTGATTAAGGCGATCCCCAATGAATGTCAAGTTGCGGCTAGGCGGCAAGGGCGTGCATCCCCAGGAGCTTACTCAAGTAAGTGACTGGGGTAAGCGCACGCAGACAACAACGCAGCGGCTTGAAAGGCGATGGGGATGATGACGCTGCGCCAAATCCGCCATTTTATCGCGGTGGCCGAAACCGGCTCGATCTCTGCCGCCGCCCAGGCGGTGTTTGTTTCCCAGTCTTCGCTGACGCTGGCTATCCAGCAGTTGGAAACCGACATCGGCGTACGTCTGTTTGAGCGTCACGCCAAGGGCATGAACCTGACGCATCAGGGTCACCAGTTTCTGCGCCAGTCATATCTGATCCTTGCCACGGTGGATAACGCCAAGCGCAGCCTGCAACTGGGAACCGAAAGCCTGACCGGCAAGCTGACCATCGGCGTGACCAGCCTGGTAGCGGGCTACTTTTTGGTCGAGCTGCTTAAGCGCTTTAAATCGGCATACCCCAACGTCACCATTCAGGTGATTGAAGACGAGCGGCCCTATATTGAGCACTTGCTGGTCAGTGGGGAAATCGATATCGGCGTGCTGATCTTGTCGAACATCGAAGACCGCGATGCGCTGCAAAGCGAAGTCCTGATGCATTCACCTTATCGCCTGTGGTTACCGCCGCTGCATCCACTGCTGGATCATGAAAGCATCAGCCTGGCGGATGTGGCGAAGCTACCGCTGATCCAGCTTAATGCCGACGAAATGGACGTGCATGCGCGGCGTATCTGGGCGCGCGCAGGCTTAAAACCGGAAATAGCCATGAAAACCGCTTCAACCGAGGCGGTACGCAGCCTGGTGGCGGCGGGAATGGGCGTTTCTATCTTGCCGGACATGGCCTACCGTGCCTGGTCTCTGGAAGGCAATATGATTGAGGCGCGCAAGCTGGCGGATTTGCTGGAACCGTTGGATATCGGTTTGGCATGGCGGCGCGGCAGTGCGCGGCCGGAGCTGGTTACGCCATTTCTCACTATTGCGCGTGAAAACGGCAATATGCACGCGGCTGGGCTGAAGCATTCGATTTAATCGAACGCGTCGTTCAGTATTTAGAATTTGTTGGCTGCCTGATGCTCGCTTAGTCTGATTAAAACTAACTTATTTCACATTTAGTTAACGTTTTTGTCACTCAGAGGCGATACGCAATGGCAGATGTGCACCTCCTTTCAGGTTTATCCTGTCAGCAATTTATTAACGGTCAATCGGTCGAAGGCGAAGGCCAGCAAGAGTGCATCGTTAATCCGGCGAATGGCGAGACGCTGGTCTCGATCACCGAAGCCTCATCTGTCCAGGTCGGCAACGCAGTGAAAGCGGCGCAACAGGCGTTCGCTTCCTGGTCGCGGACTACCCCCGCCTACCGCGCGGCTATTCTGTTGCGTATTGCCGATGCCATCGAGCGTCAGGCCGAGCGCCTGGCCGGTCTGGAGGCGCTCAACTGCGGCAAACCGCTGCATCAGGCGCTTAATGACGACCTGCCGGCGGCCATCGACGTCTTTCGCTTCTTTGCCGGCGCGGTGCGCACCCAGCAGGGGCAGTTGGCCGGGGAATATATCGAAGGGCACACTTCAATGATCCGCCGTGACCCGATCGGCGTGGTGGCCTCTATTGCGCCCTGGAATTACCCGTTGATGATGGCAGCGTGGAAAATTGCGCCAGCGCTGGCCGCGGGCAACACCGTGGTATTCAAACCTTCCGAACACACCCCTCTGACCATTTTGGCGCTGGTGCCCGCGTTACAGGAGATCCTGCCGCCGGGGGTGCTGAATATCGTCTACGGCGGCGGGGAAGGGGTCGGCAGCCATTTGGTCGGCCACCCGCAGGTACGGCTGGTTTCGGTCACCGGCGATATCGTTACCGGGCAGAAAATTCTGCAGGCGGCGGCGAAAAGCGTCAAACGCACGCACCTGGAGTTGGGGGGCAAGGCACCGGTGATTGTCTGCGATGACGCCGATTTGGACGAGGTGGTCAACAGCATTCGCACCTATGGCTACTACAACGCCGGGCAAGACTGCACCGCGGCCTGCCGTATCTACGCGCAGGCGGGGATCTATCCGAAGCTGGTGGATGCGTTGGGCGAGGCGGTTGCCAGCCTGCGCTTTGCCCGCAAACGCGATGAGGATAACGAAATCGGTCCACTGATCAGCAGTCGCCAGCGCGATCGCGTCGCCAGTTTTGTCGAACGTGCGCTCAGCCAGCCACACATTGAATTGATCACCGGCGCCGCCGCGCATTCCGGTCCGGGTTTCTATTACCAGCCCACGCTGCTTGCCGGCTGTCTGCAAAG
Source organism: Serratia sp. Ser99 (assembly GCF_024519545.1). Classification (NCBI taxonomy): domain Bacteria; kingdom Pseudomonadati; phylum Pseudomonadota; class Gammaproteobacteria; order Enterobacterales; family Yersiniaceae; genus Serratia; species Serratia sp. Ser99. Next base: position 181,771 of record NZ_JALJRT010000006.1, on the reverse strand, counting down.
CGATGAAATCGTCCAGCGGGAGGTGTTTGGGCCGGTGGTGAGCATCACCCGCTTTGAACATCTGGAGCAGGCGGTCAACTGGGCAAACGATTCCGAATACGGCCTGGCCTCATCGGTCTGGACGCAGAATATCGATCGGGCGCTGCATATCGCCGCCCATCTGCAATACGGCAGTACCTGGATCAACACCCATTTCACCCTGGCGAGTGAAATGCCGCACGGGGGCCTGAAACGCTCCGGCTACGGCAAAGATCTTTCCAGCGATTCACTGCAGGACTACAGCGTTGTCAGGCATGTGATGGCGAAATTTAAAGCCAGCTTCTAAAGGCAGCATACCCGTCGCTTTTCAAGCTGCAGCGATGTTACCTGCACTCATCCCAGTGGCTTACTCAAGTAAGTGTCTGGGGATGAGTGAGCTGGTCGCCTGGCTGTGCTGTACAGGGATGTACAAATGCCGCGAGCGCATGGACGCGCTAGAGCGGCCAACTTGAAATTCATAGGGTAAATAAAATGAGACTAGGGCGGCAGCCGTTCCCTGCCGCACACAGATAGGCCACACAGGGGTAATTACGATGGGAAAAACTACCGCAGTCACCACCACAGTTTCCGCACTTTGTTTCACCGTACTTTGCGGTTTGGCCCAGGCGGCCGATCTGCCGCAGGCGCTCGGCAAGGGCGAAGGGCGACTGGATATCATTGCCTGGCCCGGTTACATCGAACGCGGTCAGTCCGATAAAAACTACGACTGGGTCAGCCAGTTTGAAAAGCAAACCAGCTGCGCGGTGAATGTGAAAACCGCCGCCACTTCCGACGAAATGGTCAGCCTGATGGCCAAAGGAGGCTACGACCTGGTCACCGCTTCCGGCGACGCTTCGCTGCGGCTGATTTTCGGCAAGCGGGTGCAGCCGATCAATACCGCCTTGATCCCTAACTGGAAAAACATCGACCCGCGCCTGTTAAACGGTGCCTGGTACACCCTGGACGGCAAAACTTACGGCACGCCCTATCAGTGGGGCCCAAACCTGCTGATGTATAACACCAAAACCTTCCCGACACCGCCGGACAGCTGGGCAGTAGTGTTCCAGCAGCAGAACCTGCCGGATGGCAAAACCAATCAGGGCCGGGTTCAGGCCTATGATGGGCCAATCTATATCGCCGATGCGGCGTTGTTCCTGAAGGCCACGCAACCGCAGCTTGGCATCAGCGATCCGTATCAGCTTAACGAAGAGCAGTATCAGGCGGCGCTGAAGCTGTTGCGTACCCAGCATGCACTGATCCACCGCTACTGGCATGACACCTCGGTACAAATGAGCGATTTCAAAAACGAAGGTGTGGTCGCCTCCAGCGCCTGGCCGTATCAGGCCAATGCCCTGAAAGGGGAAGGCCAGCCGATCGGTACGGTATTCCCGAAAGAGGGGGTGACCGGTTGGGCCGACACCACCATGCTGCACGCCGATGCCAAACACCCGAACTGCGCCTATCTGTGGATGAACTGGTCGCTGGAACCGAAAGTGCAGGGCGACGTTGCCGCCTGGTTCGGTTCTGTCCCGGCGTCGCCGGCGGGTTGCAAGGCCAGCACGCTGTTGGGTGATAAAGGTTGCGAGACCAACGGTTTCAACCAGTTCGACAAGATTGCCTTTTGGAAAACGCCACAGGCGCAGGGCGGAAAATTCGTGCCCTACAGCCGCTGGACTCAGGATTACATCGCCATCATGGGCGGTCGGTAACCCGTGCGGGCGTAGTTCGCTACGCCCGATTAACGTCAATCAGGAGCGCAGATCATGACCATTGCCGTGCAATTTATCGATGTTTCGCGAAGCTTCGGCGAGGTTCGCGCCGTGGACCGGGTTTCAATCGAGATACAAGACGGGGAATTCTTCTCCATGCTCGGGCCTTCCGGCTCGGGGAAAACCACCTGCCTGCGGTTGATCGCCGGTTTCGAACAGCTCACTGCCGGCTCGATTCGTATTCACGGGCAGGAGGCCGCCAATTTGCCGCCGTATCAGCGCGACGTGAATACCGTCTTCCAGGATTACGCGCTGTTCCCACACATGTCGGTACTGGAAAACGTCGCTTACGGGCTGATGGTTAAAGGCGTCGCCAAGCGTGAACGCCTGGCCCGTGCGCAGGAAGCGCTGGACAGCGTGGCGTTGGGGTTTGTAGCCGAGCGCAAACCGGCGCACCTTTCCGGCGGCCAGCGGCAGCGTGTCGCACTGGCTCGCGCACTGGTCAATCGGCCGCGGGTGCTGCTGTTGGATGAACCGCTCGGCGCGCTGGATCTCAAGCTGCGCGAGCAGATGCAGGGGGAGTTGAAAAAGCTGCAGCGCCAGCTCGGCATCACCTTTATTTTCGTCACCCACGATCAGAGCGAAGCGTTGTCGATGTCCGACCGGGTGGCGGTGTTCAACAATGGCCGTATTGAACAGGTGGACGCGCCGCGCGAACTCTACATGCGACCGAAGACGCCGTTTGTCGCCGAGTTTGTCGGCACCTCTAACGTGGTGCGCAGCGATTTGGCGCAGCGGCTGTTGGGCCAGGCCGCCACCTTCTCTATCCGTCCCGAGCATATTCGGTTCGCGGATCAGGCCGGCGCAGCGCAGGGGGAAATTCAGGTGCAGGGTACGCTGCAGGAGATCCATTACCAGGGGGCGGCGACGCGCTACGAAATTGCGTTGAACAGCGGTGAAAAACTGCTGGTCAGCCAGGCGAATCCTCAATGGCTCGCCGACGGGCAGCCGCATCTGATCGGCCAACCGGTCACCGCCTGCTGGTCACGTGAGGCGATGGTGCCATTGCTGGAGGCGAGGTGAAATGGAGATGAGCATCGATTATCCCGCGCCGCGCCGCGGAACCTTGCGCACCCTGTCGACCTACCTTTATCGCCGGCCGACGCTGTACCTGCTGCTGTTACTGGTGCCGCCGCTGCTGTGGTTTGGCGCGGTCTACCTTGGCTCATTGCTGACGCTGCTGTGGCAGGGGTTTTACACCTTCGACGACTTCACCATGACGGTGACGCCGGATCTGACCTTCGATAACCTGCGGGCGCTGTTCAACCCGGCCAATTACGACATCATTCTGCGCACGCTGACGATGGCGGTACTGGTGTCCCTGGCCAGCGCGGTGCTGGCGTTTCCCATTGCCTATTACATGGCGCGCTACACCAGCGGCCGCACCAAGGCGTTTTTCTACATCGCGGTGATGATGCCGATGTGGGCCAGCTATATCGTCAAGGCCTACGCCTGGACGCTGCTGTTGGCGAAGGATGGCGTAGCGCAATGGTTCCTGCAGCATCTTGGGCTGGAGCCGTTGCTGGCGGCGATCCTGACTGTACCGGGTGTCGGCGGTAACACGCTATCCACCTCCGGGTTGGGCCGTTTTCTGGTGTTTGTTTATATCTGGCTGCCGTTCATGATCCTGCCGATCCAGGCGGCACTGGAACGCCTGCCTCCTTCGCTGCTGCATGCTTCGGCGGATCTGGGCGCACGCCCTGCGCAGACCTTTCGTTACGTGATCCTGCCTTTGGCGGTGCCGGGGATCGCCGCCGGATCAATCTTCACCTTCTCGCTGACGCTGGGGGACTTTATCGTGCCGCAACTGGTGGGGCCGCCGGGCTACTTTATCGGCAGCATGGTGTACGCCCAGCAAGGGGCGATCGGCAATATGCCGATGGCTGCGGCCTTTACTCTGGTGCCGATTGTGCTGATCGCGATTTATCTTTCCATTGTGAAACGTCTGGGGGCTTTCGATGCACTCTGAACGCGCGCCGTTAGGGCTAAAACTGGCCGCCTGGGGCGGACTGATTTTCCTGCATTTCCCGTTGGCGATTATCGCCATCTACGCCTTCAACACCGAGGATGCGGCTTTCAGCTTCCCGCCGAAGGGGTTTACGCTGCATTGGTTCAGCGTTGCAGCCGGGCGCCAGGACATTATCGATGCGATGCTGCTGTCCGCGCAGATTGCCGCGCTGGCCACCGTTGTGGCGCTGGTACTGGGCACGCTGGCGGCAGCGGCTCTCTACCGGCGTGACTTCTTCGGCAAAGACAGCATTTCGTTGCTGCTGCTGTTGCCGATCGCGCTGCCGGGCATTGTCACCGGTCTGGCACTGCTGGCGGCGTTTAAGGCGCTGAATATCGAACCGGGGGTGCTGACCATCGTCATTGGCCATGCCACCTTCTGCGTGGTGATCGTGTTCAACAACGTGATTGCCCGTTTCCGCCGAACCTCCTACAGCCTGATCGAGGCCTCTATGGATCTCGGTGCCGACGGCTGGCAAACCTTCCGCTACGTGATATTGCCCAACCTAGGTTCGGCGCTGCTGGCCGGGGGCATGCTGGCGTTCGCGTTGTCGTTTGATGAAATCATTGTCACCACCTTCACCGCCGGCCATGAGCGCACGCTGCCGCTGTGGTTGCTGAACCAGCTCGGTCGCCCACGTGACGTGCCGATCACCAACGTGGTGGCGCTGTCGGTGATGCTGCTGACCATGATCCCGATTTTGGGGGCCTATTACCTGACCAAAGGTGGCGAAAGCGTCGCCGGCAGCGGCAAATAGCTTTCCCCTTCGTCTTTCAAGCTGCAGCGTTGTTGGCTGCGAGCGTAAACCCCAGTCACTTATTTTGTATAAGCTCCGGGGGATTTACGCTCTTGCCGCCTAGCTGCAACTTGAAATCCATTGGGGAAAGGGATCATGTCGCTAAAAATAAATAACTGAGGGGTTCGTCTATATGCAAAGCCAATTGTTGATTAACGGCCAACTGGTTGCCGGCCAGGGGGCGTTGTTGCCGGTGTATAACCCGGCGACCGGAGAGGTGGTGGTGCAGGTGGCTGAAGCCAGTGCGGAGCAGGTCGATCAGGCGGTGTTGGCAGCCGACGCCGCGTTTGGCGAATGGGGCCAGACCACACCGAAAGAGCGTGCCGAGCACCTGCTGAAGCTGGCGGACCTGATCGACCACCATGCGGAAACCTTTGCCCGTCTGGAGTCGCTTAACTGCGGCAAACCTTACCACTGCGTATTGAACGATGAGTTGCCGGCGGTGGCGGATGTGTTCCGCTTCTTCGCCGGTGCCAGCCGTTGCCTGAGTGGGCTGGCGGCCGGTGAATACCTGGCCGGGCACACGTCGATGATCCGCCGCGATGCGTTGGGGGTGGTTGCTTCAATCGCTCCCTGGAACTACCCGCTGATGATGGCGGCGTGGAAGCTGGCTCCGGCATTGGCGGCAGGTAACTGCGTGGTGCTTAAGCCTTCGGAACAAACCCCGCTGACCACCTTCAAGCTGGCGGAGCTGGCCGCCGATGTGTTCCCTGCGGGCGTATTCAACGTGCTGTTTGGCCGCGGCGCCAGCGTCGGTGACCGGCTGACCGGCCATGACAAGGTGCGCATGGTGTCGCTGACCGGCTCAATCGCTACCGGTGAACACATCATTGCCCATACCGCGCCCGGCATTAAACGTACCCATATGGAACTGGGCGGCAAGGCACCGGTACTGGTGTTCGACGACGCCGATCTGCAACAGGTGGTGGACGGCATTCGCAGCTTTGGTTTCTACAACGCTGGCCAGGATTGCACCGCCGCTTGCCGGATTTATGCCCAGAAAGGCATTTATCCGCAGTTGGTAAAGGCCTTGGGTGAGGCTATTGGCAGCCTGAAGATAGGCCCGCCGGAAGATCCAGACAGCGAGCTGGGCCCATTGATCACCGCTCAGCATCTGGAGCGGGTGGTGGGTTTTGTCGAGCGAGCCAAGGCGCTGCCGCACGTGCAGGTGGTGACCGGCGGTACGCGAGTCAACGGCCCCGGCTACTATTTCCAGCCAACGCTGCTGGCCGGTGCGCGCCAGGAAGATGAGATTGTGCAGCGTGAAGTGTTCGGGCCGGTGGTAACCGTCACGGAGTTCGAGGATGAGGCGCAGGTATTGGCCTGGGCCAACGAGTCACAGTATGGCCTGGCGTCGTCGTTGTGGACCCGGGATGTCGGTCGGGCACACCGTCTAAGCGCTCGTCTGCAGTATGGCTGCACCTGGGTGAATACCCATTTCATGCTGGTGAGCGAGATGCCGCACGGTGGCCAGAAGCTGTCCGGCTACGGCAAGGATATGTCGATGTATGGCCTGGAAGACTACACTGCGATACGTCATGTGATGTTCAAACATTGATTTTACTGTATTTATCCGCAAAATAACGCGGCCTTCAGACCGGCCCCGCCGGTCTGATGATAATAAAAACTGAAAGGAAGCCAATTATGGGCATCACCAGACGCGATTTTCTTAATGGAGTGGCGATCACCATCGCTGCCGGGCTGACGCCGATGCAGATCCTGCGGGCATCGCCGCAAACCGCCAATCAAACCCTCTACTATCCGCCGACGCTGACCGGACTGCGGGGCAATCACCCCGGTTCCTTTGAACATGCGCACCAATTGGGGCGTGACGGCAGGGCCTTCGATTTTGCCGCCGTACCGGCGACGGAAGAGTTTGATCTGGTGGTGGTCGGTGCCGGGATCAGCGGGCTGGCCGCGGCCTGTTTCTGGCAGCAAATGAAGGGGACGCAGCAGCGTATTTTGCTGATCGACAACCATGATGATTTTGGTGGCCATGCCAAACGCAATGAATTCAGCAGTGAGAACGGGACCATCCTCGGTTATGGCGGCAGCGAGTCGCTGCAGTCGCCGCGTTCCAACTTTAGCCCGGTAGCGATGGGGCTGCTGAAAAAACTGGGTGTCAGCATCGACAACCTGGAAAAGGCTTTCGACACCACTTTTTACCCCAATCTGAACCTGAGCCGCGGTGTCTATTTCGACCGTAAGAACTTTGGCGTCGACAAAGTGGTGAGCGGCGATCCCGGTCGTATGGTGGCGGACGATATTCCGCATGACCGACTCAACGGCCGTTCCTATGAAGCTTTTATCGGCGATTTCCCGCTGCCGGAAAGCGACCGTCAGGCGCTGATTGCACTGCATACGGTGGACAAGGACTACCTGCCGGAAATGAGCCAGGAGCAGAAAAGCGAATGGCTCGACAAGCACAGCTATACCGAATTCCTGCGTGAAAAGGTGGGGCTGAGCGAAATGGCTATCCGCTATTTCCAGCAAACTACCAGTGATTTCCAGGCGGTGGGCATTGACGCGACTTCATGCAGCGACGCCCGTATTTGTGACCTGCCGGGCCTGAACGGTATGAACCTGCCGCCGCTGGACGAAGAGTCGCAGGCGGATCTCGACGATCCTTATGTGTTCCACTTCCCGGACGGCAACGCTACCCTGACGCGTCTGATGGTACGCCATCTGATCCCGGCGGTTTCACCGGGCGGCAAAGACATGAATGACATCGTTCTCGCCAAGTTCGATTACAGCCAGCTAGACCGTGCCGATTCGCCGGTAAAACTGCGATTGAACAGCACCGGATTGCACGCGGCCAACGTCGGTGACAAGGTCGAAGTGACCTATATGACCGGTGAGAAAATGACCAAGGTGCGCGCCGGGCAGGTGGTGATGGCGGGGTACAACATGATGATCCCGTACCTGGTACCGGAAATGTCGACCGAACAGCAAGAGGCGCTGAAGCAGAACGTGAAGTCACCGCTGGTGTACAGCAAAGTGGTGATCCGCAACTGGCAGCCGTTTATCAAACTGGGCGTACATGAAGTTTACTCCCCAACCGCCCCTTATTGCCGCGTGAAGCTGGATTATCCAGTGAGTATGGGCGGCTATCAGCACCCGCGCGATCCCAACCAGCCCATTGGCCTGCATATGGTATACGTGCCGACGTTGGCGGGCAGCGGACTCAGCCCGCGCGAACAGTCACGTAAAGGCCGTGCCCTGCTGTTGGGCACACCGTTTGAAGTGCATGAGCAGATGATCCGCGAACAATTGCAGGGCATGCTGGGGTCGGCCGGGTTCGATCACCAGCGTGATATTGAAGCCATTACCGTCAACCGCTGGTCGCACGGTTACTCCTATTTCCTCAACGGCTTGTTTGACGACGAGGACGAAGCGAAGAAAATCATTGAGACGGCGCGCCAGCCGATCGGCAAAATCGTGATTGCCAACTCGGATTCAGACTGGAGCCCGTACGCCAACTCGGCGATCGACCAGGCATGGCGTGCGGTCAATGAGCTGGCCTATGGCAAGGTTGCCGCGAAGGAGGGAGCATGAGAATGCGTTCACTGTATTTGCTGACCTTACTGGCGACGGGCGGTTCGGCCCAGGCGATGTCGGCCGGGGAATACGTGGCCAAGGCCGGTGACTGTACCGCCTGCCATACCTCGGCAGGCGGCGCATTGTTTGCCGGCGGCATGAAGTTCCCGACGCCGCTGGGCAATATCTACGCCACCAATATCACGCCGGACAAACAGCAGGGCATCGGCGCTTATTCTTTTGACGAGTTTGACCGCGCCATGCGCCAGGGGATCGCCAAAGACGGTCACCGGCTTTATCCGGCGATGCCGTATACCTCTTACGCCAAAATGAATGCGGAAGATATGCGCGCGCTGTATGACTACCTGATGAACGAAGTGCCGGCGCAGAATACCGCCAACCGCGCCAGTGACATCAGTTGGCCGTTGTCGATGCGTTGGCCGCTGGCGGTATGGAATCAGCTGTTCCATGACGATACGCCTTACCAGCCTGACCACAACCAGAGCGCAGAGTGGAATCGCGGCGCCTATTTGGTTCAGGGGGCGGGGCACTGTGGCAGTTGCCATACGCCGCGTGGCTGGGCGATGCAGGAAAAAGGTCTGGACAGCAAAGAGCCGGCCTTCCTGAGCGGCGCCGAGCTAGACGGTTGGTACGCTTCCGGGTTACGCGGAATGAAGCAGGACGAAGTGGTTGCCCTGTTGAAAACCGGGCGCAGCCAACATGCCGCGGTTTCCGGGCCGATGAGCGAAGTGGTGAGCCACAGTACGCAGTATCTTACCGACGGCGATCTGAACGCTATTGCCACCTATTTGCACAGCCTGGCGGCGGAGCAACCCGCGGCGCAGAAAGTGACGCCGCTGGCCGCCGACCATCAGCAGGCGGGGCAGCGCAGCTATGCGATGTACTGTTCAACCTGTCATGGCAATAAGGGCGAGGGCAGCGACAACACCATTCCTGCGCTGGCGGGCAACACGACGGTGACGGCGGAAAATCCGATCACTGCGCTACGCGTGGTGCTGGAAGGTGCACACACGCCAATCACCCAGCACGCCACCGCGATCGCCATGCCGGGCTACGCCTGGACGTTGAACGACCAACAGGCAGCCGATCTGATGAGCTATCTAAGAGGCAGTTGGGGGAATCAGGCTGCACCGGTGACGGCGCAGCAGGTGCAGGAGACACGCAAGCTGGCGGAGAAATAATCATACCCGTCATACTTGAAGCTGCCTCTTTGTTGGCTGCCTGCGCTTACCCCAGTCACGTACTTATTGTACATTTCTGGGGATGCGCTTAGTTGCCGCCGCGATGCAACGCCAATTATTTAGCGTATAGGGCGCGGTTGTGGATGAACTGCGCCCTTTTCAATTACATCACCTTGTGTGGGCCGAAGCATTCGTAGTGGATACGATCGGCGCTGACGCCCATCTCCAGCAACTGTTTGCCCACGTGTTGCATAAACGGCACCGGTCCGCAGAAGTAGTAATGCATCTGCGGGGTGCTGAGCGTTTCGCGCAGGGCGCTGAGATCCATCAGGCCACGGCTCTGGTAGTCTCGGCCTTCCACATCATTAGCATTCGGTTGGTTGTACCACACGTGGCGGCTCAGGTTTGGCATGCGCCCAGCGATGTCCGCCACTTCATCGGCAAAGGCGTGAACGCTGCCATTTTCCGCCGCGTGCAGCCAGTGCACGTCCGCCTGATGCTGGTTATCGTGCAGGGTATTGAGCATGCCGAGCATAGGCGTTTGGCCAACGCCGGCGGAGATCAACGCCACCGGAGTATCCGGCTTGGCTTCGAGGAAGAAATCCCCGTGCGGTGGAGCAAGGTAAATTACGTCGCCTTCTTTGGCCTGCTGATGCAGGAAATTCGAAACCTTACCCTGATCTTCACGCTTCACCGCAATGCGATAGTATTCGCCGTTCGGTGAGGTGGTCAGCGAGTATTGGCGAATCTCCTGATTCTCCATGCTGTCGTGCTTGATATAGACCGCCAGGTATTGCCCCGGTTTGAAGTCGATTACCCGGCCACCGTCAACCGGCGCCAGCACGAAGCTGCAAATCACCTCGCTCTGCGGTTGTTTTTTGACGATGCGGAAAGCGCGCAGATCGCGCCAGCCGCCGTCGGCGCTTTCGCTGGCCTGATAAATCTGGCCTTCACGCTGGATAAACACGTCCGCCAGTACGCCATAGGCTTTGCCCCAGGCATCCAGCACTTCCTGACCCGGGCTGAACATTTCGTCCAGGGTCGCCAGTAAATGGCCACCGACAATCTGATATTGATCCGGCTGAATATTCAGGCTGGTGTGCTTCTGGGCAATACGTTCTACCGCCGGCAGCAGCGCCGCCAGATTTTCGATATTCGCGGCATAGGCGCAGATCGCATCGAACAGCGCCTGACGCTGATCGCCATTGCGCTGATTGTTCATATTGAACACGTCTTTGAGCTCGGGATTGTGCTCGAACATACGATCGTAGAAATGTGCGGTCAGCTTCGGCCCGGTAGCGGCCAGCAGGGGAATAGTAGATTTTACGGTGGCGATGGTTTGGCTATCCAGCATGGCAGCGCTCCTTGGTCGATCATTATTGGAATAATGTAATGATGCATTTTAAATGCATCTTTAAGTTTAAGCGCATCCTAACGGTTTCTGTGGTGGCTGTAAATACCCCTGTTTTTGTTACGGGGTCGGCGAGCGGCGATCCCGCTCACAGAACATGAAAAAACCGCATTCCCAGCATGAGTAAAAGTCCGTTGCCGAATGGGGATATTTATCGGATCAAAGCCTTGCCGCGCCTAATGCCAATCGTTTGCGTAAAAACCTCTGTCAAGGCCTATCCTCGGTGGGGGGAAACAGTTTACACTGTGCCCCAGAACCCAAACGGGTAGTTATTTGGTGATTTTTTAGTTAGCCGATTTAAGTCAGGAGAAGCCGGATGTTAAAGCGTGAAATGAACATTGCTGATTACGATGCCGAACTGTGGCGTGCAATGGAGCAAGAAGTGGTGCGTCAGGAAGAGCACATTGAGCTGATTGCGTCTGAGAACTACACCAGCCCGCGCGTAATGCAGGCTCAGGGTTCCCAGCTGACCAACAAATACGCTGAAGGTTATCCGGGCAAGCGTTATTACGGCGGCTGCGAATACGTGGATATCGTTGAGCAACTGGCTATCGACCGTGCCAAAGAGCTGTTCGGTGCCGATTACGCCAACGTACAGCCGCACTCCGGCTCCCAGGCTAACTTTGCCGTTTACACCGCGCTGCTGCAGCCGGGCGACACCATTTTGGGGATGAACTTGGCGCACGGTGGCCACCTGACCCACGGTTCTCCGGTTAACCTGTCCGGCAAACTGTATAACGTGGTGCCTTACGGTATCGACGATAAAGGTCAAATCGATTACGAAGATCTGGCCAAGCAGGCGCAAACTCACAAGCCAAAAATGATCATCGGCGGCTTCTCTGCCTTCTCCGGTATCGTTGACTGGGCAAAAATGCGTGAAATCGCCGACAGCATCGGCGCTTACCTGTTCGTTGATATGGCGCACGTTGCGGGCCTGATCGCCGCCGGCGTTTATCCGAACCCGGTTCCACACGCTCACATCGTGACCACCACCACCCACAAAACCCTGGCGGGTCCGCGCGGCGGCCTGATCCTGGCGAAAGGCGGTGATGAAGATCTGTACAAGAAGCTGAACTCCGCCGTGTTCCCGGGCGGCCAGGGCGGCCCGCTGATGCACGTGATTGCCGGTAAAGCGGTAGCGCTGAAAGAAGCGATGGAGCCTGAGTTCAAGATCTACCAGCAGCAAGTGGCCGATAACGCCAAAGCGATGGTGGAAGTGTTCCTGGAGCGCGGCTACAAAGTGGTTTCCGGTGGCACCCATAACCACCTGTTCCTGTTGGATCTGGTTGACAAGAACCTGACCGGTAAAGAAGCTGACGCCGCCCTGGGCCGCGCCAACATCACCGTGAACAAAAACAGCGTGCCAAACGATCCTAAGAGCCCGTTCGTCACCTCAGGTGTGCGTATCGGTACTCCGGCTGTAACGCGTCGCGGCTTCAAAGAAGCGGAAGTGCGTGAGCTGGCCGGTTGGATCTGCGACGTGTTGGACAACATCAATGATGAGGCCACCATCGAACGCACCAAGAAGAAAGTGTTGGATATCTGCGCCCGCCTGCCGGTTTACGCTTAATTCCGCTTTCTGTTTAAAAACCCGCTTCGGCGGGTTTTTTTATGCCCGTGGCAGGCAAACTGTGAACTGCTTAGCAGTCTATGGCCTCGCACCTGAATGTACATTGCTAGCCAGTGTGAGCTCTGTCAAAGTATTGCCTTCACACCGGAGGGATCATGGTACTGCAATCAACGCGTTGGCTCGCTCTCAGTTATTTCACCTACTTCTTTTCTTACGGCATTTTCTTACCCTTTTGGGGCGTTTGGTTAAAAGGCGAGGGGATACCCCCTGAAACCATCGGTATTCTGCTCGGTGCCGGGTTGGTTGCGCGTTTCCTCGGAAGTTTGCTGATTGCTCCCCGGGTTAAGGATCCCTCTCATTTGGTGACGGCTTTGCGGCTGCTGGCATTGCTGACGCTGGCTTTTGCCATCGGGTTCTGTTTCGGTAACGGCTGGGGCTGGCTGATGCTGGTGATTGCCGGTTTCAACCTGTTCTTTTCGCCGCTGGTGCCGCTGACCGACGCACTGGCTGCGACCTGGCAAAAACAGATCACCATGGATTACGGCCGGGTCAGACTGTGGGGCTCGCTGGCGTTTGTCATCGGTTCGGCGCTGACCGGACAGATGGTTTCCGTCTGGGGGCATAACGCGATCCTTTACAGCCTGATCATCAGTATTTTGGCGATGCTGTTGGGCATGATGCTGAAACCGAGCGTGATGCCACAGGGAGAAGCGCGCAGCCACAGCGAAGCCGACCGTTCATTGTGGGAGATGTTAAAAGAGGGGCCGGTCTGGCGCTTCCTGCTGTGCGTCACCTTGTTGCAGGGCGCACATGCCGGCTATTACAGCTTCGGCTCGATCTATTGGCAGGAAGCGGGGTATTCGGCTTCGACCATTGGCTACCTGTGGTCGTTGGGTGTGGTAGCGGAAGTGATCATTTTCGCTAGCAGTAATTTCCTGTTCCGTCGCTGGAATGCCCGTAATCTGCTGCTGCTTTCCGCCTGCTGTGGCGTACTGCGCTGGGGCCTGATGGCGTCCAGTACCGAACTGGGGTGGTTGCTGGTGATCCAAATTCTGCATTGCGGCACTTTCACCGTTTGCCATCTGGCGGCCATGCGTTTTATCGCCGCGCGCAAGGGGCCGGAAGTGATCCGGTTGCAGGCGGTCTACTCGGCGCTGGCGATGGGCGGCGGCATTGCGATTATGACGGTGATTGCCGGTTTCCTGTTCGAACATCTGCAGGGCGGGGTGTTCTGGGTGATGGCAGCGGTGGCTCTGCCGGCGATGTTTATTCGCCCGCCGGCGGTGGCAGTCAGCGGCAGCCGTTAAGAGGTTTCCAGCAGCGCACGGATGGCTTTGCGCTGCTGGCGTTCCAGCGGTAATTCGGTGTAAATCAGCGGTGGCTCCGACTCGGTGTGTTCTGCGGCATAAGGGGTAATCACCAACGTGATGCCCTGTGGCGCGCCAGAGCGCAGATAATCGCGTAGCGGCAAATATTTGATGTTCAACGGCAGCAGCGTTAATTCGCGGATTTGATACTCCACTTGCTCTTCCAACTGCGGGTTGTCCAGCGTCAGCAACAGCACCTGCTTTTCCTGCAGCGCATTGCCCTGCATCAGCCAGGCGCCAAAACTGATGGCGACCAAGCCCGCTTCCTCACTGGAAAAATGAATGTCGTACTCCTGCTCCAACGGCGCCAGTGCCTCCTGAGCGGTACGCATCAGGCGTGGATACTTACGTTCGACCTCTTCCAGCAGCTGGTTATCGATGCCAATCTCAAAGCGACAGCGCTCCACCGCCGGCGCCAGATGAGCAAATAACTGGCTAATCAAATCCTCTTCACTGCTGAAGGTCATGCCGGAGATCTGTTGGAAGCGATCGACCATGTTTTTTATCGCCGCCATCAGCCGCAGATCTTCCGCTGAGTCGTTGCTGTGGTAACTGTGGTTTTTCAACATGGTGAACGTCAATACCAAAAAGTCACTTTCGCTGGCCACGGGCGGCAGGGTAAAGAGCTGATTTAACGAATGATGCAGCAAAGCGGCCGCCTGGTATTCCGGTTTCTGATGCAGCCAGTCGTGCTGAGCGGGGGTAAAAACAGGGTGTCGTTGGCGCTGGTTTTCCCAGACACAAAAGCGCAGGTAGTGCTGCAGAAACTGACGATCGCGTCGATCAAAACTGCGGTTGAGCAACGCTTCGCATTCGCCGATGCACTGCTCCAACTCTGGCGTCAGCTCTGCACCTCGTCCCAGCGCCTGCTGTAACCACTGGGAAAAGTGATGTTCGACAAACTCCGGGCTGCAGCGCAGGGCTCGTCGCAGCCAGTGGATCAGGCAGAGGCGTTGGTTGAGCGCGCTGCCTCTGATCCGGTAGCCTTCGTCGGGATTGCCGTCAATTTCCAGGTGATGGAAACGCTGGATTTCACTGGCAACCTCGGCTATATCTTGCCGGGTGATGAGGGGGGCGACGCCATTAATTTGGCTGATAGTCTCCAGTTGTACTGCGGGCACCGGCGCGTACAGCATCAATAACAGATGGCAGCGTCGCTGTTGACCGGAGAGCTCAGGCACGGGAGAAGTGTCCAGGCTCATATCACCTTCTGGCGGGTAACGATTAAATTATGAATAAGCATAGCAAAAGGCGATGCGCGGCGCGGCGACGGCACCCGGTTTTACTTCGGCTTACAACTTTCGTCACAATTATTGGCTGTAATGGCGACGGTTAAGGTTGGTTGATGTTACTTTATAACAATAATGAGTATCGTTAGATGATGAAGTTACGATTTATTCTGGCCGGTTTTTTGACGCTTTTCAGCGCCGGTGCTGTCGCTCACCCACACAGCTTTATTGATATGAACACCACTTTCGTGGCTAAGGATCAACAGCTGGTTGGCTTGAAAATGGTTTGGGTTATGGATGAAATTACCTCGGCGGATCTGCTGTACGATGCGGAAAACGCCAAAGACGACTCGGAAGTGTGGAAGAAGTTGGCGGCGCAGGTGATGGCCAACGTGCTTGGCCAACACTATTTCACCGACATGTATCGCGACGGCAAACGAGTGAAGTACCTGAACCTGCCGACTGAATATCACCTGTCGCGTCAGGGGCATCAGGCGGTGCTGGAGTTTGTGTTGCCGCTGGCCGAGCCGCAGCCGCTGGCGGGCAAGCCGTTTGAAATCGCCACCTACGATCCCACCTACTTTGTCGATATGACCTATAAAGATAAAACGGCGCTGCATTTGCCACCGGAAATGGCCGCTCAATGCAAGTTCAAGCTGATGACGCCAAAACCGAACTCCTCCTTGCAGGCTTATGCGTTATCCCTCGATAAGAACGATTCCCCCGGTGAAGATATGGAGCTGGGGCAACAGTTTGCGCAGAAGGTCAGCCTGCAATGTCGGTAAATCTCAGCCAGCCCGTCACGCGTAAACGGCACTGGGTCTTCAGCCTGTGGCCGCTGTTGCTGTTTGCGCTGCTGCTGGCACTGGGTGCCCGGTTGGCGTGGCACTATTGGCCGCAGTTGCTGTTGCAAAGCGTGGTGTGGCAAAAAGGTTTGCATCTGCAGATGGCCGGTCTGTTGCAGCAGGTCAAAGCGGCACCGCAGCAAGCCGGATTGGCCTTGATGCTGTTCAGCCTGAGCTATGGGGTGTTGCATGCGCTCGGGCCCGGCCATGGCAAGGTGGTGATTGCCACCTATCTGGCTACCCACCCGGCGCGGCTGAAAAGCAGCCTGAAACTGACCTTTGCCGCCTCGTTGGTGCAGGGGCTGGTGGCTATCGCCCTGGTAACGCTGATGCTGGTGGTGCTGCAACTGTCATCACGGCAGTTGCATCAGAGCAGTTTCTGGTTGGAGAAGGGCAGTTTTGTTCTGGTGATGTTGCTTGGGGTGCTGCTCACTTGGCGCGCGTTGAAGCGTTTGTATCACGCGCTGAAAACCCTGCGTCCGCAACCGGCGCTGCGAATCAACAGCCTGCAACCTCTGCCGGCGGATCACGTTCACAGCGAGCATTGTGGCTGTGGTCACCGCCATTTGCCGAGTGATACAGAGCTGCAGGCCGGCAGCGATTGGCGTACACAGACTGCCATCGTACTGGCGATGGGTATGCGGCCCTGCTCGGGGGCAATACTGGTGTTGCTGTTTTCCAAAGTGATTGGCGTTTTCGCCTGGGGAGTGGTTTCCGCATTGGCGATGGCGCTCGGCACTTCACTGACTATCTCGTTGTTGGCCTTGCTGGTGCATTACAGCCGCCGACTGGCGGTGCGACTCAGCCGTTCACGCGCTCCCGCTGCCTGGAGTGCGGTGGCCTGGGGTTCGCTGGCGCTGGCCGGCGGTTTGATTTTGCTGTTTGCCGGGTTGTTGTTATACGCCAGTGCCCAGCCGGAATTCGGCGGCGGCATTCGGCCTTTCTCCCGCTAGCAGGCATAAAAAAAGCGCTGCAGTGATTGCAGCGCTTTTTCTTTATTCATTCACTTCCACTTCACGATTAACGCTTCAGCGCTTCGCTCAGTTCATCACGCATGGTAGAAAGCATGGCTTTCACAACGCGTGGGTTACCGGCTACCACGTTGCCGGAGCTGAAGTGGTTGTGGCCGCCAACGAAGTCGGTCACCAGGCCGCCAGATTCGCGGACCAGCAGTTCACCCGCGGCGAAATCCCATGGCTTCAGGCCAATTTCGAAGAAACCGTCCACGCGACCGGCAGCCACGTAGGCCAGATCCAGTGCGGCAGAACCGGTACGACGGAAGTCGGCACATTGGGTAAACAGCTTGCCAACCACGTTGATGTATGGTGTTGCGTGCTGCTTAACTTTGAACGGGAAGCCGGTTGCCAGGATGGTGCCATCCAGGTCTTTGGCGTTGGTGCCGCGCAGACGGTAACCGTTGAGCTGTGCGCCCTGACCGCGGGTAGCGGTGAACAGTTCGTTACGCATTGGATCGTAAACCACAGCGACTTCGGTACGGCCTTTAATGCGTACAGCGATAGAAACTGAGAAGTGTGGGAAACGTTTGATGAAGTTTGATGTGCCATCCAGTGGATCGATCACCCATTGTACGTCTTTATCTTCGCCGACCAATTCGCCGCGTTCTTCGGTAACAATAGTATGTTGCGGATAGGACTTGCGAATGACTTCGATGATCAGATGCTCTGCATCGCGATCGACGTTAGTGACAAAGTCATTGGTCCCTTTTTGACTCGCTTCTACAGCGTCTGGGGTTTCGTAGTTTTTGGCAATCAGGTTACCGGCCTTGCGCGCAGCGCGCACGGCGATCGTCAGCATCGGATGCATGGGTATCTTCCAACTAGGATGTTAAAGAACAGGAAACGGCGCGAAGTATAGCAGGTGTTCGGTAAAATGCCTACGGCTGTGTTAAGATGCTGTGATTTTCCGCTACGCTCAGAGTTTGTATGCTGCATAACATCCGCATTGTTCTGGTAGAAACCTCTCATACCGGCAACATGGGCTCGACCGCCAGAGCCATGAAAACCATGGGGCTAACCAACCTTTATCTGGTTAACCCGCTGATAAAACCCGATTCTCAGGCGATCGCCCTGGCCGCTGGCGCCAGCGACGTGATCGGCAACGCCACTATTGTTGACACTTTGGACGACGCCATTGCCGGCTGTAGCCTGGTGGTGGGTACCAGCGCGCGTTCACGTACTTTGCCGTGGCCGATGCTGGAACCCCGTGAATGCGGCGTACGCGCGGTGCACGAAGGTGAGCATGCGCCAGTGGCGTTGGTCTTCGGCCGTGAACGTGTCGGCCTGACCAATGACGAACTGCAAAAGTGTCATTATCACGTCGCCATTCCTGCCAACCCGGATTACAGCTCGCTGAATCTGGCGATGGCGGTGCAGATTCTGGCCTATGAAGTGCGCGTGGCTTACCTCGATCGTCAACAGGCGGGCGTGCCGCCGTTGGAAGAGACGCCGTATCCGCTGGTGGATGACCTCGAACGTTTCTATCAGCATCTGGAACAAACGCTGCAAAATAGCGGCTTCATTCGTCCGTCCCATCCGGGGCAGGTGATGAGTCGTTTACGCCGTTTATTCACCCGCGCACGGCCGGAAGCTCAAGAGCTGAATATTTTGCGCGGCATGCTGACGTCGATAGAGAAACAGGACAAACAGCAAGGTCATTAATTTTGGGGCTGCGTAACGGTTAACGGTAATAGCATTAGTTATCCAAGGGTTATAACATGTATTTTATATGCATTTTGCATGGCTAAGTACAAAATGTGCTAATACTTGAGTAAATTACTAGGTTAAATAGTTGACTGATTTACTCGGGAATGTCAGACTTTCGGCCATGTTTGACCAACAGGTAACCACTTAGCTATGAGACTGACATCTAAAGGCCGTTATGCCGTAACCGCTATGCTTGACGTGGCATTGCACTCCCAGGAAGGGCCAGTCCCTCTGGCGGATATTTCTGAGCGCCAAGGTATCTCGCTCTCTTATCTGGAACAATTATTCTCCCGTCTGCGTAAAAATGGCCTGGTTGCCAGCGTACGCGGACCGGGCGGTGGTTATCTGCTGGGCAAAGACGCGGGTGAGATTGCCGTTGGTGCAGTTATCACTGCCGTCGATGAATCGGTAGATGCAACCCGTTGCCAGGGTAAAGAAGGCTGTCAGGGTGGCGATCGCTGCCTGACCCATACCCTGTGGCGCGATCTGAGTGAGCGCATCAGCGGGTTCCTGAACAACATTACGCTGGCTGAACTGGTGAACAACCAGGAAGTGCTGGTGGTGGCGGACCGTCAAAACAACGATACCCGTCGCACGGCCAACGGTCGTCCGCAAGAAACTATCAACGTTAATCTGCGCGCATAAGCAGCTGGCGATACTTTTTTTAGTTTTTGGAAGTGATGTACGGAGCACAAGAGCAATGAAATTACCGATTTATCTGGATTACTCAGCAACGACGCCGGTTGATCCGCGCGTCGCTGAGAAAATGATGCAGTTTTTGACTCTGGACGGGACTTTCGGTAACCCGGCTTCCCGTTCCCACCGTTTCGGGTGGCAGGCGGAAGAAGCGGTAGATATCGCCCGTAACCAAATTGCTGAACTGGTTGGCGCTGACCCGCGCGAAATCGTGTTCACTTCCGGAGCAACCGAATCCGACAACCTGGCGATTAAAGGCGCTGCCAATTTCTATCAAAAGAAAGGCAAGCACATCATCACCAGCAAAACCGAACACAAAGCCGTGCTGGACACCTGTCGCCAGCTCGAGCGTGAAGGCTTTGAAGTGACCTACCTGGCACCGCAAAGCAACGGTATCATCAGCCTGCAAGCCCTCGAAGCCGCGATGCGCGACGACACCATTCTGGTTTCGATCATGCACGTGAACAACGAAATCGGCGTGGTGCAGGATATCGAAGCGATCGGCGAAATGTGCCGCGCACGCGGTATCATCTACCACGTTGATGCGACCCAGAGCGTGGGCAAACTGCCTATCGACCTGAGCAAGCTGAAAGTCGATCTGATGTCCTTCTCCGGCCACAAGATTTATGGCCCGAAAGGTATCGGTGCGCTGTACGTGCGTCGTAAACCGCGTATCCGTATCGAAGCCCAGATCCACGGCGGCGGTCATGAGCGCGGTATGCGTTCAGGTACGTTGCCAGTGCATCAGATCGCCGGTATGGGTGAAGCCTACCGTATCGCCAAAGAAGAAATGCCGACCGAAATGGCGCGTCTGCGTACGCTGCGTGACCGCCTGTGGAACGGCGTGAAAGATATGGAAGAAGTGTATCTGAACGGCGACCTGGAACACGGCGTTCCTAACATTCTGAATGTCAGCTTCAACTATGTTGAAGGTGAATCGCTGATCATGGCGCTGAAAGACCTTGCCGTCTCTTCAGGCTCCGCCTGTACCTCCGCTAGCCTTGAGCCATCTTACGTGCTGCGCGCGTTGGGTATGACCGACGAGTTGGCGCATAGCTCGATCCGTTTCTCCCTGGGGCGTTTCACCACGGAAGAAGAGATCGATTACACCATTCAACTGGTGCGTAAATCCATTGGCCGTCTGCGCGACCTGTCTCCACTGTGGGATATGTTCAAGCAGGGCGTGGATATCAACAGCATCGAATGGGCACATCATTAATTCTCAGGATTCAGGAGCAAGGTCATGGCTTACAGCGAAAAAGTAATCGATCACTATGAAAACCCGCGTAACGTGGGTTCTTTCGACAACGAAGATCCTAGCGTCGGTAGCGGTATGGTTGGCGCACCGGCTTGTGGCGACGTCATGAAGCTGCAGATCAAAGTCAACAATGAAGGCATCATTGAAGACGCGCGTTTTAAAACGTACGGCTGCGGCTCCGCCATCGCTTCCAGCTCGCTGGTGACCGAATGGATGAAAGGCAAATCTCTTGATCAGGCCGAAGCGATTAAAAACACCCAAATCGCCGAAGAACTGGAATTACCGCCGGTAAAAATTCACTGCTCTATCCTGGCGGAAGACGCCATTAAAGCAGCGATTGCCGACTACAAGAGCAAACATAACGCCAAGTAATTCTTGTGTAGGGGCGCTGTATGCCGCGTCCGCATTGATTGGGGCGAATATATTCGCCCCCTACACCGGTTAGCCCCCCAACATCGGTTTTGCTACAGGTTGGGAATATTGAGTATGAGGTTGTGATGTCAATTACCATGAGCGACAGCGCTGCGCAGCGTGTTCAGGCATTTATGAATAACCGCGGCAAGGGTCTTGGCCTGCGTCTGGGGGTGAGAACCTCTGGCTGCTCCGGGATGGCGTACGTGCTGGAATTTGTTGACGAAATGAACGATGACGACATCGTTTTTGAAAACAAAGGCGTTAAGGTGATCATTGACGGCAAGAGCCTGGTCTACCTTGACGGCACCGAGCTTGATTTCGTTAAGGAAGGCCTGAACGAAGGCTTCAAGTTCAACAACCCCAATGTTTCAAGCGAGTGCGGCTGCGGCGAAAGTTTCAACGTCTGACAGTCCGTCAAGCTCCCCCGCCGGCGCGGGGGAACTTCATCCGATAAAGCCCAGAGCACGCTATGGATTACTTTACTTTATTCGGGCTGCCAGTTCGCTATCTCGTGGACGGCAGCCTGCTTGCATCTCGCTATCAGGATCTGCAACGCCAATTCCATCCCGATCGCAATGCTCTCCAGCCGGAACGCGAACGCCTGATGGCGTTGCAACAGGCGGCGACTATCAATGAAGCCTACCAAACGCTGAAGCACCCATTAAAACGCGCAGAGTATATGTTATCTTTGCACGGTTTTGATTTGGGTAACGAGCAGCATACCCTGCGGGATACCGCTTTCCTGATGGAACAGCTGGAATTGCGTGAAGAGCTCGACGCCATTGAGCGCAAAGCGGAGGCGGAAAGCCTGCTGGCCGACTTTGGCGCGCGGGTGAACGAAACGGTCAAACAGCGCACTGCGCTGATGGTGCAGCAGCTGGATAACCAGCAGTGGCCCGAGGCCGCCGATACCGTGCGTAAGCTACGCTTTTTGGACAAACTCCAGCAACAGGTTGAACAACTCGAAGAAAAACTGCTGGGTTTTGAGTAATTCTTTTCATTTATACCCAAAATAATTGGAGTTGCTTGTAGGCGGCAACTGAGTGAATCCCCAGGAGCTTACTCAAGTAAGAGACTGGGGTGAGTGAAGGCAGCCAACACCCAAGCAGCTTCAAGTATGAAGGATATGGGAAGCTTCAATATGGCCTTATTACAAATTAGTGAGCCCGGCCTCAGCGCCGCGCCGCACCAGCGCCGTCTGGCTGCCGGTATTGATTTAGGCACCACCAACTCTCTGGTCGCCACGGTGCGCAGCGGGCAGGCGGAAACGCTGGCCGATGCTCAGGGGCGCGATTTACTGCCCTCGGTGGTGCACTATCAGGCTGATACCTTGCGTGTCGGTTGGGATGCGCGCCAGCAGGCCGCACAGGATCCCGCCAACACCATCAGCTCAATCAAACGCATGATGGGCCGCTCTCTGGCCGACGTACAGCAGCGTTACCCGAACCTGCCGTACCAGTTCCAGGCCAGTGAAAACGGCTTGCCGATGATCCTGACCGCCGCCGGACCGGTTAACCCGGTAGGCGTTTCCGCCGATATCCTCAAAGCGCTTGCCGTGCGTGCGCAAACCGCGCTGGAAGGGGATTTAGACGGCGTGGTGATCACCGTTCCCGCATATTTTGACGATGCACAGCGCCAGGGCACCAAGGACGCTGCGCGTCTGGCCGGGCTGCACGTGCTGCGCCTGCTGAACGAACCTACGGCGGCAGCGATTGCCTATGGCCTGGATTCCGGGCAGGAAGGCATTATCGCGGTTTACGATTTGGGCGGCGGCACCTTTGATATTTCCATTCTGCGGCTGAGCCGCGGCGTGTTCGAAGTGTTGGCCACCGGCGGCGATTCCGCGTTGGGCGGCGACGACTTTGACCACCTGCTGGCCGATTGGCTGCGGGAACAGGCCGGCGTGGCCGACCGTAGCGATCATGGCGTTCAGCGTCAACTGCTGGACGCGGCCATTGCCGCCAAGATAGCACTGAGCGATGCCGACAGTGTGAGCGTGGAAGTTGCCGGTTGGCAGGGCGAAGTGACGCGAGCACAGTTCGACGCCTTGATCGCCACACTGGTTAAACGCACCCTGATGGCTTGTCGCCGTGCGCTGAAAGACGCCGGCGTCAATGCTGAAGACGTGTTGGAAGTGGTGATGGTTGGCGGTTCCACTCGCGTACCTTTGGTGCGTGAGCAGGTAGGCGCGTTCTTTGGCCGCACGCCGCTGACTTCGATTGATCCCGATAAAGTGGTCGCCATCGGTGCCGCCATTCAGGCCGATATTCTGGTGGGCAACAAACCGGACAGCGACATGCTGCTGTTGGATGTGATCCCGCTGTCGCTGGGTCTGGAAACCATGGGCGGTCTGGTCGAAAAAGTGATCCCGCGCAACACCACCATTCCGGTGGCGCGTGCCCAGGAGTTTACCACCTTTAAAGACGGCCAAAGCGCGATGATGATCCACGTGCTGCAGGGTGAGCGTGAGCTGGTACAGGATTGCCGTTCGCTGGCGCGTTTCTCGCTGCGCGGCTTACCGCCGCTGCCTGCCGGTGGCGCACACATTCGCGTCACCTTCCAGGTGGATGCCGACGGCCTGTTGAGCGTTACCGCGATGGAGAAATCCACCGGCGTTGAGGCTTCGATTCAGGTTAAACCGTCGTATGGCCTTTCCGATGCCGAAATCGCCGGTATGATCAAAGACTCGATGGCCAATGCGCAGAGCGATGTTGGCGCACGTAAGCTGGCAGAACAGCGGGTTGAGGCGTCTCGGGTGCTGGAAAGCCTGCAGGGCGCACTGGCAAGCGATGCTGCTTTACTGAGCGAGGCCGAAAGTACGGCGATCGCCGCGGCGGTGGAAGCTTTGCAACAGGCGACGCAGGGCACCGATCCTGCCGCTATCGAAGCCGCAATAAAAACATTAGATGCACAAACGCAAGACTTTGCCGCGCGCCGCATGGATGCTTCCATTCGCCGTGCGCTGGCTGGCCATTCTGTGGATGAGGTTTAATCATGCCTAAAATTGTTTTCCTGCCCCATCAAGATTTATGCCCGGAGGGGGCGGTACTGGAAGCTGAGCAAGGGGAGTCAATCCTCAACGTTGCACTGCGCAACGGTATCGAAATTGAGCACGCCTGCGAGAAATCCTGCGCCTGCACCACCTGTCACTGCATCGTGCGCGAAGGCTTTGACTCTCTTGAAGAGAGCAGCGAGCTGGAAGACGACATGCTGGACAAGGCCTGGGGTCTGGAGCCGGAAAGCCGCCTGAGCTGCCAGGCGCTGGTGGCCGACGAAGATTTGGTGGTCGAAATGCCGCGTTATACCGTTAACCATGCGCGTGAGCATTAATTGCTAGCCGCGGCGCAGAGCTGGAGATAATAATGGGACTGAAGTGGACCGATAGCCGTGAAATCGGCGAAGCCCTGTACGACCAATACCCGGATACCGATCCGAAAACCGTACGTTTTACCGACATGCATCAGTGGATTTGCGATCTGGAAGATTTTGATGACGATCCACAGGCTTCCAATGAGAAAATACTGGAAGCGATCCTGCTGGTCTGGTTAGATGAAGCGGAGTAAATAGCGTAACGGGCTGCCATAGGCGGCCCGTTTATTTTGTATCCGACACGATTAATAAAAGAATAATCCGGAGTAAGAAGGCTATGACAACTGAATTCATGCAGGTAACGCTGTCGAACCAACCTGCCGACGCTCGCTGGGGCGAAAAAGCGCTGCTGAGCACTGATGATCGAGGAATGACCATTCACCTGATCGGCAACGACAAGCTGGGGGGCATCCAGCGTGCTGCCCGCAAGATTGACGGCCAAGGTGTCAAGAACGTCAAACTGGCCGGCGATGGCTGGGATCTGGAGAACAGCTGGGCGTTCTGGCAAGGTTTCCGCGGGCCAAAAGGCAAGCGCAGCGTCGAATGGGCAGAGCTGCCGGAAGCGGAACGCAAAGAGCTGGAACAGCGTCTGAAGATCGTCGATTGGGTACGCGACACCATCAATATGCCGGCGGAAGAGCTGGGGCCGGAACAACTGGCTACGCGCGCGGTTGATCTGATGTGTGACGTTGGCTGCGATGCCGTCAGCTATCGTATTACCAAGGGTGAAGATCTGCGCGAGCAAAACTACGCCGGTATTCACACCGTGGGCCGGGGTTCCGATCGTTCACCGGTGCTGTTGGCACTGGACTTCAACCCGACCGGCAACCCGGAAGCGCCGGTATTTGCTTGCCTGGTGGGCAAAGGCATCACCTTTGACACCGGTGGCTACAGCCTGAAGCAAAGTGCCTTTATGGATTCCATGAAAGCGGATATGGGCGGTGCGGCCACCATTACCGGCGCACTGGCGCTGGCGGCGGCACGTGGTCTGAAACAGCGCGTGAAACTCTATCTGTGCTGCGCCGATAACATGGTTAGCGGTAACGCCTTCAAACTGGGCGACATCATCCGTTATCGTAACGGCAAAACCGTTGAGGTTATGAACACCGATGCGGAAGGGCGCCTGGTACTGGCTGACGGACTGATCGATGCTTCTGCACAAAACCCTGAGTTGATCATCGACTGCGCCACCCTGACCGGTGCGGCGAAAACGGCGGTGGGTAACGATTACCATGCGTTGTTCAGCTTCGATGATGCTTTGGCACAGGAACTGCTGACCAGCGCGGCTGCCGAGCAAGAGCCTTTCTGGCGCCTGCCGTTGGCTGAGTTCCACCGCAGCCAGCTGCCGTCCAACTTTGCTGAACTGAACAATATTGCCGGCCCGGCCTACACTGCCGGTGCCAGCACCGCGGCTGCATTCCTGTCGCATTTTGTGCAGAATTATCAGAAAGGCTGGTTGCACATTGACTGCTCCGCCACTTACCGTAAGGGTGCGGTGGATCAATGGTCTGCCGGTGCGACCGGTCTGGGTGTGCGTGCCCTGGCCAACCTGTTGCTGAGCAAAGCCAAATAATGGCATGCTCGCCTTGGCGGGCGGCTTGAACGTCGTTTTATTGTCGGGGCCCAGCATGCTGGGCCCCGTTATTTGATTGCTGGAGTTTGTCATGAGTTCTCACCATCACGATACCGCCACAGGCGAAAACGAACTTGAACGCCTGCTGAAGCTGGCGGTGACCGAGCCGGCCCATCGCCCGGCGTTTTTCCGTGAGTTGCTCGACGCGACGGTGTTGATCCTCGGTGACAGCGAACAGGTACAGCATGGCGGTGACATCACGCTGAACGCCGATACGCCGGTGAATATTCAGCACTGGGAAAAACAGGACGGCGGCAGCATCATTCCGTTTTTTAGCTCGGTAGAAGCGCTGCAAAAGGCCGTTGAAGACGAACAGCCGTTTATCGCCATGCCGGCGCGGGTATTGTTCGAAATCACTCAGGGCGCGGATCTGTTCCTCAACCCTAAAGCCGAGTACGGCAAAGAGTTTTATCCTGAAGAAGTGGCAATGCTGCTGGCCACCGGTGGCGTAGCCAAACCGGCGGAACGTTATATCGACAAGGATACCCAGATCCTGTTGGGTCAGCCGGAGGAGTACCCGTCGGCGATGGTCGATGCCTTGACCACGCTTTTCAGTCAACGCAAGCCAGTGCGCCGTGCGTTTTTGGCACTGATGCACGATCAGGCGGTCGACGAAAAACCAAATCTGTTGGTCGGACTGGAAGTGGACGGTGAGCCGGCGGAAATTGAAGCGCTGATCAACGAAGCCGGAAGCGTTGCCAGCGAAACTGCGCCCAACGACGAGCCGGTAGATTTTTGTCTGGTCTCTGAAAAGGAGCGTGGGGTCAGCCATTACCTGATCACTCATACCCAACCTTTCTACCAGCGCCGCTGGGGCAGTTGGCTGCGTAATATCATTCCTTCGACCGACAAAACCCAGTAATCCTGTTTTTCGCTACCGGCGCGCATTCTGCCGGTAGCGCTTGCTTTTTCCTGCTGATCAAAGCGACGGTTTTAATCGCGCAAGCCCTGCAATGGCGCTTTCAAGATATTGACGCGGGCAGCCGAGATTGAGGCGGATAAATCCTTTTCCCTGTTCCCCAAAGCTGACGCCCATGGAGGCAGCAATTTTTGACTGGTGGATCAGCGCCTGTTGAAGCGCATTGTCATCCAGGCCCAAAGCGCGACAATCCAGCCAGGCAAGATAGGTGCCTTCGGCCCGGGTCATTTTGCACCAGGGGGCGGCATAGGCTAAGGCCTGTTCAAACCAGCGCCGGTTGTCTGCCAGATATTGCTGCAGAGCATCAAGCCAGGTTTCCCCTTGCTGATAGGCGGCCGTGGCGGCGGTCATCGACAGCGCATTGAAGACATCCAACCCATGGGCATTGAGGCGTTCGACAAACGCATTTCGGGTTTGATCGTTGGGGATCAGGAAGTTTGAGATGCGCAGTGACGACAGGCCAAAGCTCTTGCTGGCGGAAGTCGCAGAAATCACATGGTCTTGCCAGCTCTCGTCCAGATGCAGCACGGAGGTGAAGGTCTCGCCAGGCAGCAGCAGATCGGCCCAGATTTCATCGGAGATAACCGTTACGCCATAGCGGCTGCACAGCGTCATCAACTGCGTCAGTTCGTCGCGGGTCCAGCACCGGCCCGTTGGGTTATGCGGATTGCACAGCAGCAGCAACGGGGGCTTGCGCTGTTCAAAACACGCCTCCAGATGATCGAAGTCGAATTGATAGCCTTGCGGGCCGAGGGCTAAAGGATTTTCAAGCACCTCTCTGCCGTTCAGGGTAACGATCTTGGCAAAAGATCCGTAGTACGGCCCCTGGATCACGATCGGATCTCCGGGCTGGCTTAGCAGTTGGATCAGGATCGCCAGACCGGGAACCACGCCTTCGATGGAGGTGAACCACTCCCGCTGCAAAGGCAACTGGTGCCGTTTTGAGAACCAATCCATCACCGCTTGGTAATACTGGTCATCGCGTTCGCTGTAACCGAATATGCCGTGTTCAACGCGGTGATGCAGCGCCTGTCGGACTTCCAGCGGACACTGAAAGTCAAAATCGGACACCCACATCGGCAAAAGATCGGTTTCATCGAGCTGCAGATAGCGGTCGATAAAGTCCCATTTCACCGAGCCGGTGTGGTGGCGGTTGATGATCTGGTTAAAATCGGTTTGTTTCACGTCAGGCTTCCTTACGCTGTAAATCTTGTTGTGGCTGTATCTTGGCAATGCCGAAACCGGTAAATCCGTAAATCAGGGCGAATACTACGGCGGCGTAGCATTGGATGGCCCAGGGCAGCAAATCCAGCGTGCTGACCCCCAGGGTGGTCGCCATATAAATGCCTGCGGCGGTCCACGGAATTAACGGTTCGATGACGGTGCCTGCATCTTCTACGGTCCGCGATAGGTTTTTATTGTCCAGGCCCATGCGGCGATAAGCGCCTTTGAAGAGTTCAGCGGGGATCAGCAGCGCCAATTTGCCGTCGCTGGTGGCGCCGGTGACCAGAATGGTGGTTGCAACCGTTGCGGCGATCAGTTGGCCGGTAGTGTGAACCACTTTCAGCAGCCGATTGATGATGACGGTCAATGCCCCGGTCAGGGTTAATGCGCCCGCAAAGGAAAAGGCGCAGAAGACCAGCAGGATGGTACTCATCATCGAAAACATACCGCCCCGGTTGAGCAGGCGAGGCACATCTTCGACGATATCGTTGATGCCGTGCCCTTGAGTGGCAAACATTGAAAGGTTAAAACCATCCATCAGCGCATTTAAGCCTTGTTGCAGACTGAACCCCTGCAGAAGTACGCCGATGGCGATAGCCAGCGCACAGGCTGCCAGCATGACCGGGATCACCGGACGTTTGGTCACCGCGCCCCACAGCACCAGAACCGGGGGCAGGATTAGCAACAGGTTGAAGTGATAAAGGCTCTCTAGCGCCGTCACGATCTCGGTGACTTTTTCCGGTGTAGCCACGCTGCCGACGGCGCTGGTGTGTCCGGCAATCAGATATACCACCGCCGCTAAAATGAAGCTCGGAAGCGTTGTATACATCAGGTGCTGGATATGGCTGTAAAGGTCGGTGTCCGCAACGATGGCCGCGAAATTGGTTGAGTCAGACAATGGGGATATTTTGTCGCCAAAATAGGCCCCGGAAACGACAGCTCCCGCGGCGGCGGCCAATGGCACATCCAGCCCGGCGGCTACGCCCATCAGCGCGACCCCGACGGTGCCTGCTGCCCCCCAGGATGTACCGGTACACACGGAAATCACGCTGGTAATGAAGAACGCGGCGATCAGGATATATTGAGGGCTGATCAGTTTGAGCCCCCAATAAACCATATAAGGAATGGTACCGCTGAACATCCAGGTGCCGATCAGCCCGCCCACACAAATCAATATCATAATCACCGGCATGGCTTTGGCCAGTTTGGCGACGATGGAATCAATGATGTCGTCCCAGCGGTAGCCCTGCCAGTAGGCCAGCGCAGCGGCAATGCCGGCGGAAGCCAGCAGCAGCGGTTCGATCCGCAGTCCCAACTGGCCATAGCCTATGATAAGCAGCAACAGCATGGCCACAATGGGGAGCATCGCTAACCCCAGGTTGAGCTTCTTTTTGTCATTCATTTACAACTCCGGTTAAGGATGGGGATGTGACGCAAGCCTAATGAATTTGCAGTGAATGAGGTGTGAGCACGGGCCATTGGCGATGTAATCGGTTACATGAAGACGCGTTATGTGAGAGATCTCTCACTTGGCGGCCTTGTTTTCTTCAAATGGGGGATTTTTTTCCATAAAGGCCACCGAGTCCCGCAGGATCAGCTCAGCGGAAAACCGATTGTTCTGCGGCGTAACAGCGGTGCCTGAATTGAGTTGCAGCGCCAAATTGGCCGCGCGTCGGGCCATTTTCTCAATCGGATAATGCACGGTAGTCAACGGCGGGTGGAGGTATTTTGCCAGGGCTACGTCATCGAAGCCGACAATCGAGATATCTTCGGGCAGGTTCATCCGCCGCTGGCGAAAGGTGCGCATAATGCCGGCGGCCATTACGTCGTTGAATGTCAGCGCGGCGGTAAAAGCCTGCTTACTGGCGAGGATTTTCTCTGCCGCTGCTTCGCCCCCTTGCTCATTGAAGGGGACGCTGATGATCCAGTCACCCGGCACCGCAATCCCGGCTTCGGCCATCGCGGTTCGATATCCCTCGAGACGCTGCCTGCGGTCATCGATCGGCAGATCTGTGGTGATGCAGGCAATGTTGCGGTGTCCGCGCTCGATGAGCATTCGGGTGGCAGCCTGAGAAGCGCTGACGTTGTCCAGCCAGATGCAGCGATTGGCGATGGCGGGCAAATAGCGGTTGATCACCACCATCGCCGGAGTGTGGGCGGCATAACGTAGAATATCGGCATCGCTCATGCGGGTGACGTGGGCAACAATCGATTCGCAGCCTTGATTGATCAGGAAATCCAGGCCGTTTTTCTCCAGTTCGGCCTGATGGCCACCGCTGCAGACCATCAATTTTACACCGTCTTTGCGCGTGATATCTTCCACGCCTCGGGCTAGTCGCGAGAAAAACGGATCGTCGAGGTTACCGGTCAGCAACCCCAGCATATTGCCGCTGCGTTTCGCCAGCGCCAGCGCGGCGGCATTTCGATGATAGTTAAACTCGCGCATGGCTTTTTCAACGCGTTCACGGGTGACGGGTTCAACATAAGCGGTGCTGTTGATCACCCTGCTGACGGTGGCGGTGGAAACGCCAGCGCGTCGGGCAACGTCTTTCATGGTGGCCATATCATTTCCTGCTGGTTTCGCGGCTGCCGAAGTGGGCGGAGCCAAGTCTGGATGATTTTTATTATCTTTTTGTTTTAAAAGAATATAGTCATAAACTCAACCCAGAGTGCCACGCACTGTGATCGGCATGGCAGTTCGTTGTGAAGCAGGGAAGGGTCGGTAACGGCAGCGCGTTTTGAGACTCGGTCCGTATGAGTTCGTACAACCTGTGCTCTGGGCCGCAAAGTGAAGAATCAGGATAATAATTTTTTAATGAAATGTTGATTTTCCCGTAGGCAAGCGTTAACGGCACACATATAATCTGCGCCACTTGAGAAGGCCGGCACCTGTTTTCAGACCGGCCTGTTTTGGAAGTTATACAGAGGCCATCATGACCGTAGAACGTACCTTTTCCATCATTAAACCAAACGCTGTAGCTAACAACGACATCGGCGCAATCTATGCTCGCTTTGAGCGTGCCGGTTTCAAAATCATCGCATCCAAAATGCTGCGTCTGACTCGCGAACAAGCCGAAGGCTTCTACGCTGAGCACAAAGGCCGCCCATTCTTCGATGGTCTGGTTGAATTCATGACCTCTGGCCCGATCGTGGTTCAGGTCCTGGAAGCGGAAAATGCAGTACAGCGCAACCGTGACATCATGGGCGCAACCAACCCAGACAACGCTCTGGCCGGCACCCTGCGTGCTGACTACGCGGACAGCTTCACTGCCAACGCCGTGCACGGTTCTGACGCAGTAGAATCTGCTCAGCGCGAAATCGCTTACTTCTTCAACGAAAGCGAAATCTGCCCGCGTTAATTGCTGTCATTTCGACGCTGAAGTATGGCATTCACTGGCTGAAACAATAAAAATGCCCTGAATGCCTTTCAGACGTGGAAAGCTACTACTAAAATTTGTACAATGCCGCGCCCCTGATGAGTCATCTTGTCAGGGGCGCGCTTTTAGCGCCGTCGCCCGATTTCTATGGGCTGAGCGACGCACTTACTTTCCACTCTTTCGCGCCATAAAGTGTAACAACGAGGCCAGAGATCAATTATGTTAGAACCCATCACGTCCGAGCACATCGTGTCTGAAAATAATTCGCTGACTACTCAATCCGTTAACGCGGAAAAACCGGCTGTGGCCAAAATTAATCTGCTGGATCTGAACCGTCAGCAAATGCGTGAGTTTTTCGCCAAAATGGGCGAGAAACCCTTTCGTGCCGATCAGGTGATGAAGTGGATGTACCACTATTGCTGCGATGATTTTGAGCAGATGACCGATATCAACAAGGTCCTGCGCAATAAATTGCAAAGCGTCGCCGAAATCCGTGCGCCAGAAGTGGCGGAAGAACAACGCTCAGCCGACGGCACCATTAAATGGGCTATCAAGGTGGGCGATCAGCAGGTCGAAACCGTGTATATCCCGGACGGCGACCGTGCGACCCTGTGTGTTTCTTCCCAGGTGGGTTGCGCGCTGGAATGCAAATTCTGTTCGACCGCTCAGCAGGGCTTTAACCGCAACCTGCGCGTGTCGGAAATCATCGGCCAGGTGTGGCGTGCGGCGAAAATCATCGGTGCACTGAAAGTCACCGGCGAGCGCCCGATCACCAACGTGGTGATGATGGGCATGGGTGAGCCCTTGCTTAACCTGACCAACGTGGTGCCGGCGATGGAAATCATGCTGGATGATTTCGGTTTTGGCTTGTCAAAACGCCGCGTGACCCTGTCGACCTCGGGCGTAGTGCCTGCGCTGGACAAGCTGGGTGATATGATCGACGTCGCGCTGGCGATCTCGCTGCATGCGCCGAACGACAAGATCCGCGATGACATCGTGCCGATCAACCGCAAATACAACATTGAGACCTTCCTGGCTGCGGTACGCCGCTATCTGGAAAAATCCAACGCCAATCAGGGCAGGGTGACGGTCGAGTACGTGATGCTGGATCATATCAACGACAGCACCGACGACGCACACCAGTTGGCGGAAGTCCTCAAGGACACGCCATGCAAGATCAACCTGATCCCATGGAACCCGTTCCCGGGCGCACCTTACGGCCGCAGCTCCAACAGCCGCGTGGATCGTTTTTCCAAAGTGTTGATGGAATACGGCTTTACGACTATTGTTCGTAAAACCCGTGGTGACGATATCGATGCCGCCTGCGGGCAACTGGCGGGTGAAGTGATCGACCGCACCAAGCGTACCCTGAAAAAGAAAATGGCCGGGGAACCTATCACCGTGCGTGCGGTCTGAATCCTATAGCATGATTTTTGTTATCTTACAGTCTGTTATGTGAAAAGACGTCAAGGTAACATCAGACAAGGAAATGAATGCAGGCATGAAGCTGATTCTGTGGGGTACGTTGCTGGCGGCCGGGTTACTGGCCGGTTGTTCCGGTTCAGCGCCGGAAGAAAAAGACGCGCTGCCTGAAGCCAGTCAGACGCGATTGCAACTGGGTCTGGAATATCTGAAGCAGGGCGATTTAAACGCCGCGCGCCAGAATCTGGAGAAAGCGGCAGACGCCGCCCCACAGGATTACCGTACCCAATTGGGTATGGCGCTCTACGAGCAGCGGATGGGCGAGAACAGCGCGGCTGAACAGCGTTATCAGCAGGCGCTCAAACTTGCGCCGAACAATGGCACAGTGCTGAATAATTACGGTGCGTTTCTTTGCAGTTTAGGGCAGTATGTACCGGCACAACAGCAGTTTAGCGCAGCAGCCGTGGCACCGGATTACGGTCAGGTTGCCGACAGCCTGGAAAACGCAGGTTACTGTTTTCTCAAAGCCGGACAAAACGACGAGGCACGTATTTTGTTAACACGTGCTTTGAAGATCGATCCGGACAAGGGCACTCCACTGTTGGTGGAGGCAGAAAAGCAATTTGGAGAAGGGAAGCGCGCACAGTCGCAACTTTTATTGGATAGTTATCAACATGTTCTGCCGGCCAGCGCCGACAGCTTATGGTTACAGATTCGTTTCGCCGCGTTAGCCGGGCGCCAAGATAGCGTGCAACGTTATGGCAAGCAGTTATCGCGAAGTTTTCCACAATCCAAACAGTACCAGCAGTTCTTAGCTAATGAATACTGAAGCCTCCCAAGATAAAACCGTATCAATGACGACAGGCGAACGTCTGCGTCAGGCCCGTGAACAACTCGGGTTGAGTCAACAGGCTGTTGCAGAACGCCTGTGCCTCAAAATGTCTACCGTGCGCGATATTGAAGAAGACAATCTGTCCGCAGATCTGGCTTCAACCTTCGTACGTGGTTATATCCGTTCCTATGCCAAGCTGGTGCGTTTGCCAGAGGATGAGCTGCTGCCGATGCTGGCCAAGCAGGCACCGTTGAAGGTCGCGAAAGTGGCTCCGATGCAAAGCTTCTCTCTGGGCAAGCGCCGTAAAAAACGCGACGGCTGGCTGATGAGCTTCACCTGGTTGATCGTTTTCGTGGTGGTCGGCTTGACCGGTGCCTGGTGGTGGCAAAATCACAAGGCCCAACAGGAAGAGATCGCCACGATGGCCGATCAATCTTCTGCCCAGCTTTCACAAAACAATGAAGGCCAATCTGTACCGTTGACCGACAGCAATGCCGACAACAGCGCACCTTTGGCTGACAATGGCTCCACACCGGTTGACACCGGTGCGGGCGCAGCAGCACAGCAATCACAGACTCCGGCCGTGACCGGCAGTGCAACCGCGCAGCAGCCTGCGGTGGTTTCACCAAGCCAAACCACGTTGCCTGAGACAACGCCTGCGGCGCCAACCGCACCGTTGCCGACGGCAGATGCGGGCGTAGCTGCACCGGCGGTTGATCCTAACGCGCTGGTGATGAACTTCACCGCCGACTGCTGGTTGCAGGTGACTGACGCCAGCGGCAAAACGTTGTACAGCGGTAGCCAGAAGAACGGCGGTAAGCTGAGCCTGGCGGGCACCGCGCCTTATAAACTGACCATTGGCGCACCGGCCGCAGTACAGATTCAATATCAAGGTAAGCCGGTTGATTTAAGCCGGTTTGTTAAGTCAAACCGTGTTGCTCGTCTGACCGTTGCCGCGCAGTAATTGCGCGGCCATTGTCGTTAAGTCAGAGCAACAATGGAGAGTAAGTAATGCATAACCAATCGCCCATCATCCGTCGAAAATCAACGCGAATTTACGTCGGCAATGTGCCTATTGGTGATGGTGCGCCGATTGCTGTGCAGTCGATGACTAACACCCGTACTACCGATGTCGAAGCCACGGTCAATCAGATTAAAGCGCTGGAGCGCGTGGGCGTCGATATCGTCCGCGTTTCAGTCCCCACCATGGATGCCGCCGAGGCATTCAAGCTGATCAAGCAACAGGTCAACGTGCCGCTGGTCGCCGATATCCACTTCGATTACCGCATTGCGCTGCAGGTGGCTGAATACGGCGTAGACTGCCTGCGTATCAACCCGGGCAATATCGGTAACGAGTCGCGTATCCGTTCAGTTGTGGACTGCGCACGCGATAAAAACATCCCAATCCGTATCGGGGTAAACGGCGGCTCGCTGGAGAAAGACATCCAGGAAAAGTACGGTGAACCTACGCCGGAAGCCCTGCTTGAATCCGCCATGCGCCACGTTGATATCCTCGATCGCCTCAACTTCGACCAGTTCAAGGTCAGCGTCAAGGCTTCCGATGTGTTCCTGGCGGTGCAATCCTACCGGCTGCTGGCGGCGCGTATCGATCAGCCGCTGCATCTCGGCATTACCGAAGCCGGTGGCGCACGCAGTGGTTCGGTGAAGTCGGCGATTGGCCTGGGTCTGCTGCTGTCGGAAGGCATTGGCGATACCCTGCGTATCTCGCTGGCGGCCGATCCGGTGGAAGAGGTCAAGGTCGGTTTCGACATTCTGAAGTCGCTGCGTATCCGCGCTCGCGGCATTAACTTCATCGCGTGCCCGACCTGTTCACGTCAGGAGTTTGACGTTATCGGTACGGTGAACGCGCTGGAACAGCGCCTGGAAGATATCATCACGCCGATGGACATTTCGATTATCGGCTGCGTGGTCAATGGGCCGGGCGAAGCGCTGGTGTCCACGCTGGGCGTTACCGGCGGCCATAAAAAGAGCGGCTTCTACGAAGACGGCGTGCGCCAGAAAGATCGTTTCGACAACGAGCAGATGATTGACCAGCTGGAAGCCAAAATTCGCGCCAAGGCGTCGATGATGGATGAGAGCAATCGCATCTCGGTCAACCTGCTGGAAAAATAAGCATTATACCGATGCGGCGGGCTTTTTAGCCCGCTTGTTTATGAACCCGGGAGCAGAACTCTGCATTCGCGTTGAATACGGGACGGCAAAGTCCCTATAATCGGGTTCATTTTTATAGACAACGGACAGAGAACTCACGTGGCAAAGAACATTCAAGCCATTCGCGGCATGAACGACTACCTGCCGGAAGAAACGGCATTATGGCAGCGTATTGAAGGCATCCTCAAGCAGGTGCTGAGCGGCTACGGTTACAGCGAAATCCGCTTGCCGATTGTAGAGCAGACCCCGTTATTCAAACGCGCGATCGGCGAAGTGACCGACGTCGTAGAAAAAGAGATGTATACCTTCGACGATCGCAATGGCGAAAGCCTGACGCTGCGTCCGGAAGGGACCGCTGGTTGCGTTCGCGCCGGCATCGAACATGGTCTGCTGTACAATCAGGAGCAGCGTCTTTGGTACGTCGGTCCGATGTTCCGCTACGAGCGTCCGCAAAAAGGCCGCTACCGTCAATTCCACCAACTGGGTGCCGAGGTGTTTGGCCTGCAGGGTCCGGATATCGACGCCGAGCTGATCCTGCTGAGCGCCCGCTGGTGGAAAGCGCTGGGCATCGCTGAT
This sequence comes from Serratia sp. Ser99, assembly GCF_024519545.1. Classification (NCBI taxonomy): domain Bacteria; kingdom Pseudomonadati; phylum Pseudomonadota; class Gammaproteobacteria; order Enterobacterales; family Yersiniaceae; genus Serratia; species Serratia sp. Ser99. Next base: position 145,404 of record NZ_JALJRT010000006.1, on the reverse strand, counting down.
CACGTTAAGCTGGAGCTGAACTCCATCGGCTCACTGGAAGCTCGCGCCAATTACCGTGATGCTTTGGTGGCGTTCCTGGAACAGCATCAAGACAAGCTGGACGAAGATTGCAAACGCCGCATGTACAGCAATCCGCTGCGCGTGCTGGACTCCAAAAACCCGGAAGTGCAAGCGTTGTTGAACGATGCGCCGCGCCTGTCCGAGTATCTGGATGAAGAATCCAAAGCCCACTTCGAAGGTCTGTGTGAACTTTTGGCCCAGGCAGGTATCCCATATACCATCAATGAACGCCTGGTACGCGGTCTGGACTATTACAACCGTACGGTATTCGAATGGGTGACCACCAGTCTGGGCGCTCAGGGGACGGTGTGCGCCGGTGGCCGTTATGACGGTCTGGTCGAGCAACTGGGCGGGCGTGCAACGCCGGCAGTCGGTTTCGCGATGGGCCTGGAGCGTTTGGTGTTGCTGGTTCAGGCGGTCAACCCAGAGTTTAAAGCTCCGGCGACCATTGACGTGTACGTGATCTCTTCCGGTGCCGGTACGCAGAGCACGGCGATGCAGTTGGCTGAACGTGTTCGCGATGCCGCGCCGCAGTTGAAACTGATGACCAACTACGGCGGCGGTAACTTTAAGAAGCAGATCACCCGTGCGGATAAATGGGGCGCGCGCGTTGCCTTGATCCTGGGCGAGAACGAAGTCGCAGCCGAGCAGGTGGTCGTCAAGGACCTGCGCAGTGGTGAACAAGAAACGCTGGCGCAGAGCGAAGTCGCTGTGCGTCTGGCTTTGATGTTAGGTTAAGGAGAAGGACACCGTGGAAGTCTATACCACTGAAAACGAACAAGTCGACGCCGTGCGTCGGTTCTTTGCCGAAAACGGCAAAGCGCTGGCAGTGGGCGTGGTGCTCGGAATTGGTGCCCTGGTCGGCTGGCGTTACTGGCAGAGCCACGAGAACTCCAACATGATGATTGCGTCCCAATCTTATCAGGAAGCCAGCGATCGTCTGGCGGTCGGTAAACCGGACGACGTGGCCGCTGCGGAGAAGTTCGCCCAGGCCAACAGCAACAGCTACGGCGTGCTGGCCTCGCTGGAACTGGCGAAGCATTTTGTTGAGCAGAACGACTTTGCCAAAGCGGACCAACAGCTGGTGCTGGCTCAGGGCCAGACCAAAGATGAAAACCTGCTTTCGATGATTAACCTGCGTCTGGCCCGTGTGCAGTTGCAGGAGAAAAAGCTGGATGAAGCGCTGAAAACGCTGGATGGCGTGAAAGGCGAAGGCTGGGCGGCGATGGCGCAGGATACGCGCGGCGACGTGCTGTTGGCCAAAGGCGACACCAAAGGTGCGCGCGAGGCGTACAGCAAAGGCATTGAGTCTAACGCTTCTCAGGCGCTGCAGGTTCTGCTGCGCATGAAATTGAATAACTTGTCCAGCTAAGGGGAATTCCCATGCAATTGCGTAAAACACTCTTGGTCGGACTGGTTTCCGTTGCCTTGTTGAGTGGTTGCTCACTGTTCAACAGTGAAGAAGACGTGGTTACCATGTCGCCGCTGCCGAAAGTTGAAAATCAGTTCACGCCAAGTAAGGCGTGGAGTACCTCGGTCGGCGACGGCGTCGGTGAGTTCTATTCTCACCTGCGTCCTGCTTTCCAGGACAACACCATTTATGCTGCCGATCGCCACGGTCTCGTGAAAGCGATGGATGCCGACAGCGGTAACGAAAAGTGGAAGGTTGATCTCTCCGAGAAGACCGGCTTCTTCTCCAGCAACCTGCCGGCGCTGCTGTCGGGCGGTATGGCTGTTGCGGGCGACAAAGTTTATGTCGGCAGCGAGAAAGCCGTTGTTTACGCTCTGAACACCGCTGACGGTAAGGTAGCCTGGCAGACCAAGGTGGCCGGTGAAGCGATTTCGCGTCCGGTGATCAGCGACGGCATGGTACTGATCCATACCTCCAACGGTCAATTGCAGGCGCTAAATGAATCTGATGGCGCAGTGAAGTGGACGGTTAACCTGGATATGCCTTCACTGTCGTTGCGCGGCGAGTCTGCTCCGGCCGTTGCCTTTGGCGCAGCCATTGTCGGCGGTGATAACGGCCGCGTCAGTGCCGTGCTGATGCAGCAAGGTCAGTTGATCTGGCAGCAGCGTATTTCCCAGCCGAGCGGCGCGACCGAAATCGATCGTCTGAACGATGTCGACACTACGCCGGTGATTGTTGAAGGCGTTGTCTACGCATTAGGTTACAATGGCAACCTGACGGCGCTGGATCTGCGTTCCGGCCAGATCTTGTGGAAGCGTGAACTGGGCTCGGTAAACGACTTTATCGTTGATGCAGGCCGCATTTACCTGGTCGATCAGAACGATCGCGTGGTCGCGCTGAGTACTGAAGGTGGCGTCACCGTATGGACGCAGAGCGAGCTGTTGCACCGCAACCTGACCCCGCCAGTGATGTATAATGGTTACCTGGTGACCGGTGACTCCGAAGGTTACCTGCACTGGATTAACACCACGGACGGCCGTTTTGTTGCCCAGCAGGAAGTGGATAGCTCCGGCTTCCTGTCTGCGCCGATGGTAGCCGGCGATAAGCTGGTCATCCAGGCGAAGGGCGGAAAAGTTTACGCTTTCACCCGCTAACGCCGCTCGTCGTGACCCTTCTTGCACCCGAAAGCTTTCGGGTTGCAGCCAGGCGGCAAGCGCATGAGTCCTCGGGAGCTTAGTGAACTAAGTGACCGGGGCGAAGGTGCGTAGACAACGCCGCTGTGGCGCGAAAGATGAAGGGGAAAACGGCTCCTGAGTGTTCAGGGGCCGTTTCGTATTTTATAAGCTGCACTTCTGGTGTCTATCCATAGTGCAGTAACGCATTGATTATTAAGTAATGAGGCTTCACAATGATACCTGTCGTCGCGCTAGTTGGGCGCCCGAATGTGGGTAAATCCACCTTGTTTAACCGTTTAACACATACGCGCGATGCGCTGGTGGCGGATTTCCCCGGGCTAACGCGAGACCGCAAGTATGGTCGTGCAGAAGTTGAGGGCAATGAATTCATCATCGTCGATACCGGGGGTATTGACGGTACCGAAGATGGCGTTGAAACCCGCATGGCTGGCCAGTCGCTATTGGCGATCGAAGAAGCAGACATCGTGCTGTTTATGGTCGATGCCCGCGCCGGTCTGATGCCTGCCGATCAGGGCATCGCCCAGCATCTGCGCAACCGCCAGAAAGCCACCTTCCTGGTCGCCAACAAAACCGACGGCATGGATCCAGACATGGCCACCGCCGATTTCTACTCGCTGGGGCTGGGTGACGTGCATGCGATTGCCGCTTCCCACGGTCGTGGCGTGGCGCAGCTGATCGAACACGTGCTGGTGCCGTTTGTCGGTGAAAAACCGGAAGAAGTCGAGCTGACCGAAGAAGAGGCTAACGCTGCTTATTGGGCCGAGCAAGAAGGTGAACTGCCTGAAGACGAGGAAGAAGAGCCGGAAGACGACTTCAACCCGCAAGATTTGCCGATCAAGCTGGCAATCGTTGGCCGTCCTAACGTTGGTAAGTCCACACTGACTAACCGTATCCTCGGCGAGGAGCGTGTGGTGGTGTACGACATGCCGGGCACCACCCGTGACAGCATTTATATCCCGATGGTCCGCGACGAGCGCGAATACGTGCTGATCGACACCGCCGGGGTGCGTAAACGCGGCAAGGTAACGGAAACCGTAGAGAAATTCTCGGTAATCAAAACCCTGCAGGCGATCGAAGACGCAAACGTTGTGCTGCTGGTCGTCGATGCGCGCGAAGGCATTTCCGATCAGGATCTCTCGCTGCTCGGCTTCATCCTCAATAGTGGGCGCTCACTGGTGATTGCGGTCAACAAGTGGGATGGCATGAGCGAAGAAGATCGTGAGCACGTCAAAGAGATGCTCGATCTACGCCTGGGCTTTGTCGACTTCGCCCGTGTGCACTTTATTTCCGCTTTGCACGGCAGCGGCGTGGGTAACCTGTTCGAATCGGTACAGGAAGCTTACGAGTGCGCGACGCGTCGCGTGAACACCTCGATGCTGACCAAAATCATGCAGATGGCTGCCGATGACCACCAGCCACCGTTGGTGCGTGGCCGCCGCGTGAAGCTGAAATACGCGCACGCCGGTGGGTACAACCCGCCGATTGTGGTGATCCACGGCAACCAGGTAACCGATCTGGCCGACTCGTACAAACGCTATCTGATGAACTACTTCCGTCGTTCTCTGAAGGTGATGGGTACGCCAATTCGCATCCAGTTCAAAGAGGGTGAAAACCCGTTCGCCGGCAAGCGCAACCTGCTGACGCCGAACCAGATGCGTAAACGTAAACGCCTGATGAGCCACCTGAAGAAAAGCAAATAATCAGTACAAGGGGCGCGGTAACCATACCGCGCCCCTTTTTTATTGCGCCGAAATCGTTTTATTATCTGAAGATTACCGCCGTCAGCTTGAAGGAACACCATGTCCTGGGAAACCTGGAGTTTTGCGTTCAGCGTCACCGTACCCAATCTGTTAATGATGTTGCTGGGCGTGCTGCTACGCCACTGGCGGATGATGGATGACCGCTTTATTGATGGCGCCACGCGGTTGGTGTTCAATCTGGCGCTGCCTTGCTTGCTGTTCTTCAGCATTGCCACCAATCATCCGCAACTGCTGGGTAACCTGTCGCTGGTGATCTACGGTGCGGTCGGCACCGTCGCCACTTTCCTGTTGCTGGAGATAGCCGCCGTCTGGCTGGTGAAAGAACCGCGTGAGCGCGGCGTCTTTGTTCAGGGTGGTTTCCGTGCCAATACCGCCATCGTCGGCCTGGCTTATGCCATGACCGCTTATGGCAGCGAAGGGGTTGCGCTGGGGTCGTTATACCTGACGGTCACGGTGATCCTGTTTAACGTACTGTCGGTGGTGACCCTGACCCGCAGCCTGCAGGGCGGAGAGGGTAAGAAGATCAGCCGGCTGTCGCTGTTGCGCAGTATCGTCACTAACCCGCTGATTATCGGCCTGGTGTGTGGGTTGCTGTTCGCCCAGACCGGGCTGGAAATCCCACAGGTTATCCGGCAAACCGGCAGCTATATCTCAGGGTTATCGTTGCCACTGGCGCTGCTGTGCACCGGTGCCAGCCTGGATTTGCGCGCCATGTTCCGCTCGTCTAATGTGGCGGCGCTGTCCTCCAGCGCTAAACTGTTTCTGGTGCCGATATTGATGACGTTGGGTGGCTGGCTATGCGGTTTCCAGGGCGCGGCATTGGGGATTATCTTCCTGTTCTCGGCCACGCCAACCGCCTCCGGCAGTTATGTCATGACGCGCGCCATGGGCGGCAATGCCACGCTGGCGGCGAACATTATCGCCATCACCACCGTCGGGTCGTTTTTCACCACCGCGCTGGGGATCTATTTCTTACGCTCATGGGGCGTAATTTAACTCGGGAGAGTCTATGGAAGCGCTATGTCCGCAATGTCACCAGGCAATGCAGCGGGTGAAGGGTCACTATCATTGCGAAGCCTGTCACCGCGATTATCGCCAGTTGGCCGAGTGTCCGGAATGCCGGCAGCAGCTGCAAGAATTGAAGGCCTGCGGCGCGGTAGATTATCTGTGCCAAAATGGCCATGGGCTGATATCGAAAAAGCGCGTGTTGTTCAGCTATACACCTTGGGTAGAGGGCGAATAAATTCGCCCCGATTAACTCGCCGTTGCGTCCCTAACTTTAGAACCGTTCACTCATCGACCTGACCGGTTTTCCAAAGGTCGATCAATGCCTGCGGGGCGCTGGTTTCCGGTATCAGCAGCACGATTTCACTACTCAATGTTTGGCTGTAATAGCTGATTTGCACGCGGAAGTAGCGCTGGTCGCCGCAGCCGGGAGAACCTGGCTGCCCCTCCTCTTGCGCGTAGGGCAGCGTCTGGTTCAACAGTTGATTCAGACGTTGCCGCTGTTCCGGCGTAATATCGGCAAGCGCAATGCGCCGCTGGCCAGCCAGTTTGGGAATAAAGGCGAAGCCGCCTTCACGTGCCAGCTCAATGACCGTGTCCTGATTGAGCGTCGGCAAGGGTTTCATTATTCCACCCCCACCTGATGCCAGGCCTGCTGCACCTTATCCGCCACGTCACCGTCGAAACGTTGTTGCGCATGTTTTACCGTAGTGCGGGCAAAGGTAGCGAAGTCGGCGTCCTGCGGCAGCGTCTTGTCGCAAAGCGTGTCGTACCAAATATAGCCCGCTTTTTCCCAGGCAAAACCCCCCAGTGCTTTAGCTGCCAGATAGAAAGCGCGGTTGGGGATGCCGGAGTTAAGGTGTACGCCGCCGTTATCCTCTTTGGTCTGAATATAGTCCTTCATGCTGGTCGGTTGTGGGTCTTTCCCCAGCAGCGGATCGTCGTAAGCCGTACCGGGGGCCGACATGGAACGCAGGCCCTTGCCGTTGATGCCTTTCGCCAGCAGTCCCTCGCCAATTAGCCAGTCGGCTTTATCCGCGGTCTGTTTGAGGTGGAATTGTTTAACCAGAGAACCAAACACGTCGGACAGCGACTCATTCAGCGCACCAGCCTGCTGGAAGTAAATTAACCCTGCTTCGCTTTCGGTAACGCCATGCGCCAGTTCATGGCCAACCACGTCGATGGCGATGGTAAAACGGTTAAAGATTTCGCCGTCACCGTCGCCGAAGACCATCTGCTGGCCGTTCCAAAAGGCGTTTTGGTATTCCTTGCCGTAATGTACGCTGCCGGTCAGCGGCAGACCGCGATTGTCCAGAGAATTACGTTTGAATGCCTGCCAGAAGAAATCGTAGGTCACGCCGAGGTAGTCGTAAGCTTCATCTACTGCGACGTCGTGGTTACTGGGTTGGCCCTCATTACGCACCTGTTTTCCGGGCAGTTGGGTACCGTTTTCGGCGTCGTAAATATCGCGAATAACCTGGCCGGCGCTGGCGGTTTTCGCGCCGGGCGCACGCAACGGCTTGTTACCGAGCAGGCTCTGGACGTGGTTCAGGGTATGCAATGCGCAGTCGCGCTGCGGTAGGCTGCCGTGTTCAATGATTCGGCGCAGCATATAAGGGGGAATGACTGAACGTGCTGTCAGGGTCGGCATAGTGGCTCTCCTTAGGCAAAAAATTTAGCCCTCATCTTTAAGCTATCGGGTATTTATAAATATTCTGCCACTAAGTGTAGTTCAGACATCGTAAAGGCGGTGGTCATGGGTGCTGACCGCCGGGCTGGTTTTATGGGGACTGATGCGTTTGACCGAGGCGCGTACCGCCAGTTTGCCGTGCAGCAGCAGGTTACAAGGCGGTGCATCGGCGCGCAGCATGCGGCGTTGCAGCAGTTGGATCGCCTCATAACCCAGCTCGTCGCGCGGTACCTGCACCGAGGTGAGCGGCACGTCGTGAATTTCCGCCAGATTGAAGCCGTCGGTGCTCATCACCGAGATATCCCCCGGCACGCTCAGCTGCAGCTTGTTCAGCGCCTTGACCGCGCCGACCGCCATGTAGTCGCCACCGGCAAGAATGGCCGTTGGCAGCTGCGAGCGGTGGCTCACCCGGTTGATAAAGGTGGTAAGCGCCTGTTCGGCCTCTTCGCTGCCGAAGCCGGAAGTTGTCACCAGATGGCGGCCGTCGTCAAAGGCGATATTGTGCCGCGCATAGGCTTGTTTAATACCCGCCAGCCGCAGTTCCATGGTGTGGCGGCGCAGGCATTGCAGATTCAAAATATGGCTATGCCCTTGTTGCATCAGATAGTTGGCGGAGAACTCGCCAATCAGTTGGTGATCGGGTGACACGCTGTCGAGCCGCATCTGGCGGTCGGTGCAGTTAATCAGTACGCAGGGTTTATTCAGGTCGGCGGCCAACTGGTGAATGTGTTCGTCGTCGATGCCGATTATCAGCGCCGCCTGAGTTTGCGGATCGCTCATTTTTTCCAGAAACAACGCGCCGTCGCTGTGCAGTTCTTCCAGCCCACAATAGCGGATCCGCACTTCATGCTCAGCTAATGCGGCGGAGATCCCCTGGATCACTTTGTAGTAGAAGATATCGGTGCGCACATCAAAAGCGCGCTGGGGGGCGAAGACCATCACGTTATTGAGCATCAGCCTGCCGCTGGAAATGCCCTGCAGAATGCCGTTCTGTTGAGCGCAGGCCAACACCTTTTGTCGAGCTTCGACGCTGGTATTGGACTTACCGGCTAATACACGTGAAACGGTGCTGATCGACAGCCCGGTTTGCCGGGCAATTTCCTGTATTTTCAGCTTTCCGTTCATTCTGTGATCTCCTTCAAATTCGGTAATGAAAATATTTTCACGGTGTTTTTTCAGCGTACTGTCAGGCTTCTGTCGCCATTATGGCGAGCTTTTATTCTATGCATGAGAATTTTTGCAAAAAACCTCGTTTCGCTCACGCTTCCGGCTGGTTAGTCTGAATTGGTATACCAACTTTATAGATTTATCAGTCCAATTAATGGGCTGAATTATAAATAAAACGAAAATAAATCATGTGGTTGTGATCGTGATGCGTTGGTCTTTGTCAGACATAGCGCAGTTTTCCACGGCCCATACCTTCGATACCAAAACGTACCCTACCAAAAGGCGCGCTGTTGCACCGGGCAGCCGTCGTGGAGAGAAGACAGATGAGTGTTGAAATTAATCAAAGGGTCGCCGATACCGGCCGGCGCAAGTTCAAATCGCTGCGCTGGTGGATGTTGGCGCTGTTTTTACTGGGCGTAACGGTCAACTACATCACCCGTAATTCGCTGGGCATTCTGGCACCTGAACTGAAAACCAGCCTCAACATGACCACCGAGCAGTACTCCTGGGTGGTGGCGTCGTTCCAACTGGCCTATACGGTATTTCAGCCGATCTGCGGCTGGCTGATCGACGTTATTGGCCTGAAGATGGGTTTTCTGATCTGCGCCAGTATCTGGGCGGTTGTTTGCATGCTGCATGCCGGCGCGGGCAGTTGGCTTCAACTGGCTATACTGCGGTTCTTTATGGGCGGGGCGGAAGCGGCGGCCACACCGGCCAACGCCAAGGCGATTTCCGACTGGTTCCCTAAAAAGGAGCGGCCGATCGCCGCCGGTTGGGCGGGCGTCGGTTTCTCTATTGGCGCCATGCTGGCTCCGCCAATTATCGTGATTGCCCACGTTTCCTTTGGCTGGCAGGGCGCTTTTTTGTTCTCCGGCGCGCTGGCGTTGATCTGGGTAGTTTTGTGGTGGTTGTTCTATCACTCGCCGCAGCAGCACCCCAATCTGAGCCAGCAGGAGCTGGATCTGATCCGCGAAGACAATGAACCGGAACTGCCCAGATTGCCGTTTCTCAAGTCGCTGGCGATTTTGTGCCGCAACAAAAAGTTCTATGGCATCGCCATTCCGGCCTTTCTCGCCGAACCGGCCTGGGCGGTGTTCAGTTTCTGGGTGCCGCTGTACCTGGCCACCGAGCGCGGCATGGACTTAAAGCACATCGCCATGTTTGCCTGGCTGCCGTTTTTGGCGGCGGACATCGGCAGCGTCGCCAGCGGCTATCTCACCACCCTGTACCGCAAGTGGTTCGGCTGCAGCCGCGTCAACTCGGTGGTCGCCAGCTCGGTGACGGGCGCCTTTATGATGGTTTCGCTGGCGTTTGTGGCGATCACCAAAGATCCCTACGTGGCGATCGCCCTGATCTCGATCGGTGGCTTCGGGCACCAGGTGATCTCCTGCATGCTCAGCGCGCTGGTGGTGGAGTCGTTCGATAAAAACCAAATGGCGACCGTCAACGGCATGCGCGGCTCCAGCGCCTGGATCGCCAGCTTCCTGTTTACGTTGCTGATCGGTGCGGTCTCCGACACCGTCGGTTTTAACCCCTTATTCATCGCCATGGGCTTCTTCGACCTGATCGGCGCCCTGTTCCTGATTGCTTTGATCGCCGAACGCGGCGGTAAAAAAACACTCAATAGTTAAGTTGGATGCCTATGAAAACCTTAAAAAACTGGACGCTGGCAGGACAGTATGCCGATCGTATTGAACTGCTGGTCGATGAACGCCATCTGTTTTGCCTGTACGTGTTGGAAAACCACCTGTGTCGCGTGTTGATCAAGCGCAGCGGAGAGCTGGCGCTGGATCGCACCTGGAGCATTGCGCCACAGACCGACGTGCCCTGGGAAGGGCGCGACCGGCTGAGCGTCGCCGGTTTCAGCCTGCCGGGTTACCACTTGCAGCAGCATGAGGATCGACTGGTGCTGACCACCTCTGCGCTGCGCGTGACCGTGCATCAGCCGCTGTGGCTGGAATGGGAACACTGTAACGCCGCCGGTGAATGGCGTCCGCTGGCAGCCGATCGGCCCACCAGCGCCTATTTGCTTAACCCGCACGGTGACGGCGTGGCCCATTATCAACGTCGCCATGCCGCCGAGCGCTATTATGGCCTGGGCGAGAAGGCTGGTGATTTGGAGCGCAGTGGCCGCCGTTTTGAAATGCGCAATCTGGATGCAATGGGTTACAACGCCGCCAGCACTGACCCGCTGTACAAGCACATTCCTTTCACCATCACCCGTGGAGAAGAGGCCAGCTTTGGGCTGTTTTACGACAACCTGAGCAGTTGCTGGCTGGATTTGGGTAACGAGATCGACAATTACCACCTGGCCTATCGCCGCTATCAGGCCGAGGCGGGGGATTTGGATTATTACCTGTTCCTCGGGCCAAAGGTGCTGGATGTCACCAAGGCGTTTGTACGCCTGACCGGCAAGACACACTTCGGGCCCAAATGGAGCCTGGGCTACAGCGGATCCACCATGCATTACACCGACGCGCCGGATGCTCAACAGCAGCTACAGCAGTTTATTGAGCTTTGTCACCAACATGACATTCCCTGTGACTCCTTCCAGCTGTCCTCGGGTTATACCTCGATCGGCAACAAGCGTTACGTGTTCAACTGGAACTACGACAAGGTGCCGCAACCCAAGCAGCTGAGTCAGGCTTTCCACGATGCCGGATTGAAATTGGCGGCCAACATCAAGCCGTGCCTGTTGCAGGATCATCCGCAGTATCAACAGGCGGCGCAGTTAGGGCTGTTTATCCGCGATTCAGAAAGCGATAGGCCGGAGCGTTCGAGCTTTTGGGACGACGAAGGCTCACATCTGGACTTCACCAACCCGGCGGCAGTGCACTGGTGGCAGCAGGGCGTGACTCAGCAACTGCTGGAAATGGGCATCGATTCCACCTGGAATGACAATAACGAATATGAAGTGTGGGACGGCGAGGCGCGTTGCCACGGTTTTGGCCGGCCGATTGCCATCAAACATATTCGCCCGGTGATGCCGTTGCTGATGATGCGCGCCTCGATGGAGGCGCAGCAGCGCTTTGCTCCTGAGCTGCGGCCGTACCTGATTTCACGCTCCGGCTGTGCCGGTATGCAACGTTATGTGCAGACCTGGAGCGGCGATAACCGTACCAGTTGGCAAACCCTGCGTTACAACATTCGCATGGGGCTGGGCATGAGCCTGTCCGGTTTGTACAACCTCGGGCACGACGTGGGGGGGTTCTCCGGCGACAGGCCGGACGCCGAACTGCTGGTGCGTTGGGTGCAAAATGGCGTGATGCATCCGCGTTTCACCATCCACTCCTGGAACGACGACGCCACGGTTAACGAACCCTGGATGTACCCTGCGGTGACGCCGGCAGTGCGCGAGGCGATTGCTTTGCGTTATCGGCTGATGCCGTATTTCTACACCTTGCTGTGGCAGGCCAGCGTCGACGACGAACCGATGCTGCGCCCGACCTTCCTCGACCACGAGCATGATGAGCGCACGCTGAACGAAACCGATGATTTTATGATAGGTCGCGATCTGCTGGTGGCCAGCGTGGTGGAGCAGGGGCAGCGTCAGCGGCCGGTGTATCTGCCGGATAACGGCGACGGCTGGTACTGCTTCTACAGCGGCCAATGGTTCAGCGGCGGCCAGGAGGTGCTGCTGGAAGCACCGCTGGAGCGCTTGCCGCTGCTGGTACGTGCCGGTGCCGCGATACCTTTGTCGTCGCGATTGGCGCATGTTGACGTGACGGCGGACGATCGGCGCGAGCTGAAGCTGTATCCGCTCAAAGGCTGTGGCAGCGCTTCTGGGCTGTTATTCGAAGATGACGGGGAAAGTTATGGCTGGCAGCAGGGCGATGCGCTGTGGCTGCGCTGGGAGATGCTCAGCGACACTCAACGCATCATGCTGAACATCACTGCCGAAGGCCGGTTCAAACCGGCATGGCAGACGTTGGCCTGCAGTTTGCCAACTGGAGAGACGCGAGAACTGTGGATTAACGGCGTACCGGGCAGCCGTTTTACGCTGGAGTAAGCGGGATTATTCGGCCGCGCGTTTCTTGCGCGGCTTTTTGGCAACGGTGATGGTTTTCACCTCGCTTTCCACCCAACCATCCTGCAGACGGGTTTTCAGCAGTTCGCCAACCTGAGCCTGCTTGGTGGTTTTCAGCAGTTCGCCGCGCGGGGTTTGCGTCACGCTGTAGCCGCGGGCCAGCGTCGCCAGCGGGCTGACGGCCTCGAGTTGGCTGCAGGCGACGCCGAAGCGCTGGCGCAGGCCGTTAAGCTGGCGATCCCATGCCTGCTGCAAACGGTATTCCTGTTGCTGCACGCGTTGTTGGTAGCGGTGAATACGCGCCTGCGGTTGCATCTGCGCCAGCCGTTGCTGAACCCGCTCGCTGCGACGCGAAGACAGACGCAGTTGGTTTTGCATGCCGTCTTCCAACCGACGTTGCAGTTTGAACAACAGCGTTTGTTGGCGCGCCAGACGCAGGTGCGGGTGCTGCTGCTGCAAACGGTGGTTGATGCGGGTGAACTGCTGATGGCGCTGCGCCAGGTAGTAGTCCATCGCCATTTCCATCCGCTGTTGCTGTGATTGCAGCTGACGCAGCAGTTCCAACTGATTGCGACTGACCAGTTCGGCAGCGGCAGAAGGGGTTGGCGCACGCAGATCGGCGACAAAGTCGGCAATGGTGACGTCGGTTTCGTGGCCGACGGCGCTGACAATCGGAATGCGGCTGGCGAAAATCGCCCGCGCAACGCGTTCGTCGTTAAAGCTCCACAGGTCTTCCAGTGAACCCCCGCCACGGCCGACGATCAGCACGTCGCACTCGTCACGGCGGTTGGCCGTTTCGATGGCACGTACAATCTGCAGGGGGGCTTCCGCGCCCTGCACCGAAGTAGGGTAGATAACGATGGGCAATGAAGGATCGCGCCGTTGCAGCACCTGCAGCACATCGTGCAGCGCCGCGCCGCTGGCGGAGGTGATCACCCCGACGCGTTTGGCCGGGCTGGGCAGCGGCTGTTTGAACTGTTGGTCAAAAAGTCCTTCGGCGCTCAGTCGCTGTTTTAACTGATCGAACTGCTGTTGCAACAGGCCGTCGCCGGCGGGCTGCATGCTTTCGGCGATCAGCTGATAGTCGCCGCGCGGCTCATACAGCGTGATGCTGGCGCGTACCAGCACCTGTTGGCCATTTTGCGGGCGGAAGGTAGTACGACGGTTAGTGTTGCGGAACATCGCGCAACGCACCTGCGCGCGGTCGTCTTTCAGCGTGAAATACCAATGACCGGAAGACGGCTGGGAGAAGTTGGAGATCTCGGCGGAGAGCCAAATCTGGCCCATTTCCATTTCCAGCAGCTGTCGAACCGTCTGATTCAGGCGGCTTACGGTAAAAATGGAAGGCGAAGCAGGTATCGACATGTGACCCAGATCAAATTTCAAAACAAGCACTTAATTGGTCGATACTACATGGCTAAAAAAGGTAATCAAGAGTTTTTGTGAGAAAGTGCTGGAGGCAACCGATTACGCTCTGTATAATGCCGCGGCAATATTTTATCTTTTTCACAGCCCACTCTGGTGAGATATTGCCCATGCTACGTATCGCGAAAGAAGCACTAACGTTTGACGACGTTCTCCTGGTTCCAGCTCACTCTACGGTTCTGCCTAATACCGCTGAGCTCGGCACCCAACTGACCAAAAATATCCGCCTGAATATCCCTATGCTGTCCGCAGCCATGGATACCGTTACCGAATCCGGCCTGGCCATCGCGCTGGCGCAGGAAGGCGGTCTGGGCTTCATTCACAAAAACATGTCTATCGAGCGTCAGGCAGAAGAAGTCCGCCGCGTGAAAAAACATGAAAGCGGCGTGGTAACCGATCCACAAGCCGTAACCCCTGCCACTACCCTGAAAGAAGTGAAAGAGCTGACCGCACGTAACGGCTTCGCCGGTTACCCTGTCGTCACCGAAGAGAACGAACTGGTCGGTATCATTACCGGCCGCGACGTCCGCTTCGTCACCGATCTGAACCAGCCTGTTACCGCCGTGATGACGCCGAAAGAGCGTCTGGTTACGGTGAAAGAAGGCGAAGCGCGTGAAGTCGTGCTGCAGAAAATGCACGAAAAACGCGTTGAGAAAGCGCTGGTAGTGGACGACAGCTTCCACCTGCTGGGCATGATCACCGTAAAAGACTTCCAGAAAGCGGAACGCAAGCCAAACGCCTGTAAAGACGAGCATGGCCGTCTGCGCGTTGGCGCAGCGGTGGGGGCAGGCGCAGGTAACGAAGAGCGCGTTGATGCGCTGGTCGCCGCCGGCGTTGACGTGCTGCTGATCGACTCCTCGCATGGCCATTCCGAAGGCGTATTGCAGCGTATTCGCGAAACGCGCGCCAAATACCCGGATCTGCAGATCGTGGGCGGCAACGTGGCTACCGCAGCCGGTGCCAAAGCGCTGGCTGACGCCGGCGTCAGTGCGGTCAAAGTAGGTATCGGCCCTGGCTCCATCTGCACTACTCGTATCGTAACCGGCGTAGGCGTCCCGCAGATCACCGCCATCGCCGATGCGGTTGAAGCGCTGGAAGGGACAGGTATCCCGGTCATCGCCGACGGCGGCATTCGCTTCTCCGGTGACATCGCCAAAGCTATCGCGGCCGGCGCATCCTGCGTAATGGTCGGCTCCATGCTGGCGGGTACCGAAGAATCACCGGGCGAAATCGAGCTGTATCAGGGCCGTTCGTTCAAATCCTACCGTGGTATGGGTTCACTGGGCGCGATGTCCAAAGGCTCTTCCGACCGTTATTTCCAGACCGATAACGCCGCCGACAAACTGGTGCCGGAAGGTATCGAAGGCCGCGTGGCTTACAAAGGCATGCTGAAAGCGATCGTACACCAGCAAATGGGCGGCCTGCGTTCTTGCATGGGCCTGACCGGCTGCGCCACCATCGACGACCTGCGTACCAAGGCTGAATTTGTTCGCATCAGCGGCGCCGGTATTCAGGAAAGCCACGTGCATGACGTGACCATCACCAAAGAGTCACCGAACTACCGCATGGGTTAATTTCAGGGGCTGCGGCCGGCGCATTTGTTCGTCGTCCGCTGCTCGCATTGCTCATTGACTTTATGTCAACTGCGCATGCTGTGCTGCGGGCGACCACCAACTGTTTGGCCTCGCCGACTGAAACTGTCCTAACGTTTTAGATTTTCCTTTTTCTCTGTTGCTGGAATTCGCCTCACATGACAAAAAATATCCATAAGCATCGCATTCTGATTCTGGACTTTGGTTCGCAATACACCCAACTGGTCGCCCGCCGCGTGCGCGAAATCGGCGTTTACTGCGAGCTGTGGGCCTGGGACGTTAGCGAAGAGCAAATCCGCGAATTCAATCCGAGCGGCATCATCCTGTCCGGCGGCCCGGAAAGCACCACCGAAACCAACAGCCCGCGTGCGCCAGAATACGTGTTCACCGCCGGTGTACCTGTGCTGGGCGTATGCTACGGCATGCAGACCATGGCAATGCAGCTGGGCGGCCATGTGCAAGGTTCCAACGAGCGTGAATTCGGTTACGCGCAGGTGGAAATTACCACCGACAGCGCACTGGTTCGCGGCATCGAAGACGCGCTGAGCCCAACCGGTAAACCGCTGCTCGACGTGTGGATGAGCCACGGCGACAAAGTGACCGCTATCCCGTCCGACTTCGTGACCGTTGCCAGCACCGATACCTGCCCGTTTGCCATTATGGCCAACGAAGAAAAACGCTTCTACGGCGTGCAGTTCCACCCGGAAGTGACCCACACCCGTCAGGGCCAGCGCATGCTGGAGCGTTTCGTGCTGGATATCTGCCAGTGTGAAGCCCTGTGGACCCCGGCGACCATCATCGAAGATGCGGTAGAGCGCATTCGTGAGCAGGTGGGCGAAGATCACGTGATCCTCGGCCTGTCCGGCGGCGTCGACTCTTCCGTGACCGCAATGCTGCTGCATCGCGCCATCGGTAAACGCCTGACCTGCGTGTTCGTCGATAACGGCCTGCTGCGTCTGAATGAAGCAGACCAGGTGCTGGAAATGTTTGGCGACCACTTCGGCCTGAACATCGTTCACGTGGCGGCGGAAGATCGCTTCCTGAGCGCGTTAGCCGGCGTTGACGAACCGGAAGCCAAGCGCAAGATCATCGGCCGCGTGTTCGTTGAACTGTTCGACGAAGAAGCCTGCAAGCAGACTGAAGTGAAATGGCTGGCGCAGGGCACCATCTATCCGGACGTGATCGAATCCGCCGCTTCCGCCACCGGCAAAGCGCACGTGATCAAATCGCACCACAACGTGGGTGGCCTGCCGAAAGAGATGAAGCTGGGCCTGGTCGAGCCGCTGAAAGAGCTGTTCAAAGACGAAGTGCGCAAAATCGGTCTGGAACTGGGCCTGCCGTACGACATGCTTTACCGTCACCCGTTCCCGGGCCCAGGTTTGGGCGTACGCGTACTGGGCGAAGTGAAGAAAGAGTACTGCGATCTGCTGCGCCGTGCCGATGCGATCTTCATCGAAGAGCTGCACAAAGCCGATCTCTACAACAAAGTCAGCCAGGCATTCACCGTGTTCCTGCCGGTGCGTTCGGTTGGCGTGATGGGCGATGGCCGTAAATACGACTGGGTTGTTTCACTGCGCGCAGTGGAAACCATCGACTTTATGACCGCACATTGGGCGCACCTGCCGTACGATTTCCTCGGCCGCGTCTCCAACCGCATCATCAACGAAGTCAACGGCATTTCCCGTGTGGTTTATGACATCAGCGGTAAGCCACCGGCTACCATTGAGTGGGAATGATGAACCGCTAATCACTGACTATCAGTGATGATTTTAAAACCCCCGTTGCGGCTATGCTGTGCGGGGGTTTTCTTTTTTCCGACACCCACGAAATATTCCCTTTGCGTGCCTCCTTGTATTCATTTTGGTTATACCAAAGATCCCTTTTTTGATTATTCCCTGATATCAGCACAGCCCTATACTCGGTCAATCCCTGCTCTCTGGAAAACCTGCCCCTGCAGCGCTACCCAGTAAAACACCAGGGTATGCATAAGCTTCGGAACTGGCAGAAGGTAAATTATTACTAATCAGTATGTTGGCACCATTTCATTCACCGGTTAATCCCGGGCCGTGCTGCCGGTGGTGGCGTGCTTTTCATGATGCAAGGTAATACAAAAACAAGAAAAGAGGATTTTTGCCATGAACAAACAATCCGTCACCGACATTGTCGATCAAAGCCCGCTTGGCGGTTTGCAGATAATGACGCTGCTCTTGTGTTTTATTGTATTGATGATTAATGGTCTGGATGCCAGCGCGATGGGTTATATCGCCCCTGAATTGGCTCAAGAATGGGGGATTGATCGCGCCGAGTTGGGCCCGGCTTTCGCAGCAGGTCTGTTCGGCATGTTACTCGGCAGTTTCATTTGTGGCCCCGCGGCGGACCGTTATGGGCGCAAAACGGTGTTGCTGATCTGCTCGGTTATCGTCGCTTTAGGCACCCTGGGTTATGCCTTTTCCTCATCGATTAGCGTGCTTGTGGCACTGCGGTTGCTGACTGGCATGGGACTAGGCGGCGTATTGCCCGGTTGCATTACTCTGGTGTCAGAGTATTCGCCCATTCGCTGGCGCATGTTGCTGGTCACCTTGAGCTTTTCCGGTTTTACCTTGGGTATGGCGCTCGGCGGCTGGGTGGCCGACTTGCTGCTGCCGGTGCTGGGCTGGAGAGGCCTGCTCTTTGTGGGCAGTATCGCTCCTTTGGTGATGCTGCCAGTGCTGTATTTCATGCTCCCTGAGTCGATCTGTTTCCTGGCCAACAGGCCGCAACAGAGAGCTAAATTACTGCGGATCGTCGAGCGGATTGGCGGCCATAGGAATTGGCAGGACGTAATCTTTACCGACGGTATGGACAGAAAGCCCGGTGAAAAAAACCTGCAGCTGTCTCCCGTGGCGGCGCTATTTTCTGAAGGGCGAACCGAGCGTACGCTGCTACTCTGGCTGACCTTTTTCTGCTGCTTATTCTCGTTCTACCTGTTGAGCAATTGGCTACCCACGGTATTGCGCAGCAGCGGCTTTGACGCTCGGATGGCCTTACATGTTGCCGCAATGCTGCCTCTGGGGGGCATGATCGGTGGCATAATTACCGCACTTCTCATCGATCGAATCGGTATCGCCAAAATACTTCCTCCTTTAGCCTTATTGGCCTCGGTCGCGCTGCTGGTTACCGGCAGCCAGCTCGGCAGTTCTACCCGTTTATTGGTTTGCGTTTTTTTCGTGGGTTTTACCCTCACGGGAGCATTGAACAACATCAGTATCTTGAGCGCTGGCCTTTATCCCACCACGGCACGTGCGACCGGAGTGTCATGGGGGATCGGCGTGGGTCATGTGGGTTCCATCACGGGGGCTTATCTTGGCTCTTGGCTATATACCGTGGTTGGTGATTTGCAGAATTTTTTCTACTGGATGGCGATTCCCGCATTAATTGCCGCTTTGGCGTTGTTCTGCATGACCAGGAGAAAGGATCTGTTTGCGGTACAGGCGGGTTCTTAACGACGGGTACGATCAAAACAAACGGGGCTGAGGAGAGGGTATGAAGCAACTGCATGCAGAAATTGCTGGGGCAGGTATCGCCGGGCTTACGGCGGCGGCGGCGCTGGCTCAGCGTGGCTGGAGCGTGAGAGTGCATGAGCGTTCGGCAAACCTGCGCACCTTTGGTGCGGGCATCTATATCTGGAGTAATGGGCTGCGTGTGCTCGAGGCGATTGGAGCCTATGACGAAGCTATGGTGGGGGCACACGAAGGGGCCGTATTCCAGACCCGGGATCACGGCAACGCAACGATGGAGGATATTCCGATCAACAGCAGCGGTGCCCCACGTCTGGTTACCATCCTGCGCGAGCGGCTGCTGCTGTCTTTGCTCAATGCGGCTCGCCGCGCCGGTGCTGAAATTGTCAGCGATTCCGAGGCGGTGGGGGCGACACCGGATGGAAAGCTGCTGATGGCGGACAAGCGAATGCTGTCAGCCGATTTGGTGATCGGCGCTGACGGTATCAACTCACGGGTGAGAGAATCTCTGGACCTGCTGATGTACCGCAAGCCGCTGCACTATGGCGCGGTCAGAATGATGTTGAAGCGCGATGACGATGACGTACCGCCTGCAGATCGCTCGAACTACATTGAGTACTTTTCAGGCACGAGGCGGATCCTTTATACGCCCGCCAGCGCGACCGATTTGTATGTCGCGCTGTGCTGCGCTGAGGACGATGTGGGTGCCTATCAGCTTCCGATTGCCCCGGCACTTTGGCGCAAATCCTTCCCACACCTTTCCGGCCTGATCGCACGTTTTGGCGAGGCCGGCCGCTGGGATGTGTTTGAGGTGCTGAAGCTCAAGGCCTGGAGCAAAGGGCAGGTGGCGATCCTTGGCGATGCAGCCCATGCAATGCCGCCCTACCTCGGCCAAGGGGGCGGTTGCGCACTGATGAATGCTCTTGGATTGGCTGTCAGTCTGGAAAATAACCGGGATATTCCGGCGGCGCTGGCAGCCTGGGAAGCGCAGGAAAGGCCGTTGACCGAACATACCCAAGACACGGCGGAACGCATGGGGCATATGAACCTGTGGCCAGACGACGTTCGTTCGGCCGTTTTGCGGATCACCGGACGCTGCGAGCAGATCGGCGCAGAGCGTATGAAAACGGCGTTAAGCCTGCCGACGGGCACTTTGGCCTGATCATTGCTCCGGCCCGAGAAACGGGGCCGGGACTAACCACTTTTTCATTCCGCAGCCGCTGGGATATGGCGGTATTCATCAGGGAGGTTGAAAAATGACGCTTTTGGCAGACGAAGTGTTTATGGATCCGGCACGCCTCAATGAGGATTACGATGCACGCGCTACGGTAGGTGTCGACGGCTTCGCCAAAGAAATGGCGCGTTATCGCTCGCAGTCTGAAAAGATGAAACAGGCTTATGGCCTCCATTTTGATATCACCTATTGCCAGAAAAGTGGCCAGGCTCTGGATATTTATGGGCCAACGGTGAATGGAAACGGGCCGCTGCTGCCCGTTTTTCTTTTTATTCACGGGGGATACTGGCGAGCGCTGTCGAAAGCAGATTCCGCGATGATGGCGGGCACATTGGCGGCAAATGGCATTGCCACGGTGGTTATAGATTATCCGCTTGCGCCGGCAGCCGGCATTGGTGACATCGTCCATGCCGTACGCAGTGCGGTGGCGTTCATTTGGCGGCGGGGACATGAGTTTGGGCTGGATCCGCAACGGATCTCGCTGGGTGGCAGCTCTGCTGGTGGCCATTTGCTTGCAACGCTATTAGCACCAGGCTGGCATGTAGCTTTTGGCGTGCCGACCGATGTGGTGAAGTTTGCTTTTCCCATCAGCGGGCTTTTTGAACTCGCACCTTTGATGAAGACGCCCGTGCAGGCATGGCTGGCACTCTCCGACACCAGCGTGGCCGATTACAGCCCGATGCGTCACATCCCTGCGCCGGGGTGCCCCATCACCGTTGCCTGGGCTGAAGGCGATCCGCCCGGCTTCAAGCGGCAGTCCGAAGCCTTTGCCGCTTTGTATAAAGCGGCCGGTGCGGAAACGGATCTGCTCGAGGTGCCCCATTGCAACCATTTCGATGTGCTGATGGAGTGGGCTGACCCGACTTCTCTGCTTTCCAGGACGCTGATCTCGGGAATATTCCGCAACCTCTGATCGCCTCCCACTCATTTCTAGAGTTTCGGTTATCGCCGGGTGATTACTGGATGTACGCGGCCATTCATCGCAAGGAAAAGTGAGGCAGGAGCCTCACTGTTCAAGCTGCTGGTTTTGCTCATCATATCTGCGCCGGCAGTCCTGAATAGCCTCCATATTCCCCATAGTCCACTCAAACAGAATAGAGAACGGCCCTTGCAATGACTGGCCGAGCGGCGTCAGCGAATACTCGACGCCGAGCACCCGCCCATCCAAAACCTTGCGGTTCACCATGCCGTTACGCTCCAGCTTGCGCAGCGTCTGGGTGAGCACACGTTGAGTGACGCCATCAAGGCGACGCTTGATCGCATTGAAGCGCCTCGGCTCACGCAGCACCTCCAGCACCATCATTGACCATTTGTCCGCGATCTGGTCGAGAATGATTCGGCTCGGGCAGTCAGCGCGGTAGACAGTTTCATTCGTCTCCATCGGTATCCTCCAGCATCCCTGGGATGCTTCAAGTGCGTAATTGACGCCAGGTATGCAAAGTATACCATTCGATCGGCGGCGCGAAAGTCCAGCGCCGATACCCTGACAAACAAGGACATCGACATGAAAGATACCGATTTCAGCAAACTCAGCTTGTCTCACGCAAAGGGGGTCTTGACGATCACCCTCAATAATCCGCCGGTCAACGTGCTTGATGTGGCTTTGATGTCGGAAATCAGCCGCTTACTGCGTGCCTTGCGTGGCGACCCGGATACTCGCGTGCTGGTTTTCCAGAGTGCGGATCCGGAGTTCTTCATTGCTCATGTCGACATGACCTTAATCGATGAACCGCATGCTTTCGATGAGCTGGCGCGTAATGCGCCGGAAGGGCTCAACCCGTTCCAGGCATTCGGTGAGTTGCTGCGCAGCCAGCCCCAGGTGACTATCGTTAAGCTTGCCGGGTTGGCGCGTGGGGGCGGCGCAGAATTCGTTGCGGCGGCCGACATGGCTTTTGCCGCCGAAGGGCGGGCAGGACTGGCCCAATGCGAAGCCTTGATGTGCATTACGCCCGGTGGCGGCGCGACGCAATACCTGACGAACCGCATGACGCGTGGTCGCGCGCTTGAAGTGATCCTGGGAGCCGATCTTATCGACGCGGCGACCGCAGAGCGCTATGGCTGGATTAACCGCGCCTTGCCCGCATCCGAACTCGACGACTTTGTCGAACGCCTGGCGCACAACATTGCGGCACTGCCCGAAGGGGTTATCGCGGCGGCCAAGCAGGCGATGCCGGCGGCAGATCTGCGGGAAGGTTTTTATCGTGAGCATGAGGCCTGGGCGGGGCTTTTTGAACGCCCTGCAGCGGAGAGACTCATTCGGGGCGGACTGAAGGCAGGCGCCCAAACCAAAGTGGGTGAGCGCAACCTCGAAGGCCTGCTGCGCAATCTTGGTGCCTAAGCGGCAGCCTCAGCCGCAATCTTGCCGATGCCGGAAATGCAACGTCGGCAGGATAAAGCCCCGAACAGGCCTGGCACCGGCTAGCAGGATGACCACTGCGACAGCAAGGCATGCAGCTTCGCAGGTTCCAGCGGCTTTCTTAATACCAGATAACCTTCCTGTTCGGCCTCTTGCAAAATGGGGGAGTTGAATTCCCCGCTGACCATGGCGCCGCTGGTGTTCGGCAGGCGTTCGAACAGCGCTTTCAATATATCGAAGCCGCTTTCACCGGAGCGGAGCCGTTGATCGCAAAGCACGGCGAAGGGGGTGAAGCCTGCGTCGATAATCGCAAAAGCCTCCTCGGCGGAAGCGGCGCAACGCACGGTGATCCCCCAGGTACTCATCAAACTCGACCAGGCGGAGGTGACCAGCGGATCATCATCCACCACCAGGCAGGCGCCGCTCAATGACTCATAGCGGGTAGGGATCTGGCTGTGGGTATAGGCGTTGAGGTTTTCTGGCGCTTTGACTTCGCCGGTATAGAGGGCAAAACGCATCCAGAAATGCGATCCCTTGCCCTCCACGGAGCGCATGCCGTATTTCACCTTCATCAATTTGGCGCAGCGGGCCACTACCGCAAGGCCTAACCCATGACCGGCGCTATCGATTTTCCACGCCAGTTCGGGGCGATAGTAGGGGGAGAAGATTTTGCCTTTCTCTTCGTCGGCGATGCCCACGCCGGTGTCCCAGACTTCGATCAGGCATTCTCCCTTTTGTGGGCGGATGGCAATCAATACGCCGCCTTTCTGGGTGTAGCGCAGCGCATTTTGTATCAGGTTAATCAGCGATTGTCGGATGAGCAATTGATCGCCCATAACGGCAATGCGTCGCTTGGGGCGCCATGTCCGCAGGGATAATCCCCGGCTGTTCGCTTCTTCACGGAACAGGGTAATCACCGAGTCAAGCAGGGTTCCAATATCGACATGGGTGGTCGCCGTACTGACGTTGCCGGACTCAATCTTGCTGAGATCGAGCAAAGAATTGAACATCAGGTGCACGGAGCGCACGCTCTGCTGCAGATCCAACAGCTGGGGGGTTAAAGAGGCATCGCGATTTTTATGGATGATGGCCTCGATCAGGAAACCCATGGCATGTACCGGTTGGCGCAAGTCGTGACTGGCGGTGGTCAGAAACTGGTTTTTATCGAGCAGGGCTTGTTCCGCCTCCTCTTTGGCCTGGCGAAATTGCTCCGCAAGGCGAGAGCTCTTCTCTTCGAGACGGGCTTGCTGAATAAAAAACTGATGAGAACTCAATGCGTGGCGGTAGATGGCGAACCCGTAAAGCAGGTTGAGCATCAACACAATGAGCATGACGTCGTTTAAACGCCAGATGATGCCAATGTTAAGCATGCCCCAGCAGGCAAAGAAGAACAGGGTAAAGGTACTGATGATGGGCGTCAAATGGGTCGCGTTCGCCGCGACGATGGCCGCGATGCTGATATTTAATAACAGGAAAAAATCGAAATTATTTATTTGTGGGGTTATTAAATATAATGAGGATATACCTATCCCATGTACGAAGGCGACTTTGTTGATATGTGGGAGCCAGCGGTTAAGAATAACGCCCGCATCCTCTTTATCCGCTTCGCGTTGATATCTTTGGTGCCATAATCGGATAGCCAAAGCGCAGAATAAATACACTATTATCCAGCTGATTATCGGCCACAGCGGTTCACCCAGTAAATATATCCAAATAGCAAAGGGGATGCCGACACAGGGCACAGCACTGAAACTAAAGACCAATCGAATAAACGTATTGTTCAATAATCGGATTTGCGCGTGCGACGAAATGCCATCATCTTGTAAAGATTGAAGTAGTTTCATTCGGACGGCCCCTGCCTGCCATGCAGTAACGTAATAGCTTCTACCCGACTGTTTACGCCTATTTTTTTAAGGATATTGCTGATGTGCTCTTTAACCGTAGGTTCGGAAATAGCAAGCTGAGAGGCTATTCTCTTATTGGGGAAGCCGCGCATCATCATGGTCAAAACGTCAATTTGTCGCGGCGTTAAATTGAAATTTTGAAGATGGCTTTTGGCACTGGAAGCCTCCAATAGATTATCCATAGGAAACCAGCTTTGATTTTCTAACAGCGCAGCAACGGCTTTGGCGAATAATTCTGGTGGCTCATTTTTGAGCACGAAACCATGGCCTCCGGCATCACGTACCTTTTGGCCTATTTCATTATTTTCATCGCCGCTGACCACTAATAATCTTACCTGTGGGTAAAGCTGTCTGATCTCTTTGAGTAATTTTAATGCCGTGCCGTCGGATAACCAAAAGTCGATGACGATTAAACGCGGGGCGCCATTTTCCAGAATATGTCGATAACAACTCTCCTCGTTTGTCATCACGTAGGCGTGTTTAAATCGACAGTGCGTACTCAGGAAATTGGCGATGCCACTTGCCACCAACGGATGGTCATCAACGACCAACGCATAATCCTGCCCCAAGGGTATCTCCTTTTGCTAAAACCTATCAGATTGGTCTGA
Organism: Serratia sp. Ser99; assembly: GCF_024519545.1. Classification (NCBI taxonomy): domain Bacteria; kingdom Pseudomonadati; phylum Pseudomonadota; class Gammaproteobacteria; order Enterobacterales; family Yersiniaceae; genus Serratia; species Serratia sp. Ser99. The sequence goes on along the minus strand of NZ_JALJRT010000006.1, from coordinate 120,472 downwards.
CGACTTGTTATTTTCTACCCTCCCTACTTTAGGAGGGTTTTTTCGGTTAGGAAAGGGAAATATATTATTCAGGGATTTTGATAAGGTAAAACATAAAGCCATTCAGCATTTGGAACTGTTTGGTTACAAAGGACAATTTATGAGAAAACCACTTATCGCATTAACCGTTACGCTTCTGGTAGCTGGCTGTTCCACATTGAAAACCGATCAGGCAATACCGCTGCTGCAGGCGGAAACGGCCAAAATGCTGGGCCTGGGTTCATCGGATGAAATTACCGTCACCAATGTTAATGGTGCCCAACCCGACGCCCTTGGCGGGCAAAAACTTTCTTACCGTGCCACTACGGAGAAAGGACGAATCTTTGACTGTTCCTCGATGATGATGCCGGGTATTTTAGGTTCAGCCCCGTCGTTAAGCACACCAAGCTGTACCCCGGTCGTTACGCATAAATAATTCACCTGACGCGTTTAGCGAGGGTGGATGATCAATACCGATCCGCAGTTCCCATCATTTTGGCATCGAGACGTTAGCGCTGGGGGGCAATAAGCTAGTGTCTCGATGACAAATCAGCCTGTGTTCTCGCAAAACGCGCCGCGCATCCTCTAATGCATTGAGTTTTTCATATAAATAATAACTTTGATGGCATCAAGATAATTGGGCCGGAGAGAAAACATGAAAGATAAAACATCGCATAACTTAGCGGTAAGAAAACCGCTTTCGAAAGTTTACCTCGCACTTTTTTCCGCACCGTTGATATTGATTGGCCCAGCCGACGTGGCGCGTGCCGATGATGCTATTTTTGATGGTGAATCACGTATTACCGAATCTTTGACTTACACCGGGGATGTTTACGTCGGCCGTAATCAAAGCGGAAACCTGTTGATCGATAATGGCCAAATCAATGCCTATAACGTCAATATTGGCCGTCGTGCTAATGGCCAGATATACGAAAGCCTGGTCACGGTCAAAGGGCCGAATGCCGTATTAAATGCGATCAATGACCAATCCGTTATGCACGGCAGTCTGAATCTGGGGCTGGGGACGTTACGGGTAGAAGAGGGCGGATTGGCGACGGCGGAAGAGATTATCGTCGGCACCACCGGGGGGTATGACAGCCATCTTAATGTCAAAGGGGCCGGTTCCCAGGTGATCAGTGAGAGACTCGGTCTCGGCTTCGGACAGGGCGCACGTTCAACCTTGCTGATTGAAGATGGCGGGGTAGTGACCACCACGGCCGCCGCCAGAATCGACAGCGGTTTTCGCCCCGACGAGGCTGACAAGCTCAACCCCAAAGCCACGGTGACCGGCAATAACTCTCTGTGGAATATCACCCAGTCGCTCACCGCCAATGGCGATGTGGACGTGCTGAACGGCGGTGCGGTCAACGTTGGTAGCGCGGAGATTGCCGGTGTTTCAGGCTCAAGAAAAACCGCAGAGCTTTACATCGCCGGCAACGGCTCACGCTTTACCAGTGCGGGCAATGTCAACGTAGGGGATTATGGCAACGGGGTGCTGTCGGTTGTTGATGGCGGCTCATTCTCTGCCGGCAGCAACGAATTGCGGCTGGGGGATACCGGGTCCGGCTCTAACCGCGGCGCGTTGATTATCGGCAGCCGCGGCAACATGGATACCGGCACCGGCTTGACCGAACCTACGCTCGGCGCGGCGGGTGGTGCGGGTACTGTCGATGCCCAAACGGTGGTCAATCTGCGTGGCGGGTTGTTCGGCAGCTACGTTTACTTTAATCACAACTCAGATAACTACGACTTCCGCAACAAGATGGTCGGCGAAGGCGAAGTCATCAACACGGCCGGCCAGACGACGTTGAGCGGCGACCTGACTCAACTCCAGGCGAATGTCACCGCACGCGGCGGCAAAATCACCATCGCCAGCGACATCAATACGCAGCAAGAAGACAACGTTTTCGATGTGCAGACGCTGAGCGCCGAGAATGGCGGCACGCTGATCCTGAACGCCACTGCCGGTTCTGACGTCAGCAATGGTCTGGGTTACAGCAGCGCCGCGTCAATCAAAGCCGGCGGGACGCTGGGCGGCAACGGCACCTTGGGGCAGGCTGAAATCCAGTCCGGCGGCCACATTTCCCCTGGCGACGGCAACATCGGTACCCTGACGCTGAAACGCTATCTGAATTTCCTGGGTGAATCCTTCTATGACGTCGATATCGCCGGTGATGGCAGCAGCGACAAACTGGTCGTTTCAGGCAAAACCACCATCAGCGATCAGGCCAAGGTGCAGGTGACCGCGTTGGATCCGCAAACCAGCTATCAAACTGGCCAAAGCTATCGCATTTTGACCTCGGATGGCGGGATTGACGGTCGGTTTGCTGAAGCCGTCTCAAAATCTGCATTTTTGGACGTTGCGCTTAACCACAGCACCAACGCTGTGGATCTGACGATTGCACAAAAGGACGGTAATCCAGGCGAGGGCGGTAACCCAGGTGAAGGTGGCAACCCAGGTGAAGGTGGCAACCCAGGTGAAGGTGGCAACCCAGGTGAAGGTGGTAACCCAGGTGAAGGTGGTAACCCAGGCGAAGGCGGCAAGCCCGGTATTTTCCAGACGGTCGCGCAAACCAGTAACCAGTGGAATACCGCCGGTGCGCTCTCGACGTTAACGCAAAGCGGTCCTTCGCTGGCCTTGTATAACTCTGTGCTGCTGTTGAGCGCACCGGAAGCGCGCGAGGCGTTCAATCAACTGTCCGGTGAAGTTTATCCGTCCATTCAGTCTAACCTGATCGCCGGCAGTAGCATGCTGCTCAACGTGTTGAATCAGCGCATGCTTCGCGTATTTGATAATGATGCGCTGCCTGTTCCACCGATGGCGATGACGTTGGTTCAACCGGCTCAGGCTGAAAATAACGGCGTTTGGGGGCAGACGTTCGGCTCCTGGATGAGAAACAGCGGTAATGACAACGTTGGGAAATTGGACGGCCACACCAGCGGTTTCCTGTTGGGCGCCGATCGTAAACTCGCTGACCACAGTATCCGCGTAGGGGGATACGTAGGCTATAGCCGTGGCGACTATGATGTCGATAGCCGTCGCTCCAGTTCCGACAGCGATAATTACCACCTGGGTCTGTACGCTGCAGGGCAGCAGGATGCCTTCTCCCTGCGCGGTGCGCTGGGCTATACCTGGCACCGACTCGAAAATGAGCGCAACGTTAATTTCGGCAATTACTCGGATCGGCTCAAGGCGGACTATGACGCAGACTCGCTGCTGGCGTTCACCGAAGCGGGTTACCGTTTTGGTCAGTTGGATGCGAATATCGAGCCATTCGTCAACCTGAGTTATATCCGTTTGCATACCGATAACTTCCAGGAGAAAGGTGGGGCAGCGGCGCTGAGCGTCCGTAATGAAACGATGAATACGTTCTATTCAACGTTGGGCGTGCGGGGATCTACCGAACTGCCGAAAAACGTCAGCCTTTACGGTTCATTAGGCTGGCAGCACGCTTACGGCGATAAAAATACGTCATCGCGCATGGCATTTGCCGGCAGCGACGCATTTATCACGCAGGGACAGGCGGTAGATGACAATCTGCTGGTGGCGGATGTGGGGGTGAGCGTGAAGCTGTCGCGTTCCACTACGTTGGCTCTCGGTTATCAGGGGCAGTACGGTTCTGATACCCAGGTCAATTCGGTCAATGCCAATATCAGATGGTCGTTCTGATTCACTGAGGAAAAGGGCCTTTGGTCTTGAGATGTCGTTGGGCAACTTGCAGTTTTACCTGGTTGCCTGGCGATATCTCTGCTCCAGAAAACCTTCACTCCGTGTCGAGATTTTCGCTGACATCAGGCGCTAGCGAAACGGGCAGGCGAACATCCTCGCAAGATGAGTGCTCAATCAGCTTAAACAGCACGTTCTTTTCGTCACCGGTCAAATCTCGCCATTCGCCCAGCGGCAATCCAGTCAAATCGACGTTCATAATGCGCACACGCTCAAGTTTGGTGACGTGATAACCAAAGTATTTGCTCATACGGCGGATTTGGCGGTTAAGGCCCTGAACCAGCGTGATGCGAAACATCTGCGGCGCGATTTTCTCCACCCGGCACTTTTTCGTCACCGTATCCAGGATGGGGACACCGGCGCTCATCCCCTGAATAAATGCGTCGGTCAGCGGCTTATCGACGGTAACCAGATACTCTTTTTCGTGGTTATTGCCGGCACGAAGGATCTTATTGACCAGTTCGCCGTGATTGGTCAGGAGAATCAGCCCCTGGGAATCTTTGTCCAGACGGCCTATAGGAAAGGTGCGTTTGCTGTGATTGACGAAATCACCGATGTTATTTTGCACGTGCTTTCCCATGCTGGTGATGATGCCCACCGGCTTGTTCAGCGCGATAAGCACCAAATCTTCCGCATTACGTGGCTCAATCCGCTGGCCGTTAACTTGCACCACGTCCCCGACAAATACCTGAGCGGCCACGGCGGCTACGTTGCCGTTGATGAAAACGTTGCCCTGTTTGATATGACGATCGGCACTGCGGCGTGAACAGATGCCGCTGTCGCTAATGTATTTATTAAGGCGAATGGATGATTGAGTCAGCATGATTTCCCCGTAAAACGCGGACTATACAGTAACCCTTGAGGCCTTGCGAAGGGGCATATGGGGTAATGCGTAAACCGAAAGATCGCCCCCAATAAAATCGTGTGAATAATTTTTGCTCAAGAAATCGAATGAGCGAATCGAACGATTCAGTCGAAAGGTAATGAAAATGCATATTCTGACAGCCAATGAAGCCAAAACCCAGTTTGGCGATTTGCTGCTTAAGGCTCAGCGTGAACCGGTACAAATCACCCGTAATGGCAAGCCCGTTGCGGTTGTGGTGTCTGCCGAAGATTACGAGCAAATTGAAGCGATGAAACTCCAACTGTTACAAATGAAGATTCAGCGTTCCCAGCATGATATGGCGATCGGCAATGCCGTTGATGGCGAGACGTTTTTCTCTGAGCTGCTGGAGCAGGCTAAAGGATAAATGGCCAGTTAGCGACTGGCCGGTGAGGCGCAAAGCGATATCCGGGAGATTCGCGACTACACATTGAGCAACTGGGGCATGCAGCAATCCAGAGATTACCTTGTAAGGCTGCGCCAATGATTAACCAACCTGGCGGAAATACCAGGCATTGGGCAGCATCGAGTCGAGGATCTAGGGAACGGTGTTTATAGCCTTCCCTACCTCAGCCATATGATTTATTACGCTACAGCAAACAGCGAAATTACCATTCTTGCAGTTTTGCACCAAAGCCGCGTTCCAGCCAAACATCTGCCTCAGCGGCTCTAAGGTTCAACTAATGTGATTTTACTCTTCACCCACCTTTACCACCCGGGTATTCAGCGGTGTGAGCGTTTGCCCGACGCTGCCGGTCGGCGTCATGCGTGGGATCGGTTGGCCGCTGTCGCTTTCGACTAAGGTTGAAGGCGCCTCTTGCTCGGCAAACAGATGATCTTCCCCCCATTGGCGCAAGCCGACGATCACCGGGAACAGGGCCCGGCCCTTGTCGGTGAGAATATACTCCTGATAGGCGCTGCCGTCTGAGGCCGGTGCGATCTCCAGAATGCCCTGTGCCACCAGGGTGCGCAGACGGGTGGAAAGGATATTTTTCGCCATCCCCAGCCCCTTTTGGAATTCACTGAAGCGGCGCACGCCGTCGAAAGCGTCGCGCACAATCAACAGTGACCACCAGTCGCCAATCACATCCAAAGTGCGTGCCACCGGGCACGGCGCATCTTCCAGGCTTTTACGTTTCACATTATCCCTCCTGCCACATTATCTGGTTGCATTATAAAACCTCTGCGCGTAATGTCCATTGGGTTTAATAATGAAACCACTTTGGAGAAAACGATGAGTGACAAAACGCTGGATCCGATCTGCGTATCTCAGGCGAGGGGACTGAGCCGGCTGCCGGCTTCGCTGGTGTTGTTGCTGGCAGGCGCCAGCGCTTTTAGCGTGGCTAATGTCTATTACGCCCAGCCGTTGTTGGATGCCATAGCCCAGGAATTTACTATCAGCGTGGCGTCGGTGGGTATGGTGATCACCGCCACCCAGCTTGGTTGCGCGTTGGCGCTGGTATTGGTGGTACCGCTGGGGGATCGCATTAATCGCCATCGGCTGTTAGCGGTACAGCAACTGTTGTTGATTGCCGCATTGTGCATGGTCGGTTGGGCAAACAGCAGCCTGCTTATGCTGATCGGCATGTTGCTGGTGGGATTATTGGGCACCGCCATGACACAGGGACTCATCGCTTTTGCCGCCACGCTGGCGGCACCTCATGAGCGTGGGCGGGTCGTGGGGGCGGCGCAGGGCGGTGTGGTGCTGGGTTTGCTATTGGCGAGAACCCTGTCCGGCGCGTTGGCAGACGCAGGAGGTTGGCGCACGGTGTATTTTTTTTCCGCCGGAGTGACGCTGGTCTTGCTGCCGATTCTGGCACGTTTGCTGCCTGCACCGAGCACGCCGCCTTCAACGCTTAGCTACACCGCCTTGCTGCGTTCGATGCTGACGCTGTTGCTGCGCGATCGCACGTTGCAAATTCGCGGCATGCTGGCGCTGTTGATGTTTGCGGCATTCAGCATCTTCTGGAGCGCATTGGTGCTGCCGCTGAGTCAGGCACCGTTCAACTTTTCGCATTCGGTGATTGGTGCCTTTGGCCTGGTGGGCGCAGTGGGGGCGCTGGCGGCGGTAAGAGCAGGGCACCTGGCGGACCGCGGCTTGGCGCAGGTGGCGAGCGGCATCTGTCTGCTGCTGTTGGTGCTGGCCTGGCTGCCGCTCGGCATGCTGGGTTATGGCCTGGGGTGGTTGATTATCGGCATTGTATTGCTCGATTTGGCAGGCCAAGCCATTCATGTGTTGAATCAGAGCCTGATTTTCAGCGCACATCCGCAGGCGCATAGCCGGTTAGTGGGCGTCTACATGCTGTTCTATGCCATTGGCAGTGGGCTCGGCGCTTTTGCCAGCACTCACGTATTCGCCCTGGCAGGTTGGCAGGGGGTGTGCTGGCTGGGGGCGGGCGTCAGCTTTATTGCCCTGGTGTTCTGGGGCCTGACGCTGCGTGCGATGCCGATGACATTGGGAAAATGACGGCGTTCTTGATTCTGCCTGGCCCCTTGTTTAATCCGCAGTAAGAGAGGACCGGAGGGGGGATCTTGCCCAAGGTTGCCAAGATCCCTTCTGTTCTGGGACCGAAGTCACACATAAAATCCAATACCCCCATTGTTTGTCATAATTCACCGCGATACTGTTGTGCAATCTGGTTTAAACCAATTAGGTATGGATATGGAAAACAGCTCAACCGTTGAATTGGCAAAGGCCAGGTTGAATGACTGGCTGAGCCAGGGGGCAATCGCTCCCGGTGACAAGCTTCCTTCGGAGCGAGAACTGGGAGAATTGCTGAACATCAAACGCATGACGTTACGTCAGGCGCTGTTGTTCCTGGAAAGCGAATCGAGGATCTTCCGCAAGGATCGACGGGGTTGGTTTGCGGCACTGCCGCGTTTTAACTACAACCCCAATTCCTCCACCAGTTTCAAACAGGCGGCTATCGAGCAGGGCCGTTGTCCCTCCTGGGACTATATGACCAAAGAGTGCGTATTGGCAGCTCCGGGGTTTATCAAAGAGTTATTGCAGGTCGACGCGGCGAGCGAGATCTACAAGATTTCTGGTTGGGGAGCGCTGGATCATCACATCGTGTTTTATCACGAAACCTTTATCAGCCCGCGCGTGGCACCCGGTTTTATCGAACGCCTGGGTGAGAACTCGTTTGCCGAGGTCTGGGAACAGGCTTATGGCACTTCCACGCGAACCCGTCATCTGGCCTTTAAACCCACTCGGTTATCCGGAGAGGCCTGCAAGGTGATGGGCGGAAACGCCAGCACGCCTGCGATTTTGGTCGAAAAGCATCGTGCCGATGCCGAACGCCGTATCGTGCAGGTGGATATCGAGCACTGGCGCTTCGAGTCGGTAGATTTCTTTATTAACTTATAGGTGAATATCATGGATCGCTTAACGGCGGAGAAAGTCCTTCTACGGGCGCATAACTTGCCCCTCTACCTGCATGCTTACGCCTTTCATCTCAATATGCGTATGGAGAAGATCCTGCCAGAGGATTTGTTGAGCATCGCCCATCAGCAGCGGTTGCGAGGGGTGAAGGTGCATGTGCTGGATGGGGAAAGTCAGGCGCTTTGCCATGCTGATGATGCCCGGCTGCGCCGGTTTGGCGAACAGGCTCGGCGCTATGGATTGGATATTCATATCGAAACCAGCGCCTCCGACTCGCAAACTATCGATCAGGCGGTGAATATCGCGCTGAAATGTGGGGCCAGCTCAGTGCGTTTTTATCCGCGCTATCAGGGCCCTTTGCAAGAGGTGTTGGCGCGCATCGGTGCGGATATTCAGTACATCAAACAGCGTTATCAACACAGCGGCCTGAGTTTTACTCTGGAACAGCATGAAGATCTCAAGAGCCATGAATTGGTCGGCCTGGTCCGGGCGGCAGATTTCCCTCAGCTTTCCCTGCTGTTTGATTTCGCCAACATGATTAACGCCAATGAAGAGCCGCTGCCGGCACTGGCGGCAATGAGTGGGGAAATCACTCAGGTGCACATCAAGGACGCAATTATTGTGCGAGAGAACAAGGGGATGGGGCATCGTGCCTGTATTTCCGGACAGGGAGATCTGCCATTCCGAGAACTGTTATTGGGGCTGATCTGTCTGGGTGAAGATCAACCGCAGGTCACCGCCTACGGGCTGGAGGAAGAGGTGGATTATTACGCACCGCCGTTTCGTTTCAGCGACGAAGGGAATAATCCTCCCATTCCATGGCGAGAAATGAGTGAAACAGCGTTACCGGAGCAAGGGTTGGAAGCGCGATTAAAGAAAGAAACTCAAGATGCTTTAAATCAAATTCACTACGTTCGCACCATCATTGACAGTTTAACGCAGCAAGCTCAGGAACTGCTAAATCCGGCATAATATAAAAATAAATCTATAAATCACATATTCTCGCTGATGAGCGATCAACGCTCGTCTCATTATCGGGTAAACAACACCGCTTATTAATTATTGGCTGTGAGGGGACTATGTTAACTAAAAAAAGATGGGCATTATTTAGCTTGTTGGTTTTATGTGGAGGGACAATCTATAAATTGCCTTCCCTTAAAGATGCTTTTTATGTTCCGATGCAACAGTATTTTCACTTGAGTAACGGCGAAATAGGCAATGCCATGTCGGTTAACTCGATTGTGACGACCATTGGCTTCTTCTTATCAATCTATTTTTCCGATCGTCTGCCGCGACGTTTTACCATGTCGTTTTCGCTGATTGCTACTGGCTTGCTTGGCATCTACCTGTCCAGCATGCCGGGGTACTGGGGCATACTGTTTGTCTGGGCGCTGTTCGGCGTGACCTGTGACATGCTGAATTGGCCGGTGCTGCTCAAATCGGTGAGTATGCTGGGGGATAATACTCAGCAGGGGCGGTTGTTCGGCTTTTTTGAAACCGGGCGCGGGGTTGTGGACACGGTGGTGGCCTTTTCTGCGCTGGCGCTGTTTACCGCATTTGGTAGCGGCTACCTGGGTTTTAAAGTCGGCATATTGTTTTATTCGGCCATCGCCATTTGCGTAGGGATTATTATTCTGTTGGTGATGAAAGAAAGCCCAGAGGAAAAGTTACCCGCTAAAGAACAAACCCCTGTCAATAAAAAGCCTGGCATGGGCAGCGTATTGAAAAACAAAACGGTATGGCTGATTGCCTTCAGCGTTTTCTGTGTTTACGCGGTGTATTGCGGATTGACGTTCTTTATTCCTTTCCTGAGTCATGTCTATGCGCTGCCGATTGCACTGGTGGGTGCTTACGGGATCATTAATCAATACTGCTTAAAAATGGTGGGTGGACCGATTGGTGGTCTCATTGCCGATAAAGTATTAAAGTCTCCCAGCAAGTATTTATTCTATACCTTTATTATCAGCGCCATTGCGCTGGCGCTATTGATCCTGTTACCGCATGAACAAATGCCGGTTTACTTGGGCATGGTCTGTACGCTGGGATTTGGTGCAGTGGTCTTTACCCAGAGAGCGGTGTTCTTTGCCCCCATCGGTGAGGCCGGCATTGACGAAGAACATACCGGTGCGGCTATGGCACTGGGCAGCTTTATCGGTTATGCCCCGGCGATGTTCTGTTTTAGCCTGTACGGTCATATTCTCGATGCCTTCCCAGGACTGACCGGTTACAAGATTGTTTTCGGGCTGATGGGTATGTTTGCCTGTGCCGGGATCATAGTGTCGGGGCTGTTGGTCAGAAATATCCGCGCACGTGCAAAACTGACCCCGGCAGCTTCTGTCGCCTAAGCCGGGGGCTTTAATGAACGGGCACGGTTTGCGCTGTGCCCTTATTTTATTTTGCCGGGGAATGCAGCAGGTAATATTCTTCCCCGCCGTCATTGCCAGTAGTGATGATTCGCCAACCGTGCTTGTGGTAGAACGCCAGCGCCTTCTCATTCTTCACCAGGCATTTCAGCGAACCGGTGGCGGTAAAGGTCTGTTCCGCCGCTTGTAACAGAGCGCTGCCGACGCCGAGCGGCGGCAGATGCGGATCGACATACAGGTTGTGAATAAAGTTGTCCTGGCGATAAATCGACACAAATCCCAACCGCTTCCCCTGATCCTCCGCCACCCAAATATCTTCGCCCAGCGTTGAGCGATCGAAATCCTCCAGCCGGTAATCTTCGGTATCGCGCCACGGAAATGCCGCTTTGCGCGAAGCCAGATACAGGGTGCGCAGGAAGGGGCGATCGGCCTCTTGGTATTTTCTTATCTGCATGGCGCCTCCTTTTTATTTTTTGCCACTATAGCGCGATTGACCTCACCGGCGGCAACCCCAATAATGGCCGTCTTGACTCGGGGTGCCCTGCGCGATGTGCGGTGGCTGAGATTTTACCCGTATTACCTGATCTGGATTATGCCAGCGTAGGGAAGTCTCGGTGCCCCAACCGGTACCCGCCTTCTTGAACGCCGGTTGGGAGGAATATGCTCGCTCGACCTGATGTTTTCCCCGGCGCCCGCGCCGCGGCCTGTTTGACTCAATTTAAACGCCAATCGCCCCTGATCCATTGCCTGACCAACGAAGTGGTGCAGGAACTGACGGCTAACGTCCTGTTGGCGCTCGGCGCTTCGCCGGCGATGGTGGTGGAACCGACCGAAGCGGCGCAGTTCAGCCGACTGGCGGATGCGGTGCTGATCAACGTTGGTACCCTCAATGCATCACGCGCTGAATCCATGTTAGCCGCGGTGGAAGCTGCCAACGTGGCACAAACCCCCTGGACGCTGGATCCGGTAGCGGTCGGCGGGTTGGTCTATCGCACCGCGTTTGCCCATCGCTTGTTGGGTGAGAAGCCGACGGCGATCCGCGGTAACGCTTCTGAAATCATGGCGCTGAGCGGTCTGCAGGCTAACGGACGTGGCGTAGACAGTGCAGACGACTCGCTGGCGGCATTGCCGGCGGCGCGCGAATTGGCGCGCAGCAGCGGTGCGGTAGTGGCAGTAACCGGCGTTGTTGATTACATCACTGATGGCCAGCGTGACTGGGCGGTTACCGGCGGCGATGTGCTGATGACGCGGGTGGTCGGTACCGGTTGTGCACTTTCTGCAGTGGTGGCGGCATTTTGCAGTTTACCGGGCGATCGGCTCGATAACGTGGCGACCGCCTGCCGGGTGATGTCGCTTTGCGGTGAACGGGCCACGCGCCGTGCCGCCGGGCCGGGCAGTTTCACCCCGGCGTTCCTCGACGCACTGTATCAACTGCGCCCGGAGGAACTGCAATGAAACGCATTAACGCACTGACAATTGCCGGGACCGATCCGAGCGGCGGCGCCGGCATTCAGGCCGATCTAAAAGCTTTTTCTGCGTTGGGGGCCTATGGTGCCTCGGTGATTACCGCGCTGGTGGCGCAAAACACCCGTGGTGTGCAGTCGGTTTACAACATAGATCCGGCCTTTGTCGCCGCTCAGCTGGATTCCGTCTTCAGCGACCTGCGTATCGACAGCACCAAGATTGGCATGTTGGCCAACGCCGATATTGTGCAGGCGGTGGCGGAGCGTTTGCGCCATTATCAACCGTCGTTTGTGGTACTGGATACCGTGATGCTGGCAAAAAGCGGCGATCCGCTGCTGGCGCCGGAGGCGGTGGATTCGATCCGTCGTGAATTGTTGCCGCTGGTGTCGATCATCACGCCGAACCTGCCGGAGGCGGCGGCGCTGCTGGCGTGCGCCCCGGCGGAAAATGAGCGCCAGATGCGCGAGCAGGGCCGGGCGCTCCTGGCGATGGGGTGCCAGGCGGTGTTGATGAAAGGGGGTCACCTTAGCGAAAGCGAAAGTCCGGATTGGCTGTTTACGGCCGAGCAGGAGCTGCGGTTTACCGCGCCGCGCGTGGCGACCCGACATACTCACGGCACCGGCTGTACGCTGTCTGCCGCCCTGGCGGCGCTGCGACCGCGTCACGACGACTGGGCCGGAACGGTCGCTGCCGCCAAGGACTATTTGCAACAGGCCTTGCTGCAGGCGGATACCCTGGAAGTGGGGCACGGTATTGGGCCGGTACATCATTTTCATGCCTGGTGGTAAGCCAACTTTTTGCTACCCTTGTGGTCTGACTAGATCCAGACCCGGCTTGGGCCGGGTGCAACCGAATTATTCTAGGGAGAAGGCCATGACAGGACAAAACGCACTTCGCGGCGCCATCTTCGGCGCGTTACTCAGCTTCAGCGTGGGTGGTTTCGCTCAGCAGATCGTCACCACCTCGGACGTGATCCAACAGCCGGGTTACCAGACCAGTTGGCAAAATATGGTCAAAGGGCAGGCTCGCTTGCCGGGTTGGGCGCGCAAGGGGATGGGAACCTCCACGCCGGCGCAGAGCCTGAGCTGGAAAGGGCAGAACTATCTGGTGGGCAATCTGTGCAAGCCGCATGACTGCGCCAACAACTTTATGATAGTGGCGTTTAAGGAAGACAAATCACAGGCCTGGGCCGTGCGCGTTGAGGTGGCGGATAAGCCGGAAGCGGTTGACCATCCGAAGAAATACGCCAAATACCAATGGCTGGGTAAACCGAACGACGATATGAAGGCGTTGCTGAAACAACAGTTTGAGAATAATCCCGACTGGAAATAATCAGTTTTCGGCTGAATGCAGATGCCTTCAGCCGAATTTTTAAGGTATGTGTCTATTATTGAAATGAAATTTATATAAAATAAATCCTAGTGAGGAATGTATTGCTTCATCATGAATTAATTATCTAATTGTATCTATGCTTTATCATTTTGTTTTTCCTGTTATATATATTCCTTTGTCATTTAATTGGTTGCATGATTTATGGTTATTTTTGCCTGATAACCTTGTTGGATTTATGGTTTTATTTTATTTAGTGTCTATGATCTTGTTTGGCGAATTTATTTCACCTGAAATAAATAATCATTGTTAATTTTGCAATGGTGTCTGGGGTTAAATATCCAAACGGAGCATTATGATCATGGCAACTAATCACGTCACTCTTTCTGAAGATGAAAAAGCCTCTTTGTATTTGTTGGATGAAACGATGGGATTCACCGTGCAGGCCGCCTTGCGGGCTGCGGCTGAGCTGTGCGTGGCCGATCATCTGATCGACGGCCCCAAAACGGCCCAGGAGCTGGCAAGGAAGCTGGAAGTAAATAGCAGAATGCTGCATCGGGTCTTGAGTATTCTGGCATCGCGCAATATTTTTTCCGCGTCCGAAGACGGACGTTTCTCGCTTAACCCGGTAGCGCAATATTTACGTTCAGACTTGCCGGATTCACTGCGCGGCGGTGTAATGATGCTGACGGATGAAACAATGTGGCGTCCGTTGGGAAAATTGGCGGCAACGTTACGCGGCGAACCGGTATTTAAACAAATATTCGGCATGCCATTCTATGATTATTGGTCGCAAGAGGATATTCCTGACGCGGAAAATGATTTTCATATCGGCATGGCATCGATGTCGGCGTTGGAAAATAAAATTTTGATGCGTAGTTATAAATTCCCCGAGCATTCTACGGTGGTAGATATCGCCGGGGGATTTGGCGGATTGTTGCTGAGCGTATTACGCGCCAATCCGACGGTTAAAGGCATTCTTTTTGACCAACCGCAGGTATTGCCAAGAAACCGCCTTGGTGAGTTGGGTGATGATTCGCGTTGGGAAACCTGCGCGGGCAGTTTCTTTGAAGCTTGTCCGACGGCAGACTTTTATCTGTTGAAATTTATCGTCATGGACTGGGCCGATGAGCCGGCCAGTCGCATATTACGCACCTGTCGTAATGCGATGCACCCGCAATCGAAGCTATTGCTTATTGAACCTGTAATAGTGCCGAATAACACCGCCTGGGACAGCTGCCGGGAGCTTGATTTGGTTCTGATGGGCAGTTTTGACGGTGGGCAGGTGCGCACCGAAGAAGAACTGAAGGCGCTGTTGGCCAGCGCCGACCTGAAGCTGAACCGGATTATCGATACCGGTTGTTATTTGTCGATCGTCGAGGCTGTACCGAATTGATACCCGAGATGAATAGGCAAGGAGAAACCCGCATTGCTGCGGGTTTCTTCAGTTTAATTAGCCGATCCCGGCCTGATGCAAATCGTGCAGATTGATCGCGCCGACCAGCACGCCGTCCAGATTGACCACCGGTGCGGCACTGATATGCTGTTCATGCAAAGCTTCCAGGGCTTCCCCTGCGCGCCACTGCTCCGGCAAGCGATAGCCAGGGCGGGTAATGGCCGGGCTCAACGCATCCTGCAGGCTATTGCCTTTTACCAGCCAGCGGCGCAGGTCGCCATCGGTAAATACCCCCACCACTTTCTGCTGTGCGTCGCACACCGCGACTAACCCCAGCCCGGTGCGGCTCAGTTCGAGCATGGCTTCCATCACGTTGGCGCTTTCACTGACTTTCGGCAGACGATCGCCGGTGCGCATCAGGTGATGTACCCGGTTGAGCAAACGCGCACCCAGGCTGCCGCCCGGATGTGAACGGGCAAAGTCTTCGGCGTTGAAACCGCGCTGGCGCATTAAAGCCATTGCCAATGCGTCGCCCATCATCAGCGTATTGACCGCGCTGGAGGTCGGCGCCAAACCCATCGGGCAAGCCTCGCGTTCGACGCTGATGTCCAGCATGCAGGCCGCAGCCAACGCCAGAGGTGACTCTTTGCCGCCGGTGATGGCAATCACCGGGATGTTATTTTCCGCCAGCAACGGCAGGATTAAATCCAGCTCTTTGGCGCGGCCGGAATAAGAGATAAACACCACCACGTCGTCGGCGCCAATCATGCCGAGATCGCCATGCAGTGCTTCTGCCGGGTGCACGAAGAACGACGGAGTGCCGGTACTGGCCAGCGAGGCGGCAATTTTTTTACCGATGTGGCCGGATTTGCCGATGCCGGAAATCACCGCCTTACCCCGGCAGTTCAGCAGCAGTTCGCAGGCGCAGACGAAATTATCGTCCAGTCGCGCCAGCAGGCGTTGTGCTTCAGTCAGCTCAATTTCCAGCGTTTCGCGGGCAAAGGCCAGCAGGGCAGCGGCGTTACTCATCAAAATCTCCTACCAGAATGATATTGATCCCTTTCGCCTGCAATGCGGCGAGGTAATCCGGATTGATGTTTTTATCGGTGATCAGGGTATCCACGGCGCTCAGGTCGCAGACCACGTTCGGGCTTTTGCGGCCGAACTTTGACGAGTCCACCAGCAGGATAATGCGGCTGGCGGCTTCGCACATCGCCTTGCTGACGTTGTGCACTTCGTTAAAGGTGGTGACACCGGCATTAAGGTCCACGCCGTCCGCCCCGATAAACAGTTTGTCGAAGCTGAACTGCTGGAAAGCCGATTCCGCAAGGCTGCCGTGAAAGGACGCCGACTTTTTGCGATAGGTGCCGCCGGGCATCAGGATGGTTTGGTCGTTATCCAGCTCCACCAGCGCATTGACGATGTGCAGGCTATTGGTCATGACCGTGATGTTATTGAACTGCGCCAGATGCGGCACCATTTGCAGCACGGTGCTGCCGGCGTCGAATATCAGCGAGTCGCCGTCGTTGATAAGCCCAATGGCGGCATAGGCGATCTGGCGTTTCTTTTCGGTATTGATATGGGTTTTGCGATCGATAGGCTGATCGCCATCGTCGCGGCTGAGCACCACGCCGCCATAAGTGCGGATCACTTCACCTTCCTCTTCCAGCAGGGTGAGATCCTTGCGGATGGTGGTGCCGGTGGTGGCAAAGTGCGCTGCCAGGGCATCCACTGCCGTTTTGCCATGCCGCTGCAGATATTCAAGGATAGCGGCCTGCCGCTGCTTTGGTTTCATAGCCCGTCCTGTTCACAAGAGTTGCGCATTTCCCTTCGGCTAACAATTCAATATGAAAGGTAATGTCTTTTAATGTGAAAATATCATGATTTAGGGGCAATCGCTAACGATAGTGCAGTCTGGCATGCGGGATCCTCGGGGAAGATCACATCCGGGCGAAGATCGCGCTGATGCAGGCCGTGCAGCCGGGCGATAGGTTTCGGTTGGGCAAAAATGGTCAGGCCGCGCATTAACATGCTGCCGCAAACCCGCCGCTCGGAATCAAAGGCCAGCGCCAGCACCACCCGGGGTTGAAAGCGCCCGCCGGAACGCCCGACACCGACGGCACCCAGTCGGCACAGGCCGTCGAAGGCACGGTTGAAACGTTGGATCTGCCACCAGCCGAGGGCGATTTGCAGTAGCCAGGCCAGAACTGCGAAGGTGATCAATGCCTGAGTCATATAGCCTCCTGTTTGTTTTCCCTCTCCAGAAGGAGAGGGAGCGTTGACAAGATCAGAACATCACCTGACCGCCGGTAATGTTGATCGACTGGCCGGTGCAGTAAGAAGCCTTATCGCTGGCGTAAAACAGCAGGGTATTGAGCACGTCCTGATAGTCACATCCGCGTTTCAGCGGTACCTTGTCGGTGTAATACTTTTCAACCTGATCCGGCGCGATCCCCAGTTTTTGTGCGTACTGCGGCAGCAGCGACTGGAACATCGGCGACTTCAACAGGTTGCCCAGCATCAAGGAATGCACGGTAATGCCGTATTCCGCCAGATCGAGCGCCAACGACTGTGTCAGCCCCACGCCGCCGAACTTGGCGGCGCTGTAGCCCGAGTTGTGCTTGCTGCCGACCTTGCCGGATTTAGAGTTGATCTGAATGATACGTCCGGCAATGCCGTCGCGGATCATCAGGCGAGAAAACTCGCGGGCACAGAGAAAATAGCCCACCAGATTGACCTGCAGCGAGCGGTCGAAATCCCCCAGCGGGAAATCGGTGATCGGTGCCGCCTTGGCGATACCGGCGCTGTACACCAGCAGGTTGGCCGGGCCGAATTCATCGTCAACCGCTGCCGCCAGCGCAATCACGCTTTGTTCGTCGGTGGCGTCGGCCTGGAAACCACGCGCGCTGCCCGCGCCGTATTGGTCGTTAATCTGTTGTGCTACCTGCCGGGCGTTATCCGCGTTTAAATCGGCGACCGCCACGCGATAGCCCGCCTGCGCCAGACCCTGGCACAGAAATGCACCCAACGTTTGGCCACCGCCAATCACTACAGCTACTTCAGACATGGTTTACTCCTTATGCGATAAATTTCAGCGTGCTGCCCAGCGGGATATCCGCCGGCGTGGTGCCGGATACGTGGATCGAACCGGGGAATTCGGCCTGCGGCTCTCCGTCGAAACGTACGGTGAGGTGACCCAATTCACGCAGGTTTTGAGTGGCGACGTCACCGACGGCGGTGATTGGATAACGTTGCTCTGCCAGCTCCATCCACCCCCCGGCCTGCAATTCACCGGAAGTGTTGCCGTGCTGGTGGATGAAACAGAATTCTTCGATGTCTGCCGGTGCGCCTTCACGGAAGGTGATCAACATGTCATCTTGCAGCGCCTCGCGGGCGCAGTCGCCAATCTGGGTGATGATGGTCTGGAAAATGGTATTCATAACGGCTCCCTGGCAAACGAAGTTATTGGTAGATGAAGGCGGATGCGGCCCAGGCGATCAGCACCGTCGGTGCGCCGGTCAGGAAACGTCCGACCAATACCGAAGGAACGCCGACCCTAACCGTGTCCTGCTTGGCCTCCGCCAGCGACAGGCCGACGGGAATAAAGTCACAGGCGGCCTGCGCGTTAATCGCGAACAGCGCGGGCAGCGCCAGCTGCGGCGGAATATGGCCGAGGCCTATCTGCACCCCGACCAGCACGCCGATCACCTGAGCGATCACCGCGCCAGGGCCGAGGAACGGCGACAGCAGTGGGAAGGAGCAGATCAGCGCCAGCGTCACCAACCCAATCGGGCTGTTGGCCAATGGCGTCAGGCCATGGGCGATAAAATCCCCCAGGCCGGAAGCCATGATGATGCCGATCAGCGCCGAGACGAACGCCATAAACGGCAGTATGGTCTTCAGCACCGTGTCGATGGTGTCGCGCCCGGCCTGGAAAAACACCGCCACCACCGATCCCATGCCCATACCTACTTTGGCCAACAGGCCGTCGCTCTGCTCGGTGATTTTTTTGCTGGTGTCGTAATCCCGTCCCTTGGGTTGTGACGTGGCTGTCGGGATCTGATCGGTAGCCGCTTCCACCCGGCTTATGTTGCTATCACGCACGCCGGAGACGTAAATATCCTCGAGGATAAACTTCGCCAACGGGCCGGATTGGCCGGTAGCGTGAATGTTGACCGTCGGAATACGGCGCTTCGGGTACAGGCCGCAACGCAGGGTACCGCCGCAGTCGATCACCATGACGCCAATTTCGTCTGCTGGCGGTTCGCCTTCTTTAAAGCCATCGACGGCAGGCCAGCCGGTCAGTTCGCTAATCCGGTCGACGATCGATGGGCGGGTACCGGCAGTGATGTACACCACTTTTTTGCCAGGTTCGATCGGCAACGTTAATGGGCCACCCCAGCCGCTGGCGCCTTTCTCAATACGGATATAAGCACTCATGCTGCACTCCACGAATTAAAGTTGCACCTGGCGATCCAGGCAGATCCCCATCTTGCGTTCGAACAGGCTGGTGGTGAGATCGGTGATCCAGCCGCGGAAAAAGTTGGTGAACAGCCCGACCAGAAAATAGCTCACCGCCAGCGGCCCCAGTGGCAGGCCGAGGGTGGTCAACCCGCTGGCAATGCCGAGATAAACGAAGAGTTCGCCAGGGTTGATATGTGGGAACAGACCGTTCATCGAGTGGCAACTGTAGGACGCTGCCGCGTAGTAGCTGGGTTTATATTTCTCGGGCATAAAGCGCCCTAGGCTGAGGGTCATCGGGTTGCAAAAAACAAAGGTGCCGATCAGCGGCAGCAGCAGGTAACGAGAAACCGGGTTTCCCGCACAGCGCTGCGCCAAGCGTTCGATACGTTCCTGGCCTACAAATTTGATCAGCGCGTTCATAATGACCAACAGGCTGATTAACAAAGGTAAAATGCCCGTCACCATGCCGACAAACACTTCACCGCCTTTCTGAAACAGGCCGATAAACCATTCGGCTCCGTGGGTGATTAGCTCAATCATTATTATTCTCCTGTGATGGAAGGTATGGCCTGGAGCGAACGGCGGCTCTGTCGCCATGGGCCTTACACTAATCACTTTATGGATTCATTTGTTTTAAATAGATCACAATTCGAAAGATAAATATTTTATTGTGAAAGTTAATAATGAAAGAAAAATAACATTAAGCGGCGGGGGGAACAGAAAAGGGGAGCGGGGATCGGCAGAAAAACGCGACAAAAAAGCCCGGCGAACCGGGCTGGAGAAACGAACTGGGTGTGGCTTGGGATCAGGCGATGGTGACTTTCTTGTCCAGGTAGGTGTCCTGAACGGCATTGATCAACGCCACGCCTTCTTTCATCGATTTCTTGAACGCCTTGCGCCCCAGAATCAGGCCCATGCCGCCCGCGCGTTTGTTGATGACCGCGGTGCGAACCGACTCCTGCAGGTCATTCTCACCAGCGGCACCGCCGGAGTTAATCAACCCGGCGCGGCCCATATAGCAGTTGGCCAGTTGGTAACGCACCAAATCGATCGGGTGGTCGGTAGTCAGCTTGCTGTAAACGCGGTCATCGGTATAACCGAATTTCACCGCGCGGTAGCCGCCGTTGTTTTCCGCCATTTTTTGCTTAACGATATCGGCGCCGATGGTGGCGGCAATGTGGTTGGCCTGGCCGGTGAGATCGGCACTGGAATGATAGTCCACGCCATCTTTGTTGAACGCCGGGTTGCGCAGATAGGCCCACAGCACGGTGACCATACCCAGCTCGTGCGCGCGCTCGAAGGCGCTGGAAATTTCTTCAATCTGGCGGCGTGACTGCTCGGAACCAAAGTAAATAGTGGCGCCGACCGCAACCGCGCCCATGTTGAACGCTTGCTCAACGCTGGCGTACAGCGTCTGGTCGTATTGGGTCGGGTAGCTCAGGGTTTCGTTATGGTTTAGTTTGACCAGGAACGGAATTTTGTGCGCGTAGCGGCGCGAGACTGACGCCAGCACGCCATAAGTGGAGGCGACGCAGTTACAACCGGCCTCAATGGCCAGTTCGACGATATTTTTCGGATCAAAATACAGCGGGTTAGCGGCGAAAGAGGCGCCGGCAGAATGCTCAATGCCCTGATCGACCGGCAGAATAGACAGGTAGCCGGTGCCGGCCAGGCGGCCATGGTTAAGCAGGCTTTGCATTGAACGCAACACGGTGTTGGGGCGGTTGTTATCGATCATTATCCGGTCAACAAAGTCGGCGCCCGGCAGGTAGAGATTTTCAGCAGGGATGGTAGTACAGCGGTGTTGCAACAGGTCTTCCGCTTCCTTTCCTAACAACTGTGCAATATCAGTCATGATTAACTCCCGATTTAGCTTCTTCATACACCGGCAACCTAAGGTATCTGACCACCGGCGTAGCAAAAAGCGGTGATTGAAGCTGATAGAACGATAGTAATGAAATCCTGATGGCAAGGAGAAACAATAGATGCGATTGAGAGGAATTGCCATTTGCGTGGCCAAATACGTGGGGACGATCGCCCCACGGAAGATTTGTGGCTGATTATTCGACTTCAAACCACTCGGTATTTTGCATAGAGATAGGGGTAATGGAGTAAATCATCTCTTGCAGGTGTTCATGAATGGCGCGCTCGGCGGCGTCGGCATCCTGTGCTTTCAGCGCTTCAAAAATGCGGTAATGCTGTTGGATCAGGCTTTCCGGCGGCGAAACCTCGCTCAGGCTGAGAAAGCGCACCCGATCCATGGTGGCCTTGATGGTTTCGATGGTTTCCCAAGCCAGCGGGCAGTCGGCAAACTGGGTTAGCAACTGGTGGAACTCGTCGTCTAGAGCCAAAAACTCACGGGTTTGCCGATTTTGCGCCGCCAACGTCTGGCGATGCAAATTATGCTCCAGCGTCATCAGCTGCTCCGCCGTGATCCGTTCTGCGACACGACGAACAATCGCGCATTCCACTGCCTGACGAATAAAGCGCCCGTCGGCTACCCGCTTGGCGGAAATCTTCATCACGAAAGTACCGCGCTGCGGCAGGATCTGCACCAGTCCCGCTTCCGCCAGCTTGATAAAGGCCTCGCGCACCGGCTGACGTGAAACGCAAAAGCGGGTGGAGATCTCTTTTTCAGACAACAAGGTGCCGGGGGGAATAGTGCAATCGACGATATCCTTACGCAGGAACCGATAGATTTGCTGATTGACCGGGAGGTTGTTGGTAAGGCTGTAGGTTTCAGACATGGTGAAGATCGGTAATCTGGCTGAGATTCGGGTGCCACCATACTAGCAGATTATTCTTTGATGGCGGGCGGATTAATCCACCCACTTAATATGATAACTCAATGATGTCATTCGCTGGCCAGGGGCTTCGGCACAGTGACATCCATCATCGTGCTTCCGATGTGTTTTCGATGACGGGCAGCGCGGCAACGGTGGCTCGAGCCCCCTGCGCCAGCAGCGTAAGGTAGGCATCGGTCACCGCCTTGACGAACCGTAAGCTGTCCGGCAGATCGCGCCCAAACACCGTTTCAAGCTGCAGCAGCGCCAATACCCGTTCGGCGCCTTCGCGGCTGTTGCCGACCCGTTCGGCAAGACGTTCACGCAGGGGATCGTTGATTTCGATAACCTGACCCTGTTCGTCCTGGCCGCCGACGTAACGCATCCAGGCGGCAACCCCTAAAGCCAGGCAGCTAAAATCGCTGCCCTGTACCAGGTGCCAGCGGATGGCGTCCAGCAAACGCTGTGGCAGTTTTTGCGTGCCGTCCATGGCGATTTGTCCGGTGCGGTGCTTCAGCGCACCATTGCGATAGCGAGCCAGCAGCGATTCGGCGTACTGCGTCAGATCCACACCGCTGACTTGCAGCGTCGGCGCCTGTTCCGCCAGCATCAGATGGCGCGCCGCACGCACAAAATGCGCATCCTGCATGCAGTCGCTGATATGCGCATAGCCGGCCAAATAGCCCAGATAAGCCAGAAAAGAATGGCTGCCGTTGAGCATCCGCAGCTTCATTTCTTCGTAAGGCAGCACGTCGTGGACCAGTTCGACGCCGATCTTTTCCCACGCCGGACGCCCCTGTGGGAAGTTATCTTCTATTACCCATTGGCTGAAGGGCTCGCAGGCGACAGCGACCGGATCGACGATACCACCCAGTAAACCTTCAATCTGCCGCAGCGTTTCCGTCGTCATCGCCGGAACAATGCGGTCGACCATGGTGGAGGGAAAGGCGACATGCTGTTGAACCCACGCCGCCAGTTCCGCATCCTGTCGCTGCGCCAGTTGGCAGAGCAGGTTGCGGGTCACCTGGCCATTGGCCGGCATGTTGTCGCAGGACATCACGGCGAATGCCGGCAGCCCACGCTGACGACGTAGCCGTAGCGCCGCCAGCAGCAAACCGGGGGCGGACTTTGGCCGCTGCGGGTGGGCGATATCATGCTGAATGTCCGGATGTTCAGCCAGCAACTGGCCACTGGCGGGATGATAACAGTAGCCTTTCTCGCTGATGGTCAGTGAAACGATAGCGACCTCCGGCTGCGCCATGGTTTCAAGTACGGCTTCCAGCCCGTCGACCTGCAGATGCAGCGCTTGCCTGATAATGCCGACAACCTGACCTCGCCAGGCGCTGTCGTCCATTTCGGCCACCGTATATAACAGGTCCTGACGTTGTATATCGGCGATTTTTTGCTGGCCGTTGTGCATGCTGATCACGCCGTAGCCCCAATCGCTGGCGTGATCCTTTGCCAGACGCTCGGCGTAAATCGCCTGATGAGCCCGGAAAAATGCGCCAAAACCGAGGTGTACGATTCGTGGTTTTAGCCGTTGGCGATCGTAGCCTGGTGCTGCAATTGCCGCCGGTAGCGCGGCGGTGCTGGAAAGCGTCATGTTGTCGTTCCTGAAGAAGGGGAAAGCGGGGCGACCTTGGCCGCCCCTGAAGCATTAAGATTTCGAGATTTGCGGCTGTACGGTGTTGCGCGGTGCCTTGATCACCAACAGCACCAGCACTGCACCCAGCGCAGCCACGCCGCCTGCCAACATAAAGGCGCTGTCGAACTTACCGGTGTTTTGCACAATGTAGCCGGTCACGATAGGGCCAATGATGCCGGAAACGCTGCCGACCAAATGGATAAAGCCGCTGGCACCGCCGACCCGGGACTTATGCACCACGTCCTGAATAATCGCCCAGTAAATGGCGCCGGTGATGTACAGGAAGAAGATCGACACCGACATCAGCACCACCGCCGGTACTACGCTGCTGACGGTACCCGCCAGGGCCACGCAGATGGCCGCCGCCAGCAGGCTGGTGACCAGCACGATCTTGCGCGACAGCAATAGCTTGCCGGTGATATTGAAAATCTTGTCGGAGATATAGCCGCCGAGCGCCAGCCCGACAAAGCCGACAATCCACGGGATCATGGTGGTGAGGCTCATTTCCTTGATGTTCAGGTTATGCGCCTGAACCAGATAGGAAGGGAACCAGCTCAGGAAGAAGAACAGGATGTAGTTGTAGCAGAAGAAAGCGAACGCAGTGACCAGGATGATCGGCTGTTTCAGGTAGTAACCCAGCCCGTGTGCCGCGTTGCTCAGCTCTTCTTCCGCGCTGTGGGTTTCCTGTTTCATCCGGTTGACCAGCGCAAGTTCCTCATCGCTGACGCGTTTGCTTTTCGCCGGATTATCCGCCACCACGAAGAACCACACCAGCATCCAGACGATACCGATCGAGCAGATAATCATAAACGCCGGTCGCCAGCCGAACGCCAGTGCCAGATAGCCGACGATTGGCCCGGCGACGGCACCACCCAAAGGTGAACCGGCGCTGAGCAGCCCCATGGCGGTTGCGGCCTGTTTCTTCGGGAACCAGCCGTTGATCATCTTATTGGCCGAGGCGCAGATTGGCCCTTCCGCCATGCCGAACAGCACGCGCAGGATCAGCATGGAATAGAAACCGGTGGCTAATGCCGTCATGCCGCAGAAAATCGACCACAGGCCAACGGCGACACCGAGCACCAGCGTCGGGCCGAACTTGTCTACCGCCAGCCCGCCGACAAAGTTGAAGATGGCGTAACCGAAGAAGAAGCTGCCGAAGATGATGCCGAACTGTTCGGCATTCAACATCAGATCCTTCTCGATCATCGGCACGGTAATCGACAGCGCAACGCGGTCGAGGTAGTTGATCATGTAGACCATAAACAGCAGGAACACTATGGTCCAACGCAGGTTTTTAAACATAAAATCACTCCACTTGGTATAGGCTGTGTCCCGTCATTGTCCGTGGCGCCGTCGCAGACCCAAAGGCCCGTAATCAAGGCGGAGGGTGCTGGGCATAGTGGGCCTACGTTCAAGCCCGACAACACAGAGTACGGGTCTTTGGGGCGCGACCCGGAGGGCTGGGGCCATTCGAACGCGCGCGTGTATTGCATGCTGCTTATTTGGCCTGCCAAACCTCACAGCTCGCGCCTTGTTGCGCGTTCAAATGACCACCAGCGGCGTTCACGTACAGTGACGAGGCGCAGCCTGGCTTAATTGCGAAGCTTCATGGTTGAAGAGGGCGCTTCCTGCCTCCCTCTGCCCTGGTAAATTCATCAGTCAAATTGCAGTAACACCTTGCAGCAGGTGCGCTGATCTTGTTCGAACATCAGCATCGCCTGCTCAACCTCGCTGGCCGACACGCAGTGGGTAATTAATCGTTGCGGATCGATTTTGCCGCAGGCCATCCAATCGATGACCTGCGGGAAGCGCCCGCTGTTTAGGCGTGAGGAGAAAATCGACAGCTCCTTACTGGTGATGCTTTGCTGGGTCAGGGTGCAGGCCTCGCCGGAGAAGCCCATGATGCCGATACGTGCCGCCGGTGATGCCAGGTTAATCGCCTCCTGCAAAATGGCCGGATGGCAGGCGGCGTCGACGATCAGCGTCGGCCGGAGTCCGCGCCGCTCCAACTCGGCTTCCAGCGAGCCTTCAGCGTTATTGAAGGTCCAGTCGGCACCGTTTTCCTGCGCCATCACCAGGCGCTCACTGATGCGGTCGGTCACGATCACCTGCTTTACGCCGTAGACCCTTTTCAGCGTTTGGATCACCGTCAGCCCCATCGGCCCGGCGCCGTAGATCAGCGCGATGTCATCGGCGGTGGGTTGCAGGTGGGCGGTGATATTGGCGCCAATGGTGAAGGGTTCGACCATGGCGGCATGGCGATCGCTGATGCTGTCCGGGATGCGGTAGGCATTGCGCGCCGGGGCGCAGGCGTAGTCGCTGAATCCCCCGTCGCGGTGTACGCCAATTACCTGCAGCTCGGTGCAGACGTTAGGGCGGCCTATAGAGCAAGGGTAACAATGCCCGCAGCTGACGACCGGATCGACCGCAACGCGTTCCCCGATGCGTTGCGGATCGACATCGCCCCCCACTTGGTCAATGACGCCAAAAAACTCATGCCCGATGACGCGCGGGTAGCGAGCGAAAGGGTTATGGCCATGGTAGATATGCACATCTGAGCCGCAAATACCGGCGAACTTTATCTTCACCCGCACTTCGTTGGCTGCCGGCTGCGGCAAGGGGCGTTGCTGGATAACCAGTTGGCCTGGTTTTTCAATGACCACGCTTTGCATGGTGCGTTCTTCTTTTACCAGTTCCATAAGGTGCCATCCTCCAGGCGTGCGACCGGCAGATAAGCCGGTTCATAGGGATAACGGGCCGCCAGTTTTTCATCGAACTCGATACCCAGCCCCGGCTTGTTGCCCGGATGCATGTAGCCGTCGTTGAAGCTCCAGCTGTGCGGGAATACTTCGAGCATCTGTTCGGAGTAGCCCATGTATTCTTGTACGCCGAAGTTAGGGACCCACAGATCAAAGTGCAGCGCCGCCGCCATGCAGATAGGGGACAAATCGGATGGCCCGTGTGAACCGGTACGTACCTGATACAGCGAGGCAAAGTCGGCGATACGGCGCATGCCGGTAATGCCGCCGGCGTGGGTCAGGGTGGTACGGATATAGTCGATCAGCTGTTCTTCGATCAGTTGCTTGCAGTCCCAAATACTGTTGAAGACTTCGCCGACGGCGATAGGGGTCACGGTATGCTGGCGGATCAAACGGAAGCATTCCTGATTTTCTGCCGGGGTCGGATCCTCCATCCAGAACAGGCGGTATTGTTCAATGCTTTTACCGAAGCGGGCGGCTTCGATAGGGGTCAGCCGGTGGTGCATGTCGTGCAGCAGGTGTTCGTCGAAACCAAAACGGTTACGTACTGCTTCAAACAGCTTGGGGGTGAAATCGAGGTATTTTTCCGTTGACCACAGCTGTTCTTCCGGCCAGTTGCCTTTGGTGGCGGGTTCATAAGCCAGGCCTTTGCCTTTGGCCATGCCGTAGGTGGTTTTCATGCCAGGCACACCGCATTGGGCACGAATGGCTTTAAAGCCCAACTCTTTATGTTTGGCGTAGTCGTCGAGCACTTCGTCGATGGAATGGCCGGTGGTGTGGCAGTACACCATGACGCCGGTACGCGATGCGCCACCGAGCAATTGGTACAGCGGCATATTGGCGGCCTTGCCCTTGATGTCCCACAGCGCCATGTCTACGGCAGAGATGGCGGACATGGTGACAGGCCCACGGCGCCAGTAGGCGCCTTTATAGAAGAACTGCCATATGTCTTCGATCTGATGGGCGTCCCGGCCGATCAACTGCGGACAGACATGATCTTTCAGATAGGACGCCACCGGTAGTTCACGGCCATTAAGCGTGGCGTCACCGATGCCGGTAATGCCCTCGTCGGTAGTGATCTTCAGCGTGACAAAATTCCTGCCTGGGCAGGTCACAAATACCTCTGCGTTAACAATCTTCATAACGTCTTTATCCTGTTCCCACGGGTCATCATATTGGACGGAAAATACGCTATGAACTAACTACCATACAAGTATGATTTAAAGAATTTGCCGGAGAGGATCACATTTCGATGCGGAATAAAGTGCAGGCGACAGGCGGTAAATTATTTGGGATAAAGGGGCTGATGCTATGACGAGTGGCGCTCAGCCTTGCCGGTGAGCGCCATAGACGGTTATTCGGGGGTAGGGCCTTGACCCAGCAGCCCGCAGTTTGGCGGTAGGCGACATTCAATGGCATGCGGCAACACTTCAATGCGAAAATGCTTGCCCTTCAGGGGTTCACCGTCGAGGTTAAAGGTCATCTCGTGCGGGGCCTTGATCTCCAACCATGGCAGTGCGGCGCTGATGACGTTTTTGTTTTCTTCATCGTTAAACAGGCTGGCTACCAGCGCCGGCAGTAGTTCATCCGCGATCAACAGGCGCAGTTGCAGCAAGCCGTCGTTAATCAGCGCGTCCGGGCAGAGTTGCTGACCACCTCCGGCCTGTTTGCCATTGCCGATGCCGATGACCAACGCATTGCCTGCCCAGTGGAAATCCGGCCCGCGGATCTCGCAGCGGTCGGCCTTGAGCGTATCCATGCGCAACAAACCGTGGATAAAGTAGGACACGCCACCCAGCGCCGCCTTCAGCTTTTCTGGTGTTTCGGTGGTGATGCGTGTGCCGAATCCGCCGGTTGCCATATTGATGAAATAGCGTTCATCGTTCACTTTCGCCAGGTCTATTGGCACCGCGCGGCCTTTTACTGCCAACCGCAATGCCTGTTCCGGCATCAAAGGAATGTTGCAGGCCATGGCAAAGTCATTGGCGGTGCCCAGCGGCAGAATACCCAGTACCGGGCGCCCGGCCGCCGGCAAGGCCGTTAGCGCCGCAGCCACTTCGTTGATGGTGCCGTCACCACCGCCGGCAATCAGCGTTTTAACACCCAGTTGGCAGGCTTCCCGTGCGTAACGCGCTGCGTCACCCTGTTCCCAGGTTACGCGAACGTGAAGAGGCTGGCCTTCATCTCGCAACTTTTGTACTGCAAGGCGAACCTCGTCGTTGCCGGCGCCTTTGCCGTTAATGATAAGAAGCGCTGGTGCTGGTGAATGCATTCCCGATATCTCCCGGCTGTAAACTATAGGGCAACGATAAACTACCCATCGGCGGCAGGCCATCAGAATATTCAGTTAATTCTGATTAATCCTGACCTGGCAGAGATTATTTCTGCAGGATTGACTTAAATTAAGATATATCCGTGGGCAAGTTAGTGGTTTTTGTTAATGCATTAATTAATCGTTGTAGCTTTATTTTTATATCGCCATGACAACAGGGCGTAATGAAAAATAGGCAAGTCAGTGAATTGAAAGCTAATGGATATATTAGATAGGGTTATTTCACGACAGCAAAGAAAAAGCCAGTCCAAGGGAGATTGGACTGGCTAAGGAGGTGGTTCCTAGTATTGCTATGCAAATCTTTTTCGTTCTTAGTTTTAAGCAGCCTGATGTTAACCAAGCTGCGGAGTAATTGATGTGATCCAATTCTAATATTTGCTAAAAAATGCCATTAAAGGATCGCTCCCTGCATTTTATGCCGCAGGAGTATTGGTATCCGGCAAATTTCGGATCAGCAACGCGTAATTGAGATCGATATCTTGCGGGATCGGCAAATAAACGATATGGCCGTTACCCGGCGCCACGTCGATCGCTTCACCTTTCTTATTTTGCATGCTCTCCAGGGTAAACAAGACGTTACCTCCTGGGGTCATCATTTCTACGCTGTCGCCGAGCAGGAATTTGTTTTTCACGTCAACTTCAGCCCAGCCGTCACGCCGTACCCCGGTGAATTCGCCGACAAACTGTTGGCGCTCAGACAGCGATGAACCGTAATCGTAGTTTTGCTGCGCTTCATGTACGTGACGGCGCAGGAAGCCTTCGGTGTAACCCCGATGTGCCAGGCCTTCGAGCGTGGTCAACAGAGTGGGATCGAAAGGCTTGCCGGCGACGGCGTCATCGATAGCGCGACGATAGACCTGCGCGGTACGCGCGCAGTAGTAGAAGGATTTGGTGCGGCCTTCAATCTTCAGCGAATGCACACCAAGTTGCGTCAGGCGCTCCACGTGCTGGATGGCGCGCAAATCCTTCGAGTTCATGATGTAAGTGCCGTGTTCATCCTCAAAGGCGCTCATGTATTCACCCGGTTTCTGCGCTTCGGACAGCATGAACACCTTGTCGGTGGGGGCCCCGATGCCCAGCGTCGGCTCGACGGTCTGCACCGGGATCGGTTCATGCATATGCACGATGTTGCCGGTCTCGTCTTCTTTACCTTCTTCCGCTTTGTACTGCCAGCGGCAGGCGTTGGTGCAGGTGCCCTGATTAGGATCGCGTTTGTTGATATAGCCGGACAGCAGGCAGCGGCCGGAGTAGGCCATGCACAGCGCACCGTGGACGAAGATTTCCAGTTCCATCTCCGGCACCTGGGTGCGGATTTCTGCGATCTCTTCCAGCGACAGTTCACGCGACAGGATCACCCGCGTCAGGCCCATTTGCTGCCAGAATTTTACCGTCGCCCAGTTTACCGCATTTGCCTGTACCGACAGGTGGATATCCATCTGCGGGAAGGCTTCACGTACCATCATGATCAGGCCGGGATCGGACATGATCAGCGCGTCCGGACCCATGTCGATCACGGGTTTAAGATCGCGCAGGAAGGTTTTCAGCTTGGCGTTGTGCGGGGCGATATTCACTACCACGTAGAAGCGTTTTCCCAACGCATGGGCTTCGTTAATTCCCTGCGCCAGATTCTCGTGGTTGAATTCATTGTTACGTACCCGCAGGCTGTAACGCGGCTGGCCTGCATAAACCGCGTCGGCGCCATAGGCAAAGGCGTAACGCATGTTTTTCAGCGTGCCGGCTGGGGAGAGGAGTTCCGGTGTAAACATAATGAGTCTCGGTCTGATTTCAGGTCAGTACCACACCACCAAATGGCGCAGTAAAAGCGGGGAATTGTAGCCGCAGCGCGGCGAGAAATCAGCAGGTAACCGGATTTATTACAGGGAGATTGATCCTGGTCATAAGAAAAACGCGCGATGGCGGGCATCGCGCGCCTTACAGATGCATTAAGCGCTCAGATCGCGCACGTCGGTGGCTGGACCGTTTTTGATCACCGACTGAATACCGTTCTTTGCCGCAGTTTCAGAGCTGTACATCTCACTGACGCCGATCACCTGATGGTTTTTGGCTTTCAGCACGAAATAAGGCTGATTGCTGGTGCTGTGCTTGAGTTCGTACTGTGCTTCGTGGGGGGAATTGGTTTGCACCGAGGCAATGCCATTCTCCGCCGAGGCCTTGCTGGCGTACATCTCGCTGGCCAGAATGATTTCGCCATTGCTGGCTTTCAGGTTGAAGTGGTATTGCCCATTCTTTGCTTTTTTCAGCTCATAGTGACCGATTGCCATGGTTCTTCTCCTGTGGGTTCCGATTAGTGATGTAAGTGTAGCCAATGGCTTGAAATTGAGCGGCTAATAAACCGGACTTGAGAAGGGTAGCGCAAAAAAAACGCCATTTTTTTGCGCTGACAGGGAGTTTTGTGCAGCGGATACTGCTGTAGCACGGGAAGCTAACGGGGGATTGTCATGCCGAAAGTTTGCGCAGCCCGCCGCATTCTTGAGCACGTAGTCTTTCAACCGTAACCTGGGAAGGCTAGGGTGAGGCCGTTGCATTATTATTGCGGTCAAAAAATAAGCGCCGCATATTGGCATCTCCCCTCAACAGGCATATGCTTAGGCCTATGCCTGTTGAGGGGGATGGAAATGGAAAGGGTCGCGAAACTGTTTAAAAACGGCAGAAATCAGGCGGTGAGGTTACCCGTGGAATTCGAATTTGATACAGATCGTGTGTATATCCGCCGCGATCGGGAGGGAAACGTGATTTTATCTAAATATCCGGCCAAACCTGACAGCTGGGCTCCGCTGCTGCAAATGATCGAAAAAACGCAGGTACCGCATGACTTTCTGGCGGCTGATGAACGTCAGCAGGGCAGTGCCACCCGCGATCCGTTCGCCGGGGAAGAGTAAGCATGTATATGTTTGACACCAATACGGTCAGCCAACTGTTCCGCCGGCATCCCCGCTTGCTGAGCCTAATGGAAAAAATCCCGCCTTCTGCGGTATGCATTTCCAGCATTACGCAGGCGGAACTGCTTTATGGCGTGGCCAAGCGGCAGAACCTTGCGCTGAAAGCGACGGTCGCGGCATTTCTTGATTCCGTGACGGTATATGCCTGGGACAGTGAAGCCGCGCATTGCTATGGCACGCTGCGGGCGGAAATGACGCAAAAGGGGCGGGTGATGGGGGCCCTGGATCAGCTTATTGCCGCCCACGCGCAGAGCCGCGGAGCGACAATAGTGACTAACGACCGGGCGTTTGCCATGGTGCCAGGCCTGACGGTAGAAGACTGGACCTAGGGCCGATTAAAGCCCGTTCACCAGGCGGCAAGGTTCGGACTCCCAGCGGTAACCGACGCCGTACACGGAGCGGATAAATGATTTCTCGCCGTCGATCAGCTCCAGTTTGCGCCGCAGGTTTTTGATGTGGCTGTCGATGGTACGATCGGTCACCACCCGGTAGTCGTCATACAGATTATTCAGCAACTGCTCGCGCGAGAACACGTTGCCCGGCTGGCTGGCCAGGGTTTTCAACAGGCGAAACTCCGCCGGAGTGAGATCCAGCATCTGCCCCTGATAGCTGGCCTGAAAGCGCGGTTCGTCAATGTGAAGCTGCGTTTCTTCCTGCATATTGTCCAATGGGCGATAGCAGCGGCGCAAAATGGTTTTTACGCGCGCAACCACTTCACGCGGGCTGTAAGGTTTGCAGATATAATCGTCTGCACCGATCTCCAGCCCCAGCAGGCGGTCGATCTCTTCAATTTTTGCCGTCACCATCACCACCGGAATGTCAGTGAAACGGCGCAATTCTCGGCATACCGTTAACCCATCGCTGCCCGGCAGCATCAGATCCAACAGGATCAGCGCCGGCGAATGTTCATGTACCGCCGGGACCACCTCGCTGCCGTTGGTGAGCCAGCGCGTGGCATATCCCGCCGCCTGCAGGTAGTCCACCAGCAGTTGGCCGAGCTTGGGCTCATCTTCAACAATCATAATTTGCAACGGTTGATTCTGGGTTTCCATCATGACGCCTTATTCATTACCGGGGTGGCGAATTCTACTGTAATCCGCACGCCGCCCAAAGGCGAGTGCTGGGCGTAGATCGTCCCGTTGTGTGCTTCCACTATGTTTTGACAGATTGACAACCCCAGACCGGAGCCGCCACTGGCGCGGTTACGCGAACCTTCGGTACGGTAAAAACGTTCGAAAATGCGCGCCAACTGATCGTCATTGACGCCCGGTGCGCTATCCTGCCAGTAAATCAGCAGGCGGCCTGGCTGCGTCTGGGCGCCAATCTCCAGCTTGCCGCCGGCGTCGGTGTAACGCAGGCTGTTTTCCAGCAGGTTGTTGAATAGTTGGTTAAGCCTGTCCGGATCGCCAAACAGCGGTGCCTGTTCTGGCAGTTGGGTCACGATGTCCAACCCTTTGGCGTGAAAACGCTCGCGGAAGCTGGCTACCGCGATTTGCAGTAAATGCACGCAATCAACCTGCGATTTACGGTAGGCGAGCGCACCGAGATCGGATAACGACAGTTGATGCAGATCGTCCACCAGTTTGGTCAGGGTGGAGACTTCGGCCTGCAAGGATCCCAGCGAAGCAGCCGTAGGCTGACGTACGCCGTCCTGCAGCGCCTCCAGCTCACCGCGCAGCACCGCCAGCGGGGTGCGCAACTCGTGCGAGACGTCGGCCATCACGGCGCGGCGCATCTGCTCATTTTTTTCCAATGAGGTAGCGAGCTGGTTGAAGTCATGCGCCAGCCGACCCAGTTCATCCTGGCTGCTGACGGCTACGCGGGTGCTGAAATCGCCAGCCGCCAGCCGGTGGGTACCGGCTACCAGGCGTTTGACCGGCGCCAGCAACCCGCGCGACATCACCCAGGTGACCGCCGCTGCCAGCAGGGTGGACAGGGCGACAATCATCCAACTGGTGCGTCTTTGCTGCTGATCGAAACTGATGTCGGTATTACGTGTCAGCCTCTCTATGGGCGTCGTAATTACCCAGCCGACGATTTCATTGTTGTAGCGAATCGGATGACGCGGGCCCTCCTTCGGTACCGGGCCGGAATGCCCCACCAGCCGGTTGTACTGGCTGTCCACCACCCAAAACTGGGTGCGCCAGCCTTTGGGCGGCAAATTGTGGCTGCTGTCGCTGTTTTGTTCGAACGAACGCATGATCTGGTAAATCACCTGATCGTTATTACGCAGAAAAACCCAGTTACCGTGACGACTGTACTGTTCTTCCAATGCTTCGCTCAGCATGTTGATGCGCTGCTCGTTGCTGTTTTTGATGTAGTCGATAAAACCGCGCTCGAAGCTGATGCGAACGCCCCAATGCATGGTAATGAGCACCAACATGCAGGTGGCGAAAATGGCCATGAACAGCTTGCCGGTGATGCCTATTTTCATTATTGCAACCTCGTGGAGCCGGTCCCCGGCTCTTTGGTCAGCGTACGGTTGGGGGCGGTATCGGCCGGAACGCGGGCGAAGGCCAGCGCGGGCAGCGCGATGATCAACGCCATGCAACAGTAGCTGTAAATAAATGCGCTATGGATGGCCGGGCTGTCGGTAACCACCTGATGATGGGCAAAGCTGCCGATCAGAATACCGGCGATGCTGACGCCGAGGCTCATCGACAGCTGCATCACCATCGACAGCAGGCTGTTGCCGCTGCTGGCCAGCCGATCCGGCAGATCTTTCAGCGTCAGGGTGTTCATGGCCGAGAAGCGCAATGAGTTGACCATGCCCTGGAAGAACAGTACTACCGGCAGCAGCCAGATCCAGCCCAGCATCGCCACCAGCGGGAAACTCAGGCTGATCAACGCCAGCATCAGCGTGGCGGCAACCAGCACGTTACGGTAACCGAAACGGTTAACCACCCGCACCACAATGCGTTTCATTCCCATGCTGCCGATAATCATCGGGATCATCATCAGCCCGGCGTGGAACGGGGAGAAGCCCATGCCGACCTGCATAAACAGCGGTGTCATAAAGGGCAACATGCCGCTGCCGATACGGCCCAGCAGGCTGGCCGTCAGCCCCACTTTATAGGTTTGGGTTTTGAATAACCGCAGTGAGAACAATGCGCGGCTATTGCCATGCGCATGCCACCAGTAACCCGCCAGTGCCGCG
Source organism: Serratia sp. Ser99 (assembly GCF_024519545.1). Lineage (NCBI taxonomy): Bacteria > Pseudomonadati > Pseudomonadota > Gammaproteobacteria > Enterobacterales > Yersiniaceae > Serratia > Serratia sp. Ser99. The sequence goes on along the minus strand of NZ_JALJRT010000006.1, from coordinate 85,807 downwards.
ATGCCGGCAATCACCAGCGCGGCGATGGCGGGAGAGGAGAGCCCCATCCCTTTGTGGCCGTCGAGCGCCAGCGTCAGCGTCGCCATGCCGATCGCCAGCATGATAAAGCCGCTGATGTCGAAGCGACGGGTCTGCATGCGGTAATTGGGCATCAGCAGCAACGTGGCGATGGCACCGGCTATCCCCACCGGGATATTGATCAGGAAAATCCAGTGCCAACTGGCGTACTGCACCAGAAAACCGCCCAACGCCGGCCCCATTAACGGGCCAATTTGGCCGGGCAGGGTGACGAAGGTCATCGCGGCCATATACTGTTCGCGCGGGACGATTTTCATCACCGTCAGGCGACCCACCGGTACCATCATGGCGCCGCCGATGCCCTGGATCACGCGCGAGGCGATCAGCTCATTCAGCGTCTCAGAACGGGCGCACAGAATGGACCCCAGAGTAAACAACACGATGGCGCTGAAGAACACCCGCTGCACCCCAAATCGATCCGCCAACCAGCCGCTGGCAGGCAGCATCACCGCCACCGTCAGCACATAGGAGACAATCACCGACTGCATGCGCAGCGGGTTCTCCCCCAGGCTGACGGCCATCGACGGCAGGGCGGTGTTGACGATAGTGGTGTCCAGCGTCTGCATAAAGAAGCCGAACGCCACGATCCAAAGTTGCCATTGTACGGAGGCGGTGTGTTTTATCAGCATCGGGTGGCCATTATTGGGGCAATGGATCCAGTTTCTTGCCGCGACGGAATTTCATCTGCAGCCGGTCAAAATACAGGTACACCACCGGGGTGGTGTACAGCGTCAACAGCTGGCTGACGATCAGGCCGCCGGCGATGGTGATGCCAAGCGGTTGACGCAGCTCGGCGCCGTCGCCGTGAGTCAACACCAGCGGCAATGCGCCAAACAGCGCCGCCAGGGTGGTCATCATGATTGGCCTGAAGCGCAGCAGGCACGCCTGGAAAATGGCGTCATGTGCGTTGATGCCGCCATTGCGCTGCGCGTCGAGGGCAAAATCGACCATCATGATGGCGTTTTTCTTCACGATACCGATCAACAGCATAATGCCAATCAACGCTATCAGGCTGAACGGCGCACCGAACAGCTCCAGCGCCAGCAGGGCACCGACCCCGGCGGAGGGCAGGGTGGACAGAATGGTCAGCGGATGAATGTAACTTTCATAAAGAATGCCCAGCACGATATACACAGTAGCGATGGCGGCGGCGATCAGCAGCAACTGAGATTTCAGCGTTTCCTGGAACACCTGGGCGGTCCCGGCAAAAGCGCCGCGTACGGTGGAAGGCACGCCGAGCGCCGTCATGGTTCGCTCTACGGCGGAGGTGGCGTCCGACAGACTGCCGCCATCCGGCAGGTTAAACGAAATAGTCGACGCGGCCGACAGGCCCTGATGATTGACCGACAGCGGTGCATTGGCGGGCCGCCAACTGGCAAAGTAGGACAGCGGGATTGCCTTGCCGTCTTTGTTGATCACAAACATTTTGTCCAATGAGCTGACGTCCTGGGTGTATGGGGGGGCGACTTCCATCACCACTTTGTACTGATTGAGCGGTTGATAGATAGTCGAAATCTGACGTTGGCCAAAGGCGTTATTCAGCAGGTTGTTGGCATCGGAAACTGAAATACCCAAACGGGCCATGGTCTCGCGATCGTAAACCAGATCCATTTCTGAACCTTTGTCCTGTTGATCGGAGTTGACGTCTGCCAGCTCTGGCAGTGCAGCCAGCGCAATACGAATTTTCGGTTCCCATTCGCGTAGCGCGGCGAGATCGTCCGCCAACAGCGTGTACTGGTAACTGGCGTTAGCCTGCCGGCCGCCGACGCGGATATCCTGCACCGCCATCAGGAACAGACTGGCTCCTGGTTCTTTCGCTAACCGGGCACGCAGCCGGGCAATCACTTTCTGTGCATCGTCGCTGCGCACTGACAGCGGTTTTAACGAGATAAACATCGATCCGCTGTTGGTGCGTGAACCGCCGGTGAAACCGGTGACGTTTTCCACATCCGGATCTTCACGCACGATCTTCATGAAATCTTCCAGCTTAACGCGCATAGCCTGGAAGGAGATGCTCTGGTCTGCCTGGATAAAGCCCATCAGTCGGCCGGTGTCCTGCTCCGGGAAGAAGGTTTTCGGAATGCTGATATACAGCCAGACATTGAGCGCGATGGTGGCGAGAAATAGGGCCAATACCCAGCGTGAATGGCCAAGCACCCAGCTCAGCGAGCGTCCATAGCCTTTTTGCAGCGCCAGCAGCATTTTACCGAAACCACGAATGCGCCGCTGCGCTCGCGGCGGCTGGTGACGCAGCAGGTAGGCGCACATCATCGGCGTCAGCGTCAGAGAGATAATCAACGACAGCCCGATCGAGACTGACAGAGTGACGGCAAACTCGCGGAACAGCCTGCCGGGCAGGCCTTCCATCAGCAGCAGCGGGATAAATACCGCCACCAGCGACACGCTCATCGACAGCACGGTAAAGCCGACCTCCCGAACCCCCTGCAACGCGGCGTTCAGCGGTTTCATGCCGGCTTCGACGTGGCGCGAAATATTTTCCAGCACCACGATGGCATCATCGACCACAAAGCCGGTGGCGATGGTCAGCGCCATCAGCGACAGGTTATTCAGGCTGAAGCCGCACAGGTACATCGCGGCAAAAGAGCCGATCAGCGACACCGGTACTGCCACCGCCGGGATCAGCGTCGCGCGTCCGGACCGCAGGAAGATGAACACCACCAATATCACCAGCCCAATGGCGATCACCAGCGACTGTTCCACTTCCGCCAGCGAAGCACGGATGGTTGGCGAGCGATCCTGCGCGATATTCAGCTGAATGGACGCCGGGATGTTGTCTTGCAAGGCGGGCAATTCGGCGCGAATGCGATCGACGGTTTCGATGATGTTGGCGTCCGGCGCCCGGCTGATGGCCAGAATAATCGCCGGTTTGGCGTTGGTCATCCCGGCGTTGCGTACGTCCTGTACCGAGTCTTTGATCTCGGCCACGTCACTCAGGCGCACCGCCGCGCCGTTGTTGTAGTGGATAATCAGCGGGCGATAAGTCTCGGCGGTTTTCAATTCATCATTGGCCTGGATCTGCCAGCGCTGCTGCTGATTGTCTACCGAACCCTGCGGCCTGCGTACGTTGGCATCACTGATGGTTTGGCGCACCGCATCGAGCGATATCCCCTGATTGAACAGCGCGCTTGGGTTAAGTTCGACCCGCACCGCAGGCAGTGAACTGCCGCCGACCGAGACGTCGCCCACCCCTTCGGTCTGGGCGATTTTTTGCGCCAGCTGAGTCGAGGCGAAGTCGTAAAGCTGGCCCTGGCTGTAGGTGTCGGAGGTCAGCGTCAGGATCATGATTGGCGCATCTGACGGATTGACCTTACGGTAGCTCGGGCGGCTCGGCATGCCGGTGGGCAACAGGCTTTGCGCCGCGTTGATCGCCGCCTGCACGTCACGGGCCGCGCCGTTGATATCACGGTCGAGATCGAACTGCAAAATGACCCGGGTGCTGCCGAGTGAACTCATCGAGGTCATTTCATTGACCCCGGCTATCCTGCCCAGAGCGCGTTCCAGCGGTGTAGCTACCGACGAGGCCATGGTTTCCGGATCGGCACCCGGCAACGAAGCGCTGATCGAAATCACCGGATAGTCGACCTGTGGCAGCGGCGATACTGGCAACAGGCTAAAACCAATCACACCGCTGATGGCAATTGCCAACGTCAGCAGCGTGGTGGCCACTGGTCGGTAGATGAACAGGGCGAAGAATCTCACGGCAGCTCCTGCACATCCGGCTGCCGGCGAGTGTTACGCGCCAGCTTGTCAAAAAGCAGGTAGATCACCGGGGTGGTGAACAGCGTCAGGATCTGGCTCATTACCAGCCCGCCGACCATGCAAACCCCGAGCGGGTGTCGCAGTTCCGCGCCGACGCCGGTGCTGAGCATCAGCGGCAGTGCACCCAGCAATGCCGCCAGCGTGGTCATCAGTATCGGCCGGAAACGCAGCAGGCAGGCCTGATAAATCGCATCGTACGGCGTCATACCTTGCTCACGTTCGGCGGCCAGCGCGAAGTCGATCATCATGATGGCGTTTTTCTTCACGATGCCGATCAGCAAGATGATGCCGATGATGGCGATCACATCCAGTTCGCTGCCGGCCATCATCAGTGCCAGCAAGGCACCGACCCCGGCGGTGGGCAAGGTAGAAAGAATGGTAACCGGATGAATAAAGCTCTCATACAGCACGCCCAGCACGATATACATCGCTACCACCGCCGCCAGGATCAGCCACAGGGTCCCCCCCAACGCCGCCTGGAACGCCAGCGTCGCGCCCTGGAACTGGGTGGTGATATCTTTCGGCATATCGAGATTTTTTTCCGCCAGGGTGATGGCGTCGACCGCTTCCCCAAGCGAATAATTGCCGGCCACGTTAAAGGAGATGGTGGCCGCCGGGAACTGATCGAGATGATTGACCGATAGCGGTCCGAAGCGCTCTTCGATTTTGGCAATGGTGTTCAGCGGCACGATGGTGCCGTTGCTGCTGGTCAGGCGGATCTCACTCAGCGCCGCCAACCCTGGCGTGGTGCTGACGTCATGTTCCAGCACCACCCGGTACTGATTGGCCTGGGTGTAAATGGTGGAGATCAACCGCTGGCCGAAAGCGTTGTACAGGGCGTTATCCACGTCACTCATACTGATACCGAGGCGGGAAGCCGAATCGCGATCGACGTTCACGTAGGCCACCAGTCCTTGATCCTGCCAGTTACTGGTGACGTCCGCCAACTGCGGTGCCTGTTTCAATTCCGCCATCAGCTGCGGTACCCACAGGCTGAGCTCGTCCAGCGACATGGCCTGCAGGGTAAACTGGTACTGGGTGCGGCTGACCTGGGTGTCGATGGTCAGATCCTGCACCGGTTGCAAATACAGCTTCACGCCGGGGAACTGTGCGCTCTGCTGCTGCAGACGAGTGATGATGGCCGGAATACGGTCGCTGCGTTCGCTCAAGGGTTTGAGGTTGATTTGCAGCCGGCCGCTGTTGAGCGTGGCGTTGCTGCCATCGACGCCAACAAACGACGTCAGGCTCTCCACCGCCGGATCCTTGAGAATTTCTGCCGCCACCTGCTGTTGGCGCTCGGCCATATTACTGAACGACACTGACTGCGGCGCCTCCAGCGTGCCCTGAATAATGCCGTTGTCCTGTACCGGGAAGAATCCTTTCGGGATCAGCAGGTAAAGCAAGACGGTGAGCGCCAGCGTGCTGAACGCCACGCCTAGCGTCAACCAGGGATGATTCAGCACGGTTTTCAGCCATTTGCCGTAGCGGGCGATGACCCGGTCAAAGAAGCGTTCAGAAGCGGCGGAAAAACGGTTCTGCTTGCGCAGGGATTCGTGGCTCAGCATGCGTGCGCACATCATCGGCGTCAGCGTCAGCGAAACCACCGCCGAAATCAAAATTGCCACCGCCAGCGTCACGGCAAATTCACGGAACAACCTGCCAACGATATCGCCCATAAACAGCAAGGGGATCAGCACGGCTACCAGCGAGAAGGTCAGTGAAATAATGGTGAAGCCGATTTCGCCGGCGCCTTTTAAGGCGGCGTCGAGCGGTTTCTCGCCCTTTTCGATATAGCGTGAAATGTTCTCGATCACCACGATGGCGTCATCGACCACAAAACCGGTGGCGATGGTTAGCGCCATCAGCGTCAGGTTATTGATCGAAAAGTCCAAAAAGTACATGGCGGCGAAGGTACCGATCAACGACAGCGGTACGGCGACGCTGGGAATAATAGTGGCCGGGACATTGCGCAAGAACACGTAAATCACCATCACCACCAGCGCTACCGCCAAGAGCAGCTCGAACTGCACGTCGCTGACCGAGGCGCGAATGGTGGTGGTTCGATCGGTCAGCACCTTGACGTCGACCGACTTGGGCAGGCTTTTAATCAACTGAGGCAGCATCTCGCGGATGCTGTCGGCGGTGGTGATGACGTTTACGCCTGGCTGGCGCTGAATATTGAGCACGATGGCCGGCTGCTTATTGGCCCAGGCCGCCAGCCGGGTATTTTCCGCGCCTTGTTCGATGGTGGCGATATCCTGCAGGCGGATAGCCGCACCGTTCTGGTAAGCGACAATCAGCTGACGATAGTCGTCGGCTGATTTCATCTGGTCATTGGCCGAAAGGGTGACCGAACGCGTCGGGCCGTCCAGGCTACCCTTGGCAGAGTTGACGTTGGCGTTGCTGATGGCGGTGCGGATGGTTTCGCTGTCCAGACCGTAGGCGGCAACGGCCGCCGCATTGAGCTTCACGCGGACCGCCGGCCGTTGGCCACCGGAAATGGTCACCAGTCCGACGCCGGTGACCTGAGATATTTTCTGCGCGACACGGGTTTCCACCATGTCTTCCACCTGGGTCATCGGCATGGCGCTGGAGGTCACGGCCAGCGTCAGGATCGGTGGATCGGCCGGGTTAACCTTGCTGTAAATCGGCGGGTAGGGCAGATCGTTCGGTAACAGGTTGGTGGCGGAGTTGATTGCCGCCTGCACTTCCTGTTCGGCGACGTCGAGCGGCAGCTCAAGCTGGAATTGCAAGGTGACGACCGAGGCGCCACCGGAACTTTGCGATGCCATCTGCTTGAGGCCGGACATCTGGCCAAACTGACGCTCCAGCGGGGCCGTGATCGCCGAGGTGACCACGTCCGGGCTGGCTCCGGGATACAGCGTGACCACCTGAATGGTCGGATAGTCGACCTCCGGCAGGGCGGACACCGGCAGAGCGCGATAACCGATGATCCCCGCCAGCAGGATCGCCAGCATCAACAGCGTGGTGGCAACCGGCCGCAGTATAAACAGGCGGGATGGACCGCCGCCGGCGTTAGGTGGCATCACCTGCATCAGGATTTCCCCTGGGTGCGAGGTGAGTGGATTGGTTTGCCGGCCGCAGAAGCCGCCTGCGGCGTGACCACCTCAACCTGCATGCCTTCGGTCAGGCGATCTATGCCGTCGGTCACCACCCGGTCACCGGCGTTCAGCCCGGCGTTAATCACCACTTTTTGGCTGTCCTGCACGCCGGTGGTCACCAAATGTTTACTGACCTTGTTATCTTCGCTCAGGGTCCAGACGAAGTTGCCTTCGTTGCCCATCTGCAAGGCCGCCGTAGGGATAACGATCGCATCCAGCAGCGTTGCCACTTTCAGGCGTGCATTAACAAATTGGTTGGGGAACAGCGCGTCGTCCTCGTTGGTGAAGCGCGCTTTCAGTTTGATGGTGCCGGTGGTGGTGTCGATCTGGTTATCCAGGCTCAGCAGTGAACCGGTCGACAGCAGATTTTGGTTGGTGCGATCCCAGGCTTCGACGCTGACCGGGCCGGCTTTTTGCGCTTTGATCAAATCGCTGATAGTAGCCTCAGGCAGGGTAAATACCACATCGATAGGGTGAGTTTGGGTGATCACCACAATGCCGGTGGTGCTGCCGCTGGTGATGTAATTACCGACGTCCACCAGCTTCAGACCGACACGACCGTCAATTGGTGCGGTGATACGGCTGTAGGTGATTTGCAGCTTGGCGCTGTCGACGGAACCCTGATCGGCTTTGATTGCGCCTTCGGTCTGTTGCACCAGCGACAGCTGAGTGTCCAGATCCTGCCGCGACACCAGATTGGTTTTGGCCAGTTGCTGATAACGTGCCAGATCGCGCCGGGCATTGGCGAGGGTGGCCTGATCTTTGGCCAGTTGTCCCTGCGCTTGAGCCAGCTGTACCTGGAACGGACGTGGGTCAATTTCAACCAGCAAATCGCCGGCTTTGACCTGTTGCCCTTCGGTGAAGTGGATCGCCATCAGTTGGCCATCGACCCGGCTGGTGACGGTCACTGTGTTAGCGGCGGTAGCCGTGCCCAGCCCGGAAAGGTAACGCGGCACCGTTTGCTGTGTGGCGGTCGCAGCCTGTACCGGTGACATTGGCGCTCCCCGTCGTCCTGCGCCTGCCGCCGCTTTGCCCCCACCGGCGTGACGCGCCCCAGGGGCAGCATTGTCGGCCGGCTGCGGAGCGCTGAAGTGACGCCAAATCAGCACGGCGGCAATAGCCACAATAACCACCACCAACAGGCGCAGTAACAGTGAACGACGTGGGTTTTTTGCATTCATGGTGGCGAAAATCTCTCCAAAAGGCAGGCGTGCGGGCACTCATTGCCAAAAAAGTTACACTCCTTACAGAATACTAGTTTAGCGAGGAAAGACGGCATAAAAATGAAGGAAATATGGAGGAACCGTCAGCATTGTCCGAATAAGTTGTAGATTTGATCATGCTATGTTTATAAGCGTTGCCATCCGGCTTATAGCGAATGCGTTTTAGCGGATTTCCTGCTTTCGCGCTAATAATTATCCTGCGAATCATCAACTCCATGGAGCATGCAATGAGTCATAAAGAACTGGGCCGTTCGGGCATCAAAGTGCCGGCATTGACCTTCGGCGGTAACGTGTTTGGCTGGACGGCGGATCGCGAAACTTCATTCAGCCTGTTGGATGCGCTGGTGGAAAATCAGCTCAACTTTATCGATACCGCCGACGTGTACTCGAGCTGGGTGCCGGGCAATCAGGGCGGTGAATCGGAAACCACCATCGGCCAGTGGCTAAAAAAGAGCGGCAAGCGTGACCAGGTGATCATCGCTACCAAAGTCGGCAAGCCGATGGGCGAGGGTAAGCAGGGGCTGTCACCACGCTATATCCAGCAGGCGGTAGAGGATTCACTGCGGCGTTTGCAGACCGATTATATCGACCTTTATCAATCGCATGACGACGACCGGGACACGCCGTTGGCGGAAACCCTGGCGGCGTTCGACGGCTTGATCAAGGCCGGTAAGGTGCGGGCGATAGGCGCTTCCAACTATCAGGCCGATCGTCTGGAGGAGGCATTGAAAGTCAGTGAAGAGAATGGGTTGGCGCGCTATGAGACCCTGCAACCGGAGTACAATCTTTATGCGCGTGAGGAGTATGAACGCAGCCTGGCGCCGGTGGTGCAGCGCCATGGATTGGGCGTGATTAACTTCTTCTCGCTGGCCAGCGGTTTCCTGACCGGCAAATACCGCAGTGAAAAAGATATCGGCAAGAGCCAACGTGGTGACACCATCGTTGAGCGATACCTTAATCCACGCGGTTTCAAGATCTTGGCTGCGCTGGATCGGGTTGCGGAAAAACACCACACCTCGCCAACGCAGGTTTCACTGGCCTGGCTGATAGCGCGGCCGGACATCACCGCGCCGATCGTCAGCGCCACGTCGCTAAAGCAGTTGGATGAGCTGATCAGCGCTACCCGACTGCGGCTGGATGCCGAGGATATCCGCATCCTGAACGACGCCAGCGCCTGGTGACCTGCTCAGTTGTCGACGGCGTTAATCAAGGACAGCAACTGAGCCACGGTGGCTTCCACTGGCTGGCCTGCGGTATCAATACGGGCCACCGGGGTATGCCAGGGTAGGTAATCGTGGCGGGTGACGCTGTGCCAGTTAGGGAGGCGCAGTCCGGCAACGTCCCCGTCGCGGGTTTCAACCCTGCGACGGTGCTCTGCACTGTCTGAGCAAACCACCTCAAAATCTATGCAGGCTACACCAGCCCGTAGTGCGACGTTATGCCAGGCTTCGCGAGTGACCGGCAACGGATTGACCGAGTCGGCAATCACCCAGTGGCCCAGACGCAGGTTGTCTTCGGCAACGCCATAAGCGGCAAAATACCCGGCGGGGCCGACGTCATCGGCCAGGGAGCCACTGTTACGGATAGCTTGTTCAAGGGTATCGATACGCAGATGCATTGCCGGTAATGCGCGAGCCAGCGCCCGTGCGAGCGTGGTTTTACCGCTGCCTGGCAGCCCGGAAAGAACGATCAGCATTGTTGTTCCTGCCATGATTATGGTTCCAGCCGATACAGTACCTGATTTCGCAGCGAATGGCTTGGCGGCGGGGCGCGGCATTGAGCTACCGCGCCCTGGTGCCCTTAACGGAACAGCGTCTGCGCCCAGCGAGCCAACCCGGCGGTGACCGAGCCGAAGTCGTTGCCGCCGACGATAGGAATGCCCGGCAACTGCTGTTGTAGCGCGGCGCGCAACAGCGGGGAACGTGCGCTGCCGCCGGTGAGATAAATCACCTGCGGTGCGGTCTGGCTACTGGCCAGCGCGGCGCTGACCTGCTCCTGAATGCGCAGCAGCGGCTGTGAGATGGCCTCGGCAAGCTGATCCTGGCTGATGGTTTCTGCCAAATCAGTCTGGACGAAGGCCAGCGGAGCGCTGATGTTTTGCTGTGCTGACAGGGCGATTTTACTCTCCTCCGCGGCGCGCACCAGACGGTAGCTCAGGCGTTGCTGATGCACTTTCAGCAGGCGTTTAACTTTTTCAGGCTCGGCGGCATCGCGGATCAAATCGCGCAGCATGCGGCCATTGGCAGCGCTGTAAAAGTCGATCTGCGCCGGAACGTCGTTGGTGGCTACCGCGTTCCAGTAAGGCAACGCAGGCAAAGCGATGCCTTTTTCAGTTTCGCCACCCATACCGAACAGCGGCATCAACTGTTTGAACGCCAGCATGATGTCCAGATCGTTACCGCCAACGCGGCAACCGCTGTGGCCCAGCAGGCTTTGCTGGCGATCGGCACGGTCACGCCATTGCGGCCCCATCAACAGCACCGAACAGTCGGTTGTCCCGCCGCCAATATCCACCACCAGCACGGTTTTTTCTTCTTCCAGAGTCGCTTCGAAATCCAGGCCTGCGGCGACCGGTTCGAACTGGAATTCAATGTCTTTGAAGCCTGCACGCTCGGCAGCGCGGTGCAAAATCCCCTGCGCCTGGCGGTTGGCTTCTTCGCCACCGATGCCCTGGAAGTTGATCGGACGGCCGATCACCGCCTGGCTGATGCTGTCTTGCAGTACGTTTTCCGCCTGACGTTTGATGTGGAACATCATGGCGCACACCAGATCTTCAAACAGCGCGATCTGTTGTGGTTTCAGGCCGTTGGCGCCGAGGAAGGATTTCGGGGAGCGGACAAAATACACTTCTTCCGGATCTTCAACGTAGTGCGCCAGAGCCTGCAGGCCAAACAGCACGCTGTCGCTGGCGACCGGGATATCTTCTTCGCGGTTATAGTTGATTGCCCGGCGCAGCAGTTGCTGGTTTTCCTCGCTGGCGGTCGGCACCTGCCAGTGGCGGTGCAAACACTCGCTGACGGCTTCGCGCGTCGGAGCACACAGCATCGACGGCAGATAGGGCTCGTTGTTTTCCAGCGTCAGCAGCTCGGGGCCATTTTCTCGCATCACTGCGACGGAACAGTTGGCCGTTCCGTAGTCAAATCCAATAAACATGTCTTTTCTCTATCCCCATGCCAATGAAGGGGGGCGACTTTACCCGAGACTCGGCCCCTGGGCAATCTGAGAGCGCTTAACTGACGAAAAATTTAGCGGCGACGGCGCTAGCATGCTTAACTTAATGTCCGAATCCCGCACGTCAGCGCACCCATCGAGTCGCATAATGCACAAAAAACTGACCCCGAGCGTGGCTATGAAAAACCAACAGCAGGCGTTGTATGAGGCACTGAGCGCGCGCGATCGCAAATTTGACGGTCGCTTCTTCGTCGGCGTTTCGTCGACCGGTATTTATTGTCGCCCGGTGTGCAGCGCCCGTACGCCAAAAATTGAAAACTGCACGTTTTACCCGAGCGCGGCGGCGGCGGAACTGGCGGGGTTTCGCCCCTGCCTGAAGTGTCGGCCGGAATTGGCGCCGGGGTTGGCGTTGATCGATCTCGGTAATCGTTATGCTCAGGTGGCGGTGCAGTTGATCGAGCAGGGGTATCTGTCTGAGCACAGCTGCGAGCAACTGGCAACGCGGCTAGGCATTTCCGATCGCCACCTGCGGCGTATTTTTGCCGATCAGTTTGGCGCCTCGCCGATTGATTATGCCCAGTCGCACCGGCTGTTGCAGGCCAAACGCCTGCTGGCGGATACCGATATGCCGTTGAGTGAGGTGGCCTTTGCCGCCGGTTTCGGCAGCCTGCGGCGTTTTAACGAACTGTTCAAGGCGCGCTACCGGCTGATCCCCTCGGCACTGCGCAGCAGCAGCGGCCGTAACGAACGTACCGTCGCCAGCGGGCTGGTGTTTCATCTGGGCTATCGACCGCCCTATGACTGGTCGCGCATGCTGGGTTTTTTGCAAACCCGTGCGGTGAGCGGTGTGGAGCGGGTGGAAGGGCAACAGTACCTGCGGGCGATAGCCATCACTCAGGGCGGCATCGAATATCGTGGCTGGGTCAGCGTGCAGCCGGAAGAGGCGCATAATCGGGTACGGGTGGAAATTGCACCTTCCCTGAGCCGGGTGACGACGGAAGTGCTGCGCCGCACTCGCCAACTGTTTGATCTCGACGCCGCGCCGGACCTTATCGCTCAGGCGTTGGGGCCGTTGGCTGCCGAGGCGCCGGGCCTGCGGCTGCCTGGCTGCGTCAACGCATTCGAACAGGCGACCCGTGCAGTGCTTGGGCAGTTGGTCAGCGTCAAAATGGCGGCGATCTTTGCCGGACGGATGGCTGAACTCTGGGGCACCCCGCTGGAACAGCCCTACGGTGGCATTACCCACGTCTTTCCCACTGCCGAACAGATTGCGCGATTACAGCCTGAGGCGCTGCGCCCCTTGGGCGTGCAACTGAAACGAGCGGCGGCGTTAATCGGTATTGCGCAGGCGGTTACCGAAGGGCGGTTGCAACTGGAGAACGTGCTGGATATTGAGCAGGGGATCAAGGCGCTGACTGCGCTACCGGGGATTGGCAGTTGGACCGCCAGCTACATCGCCATGCGAGCCTGGTCGTGGCCGGACGTGTTCCTGGCGGGGGATTATCTGATCAAACAGCGTTTTCCCGGCATGACGCCACGCCAGATTGAGCGCTATGCTGAAAGCTGGCGACCCTGGCGTTCCTACGCCACGCTGCATCTGTGGCATAACGATGGCTGGGCGCCGTCAACGGAGGCTGTCGGGTAGCGGCGACGGGCTAGTCTTTGGCAGCAATGCGCGTCAGCAGGCCGTCTATTCCTTCGCGCATCAGGAAGGCCAGTACCTTCTCGCGTTCGTTTTCGTTCAGGTGATAGTAATATTCGACCCACACCGCCAGCGGATCCTGACGTTCAACCTGGTATTCGGCGGGATCTTCTCGCAGTATCAGCAGGCTGCGCGCTCCGGTCGGCAGGCTATTGATGTGGTATTCCACCGCTTTGCCCTGCACGCCTTTGCGCCGGCGACTGATCCAGCCTTCGCGGCGGGCCATTAAATTGATGCCCTGTGGCGAGGAGGGCAGTCCTGCAATGCCGGTCAGCTCTCTGGCGGCAAACCACTCTTTTTTCATAGCCATTCATCCCTGAACAATTAGGTGTATTGAGAGAGGAAAAAATTAATTCGCATGCTGATTTCCGTATCGAGGTGTTATGCAAGCGATTAACTTTGACCTGTTAGTTATACCACTAACCTCAGGTGGGCTAAGCAAAAAAAGCAGAATGGATGAGATGCGGCGGCGAGGCCGCCGCTCGAAAGGCAGGGGGATATTGCTGGGAATGGCGACTAGCGGATACCAAAGTAACCGCCGCTGAGCAGTTCCGTCAGCGATTGTTCCAGTGCGATAGCGTCGCCGTCCGACAGATCGATGCCAATCGCCTGCAGGGTGTTCAGCGTTATCTGCTGGTGTGCCGGGCCGGCCAGCGTTTGGGCGTGCACCCGATGCGTCGCCCCATTGAGCATCGATACCATCAGTTCGTCCATCTGGTTGCAGTGCACGTTGGTGATGAAGCGTTCGTCGACGCGGATATAGTCAATCTTTTGGCCATGCAACTCGTCAAAGGCGTTGAGGCTGTGCCCAAAACCGTTAACGATCAGCTTGCAGCCCCGTTGCTGCAACTGCTGGAGGAACGGCCTGCAAATGCCGGCGTGCTCCAGCACCACCGCATCATCGACCGCCAGCAGCAATGCCCCTGGTTGCAAGGGGGAGGCGTCCAGCGCTGCCAGCAGATCGTCCTGGAAGCTGGCGTCCAGCAGGCTGTCGGTTGTCAGCGGCAGCGCGATGGACAACCCCTTGCGGGCAATATCAGGGGCGCGCTGCGTCAAAATCTGCCCGATGATCCAGCGGTCAACCTCTTTCGTCAGATCGTATAGCCGGGCAGCGGAGATAAAATCGTCGCTCGCCAGCGCCTGACCGTCCTGATCCCTCACCTGCAGTTTCAACTGATAGAAACAGACCGCCAGCGGCGTTTTTGGCGGTGCGACCGCCCTGACATGCAGCAATAATTGCCCATCGTTGATGATGTCCGTCACTTCCTGGCGCGTCAGCAGTTCATGCTGACGTTCCAGGATCATTTTTTGACGCGCCTCATAGAGATAAACCTGGCCACGTCCGCGATGCTTGGCGGTATAACAGGCAATATCCGCCTGCGCCAGCAGCTCGCTGCTCTTGCCGGCATCGGCATCAATACGGGTTACGCCTGCACTGGCGCCGACGTGGTAAATCTTCCCTTCCCAAAAGAAGGGGTGCTGGCTGATGTGATTAACCAATTGCTGTATCAGCGACTGGGCCTGTTCCCGCGTGCAGTCGAATAGGATCAGCCCGAACTCATCGCCGCCAAGCCGGGCCAGACAGTCGCTGTTACGCAGATGGTGCCGCATCAACAGGGAAAGATCTTTCAACAGCGCGTCGCCCGCGGCGTGGCCGGCATTGTCATTGACCGCCTTGAAACGGTCGAGATCGAGGAACACCAGCGCGTGCTGCAGTCGTTTTTCAGTAGCGTTGGCAATAGCGGCCTTCAGGCGCTTTTCAAAACTGGTGCGATTGGGCAGCGTGGTCAGGGCATCGTGCGACGCGCTGTAACTCAACTTCTGCATCAGTTCGCGCGAGGCCGTGACATCCTGCAGTACCATCACCGCGCCCATGACGTTGCCGTCGATCGTTTTCAATGGTGATACCGACTGCTGGATGTCAAAACAGCGACCGTCGCGACCATGCAGCACCAGGGCATAGTCTGGGGACAGCTGCCGGTTTTCCTGCAGGCAGCACTGGATCGGGTTTTCTACCTCTTCACCGTCTTTGCCGTTGGTCATTCGAACCACGCCGGCGACGGGCATGCCGATCGCCAGACTGAGCGGCCAGCCGCACATTTGTTCGGCCACCGGGTTCATAAAGGTAATGTGCATTTCGTCGTCGGTGGATATCACCGCTTCGCCGATCGCATCGAGCGTAATGTGCAGACGCTCTTTTTCTTCGTGCAGTGCTTCGGTCAGATTACGGACCTCCGTCATGTCGATATTGGTGCCGATCATGCGCAGCGGCAGACCCTGAGCGTCTAAAATAACGTTACCCTGGCCGCGGATATGCCGCACTTTTCCCTCGCGGGTGAGCAGTCGGAACTCCAGTACAAAGGGGCCCGGCCGCTTCAACAATGTGGCCATCTCACGGTCGGTGCGTTCACGATCCTCCGGTACCAGCAGCGTCCGCCATAGCGAAAACGTTGGCGTCTGGTCCGGGCTGAGGTCGTAAAGTTCAAACATACGCTTGTCCCAGGTAAGCTCTTCGCCGTGCATCATCCATTCCCAAACGCCGATGCCGCCCACTTTATTCGCCAGCGTAATACGCTCCATCAGTCGATGGTTCTCTGCGGCCGTGCGTTTCAATTCGCTGATGTCTTCTACCTGCGAAATAAAATACAGCGGCAGCCCTTCGGCATCGCGCACCAGCGATACAGCCAGTAACGCCCAGACGTGCTCGCCGTCGCTGCGAATATAGCGTTTCTCCAGGGTGTAACTGCTGATATGCCCGTCGAGCAGATCGTGCAGCTGCGTCAGATCGGCGTTCAGATCGTCCGGGTGGGTGATTTCCTGGAAAGTCAGGCGCCGCAGAGCCTCCGGGGTATAGTCGAGCAGTTTGCACAACGCCTGATTGACCTGCAGCCATTTCCCCTGCGGCGACACCAGCGCCATGCCGATGGCCGAATATTCCAACGCATTACGAAAGCGAGTTTCACTCTCGACGATATGCTGTTTCTCCACCCGGAAGGCGTGCATCACCATGGCCATCGAATGCGCCGGGATCAAAATTAACAGGATCGGCAGGTAAATCTCGATATCGCTGAACGGACCGGTGGGCGCATGAAAATGCAGCAACCCGATGGAAATCATCACGGTGATCATCAGCGTAGTGCAAAAGCAGATGACGAAAGCCTCGAGCCGCGGCAGCGCGATTGCCGCCCACAGCAGCGGCAGAATGACAAAGGTGAACGGAAAGGGCAGGTAGCTCAGAGCCAGATAGCTGAAGGTCAGCGCGACTATCAACGTCAGCAGCAGAGTGTACAGATTCAGCGTATCCAGCATGCGACGGCGATAGACCAGCCCGATGGGCGTCAGCGACAGGACGCCAATAGCTTCTGAAATAAACCAGGTACTGAAGGGGTGCCAGAAAGGGTGACCCGGGGCGGGAACCCACCAGGCGGCCAGCAGGGCGCTGAACAACGGGGTGAATATCACCGCGCAGACGACAAATTTAAGCCAACTGGCCAGGCTGTTCAGCGGATCGTCCTGCAGCAGCATGCGGCGCAACAGCAGGGTGCAAACCACGGCTTCCAGCAGGTTGATCAGGGTCAGTTTTACCGGGAACCAGCTAAAGCCGAACAGCGTGAAGCTGGCGGCCACGATGCCAACCCCACATGCCAGCAGCGGTAACCCCCATTGGCGTGGCGAGTGGCGGAACAGTACGGCAATAATGGCGGCAGTGGGGAACCACAGCGGGGTAAAGTGGCTGGATTCGTTCGACAGCGTCAGGCACAGCAATGCCAGTAAAAATACCGCCATCGCCGCCAGCAGGCTGTGCGTAAACAAGGCGCCCTGACGCGTGATGAGATGATTCGGTGCGCTGATATCCATAGACAACCCTTAACTCTGGCATCTGTCACTGAACGAGGTCATGACGCGAATGAGATGGAAAGTTTATTGGCAAAGGGTAGTACAGCGCGGCAATAAAACCCACTGAATCAGACAGCTTTAGTGAGCAAACGCAAAAGCCGGCGCGTGGCCGGCCTTCTGGAGGTTTAAAGCAGGAACAAGGTAGCCAGTCCGAGGAAGATAAAGAAGCCGCCGGTATCGGTCAGAGCGGTGATCAATACGCTGGAACCTACCGCCGGATCGCGCCCCAGTTTGAGCATGGTCATCGGGATCACCACCCCCATCAGCGCGGCTACCAGCAGGTTGAGGATCATCGCCAGCGTCATGACGCCGCCCATCGCCCAGTCACCGTACAGCAGCCAGGTCACGACGCCCATGATGCCGCCCCAGACCACGCCGTTGATAATGGCCACCCCGAGTTCTCTGAACATCAGGCGGGAAATGTTGCCGACCTCAATTTGGTGCAGTGCCAGCGCGCGTACGATCATGGTGATGGTCTGATTACCGGTATTGCCGCCGATCCCCGCGACGATCGGCATTAACGCCGCCAGCGCCACCAGTTGTGAAATGGTGTGTTCGAACAGACCGATGACGCGCGAGGCGATAAACGCGGTACACAGGTTGATGGCCAGCCACGCCCAGCGGGTTTTCACCGCCTTGCTGACCGGGGCAAACACATCTTCTTCCGGGCTTAAGCCCCCCATGCGGCGCAGGTTGCTGTCGCTTTCTTCATTGACCACATCGACGATTTCTTCGATGGTCAAACGGCCCATCAGCTTGCCCTTGGCGTCGACCACCGGGGCGCTGATCAGGTCATAACGTTCGAATGCGCTGGCTGCCGCTTCGGCCTTGTCATCCGGCTGGAAGCTGGTAGGGTCGCTGTCCATGACCGTCTGGACCAGGGTTTCCGGGTCATTAAGCAGCACGGCGGTGAGCGGCAGTTCACCCAGCAGAGTATTTTTACGATCGGTGACGAAGAGTTTGTCGGTGGCTTCCGGGATGGTTTTGCGCAGGCGTAAGAAGCGATGTACGGCACCGATAGTGACGTCGGGGCGTACCGTGACCAGTTCAAAATCCATCATCCAGCCGACGGTGTCCTTGCCGTAGTGGATCATCTCGCGCACCTGTGCGCGTTGATCCGGTTCCATGGAGGTCAACAGGCGGCCCATCAGGTTACGCGGCAGGTATTGTGCCAAATAGGCCTGTTCATCGACGTCCAGCGTCTTGATCGCTTTGAGCAGGTCCTTGTCGCTCATCTCTTCGATCAGGCTGTCCCACACGGGCTCGGCAACTTCCACCAGCGTTTGACCGCGTTTGGCGTTCCCCACCAGCCGCCACAGTGCCAGGCGCTCGTCTTGGGGCAGCGCTTCCAGCAGGTCCGCCAGGTCAGCGGCGTGCATGTCGTCCAGCAGGCCGGTGATTTCTGCCGTCTGGTTTAGCAGCTCGCTTTTGCTGAGGGCGTTCTCATCCCCTGGCCGGCCGAGAATGCCATCGACCAGATCTTTGTTGTTTAACAGCAGAGAAAGAATGCGCTGGCGGTACTCAGCGACTTTTTTAACGTTATGTGTTGCAGCTGACATGGTCTTCCTTACTGGCACTCAGTGATCCTTAAGACCCACTCTGGACTAGATAGAGCATAGTGAATGCAGGCGTCATTTTTATGAAATGGGAGCAGTTGCTGAGGAATAAGTAAGGGGTCTGGCGCGCCGAGATACTGGCCGACGGCAGGCTGCTTAACTATTCGCAAGCCCTGCGGGATAACTTGAATCTGTGAGTTCAGGGAGTGGTGTCCCGGTTTTCGTCGCTCATCTCAGTGGTGCTTTGCTGAGGGGCGAGTTTTTTTTCCTGATGGTGGGGCACCGCGACGACCGCGGCATACAGCAGACGGCCGACTAAAATGATAAAGCTGACAAACAGCACTATTTTGGTCATCTGTCCGGTGGATTTTCTACGCATATATCACCCGGCATGCCGGTTTCCTGTGTTATGCCCGCCATCTTTCACGCTGGCCGTGCTGCGGCCACTTGAAATTTATAGAGATATTGAACGCTGATGCAGGCCGATAGAGTGTAAACGGAATTCTAGCCATTGATGACAAATATTGTCTATTTATTTCCGGGCAGCAAAACCCGGTATCTCGCCGCTGTTTAGCTTAAGTTTGGCTTTATCTGTCGGATCAGCAGCTTAAGATGAGACAAAAAATAGGCTTACACATTTTTACCCAACTTTTCCTCTTTGGTTGATCGGAGTCAAGCCTCACCCCCGCCTGGCGCCTAAAATTTCCGCCATTCTCCTGTCGCATATGATACTTTCAGCTTGCCTCATGAATGGATAGAGGTACGAAAAGGAACCTGCCTTGTTACCCGAACGCGTGAATGGAATTACGCCCTGACGGACTCGTTATTTTTATGATCAAGCCAATATTCTGGAAGCATTTACGCGAGCGCTGGTGGGGGTGTCCTCTCCTCTGGAGCCTGTTATTGATCCCGTTCGCAGGTTGGCTATCGCCGCGGATAATGCTGCCTGAAGGCAAAGTCTATCTGCTCTATCTACCGCTCACTGCCTGTATTGCACTGTTGATGGTCTACGACTGGCGGGCGCTGCCGGGTATTGCCCTCGCCATCATGCTGCGTTACGCCCACCGGCTGGGGCTGGAAAGTGGCTTGCTGGTGACGCTGCTGTACCTGTCTTGCCTGAGCCTGTGTTGGCTGGGGTATCGCAGGCAAACGCAACGCCGTTGGTGTGCGGCCCCAGGTGGTGCGGCGCTGGTGAAGGAGCGGCTAATCTGGCTGGTGGTGCTACCGGCATTGCTGTTTGTCTTCGGCCTGAAACTGCTGGTCGCCTTTGCCCGGTTGCCCGACGAACTCGGGATGATGCCCGGCGATAACAGCTACCTGATGGCGCTGGTTAATTTTCAAGCGCTGCTGCTGGGCTGTCTCTCCGCCATGCCCTTGCTCTACATCATGTTGCGCATCTTGAATAAACCCCGTTTTGCCCTGACGCTCTGGCGACGCTTTGGTCGTGAAATGGCGCCAAACGTCGATAAAAAAGAGCTGTCGCTGTGGCTGTTGGTGCTGGTGGGGATGGTGGCGGTGCTGTCCCATCACGCTAAAGAAGCCATTCCCCTGTTGCTCGGGGGGTACGGATTGGTCTTACTGCTGCCGGTAATGCTCTACGGTGCGATGCGTTTTGGCTATCAATTCAACTGCCTTATCTGGTCTGCCACTCTGTTGGTGCTGTTTTTTCATTATCCCGGCGCTTCACAACCCGACAACCTGTTGCATAACCTGGCGGTCATCTCTTCGATGATGGTGGTGTTCACCCTGTGCATTTTCCTGATGTCGGCGCTCAATACTCACCAACGGTTAAGCCATGCCAGGGCACAAAGCGCCTCGCTGCAAGATCCGGTAATTGGCCTGCCGAACCTGCGTGCCCTCAAGCGTGATCTGGCTCAGTCTCCGCCTTCAACCCTGTGTTTCCTGCGCGTCAGCGAACTGGATTTGCTGAGCCGTAACTATGGCATGCAGCTTCGTATTCGTTTCAAACAGCAACTGGCGGCGCTGCTGCATCGGGTATTGGCCCCTGGTGAAGGGGTTTATCATCTGCCGGGCTACGATTTGTTGCTGCGAGTGGATGCGGACAATAGCGAAGAAAAGGTCGAAGCGATTTACCGCGCGTTGGAAAAATTCCGCCTGATCTGGAACGGTTTGCCGCTGCACCCCCCGCTGGGATTAGGGTATTGCAGCGTGCTGCCCGATTTTGAACACCTCTACCAGTTGCTGGGGGAGCTTAGCGCGTTGGCGGAAGTCTCGCTGACCAGCGGTAAGCCGGAGAATGTGCAGAGCAGCGGCAATTTGGTGCAGGATGAAGTCAAACGCAAGGTGGCGCTCTTGCATGGGGTACAACGTTCGCTGGATAACGACGGCTTTATCTTGATGGCGCAGCCGATAGTGGGCCTGCGCGGTGATCGTTATTATGAGATTCTGCTGCGTATGCGCGACGATCAGGGGAACACAGTATCGCCGAATGATTTTCTGCCGGTGGCGCATGAGTTTGGCCTGGCTTATCGGCTGGATTTGTGGGTGCTGCGCAATACGTTGAAGTTTATGGACCAGCACCGTATCGATCTGCCCAGTGCACGCTTTGCGGTGAATTTAACGCCCTCTTCGCTGTGCCGACCGATGCTGAGCCAGGATGTAGACAACCTGTTGCAGCAGTATCGCATCGAACCGTATCAACTGACGTTGGAGGTGACCGAGTCGCATCTGCTGCAGAATACGGATTACGCCGGCGCCAACCTGCAGGCGCTGCGTGAAATGGGCTGCCGCATTGCTCTGGATGACTTCGGCACCGGCTATGCCGGTTACGATCGGCTCAAGATGTTGCCGGTTGATATGCTGAAAATCGACGGCAGCTTTGTACGTGACATGCTGACCAGCGCGGTGGATTTCCAGGTGATTGCCTCTATCTGTAAAGTCGCGCGAATGAAGCGCTTGACCATTGTGGCGGAATACGTAGAAAGCATGGAGCAGTTGGTCGCGTTGAAAGGGGTGGGCGTAGACTATATGCAGGGGTATTTCGTCGGCGAACCGCAACCCTTGGTGACGTTGCTATCAGAACAGAATTGATTATCGCCCCCGCAGTACGGGGGCGACAGACTCAGGCCGAGCGCTGCTCGTCTTGCGAACCTTCCTCTTCGCAAATCAGTTTCCAACCCACGACGTCGTTCCAATAGGCCTGTTCACGTTCGAGATCCAGTTGCACCAGGTTGTTCAGCGCCAGATATCCGGCCGGGAAGCGCAGCGTCCAGTGGTTATCGTCGGTGCTCAGGCGCAGCGTTTCCGGCGTGGTGGTCGACTGGCGCTGGTTGTTGAGCAGGGTACTCAGGCGCAACAGTTGGATCAGCGGCAGGTAATGCTTTTTCTTGAACAGGTTCAGGCGCGGCAATTCTTCCAGCTTGATACCCTTGCGATGGAAGCGTACCAGCGCCGACAGCAGCAACTGCTGCTCCTGGTTGAAGCCCGGCAGGTTGGTGTTTTGCAGAATGTAGGCCGAGTGGCGATGCATGCCGCTGTGGTTGATGCTCAACCCCACCTCGTGCAACATCGCGGCCCATTTCAGCAAGGCTTCCAACTGCGGGTTCGCCAGCTTGGTATTTTGCGCCATCCACTGCGCATACAATAGCTCAGTGGTATCCAGCACCCGTTTGGCCTGCTCGCGGTCGATATTGTAGTGATCGGCCAGGCTCTTGGCGGTGCGGCTGCGAATGTCCTGATGACGGAAACGGCCCTCCATCTCGTACAGCACGCCTTCGCGCAGCGCACCGTCGGAAAGGCGCAGGTCGCGGATCGCCAACGCATCGAACACGCCGCACAGGATTGCCAACCCCGGCACAAACACCGACTGGCGGTCTTCCGACAGCCCCGGCAGGCTCATTGCGCTGAAATTTTTAAACTGCAGCACCTGTTCCGCCATCATTTCCAGTCGCTCGAGGGTGATCAGGCCATCTTTTTCGCCCATTGCCACCAGCACTTCGTGCGCGGCCTTGATGGTGCCCGACGCGCCCAGAGCATATTGCCAGCCCTGAATGCGGTACTGCCAGGCCAGCGTTTCCAGCTTCTGTGCCGCCGCCAGGCGTGCCCGTTTGAAGTTGTTTTTGCTGATTTCGCCGCCCGGGAAGAACTGTTGGGCGAAGCTGACGCAGCCCATGCGGCGGCTTTCCGCCAGCAGGGGTTCAAAATCTTCGCCGATCACCAGCTCGGTAGAACCGCCGCCGATGTCGATCACCAGCTTGCGGCCTTTTTCCGGTTGGGTATGTTCCACACCCATAAAGATCAGGCGAGCCTCTTCCTGCCCGGCGATGATTTCGATCGGGTAGGGGATCACTTTGGCTGCGCGCTTGAGGAATACCTCGGCGTTCACCGCCTGGCGCAAGGTGTGGGTACCGACGATGGTGACGTTATCCGCCGGGAAGCCTTGCAGCCGTTCGGCGAACAGCGCCAGGCAGGCCAGGCCGCGTTCTATTGCCTCTTCACTGAGCACATTGTTGCTGTCCAATCCATCGGCGAGGTGGACCCGCTGTTTTAAACGCCCCAATACCTGTAAGGCGCCATTGACGACGCGGGCAATCACCATGTGGAAGCTGTTCGACCCGAGGTCGATGGCAGCGATTTCCTGCGGTTTGTTCGTTGCAGTGCTTTTTAGCGGCATAGTTGCTGGCCTACTGTCCTGGTTGTTCCAGAGCTTTTAAATACTCGTAAATGGCAACCTGAGAACGGACTTTGCGGCGGTTGCCGCGCGGCACGTACTGGTTGCTCAGTTCTTTATCGAGGTAACGTGCCTTGACCGTGTCGCTGAACAGGATTTCCAGAATATCCAGAACCCGTTGTTTCAGCGTTGGATCCAGCAGCGAGACCGCGACTTCGATGCGGTAATCTATGTTACGGGTCATCCAGTCGGCAGAGGACAGATAAACCAGTTTGTCACCTTTGTTTTCGAAAACGTAAACCCGATCGTGTTCCAGATAGCGGTCGACGATGCTGATTATCTGAATATTGTCACTGATCCCCGGCAGGTTGGGAATCAAAGAACACATCCCGCGCACCAACAGGCGGATTTTTACGCCGGCGCCGGAGGCGGTATATAACCGATCTACCAGCCCTTTATCCACCAGATTGTTGATTTTCAGCATAATGCCGGCCGGAAGCCCGGCTTCGGCGTTGGCAATTTCGTTGTCGATCAACTCATACAGTTTCAGACGCGAGTTCTGCGGCGACACCATCAGGTTGTCGAAGGTGACCGGCCGGTACGGGTTTTCGATAAAGTTGAACACCCGGCGTACTTCGTTGGTGATGCGCGAATCGGCGGTCAGCAATGAATAGTCGGTGTAAATGCGCGCGGTTTTCTCGTTAAAGTTACCGGTGCCGATATGAGCATAGCGCACAATCTCGTCGCCTTCACGGCGTGAGATCAGGAACAGTTTGGCGTGAATTTTCAAGCCAGGCGCGGAGAAAATAACGTGCACCCCGGCTTCCGTCAGGCGCTTGGCCCAGTGGATATTGGCCTCTTCATCAAAGCGCGCCTGCAGCTCCACCACCACCGTGACTTTTTTGCCGTTATGGGCGGCGTGGATCATCGATTCGATGATGCGCGAGTCTTTTGCCACGCGGTAAATATTGATTTTGATCGCCAGCACGCTGGGGTCGAACGACGCCTGGCGCACCAGCTCCAGCACGTGTTCAAAGGTGTGGTACGGGTAGTAAAGCAGCACGTCGTGCTCGCGAATGGCGTCAAACCCGTTGCGGAATTTTTCGAACCAGGTATGGCGCAGGCGCGGCAGCGGTTTGTTGACCAGGTTGGCCTTGCCGACGTTCGGAAAACCGATGAAGTCTTTGAAGTTATGGTAACGGCCGCCGGCAATGACCGAATCATAGTTGGAAATACCGAGCTTGCCGCGCAGCAGTTCCACCATTTCATTGGGCATGTCGCGCTGATAAACAAAGCGCACCGGCTCTGCAGTCAGGCGCTGCTTCAGGCTGGAAGACATCAGTTCCAGCAGGCTGGATTCCATCTCGGTAACCAGATCGTATTCCGCATCGCGGGTCATTTTCATCGAATAGGCGTTGAGCGCGTCGTAATCGAAGAAGCCCTTGAAGATGTCGTCCAGGCAGTAGCGAAGAATGTTATCCAGCAGGATCATCGGCTTGCGGCGACGAGGGGCTTCCGGCGGCAGGTTGACGAAGCGCGGTACCTTGTCGGACGGGATCTCCAGCAGCGCGTAATCGATACGCGTACCGCGGATAATCTCCACCGCCAGATAGGTATAGTCGTCTTTCAGGAACTGCACCAGGTTGGTTTCATTGTTGATCAGGATCGGCGTGATGTGCTGGCGCAGATGCTGTTTAAAGTATTGCCGCAGCCAGATTTGCTGGTTTTCCGACACCTGGCGTTCGTTGATCAGGAAGATCTGGTTGCGTGCCATTTCCAGCAGCAAATCGTTATACAGGCTGTCGAATTCTTGATCGGTTTTTAATACCTTGGCCTGGATCTTTTTCAGCAGATGGCGTGAAGCGCCGCCAGAGCCCTGTTCTTCGCTGATCAGAATGCGTCGTTTGAGATCGGCAAAGCGGACCTTATAGAACTCGTCAAGGTTATTGGAGTAAATGCCCAGAAAACGCATGCGCTCAATCAGGGGATTGCTCTTATCTGCGGCTTCCTGCAACACGCGTTCATTAAAGGATAACCAGCTTAGTTCTTTTTCGATGTAGAGCTTTTCCTGACCCATTGCCACTCCAGTTCAATTTTAGAAAAGGATCCGGGACGCAGCGCCCGGATGCCGCTCTAGTGTCCTTCATCATTATTGCGAGAGATTGACAGGAAAGTCCAACATATCCATTACCTTGGGGCGAGGCATTTTAAGGCGTAAAAATATTCTCTGCGGCGTCCGGGGCGTTGAACATGTCGGAGCAATATAAAATGAAGACAATAATGCTAAATATCTCTACAGATGATCGGCTTAACCATCATTTTTCAGCAATATATAGGGTTAATAATGCTAATGAATAGCGTTAAATTCGATAATGGCGGCAGGCAACTTTGTCATGCAAACGTCACAAAACTGACATAAGATGCCCGGTTATTCTATGGCGCAAGCCTGCTTACATCAGCGACAGCGAGAGACATGGCACAAACTACGGTAAACCAACATCCCCGGGATCGCCTGCGCGCGCGCATCGACCGTAGCGTTCAGGCGGCGGTTACCGTCAGCGGGCTGCTGGTGTTGATGACGCTGATGCTGATCTTCGTTTACCTGCTGTTTGCGGTGCTGCCGCTGTTTAAACCGGCGGCAATGGGGCAGGCGAAACCGCTGACGATCAATGCCTCTGCACCTGCGCTGGCGCTGGGTATGGATGTGCAGCAGCGGATAGGTTACCGCATCGATGCGCAAGGGCAGGGGCAGTTCTATCCTCTGACGCAGCAGAACGCCCATCCTCTGACGCAACAGACGCTGCTGGCCAAACCGACGCTGCTGACTCAGGCGGCCGGCGAACGCGATCTGTTTGCTTTGGCACAGGCCGACGGCCGGTTTATCGTCGCCAGCGCGGACTTCGCAGCAGCCGGGGCGTCGGCACCGCAGTGGTTGTTTCCGCTTGGGCAACGACCGCTGACGTTGGATAAACAGGGGCGAGCATTAACGCTGCTGACGTTGGCTGAAGCACGCCGTGGGCAGTACCTTCTGGCCGGTGTTACCGAAGATCGTCGTTTGGTGTTTGGCCGTTTCGGCAGCGACCACCCGCCGCAGCTAAGTGAGATCACGCTGGACAGTGCGGTGCAGCAGTTGGTGTTGACGCCCGACGGTCGCCAATTGTATCTGCTGGCGGGGAATCGGCTGGCGCGCTACCAAATTAACGACACGCAGCTGCAGCTAAAAGAAACGCGTACGCTTGGCGAACAGTCTCCTTATCAACTGACGGCGTTGCCTGGCGGCAGCGCGTTGCTGATCGAAGCGCCTGACGGCAGCGTACGCGAATGGTTTGATGTCGAAAAAGATCGGCGCTGGCAACTGACGCCGGTGCAGCATTTCGACCACCAGTCCGAGCCGCAGGATTTGCTGGTGGCCGAACCTTATCGCCGGGTGTTCGCCACCCTGAGACCGGACGGCGGTTTCTCGCTGTTTTCCAGCATCCAGCCGCAGCCACTGTTGAACGGCAGGCTGAGCGCCGGGGTACAGCAGATGGCGTTCGCTCCACGCGGTGATGGCCTGCTGCTGGAAACGGCACAGGGCTGGCAACATTATGCGATCGACAACCCTTATCCCGACGTCACCTGGCGCTCGCTTTGGCACAAGGTGTGGTACGAGAATTACCCCGAACCGGCTTACGTCTGGCAATCCACCTCTGGTGAGGACAGCTACCAGGCCAAATTCAGCCTGATGCCGGTGATTTTTGGCACCTTCAAGGCCGCGGCCTATGCCATGCTGTTCGCCATTCCGCTGGCGCTGGCCGGGGCCGTTTATACCGCCTATTTCATGTCGGCCGGACTGCGGCGGGTGATTAAACCGGCGATTGAGGTGATGGGGGCTTTACCGACGGTGGTGATCGGGCTGGTGGCGGGCATCTGGCTGGCGCCGGTGATTGAATATTATCTGCTGGCGGTGTTGTCGCTCCCCTTGCTGTTGGCGGCGGTGGTGCTGGCATGCGGTGCGCTGATGAACCGGTTTGCCCCGCGACGCCTGCCGCCGGGCGTCGATCTGCTGATCCTGTTGCCGCTGATTGTACTGACCGTCTGGCTGGCGTTTAGCGTGGGACCCTGGCTGGAAGTGAAACTGTTCGGCGAGCCGCTGCATTTCTGGCTGGGCGATGATTATGACCAGCGCAATGCGCTGGTGGTTGGCGTGGCGATGGGCTTTGCGTTAGTGCCGATTATTTTCTCTTTGGCGGAAGACGCGTTGTTCAGCGTACCGGCAACCCTGAGCCAAGGGTCGCTGGCGTTGGGGGCGACCCAGTGGCAAACCGTCATACGCGTGGTGCTGCCTTCGGCCAGCGCCGGCATTTTCTCGGCGCTGATGATTGGCTTTGGCCGCGCGGTGGGGGAGACCATGATTGTGCTGATGGCGACCGGAAATACGCCGGTTATCGACGGCAGTCTGTTCCAGGGCCTGCGCGCCCTGGCGGCCAATATCGCCATAGAAATGCCGGAAGCGGTCGCCGGCAGCAGCCATTACCGGGTGCTGTTCCTGACTGCGCTGGTGCTGTTTATTTTCACCTTTGTCTTCAACACCCTGGCGGAGGCGATCCGACTGCGGCTGCGTGAGCGCTATACCCTGAACCAGGAGGCGCCATGAAGCGCTGGGCGAAGAGCGGTTCGCCGTGGATCTGGCTGACCGCCGGGTCGGTGGCCGTCAGCCTGTTGGCGCTGATCGGCATTATGCTGCTGCTGGCCGGACAGGGGATGCGCTATTTCTGGCCGAGCCCGGTCTATCAGTTTGAGCTCAACCAGAGTGCCGCAGGGCCGGTGACGATGATCGGCGAGCTGTATCAGCAGCAAAGCATTCCGCGCCGGCAACTGCTGGAGTCCGGTATCGCACTGCCGCCGGGGAATGCGCAAAGTTTTGAGCGCTATCTGATCAAGGTAGGCAACCGCGAGAGCGAAGGACAAGACTTCCGTACGCTACTGGCCGGTGACATTGTTCGCCAAAGCACACCGCGCGATCTGCTGGTGCTGGAACGTAATAACAACGGCACCGCTTACGGTTATCTGGCCGGT
Source organism: Serratia sp. Ser99 (assembly GCF_024519545.1). NCBI lineage: Bacteria > Pseudomonadati > Pseudomonadota > Gammaproteobacteria > Enterobacterales > Yersiniaceae > Serratia > Serratia sp. Ser99. The sequence goes on along the minus strand of NZ_JALJRT010000006.1, from coordinate 57,590 downwards.
ATGCTGGAGGATGGTCAGCCGCTGACCGGCCGCAATCTTAGCCAGGCGCTGCTGCAACGTTTGCCGCAGATTGCCGCGCTTTCGCGTCAGGCCCATGATATTCAGTTTCGCGATATGGCGCGCATTAACCAGCGGTTCGATACGCTGCGTCTGCGAGAGAAAAGCTTACAGCGGGAAGATAAGCTAGACGCCCGCGCACAGGCGTCAATCAATGCCGAGCGGCTGGAACTGCAACGTCAATATCGACTGCTTTCCGATCGTCTGGAAGGTTTGAACCGCGATCGCCACCGCGATGCGCTGTTGCTGCGTGACATGCACGGCCAGACCCATACCATTGCGCTAAGCCAGGTGCGTGATGCCTGGTACCCCAACGCGATGAATACCACGCAAAAGCTGGTGCACTGGGGCGAACAGGTGAAGAAATTCCTCAGCGACAGCCCGCGAGAGGCCAATACCGAAGGCGGCGTATTCCCGGCGATTTTCGGCACGGTGCTGATGGTGATCCTGATGTCGATCGTGGTGATGCCGTTTGGCGTGATTGCCGCCGTTTACCTGCATGAATACGCAGGCAATAATCTGCTGACGCGGCTGATCCGCATTGCCGTGGTTAATCTGGCCGGTGTACCGTCGATTGTCTATGGCGTGTTTGGCCTTGGCTTCTTCGTCTATATGATTGGCGGCACGCTCGATCAGCTGTTCTACCCGGAGTCGTTGCCTAACCCGACCTTTGGCACGCCGGGCGTGCTGTGGGCGGCCTTGACGCTGGCGCTGTTGACGTTGCCGGTGGTGATTGTCGCTACCGAAGAGGGGTTGTCGCGCATTCCTGCTTCGTTGCGCCAGGGCTCGTTGGCGTTGGGCGCCAGCCGGGCTGAAACGCTGTGGCGTATTGTGTTACCGATGGCGGCGCCGGCGATGATGACCGGCCTGATCCTGGCGGTGGCGCGCGCCGCCGGGGAGACGGCACCATTAATGCTGGTGGGGGTAGTGAAATCCGTGCCGGTGCTGCCGGTAGATGATATTTTCCCGTATCTGCATCTGGAGCGGAAGTTTATGCACCTGAGCTTCCAGATCTACGATATGGCCTTCCAGAGCCCGAGCGTGGAGGCCGCCCGGCCGCTGGTGTTCGCCACCGCCTTCCTGCTGGTGGCGATTGTAGTAGGCTTGAATCTGGCGGCGATGGGCATTCGCCATTCGCTGAGGGAGCGGTACAGAGCATGGTCGCAGTAACAACGATGTTATTCCTGGGGAGTGCCTAATGAGTTTGATGACGCCAGGCAGTTTGCCCCGGTTGGATGTCCAGCACCTTGATGATGAACATACCGCGCTGGCGGTAAACGACCTCAACCTGTTTTATGGCGAAAAACAGGTGCTGCACGATATCTCGCTGCGTATTCCCAAGCACCGGGTGACGGCGCTGATCGGCCCGTCCGGCTGCGGCAAATCCACGCTGCTGCGCTGTTTCAACCGTATGAATGATTTGGTGGACAACTGCCGGATTGAAGGCGATTTGCAACTGAACGGTCAAAGCATTGGCGGCGCGCAAATCGACGTTGCGGCGTTAAGACGGCGGGTCGGCATGGTTTTCCAACGGCCGAACCCTTTCCCGAAATCGATTTATGAAAACGTGGTTTACGGCCTGCGTCTGCAGGGCGTGCGTGACCGACGGATCCTTGATGAGGCGGTGGAGCGTTCGCTGCGTGCCGCCGCGCTGTGGCACGAGGTCAAAGACCGGCTGCGCGAGAACGCGTTTCGTCTTTCCAGCGGCCAGCAGCAAAGGTTGGTGATTGCCCGGGCGATAGCCATCGAGCCGGAAGTGCTGCTGCTGGATGAGCCGACCTCGGCGTTGGATCCGATCTCCACATTGACCATTGAAGAGCTGATTTCCGCGCTGAAGCAGCAGTACAGCGTGGTGCTGGTGACGCACAACATGCAGCAGGCGGCACGCGTCTCCGACTACACCGCCTTTATTCATCAGGGGCGGCTGGTGGAGTACAACGACACCGACGACATCTTTACTTCACCGCGCCAGCGCCGCACCGAGGATTATATTACCGGGCGCTATGGTTGATTGATTGTAGGGCGCAGCATGCTGCGCCTTTATGACTTTAAAGTTCTTTATTCCCGCTTGACTGCAATACTCCGACTGCCTGCTGGGCAGTCTCTCCCTGCCATTTGTTTGAATAAAAACAATACTTATTCGTATAGAACTGAGGAGATAAATGTTTATAAATCGCTAATTTGTGTAAATTAACGTAAATAGATGTTTTCAAGTGTGTGTATGGAAGCAGGGATTCCAGGTTGTGGCGTTGCTGGTTTATGGCGGGCTGATTTGCTCTGCGCAGGCGGCCGAGCAAGCCAGCCCGGCCGATCGCGGCAGCATTACTCAGCAGCAAAAAATGCTGTTGGAGCAGGCACAACAGCAGCGTGAGGCGTTGCAAAACAACGTTTCTCTGCTGGCCTTACCCTTGCCGGCGCCTCCCGCCGCTGGTGAAGCCTGCCAGCTTGTGCGGCAGATTAAGTTTCAGGGGGCCTAACATCTTTCCTGGTCGGTAAAAACCCGGCTGGCCAAACCCTACCAGGGGCGCTGCCTAACGTTGAGCGCCATCAATCGCCTGGTGCGTGAAACCACCAATGCCTATTTGCAACGCGGCTATGTCACCTCGCAGGCCTATCTGCAAGAACAAGATATTTCTACCGGTATGCTGACCATCAGCGCCAGCGAAGGGCGGGTCGAATCCATTACTCTCGATGGCGAAAGCAAACTGGCATTGGGCATGGCGTTCCCCGGCATGGCCGGCGATGTATTGAGTCTGCGGGATATTGAACAGGGCATGGAGCAGCTCAACCGCTTGCCTTCGCAGCAGGTGAGCATCGATATCCAGCCCGGTGCGCATGCGGGGTATTCACGGGTGGTGCTGCAGCGCAGCTCTGTGCGTTGGCCCGTCGCGGTTTCCGCCGGGGCGGACAACAGCGGCCAGAAAAACACCGGTACCGGGCAGATGAATGCCGGCGTGACGCTGGACAACCCGCTACACCTTGCCGAACAGTGGTCGCTGTCCGCCGCGCGTAACGACGATTTCAGCCGTAGCCATCGTAGCCGCAGCCTGAACGGCAGCCTGACTTTGCCTACGGCTACTCATTGCGGCGACCGGCGTGACTGGGGTATCTGCCTCGTCGATAGTCTATGGGTCGGTCTATGCCGGCATGACGTCGCTAGCATCGCAGGTGGCTGTGGAGCTGGTTGACAATCAGGGAAATCTGTCAAAAACCCTGAGAGCATTGGGCAGCAGCGAGACGGTCAAGGCGACGGCAATGGCGATTGGTGGTGCACTGGCGGGCTTTGACCAAGTGCTGGACGCCAATGTGCCGGCAGACAAGGCGCGATTGCCAGCGCTGATAAAGGATGAAGGGTGGCGCAAGATTGTTCAGCGTGTAGCGGGGCAGTCGGTCATCAGTTCAAGTCTGAATACCGCCACCAACGGCGGCAGCTTCAAAGACAACTTGACCAACGCGCTGCTGATCAACCTCGGCAACCAGATTAACGCCGAGGGAGCAAATCTTATTGGCGATAACGGCGATATTCTGGGGTTGCCTGGCAAGGCCGTCAGCCATGCGGTGCTGGCGGGTATCAGTGCGGAAATCGGCACCGGAGCCATCGCCTCCGGAAGCACGCTGGTTGTCGGCAAGACGGCAGACGCGGCGAAAACACTGGCGCAGCAAACGGTGAAAACCGTTGATGAATCGCTGAAGAGCCGAGTGTTCAACACCCAACCTGTTGCGGATTTGGTAAAAGCGCAAACGGCGACCGACGCCAGACTGTCGGCGCAGACGGCAGAAAAACTGCAGGCGCTGCAGAAGACCAGCACCGATCAGCTGGTTAAAGTATTTGACCCGAAACAGAGCGAAAGTAAGCTGAGCGTGTTTGGCCAGCAGTTTGAGCAGGTGCTGGGCGAGGGGGGAGGCAACAAGTCCGGAACGACCAAAGTTTTTGCGACGGAAAAACTGTCAAGACAAGAAATCATCGACTACGCCCAATCGCTGGCAGGAGCCGTGCCTCTGGAAGCGAAAAACACCCCGCAGGGCATGGTTTATTATGCAAAGAAAGATGGTGTCACTATCAATCTGAGGGAGTATTCAGATAGCAAGGAGCAAACAAAGGCGCGCTGGACTATTGATATTATTGGCAACGAAAGTCTAGAGGCCCTGCAAGGAAAGGTTAAAAAGAGAATTGAAATAAAGTTACGATGAGGTTTCCATATGCTGTATAGCGATGAAGAATACAAGCTGTTTAGTGATGAACTAGAAGGAACATCTATTGGTACGGTGTGGTCAGCCATGAGAGCTGACAACTTTGAAAAAGCTGCAATGTCGTATGAAGAGAAAAAAGCTTATTTTTTAGAACTCCTACATCGACTTATGCAGGATGGGAAAATAAAGTTAGCCAACAGAGGCAAACTCTTGGAGGGAAGTGTCGCTGAGCAGATTGCACTGTATCGCGAGAGATTTCCCAAAAATCAAGAAGAAATGGACGCTGATGCCTTCGACGGATTCTGGTTTCTGACAGAGGAATGCCCTGGCGGCATTGTCTGGATCCATGACAGCGGTTATGAAGATTGGACCTGATATACACAGAAGCGGCTCCTCGGGGCCGTTTTCTACTTAATTCTTACGTCAAAAATACCAATATGCATAGTGAGATACGGTCTTATCGAGAAGAGGGTAACAGGCGTGCAGAGCAAGATTTTCCCGCTGGCGGCGGAGCTGGCCGGGGTCGTGATGCAGAGCACGCTGTTTGAACCCGCTAACCTCAATGAAAAGGAACGCCAGCTTTACCGTTTGCAGTATGCGCTGGATAATCAGAAAGATATTTTGGCCGCTGATAAAGGCGATGTTGCTGCAGCAAAACGTGTTGTGGCTCGCCGAGAAGCTGCCGCAATAGTGGCGACCGTTGGTGGCGGCGGTCTGGTACTTACTGCGGGAGGGAAGACGCTGGTGGGAGCTGCGCCAGAATTGGTTCTGGCTGTACGATTGGCGATTGCTGGCTGTAAAACCAACCCCGCGCTTTGTCTGAATCAAGCCGGTATTTTTGCGGCGGACATTGTGGCACCAGAGGCCATTATTCGTACGGGCGCCGTAACTACCGGCAGCACATTGATTCTGGGTAAAACCGAAGACAGTGTGAGGAAGTTGAGCCGATAGCTGGTGAACGCTTCCGATGAATTATACAAAACAAAAACGTTCAACACTCAGCCAGTTGCCGATTTTATCAAAGAAGAAATGGCTGTTGGGGCGAATTTGTCGACTAAAACGGCAGATTATCTGCGGGACATGCAGAAGGCTAATACTGACCAACTGGTTAAACTTTTCGATAAAACGCAGCCAGATGGTAGCGTAACAGTTTTTGGTAAGTCTATAGCTCAAGTTTTGGGCGAGGGCGGGAGCAATAAATACGGAACGGCTAAAGTTTTTGCGACAGAGAGACTGTCGGAACGGGAGATCATCGATTATGCCCAATCGCTGGCTGGTGCGGTACCTTTGGAAGAGAAACGAACGCCATTAGGGACAATCTATGTTGCTAAGAAAGACGGAATGACCATCAACCTGAGAGATTTTTCGAGCAGTCAGGAAGATACGAAAGCACGCTGGACTATTGACGTCATTGGGGATAAATCGGTTACAGACGTAGTAGGAGAGAAAGTCAAACGTGTAGAAATTAAGTTTAGGTGAATATAATGAAAATTACAGCATCGCTCTACGAGGAAAGAGCAAGGGCATTAGAAGGTATGTCTATAGGAGCCCTTTGGGAAGTCAGTTGCCCAGATGAAGACATCTGGAATGACGTCTTCCCTTTTGAAGAGAAAAAAGAATATTTCTTTGCGTTTCTTCAACGTTTACTCGAAGACGGGAAGATCAAACTGGCCAGCCGAGGCAAATTCTTGGAGGGAAGTGTCGCTGAGCAGATTGCACTGTATCGCGAGAGGTTTCCTAAAAATCAAGAAGAAATGGATGCCGATGCCTTCGACGGATTCTGGTTTCTGACAGAGGAATGCCCTGGCGGCATTGTCTGGATCCATGACAGCGGTTATGAAGATTGGACCTGATATACACAGAAACGGCTCCTCGGAGCCGTTTTCTACTTAATTCTTACGTCAAAAATACCAATATGCATAGTGAGATACGGTCTTATCGAGAAGAGGG
>NZ_JALJRT010000006.1:0-51293 GCF_024519545.1 Serratia sp. Ser99 | reverse complement strand
TCTTACGTCAAAAATACCAATATGCATAGTGAGATACGGTCTTATCGAGAAGAGGGCAACAAGCGCGCAGGCAAGATTTTCCAGTACGCGGCGGGTCGTCGGTCATTAATTCAAGTCTCACCCCTTGTCGTCAACGATGGTAGCTCCGAAGATAAACTGGTGAAGAATGAAGGGGCAAGAGCAGCGGATCCCATCCAGTTAAAATCGTTTAACATTTCATCCTTCAGCAATCGAAGGGGCCAGGTATTTGGCAAAGAGTGATAAACGTATTTGTGTACTCCTGCCGGGGAGAATAAAAGCAAAATTATTAACCTCTGGCGCGGCGATTGCGTGGTCACTGGATACTATTTACCCGACGTTAATCATGAATTGTTATTCAACATCTGCTGGTGCGGTAACTTTTGTCGCACACAATACTTCGGCAGCGCCAATTACAATTAACGCACGAATTTGCGTAAGCGGTATATCGAAGTCGTTTTTATAAAACGGGCATGGAGTTAACTGCAGCGCCTGAAAAACCCGCTCTCGCGGGTTTTTTATTGTCACTTAACCAAAGGTTGATCGCTGGCGGCGGTTTTGAATTTCGCCATGTACTGCGGCTGGAAGATGCACATGCGCAGCACGGTACGGTATTCACCGTTAACGAAGAATTCGTCAATCAGCTCGCCTTCGACTTCAAAGCCCAATTTGCTGTAGATGTGGATTGCCTTCGGGTTTTCTTTATCGACGATCAGGTACAGCTTGTACAGGTTCAGTACCGAGAAACCGTAGTCCATCGCCAGCTTGGCGGCGATAGTGGCGTAGCCTTTGCCCTGATGCGTCGGGTCGATGATGATCTGAAATTCCGCGCGGCGGTGGATATGGTCGATCTCCACCAACTCCACCAGCCCGACCTTGGCACCCTGGTGTTCGATGATAAAGCGGCGTTCGCTCTGGTCGTGGATATGTTTGTCGTAGAGATCGGAAAGTTCTACGAAGGCTTCATAGGGTTCTTCAAACCAGTAGCGCATCACGCTGGCGTTGTTGTCCATCTGATGGACAAACGTCAAATCATCCCGTTCCAGTGGGCGTAGCCTGACGTTGGTAGTGCTGGACATGGGGGTTCCTCAATGTCGTTATAGATAGGGGCGGTTGCAACTGTGGGCAAGTATAACGTCGGCGATGGGTTGCGGCGAAAAAAAAACGGCGCCGTGAGCGGCACCGTTTAGAAGGGGTTAAGATTGGCTTTTTAGTCTGCCGCATGCCCTTGTTCGGGCAGGCGCTCGCCATCCAGCCAGGCGGCGTTATCGCGCATCGCCAGGCGGCCTTCGACAAACCAGTTCACCACCAGCGGGTAAAGGGTATGTTCCTGAGCCTGTACCCGTTCAACCACCTCGTCTTCCTCGTCACCGGGGAAGATTGGCACCTTGGCCTGCAGGATCACCGGGCCGCCGTCGAGCTGTTCGGTCACGAAGTGCACCGAAGTGCCGTGTTCGCTGTCGCCGTTGTCGATGGCCTGACGGTGAGTATGCAGCCCAGGGTATTTGGGCAGCAGGGAAGGGTGGATATTCAGCATGCGTCCGGCATAGCGCTGCACGAACTGCGGGCTGAGAATGCGCATGTAACCGGCCAGCACCACCAGATCCGGTTGGTATTGGTCGATGGCATCCGCCAGGGCGACGTCAAACGCGGCCCGGTCGGCAAAGGCCTTGGCGTCCAGTGCATGAGCGGCAATACCTGCCGCTTCTGCACGTTGCAAACCGTAAGCCTGCGCCCTGTTGCTGAACACCGCCACAATCTCGCCGGCAATTCTGCCCTGCTGGCAGGCGTCAATCAGCGCCTGGAGATTACTCCCCTGGCCGGAGACCAACACCACGATCTTTTTCATCCGTTGATGACCACTTGTTGTTCGTCAGAAGAAGCGGTCAGTTTACCGATCTTCCACGCTTTTTCACCGGCTGCGGTCAACAATGCGATGGCGGATTCCACGGCTTCCTCCGGCAGCGCGATCACCATGCCCACGCCACAGTTAAAGGTGCGGTACATTTCGTGACGGCTGACGTTGCCGTTTTGCTGCAGCCAGTTGAAGACGGCCGGCCATTGCCAGCTGGATTCTTCGATCACGGCCTGCATGCCTTCCGGCAGCACGCGCGGGATGTTTTCCCAGAAGCCGCCACCGGTCAGGTGGGCGATAGCGTGCACGTCGATTTTCTCGATCAGCTCCAGCACCGATTTCACGTAAATCTTGGTCGGCGCCAGCAGGTGGTCCGCCAGCGGTTTGCCTTCCAGAACGGTAGTGGTTGGGTCGGTGTTGCTGACTTCCAGAATTTTGCGTACCAGCGAGTAGCCGTTGGAGTGCGGGCCGGAAGCGCCCAGGGCGATCAGTGCGTCGCCGGACTGCACTTTGCTGCCGTCGATAATCTCGGACTTTTCGACCACGCCGACGCAAAAGCCGGCCACGTCGTAGTCTTCGCCATGGTACATGCCCGGCATTTCAGCGGTTTCACCGCCCACCAGAGCACAGCCAGACTGCTTACAGCCTTCGGCGATGCCGGTGATCACGCTGGCCGCGGTGTCCACGTCCAGTTTGCCGGTGGCAAAGTAATCCAGGAAGAACAGCGGCTCAGCGCCCTGAACCACCAGGTCGTTCACACACATTGCGACCAAATCGATGCCGATGGTGTCGTGTCGTTTCAGGTCCATCGCCAGACGCAGCTTGGTGCCTACGCCGTCGGTACCGGAAACCAGTATCGGCTCGCGGTATTTCTGCGGCAACGCACACAGGGCGCCAAAACCGCCCAGACCACCCATCACTTCCGGGCGGCGGGTCTGTTTTACTACACCTTTGATGCGGTCTACCAATGCATTGCCAGCATCGATATCGACACCTGCGTCTTTATAGCTGAGAGAGGTTTTGTCGGTCACTGCGCGATCCCCACGACGGTTTGCGGTTTGAATACTGTGCTTCCGGCATTGATTCCGGAATAAGGCGCGGCAATTCTAACAGCGCAGGCAAACGTTTGCGAGTGGCTTGTGAACCAGCTCCGCTTTTTCGTCATCTATACTGTTATTCAAACTTTTGTTGATCCCGATCGGGCTATTGTGGGTGGCGCAGTCGGCAAAAGGAGGTATAATCCGGCGATTTTTTTGGCCGTAAACCACCTTAATAGGAGAAAAATGATGAAGATCGTTGAGGTGAAACACCCGCTGGTGAAACACAAGCTTGGCCTGATGCGTGAAAATGATATCAGCACCAAACGCTTCCGTGAGCTGGCCTCAGAAGTGGGTAGTTTGCTGACCTATGAAGCGACCGCCGATCTGGAAACAGAGAAAGTCACCATCGATGGCTGGTGCGGCCCGGTTGAAATAGACCAGATTAAAGGGAAAAAAATTACCGTTGTGCCTATTCTGCGTGCCGGTCTGGGCATGATGGAAGGGGTACTGGAAAACGTACCGAGCGCACGTATCAGCGTGGTTGGCGTTTACCGTGACGAAGAAACTCTGGAGCCGGTGCCGTATTTCCAAAAGCTGGTGTCCAACATCGAAGAGCGTTTGGCACTGGTTGTCGACCCTATGCTGGCTACCGGCGGCTCGATGATCGCCACTATCGATCTGCTGAAGAAAGCCGGCTGCAACAGCATCAAGGTGCTGGTGCTGGTTGCCGCGCCGGAAGGGATCGCCGCGCTGGAGAAAGCGCACCCGGACGTCGAGCTGTATACGGCCTCCATCGATCAATGCCTGAACGAGAAGGGCTACATCGTACCGGGCCTGGGTGATGCGGGCGACAAGATATTTGGTACCAAATAAACAAAAATAAAGCCGACTGATGAGTCGGCTTTTTAATGCTCGTCGTCTTTCAAGCTACAGCGTTGTTGTCTGCGGGCGCTAACCCCAGTCACTTATTATAAATAAGCTCCAGGGGATTAACGCCCTTGCCGCCTAGCTGTAACTTGAAATCCATTGAGCATATATCATTAGGCTTACACAACTGATAACGACCCAGAGGAAAAACATCCATGACCCGTCGCGTGATAGGCGTAAGCGAACGCCCGCCGCTACTCCAGACTATTCCGCTCAGCTTCCAACACCTGTTTGCCATGTTTGGCGCGACCGTGCTGGTGCCTATTTTGTTCAAGATTAACCCAGCGACGGTGCTGCTGTTTAACGGCGTCGGAACCTTGCTGTACCTGTTTATCTGCAAGGGCAAGATCCCGGCCTATCTCGGCTCCAGCTTTGCGTTTATTTCCCCGGTGCTGCTGCTGTTGCCGTTGGGTTATGAAGTGGCGTTGGGCGGTTTTATCATGTGCGGGGTGCTGTTTTGCCTGGTCGCGTTGCTGGTAAAAAAAGCCGGTACCGGCTGGCTGGACGTCATTTTCCCTCCGGCGGCGATGGGGGCGATTGTGGCGGTCATCGGCCTGGAATTGGCCGGTGTGGCGGCGAACATGGCGGGCTTGTTGCCGGCTGACGGCGTCAGCGCAGACACCACTACTATCACTATCTCGCTGGTGACGCTGGGCGTGACCATCCTGGGTTCCGTGCTGTTCCGTGGTTTTCTGGCGATTATCCCGATCCTGATCGGTGTGCTGGTAGGGTATGCGCTGTCGTTCTTTATGGGCGTGGTGGATCTGACCCCGATCCGCGAGGCGCACTGGTTCGCGCTGCCGACGTTCTACACCCCGCGTTTTGAATGGTTCGCCATCTTCACCATCCTGCCGGCGGCGCTGGTGGTGATCGCCGAGCACGTCGGCCACTTGGTGGTGACTGCGAATATCGTCAAAAAAGACCTGCTCCGTGACCCTGGCCTGCACCGTTCAATGTTCGCTAATGGCATATCGACGGTGATTTCAGGCTTCTTCGGCTCCACGCCAAACACCACCTACGGTGAGAATATCGGCGTGATGGCTATCACCAAGGTATACAGCACCTGGGTGATCGGCGGCGCGGCGGTTCTGGCCATTCTGCTGTCCTGCGTCGGTAAACTGGCGGCGGCTATCCAGGCGGTACCGGTGCCGGTGATGGGCGGGGTCTCTTTGCTGCTGTATGGGGTGATCGGCGCGTCAGGTATTCGTGTGCTGATTGAATCCAAAGTGGATTACAACAAGGCGCAAAACCTGATCCTGACCTCGGTGATCCTGATTATCGGCGTCAGCGGGGCCAAGGTGCACATCGGTGCTGCCGAGTTGAAAGGCATGGCGCTGGCGACCATCGTCGGCATCGGTCTCAGCCTGCTGTTTAAGGTCATCAGCCTGTACCGCAAGGAAGAGGAAGTGATCGAAGCGCCGGACGAGTCGGCCGAACAGAAGTAGTAAGGAAAACGGGCAGCCAATGGGCTGCCCGTCAGATTATTGACAAAGGGGATAAAAGCGTGGTTTTTCCCCCTTTGTGTTATCAGCCGAAAATCAATAAATTGATTTTCCTGATTTATTTTCAAAACCTTTAGCGCCTGCCGCCAAACATTATATGTTTGTCAGCCGTCTCACGGGCAGCCAATGGGCTGCCCGTTTTGTTGATGCGCAATAAATTAACTGCGGATTTTACGGTATACAAACAGCACCACGATGGCACCAATCACCGCCACCACGAAGCTGCCGAAGTTGAAACCGTCAACTCTGCCGTAGCCAAAGAAGGTGCTGATATAGCCCCCAACCACGGCACCGACGATACCCAGGACAACGGTCAGAATAAAACCGCCGCCGTCTTTGCCTGGCATAATCCACTTGGCTAAAATACCGGCGATCAGACCGAAGATAATCCAGGAAATAATCCCCATTTACTGCTCCTTTCTTTATTGCTAAGTATTATTGTTGTGCGGCCGGCGGGGTATTTTCTTTCCCTGCTGCATCGGCATCACTTTTTAATTCTTCCGCTTTATTTTCTGCGCTGTTTTTAATCGCTTCGGTTTTCGCTTTGGCTTGCTCGGTCAAATCATTGGCACCATTAATGGCATCGTTCTTAATGGTTTTAGCCTGATCGACCAACTGCTGGCTTTGCTTGCTGGCATCCTCTTTGATGGCGTCAGCCTTGGCTTTCGCATCATTGGTGATGGCATCAGCCTGCTTGGCGGCATCGTCTTTGATTGCCGAAGCCTTGTCTTTCAATTGGTCGGCCTGAGTGGTGGCCTCTTTCTTGATGTCCTTGGCCACTGCGGCGGCTTTATCGGTCAGATCGTCCGCTTTTTTCTGTGCGGCATCTTTCATCTGCTCAGCGCTGTCTTTGGCTTTTTCAAGATTGGCGTCGACTTTGGATGAGTCATCACAGCCGGCAAGCAATAGCCCAATGATTGAGGCCAAAAGCACTTTATTCCATACTTTCATTGTCTATATCCTTGTAGAAACCTTGTTTAAGGAGATTGCGTTTCGCCCCTCTATACTAGGATAACTCTTGGATAAAATACAAATTTCACCGGTGAAAGTCGTTGGCAATTTAATCTTGCTGCCGAGCGTTGTTCACTATTACGCCATAAAATCCTGCCGGTTCAACAGAGCCCGTTTTCTGTGGTAGACTTACCGCGTTTTCCTGCCAGTTTTGGTTGAGGTGCTTTTCTGAATACGCCGGCACAGCTTTCACTGCCACTTTATCTTCCCGATGATGAGACTTTCGCCAGTTTTTATCCGGGGGAGAACCCATCCCTATTGAGCGCGATCCAGTCCGCCGTTCGTCAGGAACATGGCAGCTATATCTATTTCTGGTCACGCGAGGGCGGTGGGCGCAGTCACCTGTTGCATGCGGCCTGTGCGGAGCTTTCGCAGCGCGGTGAAGCCGTGGGCTATGTGCCGCTGGATAAGCGAGCCTATTTCGTGCCGGAAGTCTTGGACGGGATGGAGCAGCTGGCGCTGGTGTGCATCGACAATATCGAATGCATTGCCGGTGACGAAGAGTGGGAAATGGCGATCTTTAATCTCTACAACCGCATTCTGGAAACCGGCCGCACGCGCCTGTTCATTACCGGCGATCGTCCGCCACGTCAATTGAACCTTCATCTACCCGACCTCGCTTCTCGCCTGGACTGGGGGCAAATCTACAAGTTACAGCCGCTGTCAGATGAAGAAAAACTGCTGGCCCTGCAACTGCGCGGCAAACTGCGCGGCTTTGAGCTGCCGGAAGACGTCGGTCGTTTCCTGCTGAAGCGGCTGGATCGCGAAATGCGCACCTTGTTTATGACCCTGGATCAACTCGATCACGCCTCGATCACCGCCCAACGCAAGCTGACCATCCCGTTTGTGAAAGAGATCCTCGGGCTGTAGCAGAGCCATTTCGGGCACTCTAAACGAGCGCCCTGGCTAAACTTATAAAATCTCCAGCACCTGTTCCGGTGGCCGACCGATGCGTGCCTGGGTGCCTTTGACCACGATGGGACGCTCAATCAGCTTTGGATTGTCTACCATCGCCTGCAACAGTTGGGCTTCGCTCAGGCTTTCATCCGCCAGCTTCAATGCCTTGTACAGATCTTCTTTTTTGCGCATTAACTCGCGTGCGGAACTGAAACCCAGTTCTTTCAGCAGTTTCTTCAGTTGGTCTACCGACGGCGGCGTTTCCAGATACAGCACCACGTCGGGCGTCACGCCATGCTGTTCCAACAGCGCCAAGGTTTCACGGCTCTTGGAGCAGCGTGGGTTGTGGTAAATAGTGACGTTTTTCATTTAACTTCATCCTTTATGAAAATCAGCTGCGCTGGTACTGGCGGAAACGCTGTTGCAACTGGCGCAGTTGGTCGATGCGAGCATCATAACGCGCCTGTTTCAGGCTGCCGAGTTTTTGCAGTGAACTGGCATTGCTGAGCAAGCCAATAGCCTGATCGAGACGGCCGGTCAGGGCCAGGCTTTCGGCACGGGCGGAAAGCTCTTCATCGCGCAGCCCCTGTGCGGCGCTGGCCTGCGCCAGCAGATCCCAGGCGTTGGGATCGTCCGGATGGGCGAAGGTGTAACGGTTGAGAATTTTTGACGCCTGCGCCGGTTGGTTACCTTCCACGTAGGCGTTGGCCAGGTTGAGCTGCAGCACCGGGTTGTTGCTTTGAGCGGCATTGGCGGCCTGCAGACGGGCAATCGCCTGCGGCGCACGTTTCTGACCGAGGTCGATATCGGTCATCAGATCGATCAGCCAGACGTTTTTCGGATCTTGCGTCAGCAGTGGCTGAATGATGTTACGGGCATCGTCATACTTTTTGGCCTCGTAGAACAAAATGGCGCGGCCATATTTGGCTGCCGTCTGCTCGCGTACGTTACCTTTGCTGTAAGTATCGAGCAGCTCTTCACGCAGGCCGTACCCCTCTGAGCTGTACATACCAAGCGAACGCACCTTGGCCATCAGATAATCCTGCGTCGATTGCACCAGGTGCTTGGGCATCTGGTTGGCGCGGTTGCGCGCATCGGACAGGCGGCTGTCGGGCAGGGGGTGGGTCAACAGCATTTCCGGCGGTTTGGAGGCGTAGCGTGACTGATCGGAAAGCTTTTGCAAAAAGTCGGGCATGGCTTCAGGATCGAACCCGGCGCGTTGCAGCACCTGAATGCCAATACGATCGGCTTCCTGTTCGTTCGATTGGGTAAAGCTGATCATGCCTTGCTGGGTGCCGGCCAGAGTGCCGCTCAACGCCGCCATCCCCATGGTCGGGTTGGCCATCGCCAGCAGGATGGAGCCAAGGGCACCTACCCAGGTCAGCGGGGCGTTGCGTTGCTGGTCTTCCATCGCTCGCGCCAGGTGGCGTTGAGTCACGTGCGAGATTTCGTGCGCCAGTACCGATGCGAGTTGGCTTTCGTTGTCGGTTTCGCGGAACAGGGCTGAGTGCAACACCACGTTACCGCCAAAGAAGGCGAAGGCGTTGATCTCGTCGTTGCGCACCAGATAAAAATGAAACGGCGTGCGTACCGAATAGGCGCTCGCCACCAATCGGTTACCCAATTGGTTAATATATTGTGTGAGTAGGGGATCGTTGATCAGGGGCGCGCTGGCGCGAAGCTGACGCACGTAAAAATCACCCATCGCCATTTCCTGGCCAATACTCAGGGTGCCACCCGCAGAGGTGCCCATATCCGGCAGTTGATCCTGGGTTTCCGCCTGCACCGGCGCCAGCGCCGTGGCGTTGAGTGTGCCGAGCAACAGTACTGCAATCGCTGTTTTGGTCAACCGGGTGGTCATAGTCAGGCCTTTCCCTTAAATAGTCATCTCTAAGACGTCAGCATCACACAAGAGTTCTTCTTCCTTGCCGGACTCGCCAAAACAATCAGTGCGAAAGCGTGTTGGCTCACAAAAATGCACGCATTGCGGCGCCCTGTCGGCAGATAACATCATAGTCAGCCGAAGACGACAAGGAAACTTCTGTTCGGCAATAATCAGACAGAATTGTTTGATTTTTCATTTCTGAATCTTCCCTTGATGATCAAAGTACTTGCGCC
The DNA here is from genome assembly GCF_024519545.1 of Serratia sp. Ser99. Classification (NCBI taxonomy): domain Bacteria; kingdom Pseudomonadati; phylum Pseudomonadota; class Gammaproteobacteria; order Enterobacterales; family Yersiniaceae; genus Serratia; species Serratia sp. Ser99. The sequence continues at coordinate 41,925 of NZ_JALJRT010000006.1, read as the reverse complement.
TGCATCTTGGCGTTTTTTCGCGCTCCACAAAAAACAAAGACAAAGTTTGTCCGTGTTTTAATTGACAGAATAAACGTGGACTAATATAGTCTGCGTTATTGAATTCAAGAGTGCAGCGCAAACCCAATATGGCTTACATCACTACCAGCGTTGAATACGGCATCCACTGCTTGCTTTGGTTGGTCGGCGAGGATCAACGCGCGTTAAGCAGTCGCGATCTCGCGGAACTGCAGGGAATTTCACCCAGTTTCCTGGCCAAGATTTTCCCCAAGCTGGAGAAGGCGGGGATCGTCGCCGCCAGCGAAGGCGTGCGCGGTGGGTATCGGTTGGCCCGTCCGGCAGAGGAGATCACTTTCCTGGAGATTATCGATGCCATTGAAGGACACAAGCCGTTGTTCGATTGTCAGGAAGTCCGCGGTCGCTGCGCGGTATTCGATGATAGCCCGCCTGACTGGGCCATATCAGGCAAGTGTGCGATCCATGCGGTGATGCTGCAGGCCGAAAAGGCCATGCGCGATGCGCTGGCGCTACAAACACTGGGCACTGTCGCTTCTCGTTTTGGGCGCAAGGCGCCGGAAGGGTTCTTTGGCGAGGTCAATATCTGGCTTGATGAACGCCTGAGCGAGCGTACGACTCGCAGCGGCAAGCCCCCTCGCGCCAAACCGCAATAACGCCCCCGTCATTTTTCTGATGCTTTTTACCCGCCTGTGTGCCACAGGCGGTCACCCTTCTGCACCCTTTTTCAGGGGGGCAGCGGTAAAACTCGCCTGAAAAATACGTCAGGCGCTCGACAACAGGTATTTGAAGGAGTCATTCCATGACGCAGAAAATAGTGATCGCCGGTTCTGGTTTTGCCGGGTTTTGGGCCGCTGTCTCCGCCATGCGAGCCGTAGCGCTTGCCGGTAAGGAACACAGCGTTGAAGTGACGATGGTTTCGCCGACCCCGAACGTCACCATCCGCCCTAGATTGTACGAAGCCGTATTGGAAAATATGAGCCCGGACATCTCGGCACAGCTCGCTGCGATTGGCGTTCGTCATTTGGCCGGTCTGGTTGAGGAGATAGACGGCGAAAACAAGACGCTGGTGGTGGAGAGCGTCGAAGGGAAAAAACTTCAGTTGGCGTATGACCGGCTGGTACTGGCAACCGGCAGCAAACTGTTCGTGCCTGCGGTCGCCGGTTTTGCCGAGCATGGTTTTAATGTCGATACGCTGCAAAGCGCGCAACGGCTGGATGCCCATTTAAAAGCGTTGGCGACTCAACCTGAGACCCCGGCACGCAATACCGTGGTGGTGGTCGGTGGTGGGCTTACCGGACTGGAAAGCGCTGCTGAAATGCCGATGCGCTTACGTGCCATTTTGGGCAACCAGGCCGATATTCGCGTGGTGATTGTCGATACGGCGGCCGAGGTTGGCGCCGGCATGGGGGCTGAACCTGCCGTGGTGATCCGCCAGGCACTGGAAGAATGTGGCGTTGAGTCTCGAGCCGGGGTTCGCGTTACGGCTATTGACGCAGGCAGTGTGACTTTGTCTGGCGGTGAGCGCATCGCCACCGATACGGTGATTCTGGCCGCCGGGGTACGGGCGCATCCATTAGTTGAGCAAATCCCGGGTGAGCGCGACGGTGCCGGACGTATTGTCGGTGATGCCTTCCTGCACGCGCCTGCGGCGGACGGCGTGTTTGTTAGCGGGGACACGGTCAAGGCAGCGACCGACGAGCTGGGCAATCACAACCTGATGACCTGCCAGCATGCGATGAGTCTGGGCCGTGTAGCGGGCCACAATGCCGCAGCGGAACTGGTAGGTTTGCCGCTGCACCCTTACAGCCAGCCAAAGTATGTGACCTGCCTTGATCTTGGAGCCTGGGGCGCGCTCTACACCGAAGGTTGGGATCGTCAGGTGCGCTTTACGCGTGAAGAGGGAAAAAAGATCAAACAGGAAATCAATACGCAGTGGATTTATCCACCGGCAGCGGATCGGCAGGCGTTGTTCGCCGTTGCCAATCCCGACTACGTGATTGTGCCCTGAATACCCTATGGGAGCGGAGACGCTCCCATTTTTTTCACCAGAACGGCAGCCCAGAGAGCGGTAATGACCCTGGTAACGCCCGTAAAAGCAAGGTAACCGGCGCTACTTATCGCTCCAGCCACTCAATTGCCAATTCGCGCGCTTCATCCAAATTGACATCACGACCTTCGCGGGTGATCGCCGTTTTAAGCTCATTGATCACGTCCGCTTTTTGCGTTTCATGCTCTTCATTGGCCAACGCCAGAAAGGCATCGCCTACCACCGTGCATATGCCGATGTACAAGGCCTTTGAGTCCTCGAAACCACTGTTCATAACTGTATCCTTCTGGATTTGATTGTGATCTACAACGGCAGAAAGGGCCGGTCCTGCACCACGCTTTTCATCACCAGCGTGGAGGTCAGGCGTTGAACGCCGGGCAGGGCGGAAAGCTGTTCGTCGTAAAGCCTCTGAAAAGCCGGTAAATCGCGGGCGATGACATGCAACAGGTAGTCGGGATCGCCGAACAATCGCTGCGCCTGGATAACCTGGGGAATATCCACCATGGCGTTTTCGAAGGCTTCAACAGCCTGGCGATCCCCTTCCCGCATGGTGACGAAAACCAGCGCGGAAAAGTTAAAGCCCAGACTGCCGGGATCGAGGTGAGCACGATAGCCTCTGATCACGCCAGATTGTTCCAACGCTCGCACCCTGCGGTGGCAGGGGGAAACGCTCAGCCCAATTCGGTCAGCCAGGTCGGTAACAGAAAGACGCCCATCAAACTGAAGTTCAGCAAGGATTTTGCGGTCAATCTTGTCCATTTGGAAAAATTTCCCTCAATTTGCGATTTATAAGCAAATAATTGAAACCACATTCTAACAACTTGGGGATATTCTTTTCAATAATTGAACAACTTTGGACATAAATGGCTTTCGGCCTGTTAACGCTGTCCAGCGGAGGAACGCGAAGTGATTAAATGGATAAGCCAGACTGCCGCGTGTCGGTGGCGGGGACGATATTTATGACGCTCGCCATTTTTGCGGCTTTCTGGGCCGTTTCGATTCTGTTCGTTATTACGCCGGGGTTGGACTGGGCGTACATCATCTCGGCCGGCATCCGTGGGCGGGTGGTGGTGCCTGCGGTAGTAGGGTTGCTGTGTGGGCACCTTATCGCTATAGCGATCGTGGCGGCAGGCGTGGGCGCTTTGGTGACAGGCAATCCTATGGCCCTCACGGCGCTCACCCTGCTGGGGGCTGGCTACCTGTTGTGGATTGGCATCAACATGCTGCGCCATCCCCCGACGCCGAGCGCCGGCGATGCGCAGGCGTCTGGCTCCTGGCTGCGTTGGGCCGGCAAGGGCATTTGCGTCAGCGGCCTGAACCCCAAGGTATTCCTGCTATTTTTGGCTTTACTGCCTCAGTTCACCGATGCGGGTGCCAGTTGGTCGATCCCCAACCAAATTCTCGCGCTTGGCTTGTTGCATCTGATCAGCTGCGGGGTGGTTTATTTGATCGTGGGGTATGGCTCGCAGTCGGTACTGCAGACGCGCCCGCAGGCTGCACGGGTCGTCAGCCGTTTTTCCGGCGCGGCCATGGTGTTGATCGCCGTCGGGCTGCTTGTCGAGCAGGGGATAAAGTAACGTCTCAGGCAGTTGCCTCACTAAAAAGCCCGCCGATGCGGGCTTGAAAGGGACTGGAAACTACGCCCTGACGGCAAGCAGCACGGAGGAGGCTTTGATCAGAGCGATGACACGGGCCCCGTTCTTTAACGCCATCTCCTGCAGGCTTTCATTGGTGATCACCGAGGTCAGTTTGAAACCGGTATCCGTTTTAATGTGCACGGTGCTGTTTACCGCCCCTTGCTCCACTGCACTGACTTCCCCGGCGAATTGATTGCGGGCGGAGAAACGCAGTCCGCAGTCTTCCGAAGCCAAAATAACCCAGGGGGCCTTAATCAGCGCCACCGCTTCCTTACCGGCGACCAGGCCAAGCGACTGCTGGCTTTGTACCGTCACAATAGCGACTAACTTCTCGCCGCCCGGCAAAGTGATTTCCACCTCGTCATTTACGGCGCCTTTAGCGACGGCAGACACGGTGCCGGATAACTGGTTACGGGCTGAAACTGACATAAATTCTCCTTGGTCAGACATGAGGATGAGATGGCCTTACAGCATGACCACTTCCCGCCGCGTTTGCCAATGTCGCGAGATAATTCTGTGAGCGGCGGAGGGCATTCGCAGCACGACGTTTTCCCCTGTTCAAGATGACCAATTACATTTGCTCGCCAAAAAAGTAATGAGTATGATTATTATTCTCTTTGTCATTCGCAGCTAAGGCGGTCCAGCCGCCTGCGATAAAGTGAACCCCCATTCACAAGGAAACATTGAGACGTACGGTGGAGCTCATTTCTCCTGTTGAGAAAGCCAAAAATAATCCGCAAGAGCCTCCACTCAATCAGTTTATATGGCCAAGGATTTCCTGATGAAGATGAAAGTTTCTGCGCTCGCCGTGGTGATGACCCTGGCGCTGAGCGGTTGCGTCGCCCCTAAGCAGCACGCCGCTTCTCCGATTGCCCAACCTGTCGCTGCGGCGGCTCAATCTGCCGACAACGTGGTTAGACGCGATCTGGCGGATGGCCTGTATGAGATGGCGCTGACGCCGGCGGGCGATGCCTTGTACGTGGCCAGTTCCGAAGGCTTTAAAGATGTGCAGGGCGGGGTGGTTTATAAGCTGGATGCGAAAACGCTGAAAACGCTCGGCGCTACCCACACCGATCTGAAAAACTTCGCCATGCAGATCTCCCCGGATGGCAAAACCCTTTATGTCACTAACTCCCTGGACGGCGGCATCAGCGCGATCAATACCGCCGACGGCAAAGTGAAAGGCCGCTTGCTGTTTAGCGAACGCAACGAGAAAGGGCTGCCGTATGGCGCGCGTCAAATTCTGCTGCACAAAGATACGCTATACGTAGGCGCGGTGGCTGACCCGGCGTTGATTTGGGTGGTGGACGCCAACACGCTGAAATTAAAAGCGCGGATCAAAAACACCGGCAAATGGATGACCGGCCTGCATTACTCGGAACAAACCCAGCGTTTGTACGCCGCGAACGGCAGTGGTGAAATTCTGGTCATCAACCCGAAAAACAACCGAATCGAAAAACGCTGGAAGCCACTGGGCGAGAAGCCGGCGCTGCTGCTTAACCTGGCGGAAGACAGCGAAACCGGGCGCCTGTTTGTGACCGACAATTCCAAAGCCAAAACCACGCTGGTGCTGGATATTCATAGTGGAAAACTGCTCAAGCAGCTGGATGTCGGCGACTCTCTGGCGGTGCTGTTCAATGCCAAACGCAATGAAATCTACCTCTCGCAGCGTGAGTCCGGCAAGGTGCTGAGCCTCAATGCCACGACCTATGCCGTGAAACAGAGCTGGGCGGTAACGCCAAATCCAAACAGCCTGCAGCTTTCCCCAGACGGCCAGGTGCTGTTTGTCACCGTCAAGCAACCCTTTAATAAGGATCACTCTACTCAGGGGCCGGACAGCGTCGTTCGCATTGATTTAAATAAATAAGCTCTATCGGCCCGGTAACGGGCCATTTTGTTCCACTTCTCCTCATACATGAGTGAATTATGCACAACACCAGTTCAACATCATTTCCGCAACGCCTGACGTTATTGGCGCTGGCCATCGGTGCGGTAAGCCAGGGCGCGCTGGCCGCTCCGGCAGAAAGCAGCAAAAAAAATCAGGAAGAAACCCTGGTGGTTCAGGCCACCAAAGAGAGCGATTTTAAAGCTGGCGGCGAAGATCTGGTTCCCGCTTATCTCGATGGACAAATCGCGCATGGCGGACGTCTGGGGATGCTGGGCGAACAAAAAGCCATGGACGTACCTTTTAACGTGGTCGGCTACACCGCGAAGCTGGTGCAGGATCAACAGGCGAAAACCATTGCCGATGTCATCAGCAATGACGCAGGCGTTCAGGCGGTGCAGGGCTACGGCAACTTCGCCGAAACCTACCGCATTCGCGGCTTCCAGTTGGATGGTGAGGACATGACCATGGGCGGCCTGTCGGGCGTGGTGCCGCGTCAGGTGATGGATACCCAAATGCTGGAGCGCGTGGAGGTGTTCAAAGGCGCTAACGCCTTGCTGAACGGCGTAGCCACCAGTGGGGTGGGCGGTATGATTAACCTCGAACCCAAACGTGCGGAAGAGACGCCTACCACGCAGGTGGGCATCGATTACACCTCTGACTCTCAGGTCGGCGGCAAGCTGGATGTAGGCCGTCGCTTCGGTGATGACAACCAGTTTGGCGCGCGGGTGAACCTGGTGCACCGCGAAGGTGAAGCTGCCGTCAACGATGACAAACGCCGTACCACGCTGGCCTCGGTGGGACTGGATTACCGTGGCGATCGCTTCCGCACTTCGCTGGATTTCGGCTACCAGAAGAAGACCTTCCACGGTGGAACCATGGGGGTCAACATCAGTGGCGTCGACTTTATTCCAGCCGTGCCGGATCCGACCAAAAACTACAGCCAGAAATGGGGCTACAGCGATATCGAAAACGAATTCGGTATGGTGAAGGCGGAATACGACCTCACTCAACGCTGGAAAATCTATACCGGGTTGGGCGCGCAGCATGCTCATGAAACCGGGCTCTACAGCGCACCCAAGCTGATCAATGCCAACGGCGACGCCACGGTAGGGCGTCTGGACACCAACCGCATTATCGATGCGTTCAGCGGCATGGCCGGGGTCAGCGGCGAATTCAATACCTGGGATGTCTCGCACAAGGTGAACCTGGGTTATTCTGCGCAAATCAAACGCGACAAAACCGCCTGGCGAATGTCGGCCAACAACCCGACGACCAATATTTATGACAATCACGATGTGGCGGTGCCGGATAACGCTTACTTTGGCGGCAACTATTCCGATCCGTTAACCACCGCCCGTAATCGCACCCAGGGCTGGCTGTTCAGCGATACTTTGGGGTTCTTTAGCGATCGGGTGTTGTTTACCGCAGCGGCGCGCCATCAGAAAGTGGTGGTGCGCAACTACAGCAACGCCACCGGCCTGGAGGACACCTCGTCCCGTTATACCCAAAGCCGCTGGATGCCGACCTTTGGTCTGGTCTACAAGCCGTGGGAAGAAGTGTCGCTCTACGCCAACCACACCGAAGCCCTGCAGCCGGGGAGCAACGCGCCGAAGGAAGCCACGAACTTTGGCCAGAGCACCGGTATTGCCCGTTCCAAACAAAATGAAGTGGGGGTGAAGGTCGATTTCGAACGCGTGGGCGGTTCGCTGGCGCTGTTTGAAATCAAGAAGCCTTCAGCCATGCTCAACAGCGAGAATTATTATGCGCTGGATGGCGAGCAACGTAACCGCGGCGTGGAACTGAACGTGTTCGGTGAGCCGATGCTCGGGCTGCGCCTTAACGGCAGCACCACCTGGCTGTCGCCTGAGCTGACCAAAACCAAAAATGGCACCAACGACGGCAAAGATGCTATCGGCGTTTCGAATTTCTATATGGTGATGGGCGCCGAGTATGACATCCAACCGGTTGAAGGCCTGACTGCGACCGCCAGGGTTCGCCATACCGGCTCGCAGTTTGCCGATGCGGCGAACACCAAGAAACTCAACAGTTACACCACGCTGGATCTCGGTGTGCGTTACCGGATGCGCATGAACGCGGATCAAAACACCCTGGTTTGGCGCGTTGGCGTGGATAACGTCACCAACGAGAAGTATTGGTCCAGCGTGGAGAGCAACGGCACCTATATCTTCCAGGGGCAATCGCGCACCCTTAAAGCCTCGCTGACTTACGACTTCTGATCTTCTCAGGCCTGATGGCATAGCGGCGGTTTGACTCACCGTTAAACCGCCGCGACTTTCCCCGCAGTAAATCGATCGTTTTCTTTCCCCCGGTCTGTGCCGACAATCGCTGGATGGCAAAGGGGCGGCATGGTACAACCATACGCTGAATGTCCGGCCTTCAGCCTTTCCTCTTTTTGGCTTGGCCAGCGTAGGGTCAATAATACTTATTACAGGAACAGCAATGCCTGCCAGTCAAACCTCTAGGAGCCCTCTCTGATGCTGGAGATGTTATTACAGTGGTACCGCCGCCGCTTCACCGATCCGCAAGCCATCGCGCTGTTGGTGATCCTGCTCGCCGGGTTCCTCATTCTCTATTTTCTGCATGGTATTCTGACCCCGCTGCTGGTGGCCATCGTGCTGGCGTATCTGCTGGAATGGCCAACCGCGCGGTTGCAGCGCATCGGCTGTTCGCGAAATTGGGCGGCAAGCATGGTGATGATCCTGTTTGCCGGTATCGCGATGCTGCTGGTCTTCGTGGTGGCGCCGACCGCCTGGCAACAGGGCATCAACCTGATGACCGATCTGCCGGGCATGCTCAACCAGTTCTATAACTTCGCCGCGACGCTGCCGAAGCGTTACCCGGCGCTGGTAGATGCCGGCATCATCGACATGATGGCGGAGAACCTGCGCGGACGCCTGTCGGGCATGGGCGAGTCGGTGGTGAAATTCTCGTTGGCGTCGCTGGTGGGCCTGCTGACGCTGGCGATTTATCTGATTCTGGTCCCGATGATGATGTTCTTCCTGTTGAAGGACAAGGAACAGATGCTCAATGCCGTGCGCCGGGTACTGCCACGCAACCGTGGGCTGGCCGGGCAGGTGTGGATCGAAATGAACCAGCAGATCACCAACTATATTCGCGGCAAGGTGCTGGAGATGGTGATCGTCGGGGTGGCGACCTATCTGGTGTTCGCGGTTCTCGATATGCGCTATTCGCTGCTGCTGGCGGTGCTGGTCGGTTTTTCGGTGCTGATCCCCTATATCGGTGCGGTTCTGGTGACCATTCCGGTGGTGGTGGTGGCGATGTTCCAATGGGGTGTTGGCGCCGATTTTTGGACGCTGATCGTCGCCTATCTGGTGGTGCAGGGGCTGGATGGCAACCTGCTGGTGCCGATTCTGTTCTCTGAGGCGGTCAACCTGCATCCGCTGGTGATCATTCTGTCGGTGATTATCTTTGGCGGGCTGTGGGGTTTTTGGGGCGTGTTCTTCGCTATCCCGCTGGCAACCTTGGTGAAGGCGGTTATTCATGCCTGGCCGGACGAACTGCGGGTAGAAACGGAACAGGAATAAGCGTGGATAACGAAGCGCAGCAGGTCGCTGCGCTTCGTGAGAATTATTGTTTCAGGTAATCCAGAACGATGTCGTGATGATTGGTGGTCTTAAAATCATCAAACACTTTTTCAACCTTGCCTTTGGCGTCGATCAGGAAGCTGATGCGGTGGATGCCGTCATAGGTTTTCCCCATGAAGGTTTTCTCACCCCAAACGCCGAACTGCTGCGCCACCTGATGATCCTCATCAGACAACAACGTGAAGTTTAACAACTCTTTCTCGGCAAAACGCGACAGTTTCTCTGGTTTATCCGTGCTGATGCCCAGAACTTCGACACCCGCTTTTTTCAAGTCATCCATGTTATCCCGCAAACCGCAGGCCTGTACGGTACAGCCCGGCGTCATCGCCTTGGGATAAAAATAAACAAGCACTCGCTGTCCCTGGAAGTCGGCCAAATTAATTTCCTCACCGTCCTGGTCAGGCAAACTAAACTTCGGCGCTGTGTCACCGGCTTTCAATGGGCTCATCACTACTCTCCATCTTTCTCATCATGCTGTGGATAGTTCACAACGCTAATACTGCCTTGTGCTTTCAATTCTGTACATAGGCGATGAAAGGCTTGTTCAATATTTGAGGCATCCTGATTGCCGGGGCTGTGCGCGGTGATCTGGATATACAGCTGCGGCGGCAGGTCGCCTTCCGCAGGCTGGGTGCGCGATACCAGCTCGGCAATGTTCATCTGGCTGGAGTCGAACAAATCGGTAAAGCGTTCGATGATGTGCGGCGAGTCTTTCACCTCAACCTGCACCCACACCGTGGCCGGCATCGGTGGCCTTTCGTGTGAGTTGGTGCGCTTCATCACAATCAGCAGCTCCAGCTCCGCGCCTTTTTGCGGCAGGGTTGATTCGATCAGGGTAATGGCGTTCCAACTGCCGGAAAGCAGCATGATGAAAGTGAACTCTTCACCCAGCATGGCCAGACGGCTATCTTCGATATTGCACCCGCAGCTGCTGACGTGGCGGGTGATGGCATTGACGATTCCGGGGCGATCGGCGCCGAGCGCGGTAATCACGAGATAGTGTTCATCTGGCTTAGGCAAAATGGAGCTTCCTGTCGTGCTCAATGGGGTTACCATGGTAAACATAAAAAAAACCGCCTGCCAAGCGCTTACAACGCCGTTGTTTGCTTGCTTTTGGATAGGCAGCAAAAGTACCATGAGTGACTTGTTTGTGGAGGGGACGGCCAATGTTTACGGGAAGTATTGTTGCACTGGTTACGCCGATGGACGACACAGGTGCTGTCGATCGCGCGAGCCTAAAAAAATTGATTGATTATCATGTAGCCAGTGGAACTGCGGCCATCGTTTCCGTAGGGACTACCGGCGAGTCCGCAACGCTTGCCCATGACGAGCACGTTGACGTGGTATTGCAGACGCTGGAACTGGCCGCAGGCCGTATTCCGGTGATCGCAGGTACCGGCGCCAACGCCACCGCCGAAGCCATTTCGCTGACCCAGCGCTTTGAAAATACCGGCGTAGTGGGTTGCCTGACGGTCACGCCTTACTACAACAAACCGACTCAGGAAGGGCTGTACCAGCACTTCAAGGCGATTGCCGAAAGCACCGCACTGCCGCAGATCCTCTATAACGTGCCTTCGCGCACCGGGTGTGACATGCTGCCGCCGGTGATTGCGCGTTTGGCAAAAATTAAGAATATTGTTGCTGTTAAAGAGGCAACAGGGAACTTAAGTCGTGTAAGTCAGATCCAAGTGCTGGTTGATGATGAAGATTTCATTTTGCTGAGCGGCGATGACGCCAGCGGTCTGGACTTCATGCAACTGGGCGGCAAAGGGGTGATTTCCGTGACGGCCAACGTGGCGGCGCGTGAAATGGCGCAGCTTTGCGCGCTGGCAGCACAGGGCGACTTTGCTGAAGCACGCCGCTTAAATCAGCGCTTGATGCCGTTGCATCAGGATTTGTTTGTAGAAGCAAACCCAATTCCGGTGAAATGGGCCTGTAAGGCATTGGGATTGATGGCAACCGATACGATGCGTCTGCCTATGACGCCGTTGACCGACGCTGCCCGTCCGGTAGTGGAACGCGCGTTGAAAAGCGCCGGTTTGCTGTAACTCTAAGGGAAATTTGATGGTTTATTCATTGCAAAAGTCGACGGTAGCAAAAGTCGTGGGTATTTCGCTGGTTATGATGCTGGCCGCCTGCACCACCGATCAGCGTTACAAACGCCAGGTGAGCGGCGATGAGTCTTACCTCGATGCGTCGGTGCTCAAGCCACTGAACGCACCAGCCGGTATGATCCTGCCGGTGCAAAGCGGTAATTATGATGTTCCGGCCACCACGCTGAAAGGCGGCGTCGGCAAGCAACTGGATATTCGTCCGCCGGTGCAGCCACTGGCATTGCTGAGCGGTTCACGCGCGCAATATGCCGGCGACAGCGGTACGCTGCTGTTGGAAAACAATCCGCAGAACCAGAACCTGTGGTCGCGCGTTGTCAGCATGCTGCAGACGAAAAATATCGCAATCGCCTCACGTCAGGACGCCGGTCAGACGCTGACCACCGACTGGGTGAAGTGGAACCGTCTGGATGAAGACAACCAGTACGAAGGCCGCTACCAGATCAGCGTACAGCAGCAGGGTTACCAGCAGGCGTTGACGGTGAAAACCGTGGGCCTGCAGCAGCAGGGTAAAACCGAACAGATTACCGACCCGTCAGAAGTGCAGCGCTACAACGGCATGATGATGAACACCATCGTTGAAGGCCTGGACAAGCAGGACAACCTGGCAAGCAGCCAGACGGCCAACCGCTTCGGCGCGCTGGACGTGCAGAGCAGCGCCGATGACACCGGCCTGCCGATGCTGGTAGTGCGCGGCCCTTACACCGTGGTATGGGATCGCCTGCCTGCGGCGTTGGAGAAACTGGGGATGAAAGTGGGTGACCGCAGCCGTCCGCAGGGCACCGTCGCCGTCACCTACAAATCCCTGAGCGGTAGCGATTGGGATGCGTTGGGCGCCAAGGATCCTGAACTGAAAGAGGGCGATTACAAACTGCAGGTCGGGGACTTGAACAACCGCACCAGCCTGCAATTTATCGATCCTAAAGGGAAGCCATTGACCCAGTCGCAAAACGACGGCTTGGTGGCGGCCTTCCAGGCAGCATTCAGTAAAACCAGCGTTAACTGATTGAAAAGGGGCTACGGCCCCTTTTTCTTTGAACAATACGGTATCGTTTGCGTCGCAGTTTTGGCACAATATACCCATCATTTTTGAAGCTACAACCGTGTTGGCTACGTGTATTCGCCCTGTCACTTACTTGAGTAAGCTCGCGGGGAGTCCCGCACCTGCCGCCTTGCTGTAACTCCAATTATTTTGGGTATATCACGCCTGTGTGTTAAAGCATTTTTAAAACAATTCTTTATTGGAGTATGTAAGATGCAAAAGCTAGCTGAGTTGTATCGCGGAAAGGCAAAAACCGTCTACACCACCGAAAACCCTGATTTGCTGGTGTTGGAGTTCCGCAACGATACGTCAGCACTGGATGGTCAGCGCATTGAGCAGTTCGATCGCAAAGGCATGGTGAACAACAAGTTTAACCATTTCATTATGAGCAAACTGGAAGAGGCCGGCATCCCGACGCAAATGGAACGCCTGCTGTCAGACAACGAAGTGCTGGTGAAGAAGTTGGACATGGTGCCGGTCGAATGCGTGATCCGCAACCGCGCTGCCGGTTCACTGGTGAAGCGTCTGGGCATCGAAGAAGGCCTGGTACTGAACCCGCCGCTGTTCGACCTGTTCCTGAAAAACGATGCCATGCACGATCCGATGGTCAACGAATCCTACTGTGAAACCTTCGGCTGGGTGAACAAAGAGCACCTGGCGCGTATGCGCGAGCTGAGCTACAAGGCAAACGACGTGCTGAGCAAGCTGTTTGACGACGCGGGCCTGATCCTGGTCGACTTCAAGCTGGAGTTCGGCCTGTTCAACGGTGAAGTGGTGCTGGGCGATGAGTTCTCGCCGGACGGCAGCCGCCTGTGGGATAAAAACACCCTGGACAAGATGGATAAAGACCGCTTCCGCCAGAGCCTGGGTGGCTTGATCGAAGCCTATGAAGAAGTGGCCCGTCGCATCGGCGTCAAGCTCGACTAAGCGTTGTCGCGCTCTACGGGGTCATCCGGCCCCGTCAGATTTTGACAAAGGGGGATAAAGCGTGGTTTTTCCCCCTTTGTGTTATCAGCCGAAAATCAATAAATTGATTTTCCAGATTTATTTTCAAAACCTTTAGCGCCTGCCGCCAAACATTCTCTGTTTGTCAGCAGTCTCACGGAGCCATTCGGCCCCGTTAACTTCCCGCAATATTTCTCTCTGACTGCATTTCCGGAAAAATTCTACATTTCCTCCGCTGCTCAGCACTTATAATGATAATACCCGGCATACTTGAAGCTGCATCTGTGTTGGCTGCACTCGTTCACCCGAATCACTTACTTGAGTAAGTTCATCGGGATTCACTCATTTGCCGCCTTGATGCAACTCCAATTATTTTGGGTATTGCGTACAATGACAAAAACCTAATCTGGAGTTTATTTATGCGTTGGCAAGGGCGTCGGGAAAGTGACAATGTTGAGGATCGTCGCGGGCAGTCTTCAGGTCTGGGTGGCGGCGGTGGCGGTTTTCGTGTTCCTCGCGGCAAGGGCGGTATCGCCATTCTGGTGGTGGTGTTGGTGGCCGGCTATTACGGCATCGATCTCTCGCCGCTGTTGAACGGTGGGGACGTGAGCCCGCAAACTCAGCAACAAAGCGCCAACATCAGTCCAAAAGACGATGAACTGGCTAAATTTACCTCGGTGGTGCTGGCGTCTACCGAAGATAACTGGAAAGAAGTTTTCCAGCGTATGGGCAAAACCTATCAGCCCCCCAAACTGGTGATGTATCGTGGCGTAACGCGCACCAGTTGCGGTACCGGTCAGGCGGCGATGGGGCCGTTCTATTGCCCGGGTGACAAAACGGTGTATATCGACCTGTCGTTCTATCAGGATATGAAAACCAAGCTGGGTGCCGGCGGTGACTTTGCCCAGGCCTACGTGGTGGCGCACGAAGTCGGCCACCATGTGCAGAACCTGCTGGGTATCGAGCCGAAAGTGCGCCAAATGCAGCAGGGTGCCAGCCAGGCGGAAGTGAACCGCCTGTCGGTGAAAATGGAACTGCAGGCGGACTGCTTTGCCGGCGTGTGGGGCAAATACGCCGAGAAACAGCAGATGTTGGAAGAGGGCGACTTGCAGGCGGCATTGAACGCCGCGCAGGCGATCGGCGACGACCGTTTGCAGCAGCAAGGGCAGGGACGGGTGGTGCCGGACAGCTTCACCCACGGTACTTCGCAGCAGCGCTACACCTGGTTTAAACAGGGCTTCGACAGCGGCGATCCGAACACCTGCAATACCTTCGCATCCCGTTAACATGCCATGCCGGAGCCTGACTCCGGCATTTTTTTCAGGTCTGGATCCACGGTTATGTTACTGGCAATGCAACAACTTATGCAGCAGCAGGGCATCAGGTGCCTGCTGGTGATCAGTGGCGAGCCGCAATGGTGTCGCCAGCAGGCGCTACAACTGGCGAGTACCCTGCCGGGTGACTGGCCGTGGGTAGGGGAAAACCCATCGCCGGGTCTGCAGGCATTGGCGAGCGGTGCGGTGCGAACGCTGCTGGGGCAAGAGCGCCTGCACGCGGTGTTTGATGCGACGAAAGGGCTGGACGTTGAAGCCCTGGCCGCGCTGTCGGGCACGCTGCGAGCCGGCAGTTGGCTGCTGTTGCTGACGCCGCCGTGGCAGCAGTGGCCTCAGCAACCGGATGACGACAGCCTGCGCTGGAGCGATTGCCCACAACCGATCACCACCCCAAATTTTATTCATCATCTGCAGCGGCATCTGACGGCGGACAGCGAAGTCACCGTCTGGCGGCAGGGTGAGGCGCTGACGCTGGCGCCATTGCCGCTGCGTCCGCAGTGGCAGGCACCAGACGGCCAACCCACCGCCGAGCAGCAGCGGCTGCTGGCGCAATTACTGAGCGCGGCATCGGGCATTTGGGTTTTGACCGCCGCACGCGGGCGCGGCAAGTCAACGGTAGCGGGTATGCTGGTGGCGAACACCTCGCAGACCTGCTGGTTGGTCGGACCGAGCCGCGCTGCCACCGAAGTCGCCGCCGAATGGGCGCAGGGACGTGCGCAATTCTGGGCACCGGATGCGCTGTTAGCCCATTGCCGCGAACAGGACGTCAGCGACGTAGGGTGGCTGCTGGTGGACGAAGCGGCGGCGATACCTGGCCCGCTGTTGCAGCAGTTGGTGAGCTATTTCCCGCGCGTTTTGCTGACCACCACGGTGCAGGGTTATGAAGGCACCGGCCGGGGTTTTTTACTGAAATTCTGCGCCGGACTGCCCGCGTTCCAGGCATTGGGATTAGATCAACCGATGCGTTGGGCGCAGGGCGATGCGCTGGAGCGCATTATAGATAACGCGCTGCTGTTTAACGAGCAACCCTGCTGGCAGGTAACGGATAAGCCGGTGAGCATCAGCGGGGCTGAGCAAACCATGCTGTGCGCCGATCCGCAAAGGTTAGCGCGTTTTTACGCTTTGTTGAGCAGTGCCCATTACCGTACTTCACCACTGGATTTACGGCGATTGATGGATGCGCCGGGCATGCACTTTGGTTTGGCTCAGGTAGACGATGAGGTTGTCGGCGCCCTGTGGCTGGTGGAGGAAGGCGGACTGAGCGCCGAACTGGCACACGAAGTCTGGGCTGGTCGACGGCGTCCGCGTGGCAACCTGGTGGCACAATCGCTGGCGGCGCACGGGGGGCAATGGTGGGCACCTACGCTACGTTCGCGGCGCATCACCCGCATTGCGGTGTTACCCGCACTGCGTCAACAGGGCATTGCCCGCGATCTCATTGCTCAGCAGCGCCAGCAAGTACAGGGGCTGGATTATCTCTCGGTCAGCTTTGGCTATACCGAGCCGCTGTGGCGTTTCTGGCAATCTTGCGGTTTTGAACTGGCTCGCATCGGCAGCAAGACGGAGGCCAGCAGTGGTTGTTACACCGCGATGGCGATCCTGCCGCTGAGCGAACAGGGCGAGGCGTTGCGCCATGCCGCCCATAAACACCTGGCACGTGACTGGCGCTGGTTGCAGCCGCGTATTGATCTGCAAATAGAGATCCCCGGAGACGACGGCGATACGCAGCTAGGAGAGGACGACTGGCGTGAGCTGGCAGGATTTGCCTTCGCGCATCGGCCGCTGGAGGCCAGCCTCGGGGCACTGCAACGCTTACTGTTGGCCAGTACGCTATCATTGCCCGCATTGCGGATGCATCTGCAGCAGTCGTTGGCGCCAGCAGTCTGCGTGGCACGGCTAGGGTTTAGCGGGCAGAAAGCCTTGCTGCGCCGCTGGCGACACGAGGCAGGACTGGCGCTCGAACAGCTGGATGCGCAGCACGGTCTGCGCTGGAAAGCGTGGGCCCAGTCGTTGCAATAAATTGAAGATGTTGCTCAATAAAACCCGATTTTCCTGATTTCTCAGCAGCGTATAGTAGCTGGCAGAAACCGGGGCATCTGGCGCCGGACAGGATCTTAATCACACGAGGAGTCACCGATGAAACATGAGCATTTCGTTGTCCAGAGCCCGGCAACACCGGCTGCGCAGCTGATCCTGCTGTTTCACGGTGTCGGCGATACCCCGGTGGCAATGGGGGAAATTGGCCGTTATTTCGCTAAAGAATTCCCGCAGGCGCTGGTGGTCAGCGTGGGTGGCCCCTCTGCTTTTGGTAACGGCAGCGGCCGCCAGTGGTTTTCAGTGCAGGACGTCACCGAAGAAAATCGCGTTGAGCGCATTGCCGAAGTGATGCCACTGTTTATTGAAACTGTGCGTTACTGGCAGCAACACAGCGGCGTGAATGACGCCGGCACGGCGTTGGTGGGTTTCTCTCAGGGGTCTATCATGGCGCTGGAAGCCCTGAAGGCGGAGCCTAAATTGGCCGGCCGCGTGGTGGCTTTCAGCGGGCGCTTTGCCAGTCTGCCCGACCAGGCGTTCGGTGACAGCGTGGTGCATTTGATCCACGGTGAGCAGGATGCGGTGATTTCGGTGCAACATGCCCAGGCGGCGGCGGAAAGGCTGCAGGCCAACGGCGTCGATTTTACGCTGGATGTGGAAGAGGGCGTGGGGCATGCCATCAATCAGGACATGATGGACAGCGCGCTTGAACGGCTGCATTACTACGTGCCGCAGCGCTACTGGGAAGAGGCAATGTTCGGCAAGCGCGGCGACTTGATCGCCTTTAAATAAGCTTCAGGGCGCATAATGCGCCCTGATGTCATTTTTTCTTCGGCCAGTCGTCTTCGTCATCCCACTCGGCGTTGTTATCGCGGTGCGGCGGCAGCTTCGGCTTATCGGCCAGAAAGCCTTTCACGTCGACGCGGCGTAGTTCTTTGATCCCGCTGATGATCATCCCTACTAGAATCAGCAGGATAATCCACCAGTAGTCAGCTAACCATTCCATATTCACTCCTTTCCTTCGGCGCGTATAAAACGCGAAAATATCGCTGGCAGATGGGCTTCAAGCCATTGAGCTCCGGCAATGTCCTTATCTTTCCAGGCCGCCAACAGCAGCGCAGGCGTCAGCAGATGTTCGGCTTCCTGCGCCAGCGGGCGGTAGCTCAGGTGCCAGGGCTCCACCGCCACGCCGTCGCCGTCTTCGGTGAACGGACGATAAAAGCCAAATTCGGCCATGTGTTCCGTCATCCACTGATTGAGCGGGTAAAAGTAACCGCCTTGTTCGTATTCCCACGGTTCCAGCTGCAGCTTTTGCCCTTCGGGCAACAGTGCGGGGTCATAGACATCCAGGTCGCTGCCCCAGTGATGGCGGCTGGCGCCCGGCAAGGCCGACCAACGCAGGATCGCTTCGCAGCGCTCGGCGTCAGACAGCGGCGTGATGTCGATCGGTCGGCTGTCCTTATCTAATACTGGTCGCTCGCCGCAGAATTTTCCATTCCAGATCGCCTGTTGCCGTTCAAAATCGCGAAATGTGCTGGCGGGTTGCAGATTGAACCCGGCGGCATGCGCCGCTTGCTGCATGGCGAGAAACGCGGCCACTGCGGCAGGCTGCATGCGGTGGTTACCGCTTAGCGGCGCCAGATGGTCGGTCGAGCGCCCGGTCAGCATTTCTGGCGTGATCATGCGATCAATTGCTCCATGATGCGTTGATACATGCGGCTCAGCAGTTGCAGATCGGCCGCGTGGACGCATTCGTTAACCTTATGGATGGTGGCGTTTACCGGGCCCAGCTCAACCACTTGCGCCCCCATCTGGGCGATGAAGCGACCGTCAGAAGTCCCGCCGGTGGTCAGCAACTGCGGCGTCAGCTCAGAATAATGTTCGACGGCATTAACCACCGCATCCACCAATGCGCCGCGCGCAGTGAGGAACGGCTGACCAGACAGACGCCATTCGATGCTGTAGTTCAGTTGATGACGCTCGAGCAGCTCTTCCACGCGTTGTTTGATCGTCGCATCGGTCGATTCGGTGCTGAAACGGAAGTTGAACTGGACGAACATCTCACCGGGGATCACGTTGTTGCTGCCAGTACCGGCCTGCACGTTGGCGATCTGCATGCTGGTCGGCGGGAAGAATTCATTGCCGCGATCCCACTCTATCGCCACCAGCTCATTAAGCGCCGGCATGGCGCGATGTACCGGGTTATCCGCCAGGTGCGGGTAGGCGACGTGGCCCTGAATGCCGTGGATGTGCAGGTTTGCGGTGATAGAGCCACGACGGCCGTTTTTCACCACGTCACCAACGCGTTCGGTACTGGACGGCTCGCCGACCAGGCAGTAATCCAGACGCTCGTTGCGTGCCATCAGGGCTTCGACCACTTTCACCGTGCCGTGGGTTGCGCTGGCCTCTTCATCGGAGGTGATCAGGAATGCCAGACGCCCCTGATGGTGCGGATTGGCGGCCACAAAGCGCTCGGCCGCCACTACCATGGCTGCCAACGAACCTTTCATGTCCGCCGCGCCGCGGCCATACAGCATGCCGTCGCGGATGGTCGGTTCAAACGGCGGGTTGTCCCAGCGTTTTTCGTCGCCGGTCGGCACCACGTCGGTGTGGCCGGCAAATGCCAGGGTTTGCCCCTCGCCACGCCAGGCCCAAAAATTCAGGGTATCACCGAAAGGCATAGGCTCAACGGTGAAGCCGATGGCTTCAAGACGTTCAATCATCAACGCCTGACAGCCTTCGTCGTGCGGGCTGAGGGAAGGACGTTTGATCAGTTGTTGGGCCAGTTCGATTACCGGGCAAGTCATGCTGCCACCTCGGAAATAAATTGCTGATAGCTGTCGGTGTTGAAACCGAGCAGAGCATGCCCCTTGCCGTCGCTCAGCAGCGGGCGCTTGATGATGGCCGGCTGGGCCAGCATCAGTTCGATGGCCGCATCGGCATTATCGCAGGCGTTGCGCTGCGCTTCGTCCAGTTTGCGCCAGGTGGTGCCACGGGTATTCAGCAGCGGTTCCCAGCCCAAAAGTTCGACAAAACCACGCAGTTGCTGTTCGTCCAGCCCGTTGGCGCGGTAGTCGTGAAAGTGATAAGCCACGCCCTGTTCTTCCAGCCAGCGGCGTGCTTTTTTGATGGTGTCACAATTTTTGATGCCGTACATGGTCAACGTCATGGAGTAAGAACCTTCTCTGCAACCCACACCGGCGCGTGTGGCCGGTGGTAAACCGCCGGGGGCGGTGAAATGAAAACCAGCGACCAGCATGCCGAAAAATGGCGGGGAGTTCCACCGTCCAATGGCCTGAAAGCCGGGGAAAAGCTGAAAAAAAACGGCGCGCATTTATTGCGGCGGATTTTGCTAATCTTAGTGCGCTATTCAGTCACCCTACATAAGAAGAAGATGATCATGGAAAAATACCTGATTGAAGTTGCCGAAAATGCGACGGAAGAAATAGAAGCCCTGATTGAAGCCGGGCTGAATCAATATAACGACGAGGTAACCGGCACCAACGATCGTCGCCCGTTGGCGGTGGTGGTGCGAGATCCGGCCAGCGGTGAAGTGTTGGGCGGCATCAGCGGACGTTCATCGTTGGGCATGCTGTTTGTGGATCTGTTTCATTTGCCAAAATCGCTGCGCGGATCGGGGTTGGGCAGCGAACTGCTGCGCCGTTTCGAGCTGGAAGGGCGGCGCAGAGGCTGTGTTTCCGCCGTGCTGTACACCATCAGCTTTCAGGCGCCGAAGTTTTATGAATTGAACGGCTGGACGCGCTTTGGCGAGGTACCCTGTCTGCCGGCGGGCACCAGCCGCGTTTTCATGATGAAGACGCTGTAGCTTAGCGGACCGTTACTCGTCTCTGACCTGTCGCAACTTATAACCCAGGTTCTTTTTCACCATCGGCCATTCGTGGTCGATGATGGAGAAAACCACCGTATCCCGATAGCTGCCATCCGCATTTTTCTGGTGATTCCGGAGGACTCCGTCTTGCTTGGCACCCAGTCGCGCGATAGCTGCTCTGGAAGCCTGGTTGTGCCAGTGAGTGCGAAACTCAACGGCAATCACCGCCAGAGAGTCAAACAGATAACTGAGTAGCAGTAGTTTGCACTCGGTGTTGACGGTGGTTTTTTGATGACTCTTGGCATACCAGGTGTAGCCAATTTCAACGCGACGGTTTTGCGCATCGGCATGACAAACACGGGTGGTACCGATGATTTTTTGCGTGGCGTTGTGCACGACGACGAACGGCAACGCTCGTCCTGCGGCCTGTTCACTCAAGGCAAAGTCGATGTAATCTGAGACGGTATTTTCTGTGGGTACCGAGGTAAACCAAAGTTCCCAAAGGCGTCCGTCGGCGGCTGCCTGTACCAGGGGCTGCGCATGCTCTCTACGCAGTGGGAGCAGGCTGACGTTGTCGCTTTTCAGCTCGGTTTCACCAAGCCAGCATAGGTCAGACATATTCTGCAACTTTCCTCGTTAAATTGACTGTTTAGCGGACATAGCCATTCTGCTCCAGGCGTTCCAAAGCCACGCTGTCAGCATAGACCATGCCGGTGGTCAGCTCGCGGAAGCGGTATTTTTTATAGAATGCCAGCTTGTCGGGAACCGAGTAGATAAACACTTTGCCGAGCGGCGCCAAATCCTGCATCACCCGATCCATCAGCTGTCGCCCCAGTCCCAGCCCCTGAAAGTCCGGATGGATTGCCACGTCGGCCAAATAGGCTACCGAGGTCATGTCGCTGATGGCGTGGGCGGTGGCCATCAATCGGCCATCGCGATAGCCCCAGTAGCAAAATTGGCTGTGTTGGTAAACGCGCTGCAGCACCTGCGGGTCACGTTGGCCCAGCCCTGCAGCTTCCAACAGTGCGGCCAATTGCGACCAGTCGACGCCATAGCGATTTGGATCGGTGACAATTTCCATGTTTTCCTCCTAGCCGATACGGTCCAGATCGGCAGCGTATTGGCGAATGGCGCGCTGATAACTGCTGATGTCGCTGTGTGAGGAGGTTTCCGCTAACAGCACCAACAAATCGGCCACCGCCTGTTTGGTTTCACCCTGGTTGTACAGCGTCATGGCGCGAAACAGGGTGATCTCTTTGGCCTCGGGAAATTCGGCCAACCCCTGATCGAAGGTGGCCAGCGATTGCTGATACAGGCCAAGCGCCCGATAGGTGCTGCCCAGGCCAAGCCAGGCTTCCTGTCGCTGCGGAGCCGGTAAATTGCGCGCCAGCGCGGCCTGGTAGCAGGGAATTGCCTGTTGCTCGAATCCTTGCACGTCGTACAGACAGGCTAATTGGTAGTGCAGCACTGCGTCTTCCGGTTGTTGCAGCAACTGCTGCTGCGCCAGTTCGGTGGCGTCTTGATAACGGCCCAGCTCTTTCAGTTGTTCGATGGTCAGCGTAGGGGACATGACATGGCCTCAGAGAAATGGGGGTTTTTTATACCTTTGGCACGCTACTACGGAAGAATTCATCATACAAGGGATATAGCGGTTAGAAATAAATCGGCCCCGTTATCCGGGGCCGTTTAATACTGTAGGGCGATCAGAACTCGTGCTTGAGCGTCACCATAACGTTACGTGGCTCGCCATAGTTGCGGGTGCTGTAGAAATTCACCTGCGAGTAGTATTTCTCGTCGAAAACGTTGTTCAGGTTCAACTGCACCGAGGTTTGCGGCGTCAGCTTGTAACGCGCCATCGCATCGACCAGCACGTAGGACCCTTGCTCGGCTTTGCGCTCGACAAATTCACCGTTGCTGGCGCCCTGGACGTTGGCATAAACATTACTCTGCCAGCGTGCGCCACCGCCCAGCGTCAGATCGCGCAGCGCACCCGTCAACTGATAGGTGGTGAACAGAGTGATGCGAGTGCGGGGCTGCTCGGTGTTGAGATCAACCTTATCCTTGTCCTTCAAGGAGAAATGGGTGATGCCCAACTGGGCATTCCAGCCCTGCGCCAGTTCACCGCTCAGCTCGAACTCCACCCCTTTGCTGGTTGCGCCCTGACTCTCATGATAGGTCTGTTGCAGCGCGTTGATGTTTTCCGGATTTTCATCCAGTACGCCCAGATTATCCTGAGTAATGCGGAACGCCGACAGCGAAACGTTGAGACGCTCATCCAGCAGCGCGGCCTTGATGCCCACCTCTTTGTTGACCCCTTCGATCGGCGCCAGATAGTGGCCGCTGCTGTCGAGATAGTTCTGGTCCTTGAAGATGTCGGTGTAGCTGGCATAGGCAGAGACCTGATCGGTCAGCTTATACACCGCCCCCAGGAACGGAGTCACTTTGTTCGCCGTGGTGGTGGTGGTGTTTTTAAAGCTGTTGAAGCGGGCACCGAGCACCAGATCCAGTTGATCCGTCACCGAGAAGTCGGCGCTGCTGTAAATCCCGATTTGCCGCGTACGGAAATCCTGCTGCGGCATTTTGTCTGACCACGCAGGTTCACCCAGGCCGCCGTTCCAGTCCTTCAGGCTGCCGCTAAACAGCTGTGTGGTACTGGCACTGCGATAGGTGCTGTAGCTGTGTTGCCAGGCGGAGGAACTGCCCACCACAAACTTGTGGGTACGGCCCAGCATTGAAAAGTCCCCGTTCAGCTTCAGGTCTACCGCGTGCTGATCCCGATAGCCTTCATAGCGCCCGGCGTAAGGGGTTGAAGGCTTCACCGCCCAGGTGTCCGGGTCGATCAGGCCGCCGAGGCTCATCGCCATTTTGGCATCGAAGGCCTGACGGTTGTGGGTGTAGTTGGCTACGCCTTTCCAGTCGTTAGCGAACTGGTGTTCCAGCGTGGCGAACTGGGTGCTGAGGGTGGTGTCCCAGCTTGACCAGTCTGAAGCCCCGCTGTAGTGGCGATCCCAGTTGATCTCGCTGCCGTCGCTGAACCAGCCGGTCGGCAGCGCGCCGCCCCAGGTGGAAGCTTTTGGCCGGTTTTGCTGATAGTCAGCCCCCAGACGCAGCAGGGTGGCGCTGGTCAGGTCAGCTTCCAACGTCCCGTAGACCGTCCCTTTGCGTTCTTGATGGCGATCCATGAAAGAGTGGCTGCGTTCACCGGAGGCAGCGACGCGCACCCTGACGGTACCTTCATCATTGAGCGGGGTACCGGCATCGATCGTGGTGCGATAGTGATCCCAGGAACCGGCCGAAAGCTCGGTACGGTAAAAAGGAGAAAGGCTGGAGGCTTTTTTCCTGACCAGATTGATCGCAGCGCCCGGGTTTCCGACGCCGTTCAACAATCCTGCCGCACCCCTGACGATCTCTACGTGATCGAGCGTGATCGAGTCAATTTCGGATTCCCCGCCGGAATAGCCGGAGTCAAAGAAAGTAGGAATACCATCGTATTGATAGCTGTCCACGCTGAAACCACGGTAGTTGAACGAAGAACGTTCACTATCGTAATTGCTTTCACTCACGCCGGTAGACCAGCGCAGAATTTCCTTCAGCGAGTTGGCGTTGAGATCGTCAATCAATTGGCGCGAGATCACCGAAACCGACTGTGGCGTATCCTTAATGCTCAACGGCAACCCGGTTGCCGTGGTCATCTGTTTGGTGGTGTAGGAGCCGGTATTCTCGGTGCTGCCGTCATCGCTGAAGGGGGACGCGACCACCTCCAGGGTTTCTTCTTTTTGGCTGTGGGCGGTCTGCTCGGTGCCTGCCGCCTGCGCCATCATCACCGGGACACACAATAGTGCGCCGCCGGAGAGGCGAATCATAAAACTAGCCATGGAGATGCCTCACAATCCGCCAAGATCAATCTTGATCAGGTAATCCTGTTTTTTCTCCATCTCTTCCTTGGACTGCTTGATGCTGGCGAACAGCTGCTGGCCGTCGGAAGAAAGCGCCAGGCTGTTAGGCAATGCATG
Source organism: Serratia sp. Ser99 (assembly GCF_024519545.1). Taxonomy (NCBI): domain Bacteria; kingdom Pseudomonadati; phylum Pseudomonadota; class Gammaproteobacteria; order Enterobacterales; family Yersiniaceae; genus Serratia; species Serratia sp. Ser99. The sequence continues at coordinate 17,401 of NZ_JALJRT010000006.1, read as the reverse complement.
GGTAGTGATGCTGTTTTTCACCTGATAGCTGTTGCTGTCGACGATGCTGATGCGTTTGGCTTCACGGTGAGTGATGTAGATCTCGCTGCGCAGCGGGTTAAATAGCACCGCCAGAGAATTTATTACGTCAATCTGGTGCAAGATTTTCCCGCTGTTGACGTCCACGACCAGGACGTTTGGCAGATCCGGATCGGTGATAAACGCACGGCCGGTTTTGCTGTCCAGAGCGACATTGAGGAAGAAGTGTTTCTTGGTCGGTTCGACCACCACGCGTTTGAGGATCTTATGGCTGGTGGCGTCCAGCGTAATCAGTTCGCCACGGCCGTTAACGCAGTAGATATGGCCGCGTTCACTGTCCAGCGCAATGCCGGTCGGGTATTCACCCATGTTGCCCAGCGTGGCAATTTTTTCCCGCTTGGCGGTATCGATGACCCACAGCACGCCTTTTTGCGCCGTGCCGGAAACATAAAGGCGCTGATTTTTCTTATCGAGCAGCAGTTCGCGCGTCGGGACAAACTGATCGTCTTTCACGCTTTCATTGAGTTGAATAGTCGCGAGTTCTTTACCGGTCTGGGTATCGATCACCGTGACTGAGCCGTCGACGGTGTTGCCGATGTACAACAGATGGCGCTGCTCATCCAATGCGGTGGCGAAGGCACGTCGCTTAGTGACGATATTGGCGTCGGTGGCCAGCGTGGCGGGGTTGACTCTAAAGACGATACCGCCGTTTTTTTCTTTGGCGAAGGAAGGCGTAGAGGCGGCAAACAGGGTGTTGCTGGTGCCATCAAAAGCCAGTTCATACAGGCCGTGCCCGACCGGTTTGGTTTGAAATTGACTCTCGGGAAGGTCAGCGGCCAGCGTTGAACAAGACAACAGCAGCACGGCAGACGCCAGGGCGCTGAGGGAGAAACCTTTGCCTGAAGTGGACAGGTGCATCTTCATATACATTCCTTTACATCAGTTTACGATTCGCCGATGCTAATGATATTGATTATTAATATCAATATCATTTAATTAATCATATGAAGATATGGTTGTTTGGCATTGAAATATAATGATTTATTAAATATCCCTCATAAAATCATGTTATTAAATGGCGATGTTTCCGGCATGTTTAAACTATGTAATGATTTTCATTTCGTTTTAATGTCTGAAAATATCCGCTATATTCGCCCGGCGACTGTTAAGAAGTGTAAATAAAAAATCATAACGACAGATCGTTATGGCGACGCTCGTGGTGGCATTGATGCGTACTGCGTTTTATTGCGTCAGCCGTTTTGGGAAGGCTTTGTGGGCGACAACACCCACCGGAAACAGGCTTTATTAGGAAAGGAAATGATCAATCAACCCTCCATGGGAAAGGGCTCCCGCATCGCCACGGCCATTGCGCTGGCTTTGATGTGCGCACCCCAGGTTTACGCACAGGAAGGCGGGACAGAAAAAGACAAGGATGCCTTGCAAGAGGATCAGGTCGTGGTGACCGCCTCCGGGTTCAAGCAGAACAAAAAATATGCCCCCGCCAGTATCTCCGTCATCGATAAAAAGACCTTCGAAAAGCAGAACAGCCGGGATGTCGCCGAAGCGGTGCAGGATGTTTCCGGGGTGTTCGTCAGCAACGGGGCCGGGAGCGAAGTGACCGGCGATGTGATGATCCGCGGCATGGACTCGAGTTACACCTCGTTCATGGTCAACAGCATCAAACAAAATACCGGCGAGTCGCGCCCGTATGGTCAGAATATCGGTACCGAAGCCGGTTTTTTACCGCCGCTGGCGGCCATCGACCGCATTGAAGTGATCCGTGGCCCTATGTCATCGTTATACGGTTCCGACTCCATTGGCGGCGTGGTCAACGTGATCACCAAAAAGCCGTTTGGCGTACGGGAGTGGATTGGCTCGATTGCCGGCAACAGCTTCCTGCAACAGCATCAGGACTTCGGTAACACCCAACAAGCCAATCTGTTTTTGATGGGGCCCTTGGTGCCCGATGTACTGGGCCTCAGCCTGTCGGCGGACTACCTCGATCGCCGTGAAGATGAAAAACCTAACGCCTTCAGCAAAAACAACAAGAAGTCGCTCGACATGACGCTCGGCTTTGCCGCCAATGAAACTAACCTGTTCGATCTGAACCTGGCCAAAGGAGAGAAAAAACGCAGCCGTTCTGCCAAAGGCGGCGGTACGCCGTGGGGCTGGGACTTCGATCGCGATGCTCTGAGCCTGACTCATTCAGGTTGGTACGTGGATGACAGTGTCGCCACCACCAGTTATTTCCAGTACGAGAAAGGCGAATCGGTATATCGCTCCGTCAGCCTGGCCCCGCAGCATATCCAGACCGAAAATTATGTGCTGAATAGCCAGGCCAAACTGAGTTTGGGGGAACATAACCTGACCGTCGGTGCCAATTACAGCCGCGAAACGCTCAATGACGATTTCTACGCCGACAGTAAAAAAGCGCCGGGGATCGATCCGGTAACCAAAATTTCGCGTGATGGGTGGGCACTGTTTGCCGAAGGGCAGTGGAATATCGATGACTTTTCGCTGACAACCTCGGCGCGTATGGACAGGGACAACTACTTCGGCACCCACATCAGCCCGAAACTCTACGGCAACTGGATTTTAGACGAAGCCTGGGCGCTGAAGGGCGGGATCTCTTCCGGCTATAAAAAACCTTCGCTGCGGGAAAACTCGGATCAATTCATTACGCCGCGTGGCAGCAACCCGCCTTATCCCTATCTGTCGGTGGGCAACAGCGAGCTGAAGCCGGAAACCAGCGTGAATACCGAGCTGGGCCTGTACTGGAACAACAACCGTGATTTATCCCTCGACGCCACGGTGTTTTATACCGACTTCAAGGACAAAATCGCTGAAGTTAACATCTGCGAGGCGAGTGAGAATCACCCTTGCGTGGTTAACGGCTATAACGCCGATTCCATTGATAAATATTTCAATATCGGCAAGGCCAATGTCTACGGTGTGGAGCTCAATGCCGATTGGCAGGCGACTGACAGTTTGAACCTCAGCGCAAACTATACGTTTAACAAGAGTGAACAGAAAAACGGCATCAACAAGGGTTATGCGCTGAATGACTTCCCGAAACACATGGCCAACTTATCCGCCAAGTGGGCCGCAGCTTCGGCATTGGACGTTTGGTCCAAGGTCAATTATCGCAGCCGCAACGAGGATACCGGTAATCATACCCGCTATAGCGCTTATGCCTTGTTGGATGCCGGCGTGATTTATCGCCTGGATAAGCACACTCAGGTGATGGCCGGCGTGTATAACATCTTGGATACGGCCCCTAAACGCACCACCAATTGGGGCGCTTATCCGCAGCTTGAAGGCCGTCACTACAACCTTGGCCTGCGCGTTGATTTCTAAATCTCGCTGAGTTAAAGCTCCGGCCGCCAGCCAATGGCGGTCGGTTTAGATCTTTTATCTATCTCATTTGCTGGATTGATATCGGAAGGGAATAGCCGTAGTTCTTGCTCGATAAGATAAGTACGAAAATGTGCACTATCCCCTGTTTTCGCGGGTGGCATCGTTCCCGAGGTGCTTCACTTGCTCAAAAAACAGGCGTAGAATTCGCTTCGTCTATTAATTGAGGTTGTGAATTATTATGGTTGATCGTGAGTTGGGAAACTGGAAAGACTTCATCGATGAGATGTTAGGTAACTGACACTGCGGTAAAGTTGATAGCAAGGTTGGTTTATTGGTTGGTCATTGAAACACCTTGGGATCGAGCCTCGGGTTCGAAATAAAGCAGCATCGGTTACCCGACGCTGCTTTTTTATGTCCGTTATTCCCCTGCGTCTTCCGTTGTAGTGGCTAAATACCCGTCATACTTAAAGCTGCATCTTTGTTGGCTTTCCTCACTCACCCCAGTCACTTACTAGTGTAAGCTCCTGGGGATTCGCTGCGTTGCCGCCTCGATGCAACTCCAATTATTTAGGGTATAGGTTGCTTGCCAGGGAAACGGCGGCGTACCAGCACGAAGAATAATGGCACGAAGAAGATCGCCAGCAGGGTAGCGGAAATCATGCCGCCCATCACCCCGGTGCCCACCGCATGTTGGCTGCCGGAGCCGGCGCCGCTGCTGATGGTCATCGGCAGTACGCCGAAGATAAAGGCCAGCGAGGTCATCAAAATCGGCCGCAGGCGCATGCGCGAGGCTTCCAGCGTGGCCGACATCAGATCCTGCCCTTTTTGATTCAGCTCGTTGGCGAATTCGACGATCAGAATGGCGTTTTTCGCCGACAGCCCGATAATGGTCAGCATCCCCACCTGGAAGTAAACGTCATTTTCCAACCCACGCAGCCAGGTGGCAGCAACGGCACCAATCAGGCCGAGCGGCACCACCAGCATCACCGAGAACGGAATCGACCAGCTTTCATAAAGCGCTGCCAGGCACAGGAACACCACCAGCAGTGAAATGGCGTACAGCGCTGGCGCTTGCGAACCGGAAAGGCGTTCCTGGTAGGACATGGCGGTCCATTCCAGACCGAAGCCGGTCGGTAACTGGCTGACGATTTTCTCCATTTCCGCCATCGCGGTACCGCTACTGACGCCCTCAGCCGCTTCGCCGACAATCTCCAGCGCCGAGTTGCCGTTATAGCGTTCCAGACGCGGTGAGCCGTATTCCCAATGCGAGGTGGCGAAGGCGGTGAACGGCACCATGCCGCCTGCGCTGTTACGCACGTACCATTTGTCGATGTCGCCGGGCAGCATGCGGAACGGTGCGGCAGCCTGCACATAAACCTTCTTCACCCGGCCGCGATCGACAAAGTCGTTGACGTAGGTGGAACCCCAGGCGGTCGACAGCGTGTTGTTGATGTCATCGATGGAGACGCCCAGCGCCTGCGCCTTGCGTTGGTCGATATCGATTTGCAACTGCGGGCTGTCATCCAGGCCATTGTGACGCACCCGTGAAAGCAGGGGATTGGCCGCAGCCAGTTGCAGCAACTGATCGCGTGCCGCCATCAGTTTGTCGTGCCCCTGGCCTGCGTGATCTTCCAGTTCCATATCGAAACCGGATGAGTTGCCCAGGCCGGTGATGGCCGGCGGGCTGCTGGCTATCACCCGAGCCTCGTTAATCTTATTAAACTCATGAGTCGCGCGATCGATGATATCGAAAGAGCTGTTGGCACCTGAGGTGCGCAACTCCCAGTCTTTCAAACGAATAAACATACGCGCCACGTTCTGTCCGTTACCGCCCGGCCCGGCACCGATGGTGGAGAACACCGACAGCACATCTTCTTTTTCTTTGGTCAGGAAGTAATTTTCCACCTTTTCCACGACCTTGGTGGTTTGCTGCAGGGTCGATCCTGGCGGCAGCTGCACCTGAACGGTGAATACGCCACGGTCCTCCTGAGGCAGGAAGGAGGTCGGCAGCTTGATGAACAGCAGCGCCATCCCGCCGAGCAGCAACACGTAAATCAGCATATAACGCAGGCTGGAATGGAGCACCCGCGCCACACCACGCTCGTAGCGGTCGGCGTTGCGGTTGAACATGCGGTTGAACCAGCCGAAGAAGCCGCGCTTGCCGTGATGGTGGCCTTTGGCAATGGGTTTGAGCAGGGTGGCGCACAGGGCAGGGGTCAGGATCATCGCCACCAGCACCGACAGCACCATGGCGGAAACGATGGTGATGGAGAACTGGCGGTAAATGGCGCCGGTAGTGCCGCCGAAGAACGCCATCGGGATAAATACCGCCGATAGCACCATGGCGATACCGACCAACGCACTCTGGATTTGCCCCATGGATTTGCGCGTAGCTTCCCGTGGCGGCAAACCTTCTTCGCTCATCACGCGTTCGACGTTTTCCACCACCACGATGGCGTCATCCACCAGCAGCCCGATGGCCAGCACCATGGCGAACATGGTCAGGGTGTTGATACTGAATCCGCAGGCGGAAAGGATGGCAAAGGTGCCCATCAGCACCACCGGCACGGCGATGGTGGGGATCAGCGTGGCGCGGAAATTCTGCAGGAACAGGTACATCACCAGGAACACCAATACAATGGCTTCCAGCAGGGTTTTCACCACGTCTTTGATTGAGGCCTTAACGAACGGGGTGGTTTCATAGGCGACTTTAGCCTCCAGCCCGTGCGGGAAATACTGCGACAGTTCGGCAATCTTGTCTTTCACCAACTGATCGGTTTGCAGCTCGTTGGCCCCGGACGCCAGCTTGATGTTCATGCCGGCGGCCTGCATACCGTTATAGCGGCTGAGGTAGTCGTAGTTTTCGCCACCCAGTTCAATGGTGGAAACATCGCCCAGCGTCACCAGTGAGCCGTCCTGATTGACCCGCAGGGTGATTTGCTTGAATTGTTCCGGCGTTTGCAACTGTGATTGTGCGTTAATGGTGGCGTTGAGCGCCTGCTTGTCGACCGACGGCGTACCACCAAGCTGGCCGACCGCCACCTGCGCATTCTGCGATTGGATCGCGCTGACCACGTCCTGGGTGGTGAGCTGGTAGCTGTTGAGCTTGTTGGGGTCGAGCCAGATGCGCATGGCGTATTGCGAGCCGTAGACGTCCATGCTGCCCACGCCGTTGATACGGCTGAGCGGATCCTGCAGGTTGGAAACGATGTAATCGGCAATATCCTGCTTGTCCATGCTGCCGTCGGTGGAGACGAAGGCCACCATCATCAGCGTGGTATCGCCGGATTTCGACACCGTCACGCCCTGGGTCTGCACCGCCTGCGGCAGTCGTTTGATGGCCGCCTGCAGCTGGTTTTGCACCTGCTGCATCGCCTCGTTAGGATCGGTGCCGGCCTCAAAGGTCAGCGTGACCGTCGCCCGGCCGGTATTGGTGCTCTGTGACGACATATACATCATGTTGTCCAGGCCGGTCATGTTCTGTTCGATAATTTGGGTGACGGTGTTTTCCAGCGTTTGCGCCGAGGCGCCAGGGTAGTTGGCGCTGATGCGAACGTTTGGCGGCGCGAGGTTAGGGTACTGTTCCACCGGTAATGAAAAAATCGCCAAGGCGCCGGTCAGGCAAAGAATAATTGCCAGAACCCAGGCGAAAATCGGGCGATCAATAAAAAAATTGGCCATGCAGCGCGAACCTCGTTGTGACTTGTTCTATCTTTAAGACGCATCAGAATTGCGTTTATCAGCGGCTGGGAAGGATTCCGGCGCTTATGCACTTTACTCGGGAAGTGGGAGTAAAGCGTGGAGAAAAAAAGGAGATAATGTAAATAACGGTAGGATAAACGCGCAATATTGCCATCATTGCCGTTAAAAACGTCATTAAGACAATTTTATTGCAATCAAGGACCTGACCGCTGGGGTTCCCGCGACGTCATCAGGACTCACCTTAAAGCAGGAGCAAGGCATGGAAATTAACCCGGTATTTGCCCGTCGTCTTTATCTGTGCTGGTTAATCAGCCACAGCGAACGGCCAAACGTCCCGCGGCTGATGGAATTGACCGGCTGGCCGCGTCGCACCCTGCAAGACGTGTTGAAAGCCTTGCCGGGCTTGGGAGTGGCATTGCAGTTTGTTCAGCAGGGCGTGCGCAATAACGACGGTTTTTACCAGTTGGAAAGCTGGGGGCCGATCAACAAGAGCTGGGTTCACCAGCATCATCAGGCGTTGCTTGCCGCCATCGAATAAACCCTCCCCGGCGCGCCGGGGAAGCCTTATTGACTCCGGTGTTCCAGATACATCACCGTCGCGGCCACGCGTGAACGCACGTCCAGTTTGCGCAGCATGTTACGGATATGCACCTTCACCGTCTCTTCAGAAATATGCAGTTGCGCCGCCACCTGTTTATTGGACAGGCCACGCGCCACTTCCTGCAAGACGTCCAGCTCGCGTTCGGTCAGCTCGGCAAAAGGATTATGTTGTTCACTGCGGGATAACAGGTAGTCCGCCACCGCGTCGCTGATCACGTTTTGTCCTTCCGCCGCTGAGCGAATATGCTCCAGCAGCTGTTCAGGTTCGCTGTCTTTCAGCAGGTAGCCGTCGGCTCCCGCGTCAATCAGCGCATAAACGTCGTTGCGCGAGTCTGATACCGTCAGCACGATGATCCGCGCATCGACGCCTTCATTGCGCAGCGCCTTCAGCGTGTCCAGGCCGGACAAACCTTTCATATTCAGATCGAGCAGGATCACGTCCGGAGCCTGCTGCAGCGCGAAAGTAATGGCTTCGTTGCCGTTGCTGGCTTCGGCGACCACGTTGAACAGCGGATCCAGCCCCAACAGCTGCTTGATGCCTCGGCGCATCAGCGGGTGGTCGTCGACGATCATCACTCGGTAATTCTTCATCACCATGAAATATGCTCCCTGTAGCGAGTAAAGCCACTCAAACGCGCTGTCCAGCACGCTTCACAGTGGGACTGACTCTTATAAAATAGTGGCAATTGGCGCCACAAACATCCTGAAATGACCGTCGGACATCGTTAAACCGTAACGAAGGGTGAACGGTCGTGGTTTTATGGCGGAAATGTCAGGCGGACTTCCGTGCCGTCTGGCTCACCCCGCTGGATGCGCAGCGTTCCCCCCAGCCGCGCGGCGCGTTCGCTCATGATGGTCAGCCCGTAGTGACCTTCAGGTTCATTCAGGCTGGCAATACCGCAGCCATCGTCAGCGATGCTGATCCTGTTGTCACCCTCGGCCGTGACCTCACAGCGAATCACGATCTCCCGTGCATCGGCATGTTTGATGGCGTTGAGCACCGCTTCACGCACAATTTGCAGCGCATGTACCTGCTGCTGAGCGTTAAGCGCCTGGGAAGAAAGCCGACAGTGTAACTGAATCCGCGCTGCGGTAAGAACCTTTAATGGCGCCAACAATTGGTTCAATGCGGTGTTCAAGTCGGCTTCCTGAATGTTCAGGCGGAAGGTGGTCAATAGCTCGCGCAGCTGGCGATAAGCATCGGCCAGAGCCCGATCAAAATCGGCGATAATCTCTTGTGCGTCGGGGGTGCTGTCCGCCAACGTGCGCTTGAGCAAAGTGAGCTGAATACGTAAAAACGACAGGGCCTGCGCCAGAGAGTCGTGCAGTTCCCGGGCGATGGTGGCGCGCTCTTCCATCAACAGGAATTGCATGTGCTGTTTCTGCGCCCGGTTAAAATAAACCCCGCGGCTGAGCATGTTGGCCACGCTCTGCATCAGGTGCGGATGCGGCGGATGTTCCTGATATTGCCAGCTCAGTTCCCCCAGCGGTTTGTCGCCCTGGATGATGGTCAGCGATTGCCAGTCCAGCGTCGATGAAGGGAGACCGCTGTGCAACTGCCATTCGCTGAGGCTGTCCGCCACTTTTAAGCGGATGCAATGCAAATCTTCACTTTGACGCACGATATGCAGGATTTTCTCAAAAGCCTGCTGATCTATCTGCCGCACGCTCAGCGCCTGCGAGCAGTTGTACAGCACCTCCAGCGTCTTGTTCGCCTGTTGCAGGCGCTGGGTTTTCACCTGCACTTTCTGTTCCAGCGACTGGTAAAGTTTGGCCAGATCGCCGGACATGGCGGTAAAGGCCTGCGACAGCACGCCCAGCTCGTTCGGCAGTGCGGTATCCAGCGGGAGATGGTTAAAGTCGCGCTGTTGCACACGCTGGCTGGCGTCTACCAGATGCTTGAGCGGCGCCACTACCTGACGGCGCATAAAGCGGATGCAAAACAGCACCAGACCGATGATGGCGATATAGCCCACGACGCTAATGGTGGCCACGATGGTCAGTTTCAACTCGGAATAACGCTGCAGCGCTAACACGAAATGGTCAATCTGGTTAACATAGCCGGCGATATTGGCCTGATAATCGGCCGACTGACCGGCCTGGATTTGCTGTGCCAGTGGTTGCCAGGCGTGCTGCAGCGACAGGTATTTTTCCCGCACGTCTGCAGGCACGTAAAAACGATCGAGCTTTTGCAATGCCGGGGCTTGCAGAGACTGCTGATACTGCAGCAGGTGTTGTTCCAGCTCCGGGGCGGAGCGGGTGAGATCATACGCCAGCCGGTAGCTCTGCATGCGCAGTGAACCGGCGATGTTGACCGCTTCGGCATCGCGCAGGCTGTCCGCGACGGTGGTCAGCGCCAACCCGGTAGAGAGCACGGACAGAATCACAATGCAAAACAGCGCCTTGGCCAGGCTGCTGGTCACTGAACGTTTAACAAGCAATCCTTCATCCTTCTCTTGCAGGCAATGGGCATTGCCGGGTTTCATTCGAAAGCAAAATTATAACTTTTGCAACTAAAATGCGCGGCATTGTGCGCCAGGTCGTTTGTCGCAGCGGTAAGCATCTACGTTATATAATCAACTAGATAGCGTTTGACGGCAGATCGGGGACGAAAACCCCGCGAACCCCATTAATAGATTGATCTGGCGCAAGCTACCCCCGTATTTACCCCTTTAGGGGGATTATATACCCCCCGCGCTCCTCTTATCTTACCCCCGTCTTTCTCAGGGGTTTATGCCTGTCAGCATGATGAAACCCACTGGGCACAGCAGCAACAATAACAATACAAAAACAGGTTCTATTTACACGCGATGCCGTGTTTGCAATGTCAAGGATAACCAGCATGACCATATTGTCGCGACGCAAACTGCTCGGAGGACAATGGCGTCAGCCAACTGCAGCGATCCGTCCCCCGTGGTCGCGGCAAGGATCCCTTTTTATTACCGATTGCACCCGCTGTCAGGCCTGCGTTCGCGCCTGTGAAACCGGGGTGCTCATCAGCGGCAGCGGCGGTTTTCCCGAAATTGATTTCCAACGCGCGGAATGCACGTTTTGCGGGCGTTGTGCGCAGGCCTGCGCGGAACCCGTGTTTCGTCCACTGACGGAAACCCCCTGGCGACAACACGCGGTATTCGGTACTGCCTGCCTGGCACAGCGGGGCGTGGAGTGCCGCAGCTGCCAGGACAGCTGCGAGCCCCAGGCGATCCGCTTTCGGCCCCGCTTGGGCGAAATGGCGCAGCCGGTACTGGATGTAGCAGCCTGCAACGGCTGCGGTGCCTGTGTCGCCGGTTGCCCGACCGGCGCCGTCACCTTAACCCAGAGCGAAAATAATAATGATGAATAGCGAATGGCATGTCAGCGGTCTGGTCGTGCAGGCGAGACCGGAAAGCTTTCCCCAACTCGTCACGGCCTTGCTGGCGATCGCTGACACGGAAATTCCGGCGCAGGATCAGCAGAACGGCAAGCTGGTGGTAGTGATGCAAGCGGCATGCTCTCAAGGGCTGCTGGAAAAAATTGAGTCGGTGCGCAATCTGGATGGCGTGCTGGCGGTATCGCTGGTTTATCACCAGCAGGACACTCAAGGTGAGGTAACGCCATGAAACTCAGTCGTCGAGACTTCATGAAAGCTAATGCCGCGGTAGCCGCTGCGGCCGCCGCCGGGCTGACTATTCCCACGGTGGCACAGGCGGTAGCGGGCAGTGCTGACGCTATCAAATGGGACAAAGCGCCATGCCGTTTCTGCGGCACCGGCTGCGGGGTGCTGGTCGGCACTCAGAATGGCCGTATTGTTGCCTCGCAGGGCGATCCGGACGCGGCGGTCAACCGTGGGTTGAGCTGTATCAAAGGCTATTTCCTGCCAAAAATCATGTACGGCAAAGACCGTCTGACTCAGCCGCTGCTGCGCATGAAAGACGGCCAGTACCATAAAGAAGGCGAATTTACCCCGGTCAGTTGGCAGCAGGCTTTCGACGTCATGGCCGACAAGTTCAAGCAGGCTTTGAAAGAGAAAGGCCCAGAGGCGGTCGGTATGTTCGGCTCCGGCCAGTGGACGGTGTGGGAAGGCTACGCTGCCGCCAAGTTGCTCAAGGCCGGGCTGCGTTCCAATAACCTGGATCCTAACGCACGTCACTGCATGGCGTCGGCGGTGGTGGGCTTTATGCGTACCTTCGGCATGGACGAGCCTATGGGCTGCTATGACGATATCGAGCAGGCCGACGCCTTTGTGCTGTGGGGCTCCAACATGGCGGAGATGCACCCGATCCTGTGGTCGCGCATTACCGACCGTCGCCTGAGCAACCAGCACGTCAACGTCTCGGTGTTGTCCACCTTCGAGCACCGCAGCTTCGAACTGGCGGACAACGGCATGGTGTTCACGCCGCAGACCGATTTGGCGATCATGAACTACATCGCCAACTACATCATTCAAAACAACGCGGTAGATCAGGACTTCCTGAATCGGCACGTCAACTTCCGCCGCGGTGCGACGGATATCGGCTACGGCTTGCGTCCGACGCATCCGCTGGAGAAAAAAGCGAAAAACCCGGGTTCAGATGCCTCCGAGCCGATGAGTTTCGAAGAGTACAAAGCCTTCGTGGCGGAATACACGCTGGAAAAAACGGCCCAAATGAGCGGCGTGCCGGAAGACCAGTTGGAAGCGCTGGCGAAGCTGTATGCCGACCCGAACATCAAGGTGGTGTCGTACTGGACCATGGGCTTCAACCAGCATACGCGCGGCGTGTGGGCCAATAACCTGTGCTACAACCTGCATTTGCTGACCGGCAAGATCTCCAAGCCCGGCTGCGGGCCGTTCTCCCTGACCGGCCAGCCTTCTGCGTGCGGTACCGCACGTGAGGTCGGGACTTTCTCTCACCGTCTGCCGGCTGACATGGTGGTCACCAATGAGAAACACCGCCAAATCGCCGAACAGAAATGGCAACTGCCGGCCGGCACCATTCCGGCGAAAGTCGGTTTGCATGCGGTGGCGCAAGACCGTGCGCTGAAAGACGGCAAGCTGAACGCCTACTGGGTGATGTGTAACAACAACATGCAGGCCGGGCCGAACATCAATGAAGAAAGGATGCCGGGCTGGCGCGATCCGCGCAACTTCGTGGTGGTGTCCGATCCCTATCCAACCGTCAGCGCATTAGCCGCCGATCTGATCCTGCCGACGGCCATGTGGGTGGAGAAAGAGGGCGCCTATGGCAATGCGGAGCGTCGTACTCAGTTCTGGCGTCAGCAGGTGAAAGCGCCGGGCGAGGCAAAATCCGATCTGTGGCAACTGGTGGAGTTCTCCAAACGCTTCAAGGTTGAGGAAGTGTGGCCGGCCGATCTGCTGGCGCAAAAGCCGGAATATCGCGGCAAAACGTTGTACGACGTGCTGTTCGCCAACGGCCAGGTCAATAAGTACCCGCTGTCGGAAATCCCGGCGGACCAGCTCAACGATGAGGCGCGGGAAGTCGGCTTCTATCTGCAGAAAGGGTTGTTTGAGGAGTATGCCGGTTTCGGGCGTGGCCACGGTCACGATTTGGCGCCGTTCGACAGTTACCACCAGGCACGCGGTCTGCGTTGGCCGGTGGTGGACGGCAAAGAAACGCTGTGGCGCTACCGCGAAGGAACGGATCCGTATGTGAAGGCGGGCGAAGCGGTGCGTTTCTACGGTAAACCCGACGGCAAGGCGGTGATCTTTGCGCTGCCGTTTGAACCGGCGGCGGAAAGCCCGGACGGCGAATACGATCTTTGGCTTTCCACCGGTCGGGTGCTGGAGCATTGGCACACCGGCACCATGACCCGACGGGTACCGGAGCTGCATCGCGCCTTTCCGCAGGCGGTGTTGTTTATCCATCCGCTGGATGCCAAAAGCCGTGGCCTGCGTCGTGGTGACAAGGTCAAGGTGCTGTCGCGCCGCGGTGAGGTGATCAGCTCCGTCGAAACTCGTGGCCGTAACCGCCCGCCAAGAGGGCTGGTGTATATGCCGTTCTTCGATGCGGCGCAGTTGGTGAACAACCTGACGCTGGACGCCACCGATCCGCTTTCTAAAGAAGTCGACTTCAAGAAATGCGCCGTGAAGTTGCAGAAGGTGTGAGGCTGACGAATTGCGAATGAAGACCCCATTTTATTACCCGGGAGCCAAATAAAAATGAAAAGCCCTGTTATGAAAAAGACGCTTGCCCTGTGGGTGACCTTATTGTCGCTGGCGTTCGCCGGCCTGGCGTTTGCCGCGGGTGATGTTGATCTCAGTAAATCTCCGGAAGTGTCCGCCTCGGTCGGCGGGCCGATTTCGATGCCGAAACAGCAGGAGCGGATGGCGCTGAACTATGTCAATCAGCCGCCGATGATCCCGCACAGCGTTGACGGTTACCAGATCAGCAAGAACACCAACCGTTGCCTGCAGTGCCACGGGGTGGAGCATTACCGCACCACCGGCGCACCGCGCATCAGCCCGACGCACTTTATGGACCGGGACGGCAAGGTGCTGAGCGATGTCGCGCCACGTCGCTACTTCTGCCTGCAGTGCCACGTACCGCAAACCGACGCGGCGCCGATTGTCGGCAATGATTTCCAGCCCATGCCGGGCTTTGGGCGCTAAGCGGGGGAGCTATGAGCGAACGCAAACACACCACGACTGAGAAAAAGCCCGGCCTGCTGTTACGTTTATGGCGCTGGTGGCGCAGGCCAAGCCGCCTGGCGTTGGGCACGCTGTTGCTGCTGGGCTTTGGCGCCGGGATCATCTTCTGGGGCGGCTTCAATACCGGCATGGAGGCGGCGAATACCGAGCAGTTCTGTATCGGCTGCCATGAAATGCGTGAAAACGTCTACGAGGAGTACATGGGCACGGTTCATTACAACAACCGCAGCGGCGTGCGTGCGACCTGCCCGGATTGCCATGTGCCTCATGAATGGGCACCGAAAATGCTGCGTAAGATAAAGGCCAGCAAGGAGCTGTACGCCAAGGCGTTCGGCCTGATCGACACGCCGCAGAAGTTTGACCAGCATCGGCTGGCGATGGCGAGCAACGAATGGGCGCGAATGAAGGCCAACGATTCTCAGGAGTGCCGTAACTGCCACAACTTCGAGTATATGGACTTCACCGCACAGAAAACCGTGGCGGCGAAGATGCACGACAAGGCGGTAACGGAAGGCAAGACCTGTATCGATTGCCACAAGGGGATTGCGCACAAGCTGCCGGACATGCGCGACGTTCCTAACGGGTTCTAAATCTTTTGCGGTCAAATGCCCCGTAGCGCTCCATGAGCCGCGGGGCTTTTTGTTGCAAATCCATTGCCCCTTCGGCGCTTAATCGCGGTATCATTTTTGCGTTTCAGCTAACGGAAAAGAAGAAGGGTTCATGTCGGCGAAAATTGAGAATGTGAAGAAAGAGCTGCTTTCGGATAACTGGTATGTGCTGCACAAATATACTTTTGATCTGAAGCGTAAGGATGGCGGTTCCGTTCAGCAGATGCGCGAAGTCTACGATCGTGGTAATGGCGCAACCATTTTGTTGTACAACCGTGCCAAAGGGACCGTGGTGCTGACCAATCAGTTCCGCATGCCGACCTATGTGAACGGCAACGACAGCGGCATGCTGTTAGAGGCCTGTGCTGGCTTGTTGGATGCCGATTCTCCAGAGCAATGCGCACGTCGCGAAGCGGTAGAAGAAACCGGTTTTCAGGTCGGTGACGTGCAGAAGATTTTCGAAGCCTATATGTCGCCAGGCGGCGTAACCGAGATCGTCCATTTCTTTATTGCCGAGTACCATGACGACGAGCGCAATGCGGCCGGCGGCGGTATCGAAGACGAAGATATTGAGGTAGTAGAACTGCCCTTTACCGAAGCGGTGGCGATGATTGCCGACGGCCGTATTAAAGACGGCAAAACCATCATGCTGCTGCAGTACCTGCAAATTCATCGGATCATGGGCTGAGACCTGCTGGTCATCTCGCCGGTGAACGGCGAGATGACCCCACGTTCGCTAACTATGCTTGTGGGCGTTAGGTGGGCCCGTCGGTATTTTTTGTGGCATCGTCGGCATGTATAAGGAATGGCAGAGCCGCTTATTGTTTAATTGCTTGCTTCTCCTCAGCTCGCCTGGCGTGGTCTTTAGCTGTTTTTTGAATATTCGGGTAAAAACCTGCTGAGAGTCAAAGCCATAGTCTAGTGCGATATCCATGATTTTTCTGTCGGTGAACCTCAGGGCGATAGCCGCCTCGGTGACTCGTCGCATTCTGATATATTGGGCAATGGTCAGTCCGGCATGCAATTTGAAAAGCCGCTGAATATGGAATCTGCTGTAGCCGGATTTCTTGGCAATGGTTTCAATATCCAGCTCTGCACCCAAATTGTTTTCTATCCATTTAATCATGTCATTAATAAAAATCTGCATATTAATTGCCATGGAAAACTCCTTTTATCGCATCGGCTTTTTGGGGTGTTCATACTCTGTTGCTTGGGTGAATGGCCTCTGATTTATAAAAAGAATGCTGACAGCGGGCGGGATAGGTTCCTGATGTCACGCATGGCTAGAGGGAAAGATACCGTCGAACAGCAGATCGATTTCATTGGGGGTTAACAAGGACGAAATATCGGCACCGTTGACATACCAATAGGACAGGGAGTGAAAACCGTTCTCTTTGAACAGGGCGTCCAACGTGCTGGTCGCGATGGTGATCGGGACGTAAACCAGGTTGTTCTTTATCATGGCGTGCAGCTTATGCTGCCCCAAAATCAAACCCAGTTTGAACGTATAGTGAATAATGGCGTCTGCATTGACGCAGAGCAGGCGCTGCAGGTTAATCACCATAATGTCATGCGAGATAACCTTCACGATAACGGCGTTTTTCGTCTCCTCATCCCAGATTAAAATGTCGCCATCCGCCAGCGTGCTGTTGGGTGGCATAAACACGGCCAGCCTCAGCCCATCATGGGTGGATTGTTGATGACATTCTTTTTCCAACTGCGCGGAATCCAGAATGAGATAGTCTGGTGAGGTTCCGCGGATCTTGTCTTGCCACTCTTTGTGCCGATTTATGTTTCCAAGTGTTTCACTGATAATAATCATGGTGTCTCCCTCATGTCAGTTTTAAATATCCCTATATCATTGTCTCAGTTGATTCTAAATGCGGAAGGAAACACTTTTCTCTTGTTTTTTTTATTTTATCCTTTTGGGTTTTTAAAATAGGAATGAAAATTACACGCTATGTTCGTATCGTTCAATCTATTAATTTTTATCTTTTGATCGGTTAAATCTATCGGTGGTATCGATCAAAAAATAAATATCAATAGTTGTTGGCTATTGTGTTTTGTCGAGATTGTTTTTAATCAACTGATTTTATTGGTTGTTTTGTTTTTGTTGTTTAAATGTGCACAGCATGTTCCAAGGCGCGCTGTTTCATTAGTTATATGAGGTGCTTATTAATATGCCATTTTGCAATAAAAATAATGGCACTAAAAATCAATAAACATCTCGAAAACTGATTTCTTAATAAAACTATCGCGGGGGTTATTTTATTTTCATTATGTCTGGTGCGGGTTTTAACGTCATTTTAAATAAAGTAAAGTTATAAACTACCTGCTTGTGGTTAACTCAATTGAGTGGAAGTTAATAGGAGTTTTAAAAAGAGTCTCCACCAGAACGAAAAAGCCCGGCAAGATGCCGGGCCTGGGGTAACGCGGCGCGAGATGCCTTATTTCAGCAGTGCCTGCGCCTTGGCCACCACGTTATCCACGG